>CAZELR010000029.1:0-50716 GCA_964513075.1 uncultured Anaerolineales bacterium
CCACCGCCACCGCCCAGCCCTGAATCCCCTTACCCGAACGGTGAACAGTTACTCCGGCCAAACACTTTGCCAGACAGCCTGCACAGTGGTATCATGTGAAACCATACAATGCTCCCATCAGCCACCAGCGCACCCTGCGACTAGAGCGCTTTTTACCCGCAGACGCGCCCTGGACAGACAAGGATTGATCGTGCGAGATTCGAACGCGTTACCCGTTCGGGATGACGAAATGCTGGACGACCAGTCAGCCGTCCTCAGCGCAGGATGCGGCGGAGATGGCGCCGAGCATGGCGACCCGGACATCGATGGCGCGATCCGCTACGCTCTGAGCCGTCTGGAACAAGAGCTGGCCCCTGAGTTGACCTATCACAGCCTATGGCACACGGCGGAAGATGTGCTGCCTGCGACCCGTCGATTGGCGGCCCTGAGCGGCATCAGCGCTGACGCTGCGCGGCTGCTGGAAGTGGCTGCAGCCTATCACGACATCGGATTCGTGGCTGGACGTCACGAGCACGAGCGCGCCGGGATGGAAATCGTTGCGCAGGTGCTGCCTGGCTTCGGTTTCACCCCAGACCAAGTAGCCACAGTACAGGGGATGATCCTGGCGACGCGCCTGCCGCAATCACCCCGCACCCCCCTCGAAGAGATCCTGGCCGACGCCGATCTGGACGTGCTTGGGCGAGAGGATTCTTTGGCCCGGAGCCAGGCACTGCGCGTCGAGCAGGCGTCTTGTGGCGCGCCGGTGGGAGAGCGGGAGTGGTATCGCCGCCAGCTCAAGTTCTTCCGCAAGCACCAGTATTTCACCACCGCCGCTCGGAGGCTGCGGGCAGAGGGCGAACGCCGGAACATCGAAGCGCTGGAGGCGCGGTTGAGTGGCTCGCACCCAAACAAGCTGCGCATCGACGGCTTCGTGTTTGACCTTGATGGAACCGTCTATCTCGGCGACGCCGCGCTGCCGGGCGCGGTGGAAGGCATCACCCGGCTGCGCGACCTGGGCAAGCAGACGCTCTTCGTCAGCAACAAGCCGTTGGAGCCGCGCGAGGTCTACGCGGCCAAGCTGACGCGCCTGGGCATCCCGACTCGTCCTGAACAGGTCATCACCTCGGCGTACGTGTTGGGACGTTATCTGGCACGGACGGAGCCCCACCTGCGGCTTTATGTGGTCGGCGAAGCCAACCTGAAGACCGAGCTGCGCGGGCACGGGTTGACCGTGGTTGAAGAATTGGCCGATCAGGACCCCAAGCAGGTACTCGTTCTGCCTCAGGCAGGAGGCGGCATCGACGCAGTGGTGATCGCCTTCGATCGCACGCTGGACTACCGCAAGCTCAACACGGCCTACCAGGCGCTGCTCGGCGGCGCGCGCTTCTTCGCCACCAACGGCGACAAGATGTGCCCCCTGCCCGGCGGAGGCATCCCCGACGCCGGCCTGACCATTGCCGGACTGGAATATGTCACCGGCCGAAAGCTCGAGCTGCTGGCCGGCAAGCCGTCGCCCTTGATCCTGCAAGAAGCCATGGACCTGCTCCACCTGACCCCGGACCGCTGCATGATGGTGGGGGACCGGCTGGAGACGGACATCCGCATGGGCCAGCAGGCGGGCATGGCCACCGCGGTGGCGCTAACCGGCGCAAGCCACCGCGAGGACGTGGCGCGCATGACGGAGCCGCCCGATTTTGTAATCGAGAGGCTGGATGAACTGGTGGGGGTGATTGAGTAGGGGTGCGGGCGTACGGCGTATTGCGTGGTGCGTGGTGCGTCACTTTGTCACCATGTCAGGAAGGTAGGACTCAATGATCCAGGAATTCGATGTGATTGTGATTGGCGGCGGCGCGACGGGCGGCGGGACGGCGCTGGATTTGGCGCTGCGCGGGCTGCGGGTGGCGCTGGTGGAGCGAGCTGACCTGACGGATGGCACCTCGGGGCGCTATCACGGCCTGCTGCACTCCGGCGGCCGTTACGCGGTGCGCGATGCCGAGTCGGCGCGCGAATGCATCGAGGAAAATCGCATCCTCCGCAAGATCGCTCCGCACACGATCGAAGCAACCGGCGGCTTGTTCGTGCAGACGCCCGCCGACGATCCGGCGTATGCCGACACGTGGGCCGCGGCCTGCCGTGCGGTCGGCATCGAGACCGAGGAGATCAGCGTCGGCCAGATGCTCAAGGATGAGCCCGCGCTCAATCCGGCCATCACCCGCGCCTTTCGCGTGCCCGATGCCTCGGCCGATGGATTCGACCTGCTGACCGCGCTCGGCGCCGCGGTGAAAGCACACGGCGGCACAGTGCTCACCTATCACGAGGTGATCAGCCTGGAGTTGGCAGCCGACGGCGCCGTGGCCGGTGTCACGGTGCGCAACAAGCGCACGGGGGACACGCGGCGCCTGGCGGCCAGCCTGGTCGTCAACGCGGCGGGCGCGTGGGCGGGACAGATTGCGGCCCTGGCAGGGTGTCCGCTCACAGTGCGGCCGAGCAAAGGCACCATGGTCGCCATGGCCTATCGCTTCGTCAACACGGTCATCAACCGCCTGCACGCGCCCGGCGACGGCGATATCCTGGTGCCGGTGGGCACCGTAGCCGTCATCGGCACCACCTCGGTCAACGTATCTGACCCCAATGATACCGGCGTCGAGCCCTGGGAGGTGCGGTTGATGCTGGAGGAGGGTGAGAAGCTGGCGCCCGGTTTCAGCCGGGCGCGCGCGCTGCGCGCGTGGGCGGGCGTGCGGCCGCTGTACGAGGAAGGCACGGCCACAGAGGGCCGCGCGGCCAAGCGCACCTTCGCCGTGCTCGACCACAGCCAGCGCGACGGTGTCAAGGGGCTAGTCACGGTGGTCGGCGGCAAATTCACCACCTACCGGCTGATGGCAGAACGAGCCGCGGACGTGGTCTGCGGGCAGTTGGGCGTCTCCAGGCCATGCACCACGAAGGACACCGTCTTGCCCGATGCACGCCTCCCCTTCACCGCAGCCAAGCCGCATTGGCTTGGGCACCGCCTCCATGAGATCGAAACGGCCCAGCACGCGGACCCGCTGATCTGCGAGTGCGAAATCGTCACGCGGTCCGAGTTCGAGCAGGCCGCACGCGCCCATGCCGATATCGTTGCGCCGTGGGTGCTCGACGACCTGCGCCGCGATCTGCGGCTGGGGATGGGGCCGTGCCAGGGCGGCTTCTGCGGCTACCGCGCGGCCGGCATCTTGCACGAGACCGGTCATCAGGATGCAGCCCAGGCCACCGCAGCGCTGGCGGACTTCGCCCAACGCCGCTGGAAGGGCCAGCGGCCGCTGCTATGGGGGCCGGGACTGCGCCAGGCGCTGCTCGATGAGCAAATCTATCGGGGAATTCTGGGGTTGAAAGCGGAAGGTTGAAGGTTGAAGGTAGTGCCCCCTTCAACCTTGAACCTTGAACCTTGAACCTTCAACCCATTGCAAGGGGCTTAGGATATGGACGAAGTGTTGGTCATTGGCGCAGGACCAGCGGGGCTGCTGGCTGCTTGGGTCGCACGGCAGCGCGGGGCGCGGGTCAAGGTCATGGCGGCCGGCATCGGCACGACGCACGTCTCACCGGGGTGGATCGGCGTGCTGAATGAGAAGGACGGGACGCGGACAAGCGCTGACGAGCGCGGATCAAGCCTTGGCATGCGATTGGAGGAATGGATCGCGGTGCACCCTCAGCATCCGTATGCGCTGACGGGAGTGGAGGCATTGGCGGGCGGACTGGACGCGCTGCGCGAGGTGGGTCAGGCCGCAGGGTTGCGGTATGTTGGGGACCTCACCCCCCGGCCCCCTCTCCCGACGATGCAAGACGGACTGTCAGCAAAGGGGGAGAAGTCGGGCGACAATTTCCGGCTGCCCACGGCGCTGGGTGCGGTGGTCCAGGCCGCGGTCGTGCCGGAGAGCTTCGCGGCCGGCGATCTGCGGCGGCCAGGCGCCCTGCTGATCGCCGGGCCGGCCGGCTGGCGCGATTTCTATCCCAAGCTGTGCGCCGACAACCTGGCCCGCCGGGGCTACGCCGCCCAGGCCGCCACCTTCGATCTGCCCGAGCTGCATACAAGCAAATTCGACGCGACACCGACCGGGCTGGCGCGGTTGTTCGACCTGGCAGACGTGCGCAAGCGGGTCGCCGCACAACTGAAGCCGCGGCTGGACGGCGCCGCGCGCGTTGGCCTGCCGGCCGTGCTTGGCCTGACGGAGCACGCGGCGGCCTGGCGCGACCTGCAGGAGCAGCTGGGTGCGCCGATTTTTGAGATCCCAACCCTGCCGCCCAGCGTCCCAGGCATCCGCCTGTACAACGCGTTCAAGGCGGGCCTGACCCGGGCCGGGGTGTCGATCCTGCTCGACATGACCGCAACGAGCGGCATCATTGCCGATGGCCGGGCCATCGGGATCGTGATCCCGGACGTCGTGCGCGACCGGACCTATCGGGCCGACACGCTCATCCTGGCGACCGGCGGCCTCTACGGCGGAGGCATCAGCAGCGACTACACCGGCGCGCTGCACGAGGCCATCTTCGGGCTGCCGCTGCAGACGCCCGCCGGCGGCCTGAGCGACTGGTTTGCGCCCCAGTTCCTGGGCCATGAGCAGCACGCGATCCATGCGGCCGGCGTGCGCGCCAACAGCCGGATGCAGCCGGTGGACGAAACAGGCCGCGTGATCCTGGAGAACGTCCGCATCACCGGACGGCTGCTAGCGGGCTACGATCCGGTGGCTGAAGGATCGACCGAAGGCGTATGGCTGGCGACGGCGTATCGAGCAGCCGGCTTGTGAGAGCCTTGCGTAGTGCGTGGTGCGTATTGCGTACTGTGTATTGAACATGGAATGACTTGGTGCTATGAGCGAACACTACACTCCCCAACTTCTCGAAGATATCAAGCGCACGGCCGACCTGTGCGTGAAGTGCAACATCTGCACCAGCGCGTGCCCGGTGCTGCCCGTCACCGACCTGTTCCCCGGCCCGAAGTACGTGGGCCCGCAGGCGCAGCGCTTCCGCGACCCTGACATGCCGTCCCCCGATCATTCGTTGGACTACTGTTCGGGCTGCGGCGTGTGTACGCTGGTGTGCCCGCACGGAGTCAAGGTGATGGAGATCAACACCGCAGCTAAGGCCGAGCTGCGCAAACAGCAGTTTCGCCAGAACCCGCTCGACCTGAAGTGGTGGCGCAACACCGCGTTCGGCTACAACGAGGTGCTCGGCCAGGTCGGCGGATGGGTCGCGCCGCTGGCCAATGCTGCGCTGGGGTTCCGGCCTTTGCGCATCCTGATGGAGAAGACGTTCGCTATCGACCGGCACGCGCCCTTCCCAACTTTTCATTTCAAAAAGTTCCGCGGCTGGTTCTTCGGCCAACACCAACGCGACCTTCGTCGCGCTCAGGGTGCGCAGACGGGTCCCAGGCCAAAGGTGGCATATTTCCACGGCTGCGCAACGCAGCATTATGAGATGGAGGTGGGCAAGGCCATCGTCGCGGTGCTGGAGCATAACGGCTTCGAGGTCATCTTGCCCGAACAGAACTGCTGCGGCCTGCCGATGCAGTCCAACGGCAACTTTGCGGAGGCGCGGCGCTACGGACTGGCGAACCTGCGGAAGCTGGCGCCCTATGCCGGCCAGGGCATCCCCATCGTGGTAGGCGGGACCAGCTGCGGCATGGAGCTCAAATCGGACTACCGCGAGCTGCTGGGCATTCACACCCCCGAAGCCAAGCTGGTGGCCGAGCACGTCTATGACATCTGCGAGTTCCTGTGGCTGCAATACGAGGCCGGTAACCTCAAGACTGACTTCAAGCCGCAGAACGGCCGCTACCTGCCCTACCACACCTCCTGTCACCAGAAGCTCCACCGCATCGGCCGGCCCGCGCTCGACTTGTTGGGTCTGGTGCCGGGGTTGACGGTCGAGGAGATGGGCGCGGACTGCTGCGGCATCACCGGCACCTATGGCTACAAGCATGAGAAACACGCGATCGCGCAGGCGGTCGGCAAGCCGCTGTTCGACAAGATCAGCACGGTCAGCGCCGCCTCCGGCGCGACGCAAGCCGTCTGCGACAACGAGACGTGCCGCTGGAACATCGCTGCCAGCACCGGGCTCGACGTGGTGCACACGGTGGAAGTGTTGGCGGAGGCATATGAATAGGCGGTCATCGAGAGGAGTCTTCTGATGCGTTTCGCGATCATCGGGCTTGGCAACATCGCGCCGATCCATGCCGCAGCCATTCGTGGCGTGCCGGGAGCTGAGCTGGTGGCTGTTGCCACGCGCCAAGAAGGCCGCGGCCGCGCGTTCGCGGCTGAGCACGGCGGAACGTGGTACGCCGATTACGAGGAACTTCTGGCGCAGGCGCAGGCCGATGTCGTTGCCATCTGCACCCCCCATGATCTGCACGCGCCGATGACTCTGGCTGCGGCCCAGGCCGGCGTTCACGTGTTATGCGAGAAACCGATGGCCCGCAACGTAGCCGAGTGTGACGCGATGATCGCCGCATGTGAACGGGCCGGCGTAAGGTTGGGAGTGACCTTCCAAGGCCGCTTCGAGCCGCTATCCATCCGTCTGAAGGCCGCGCTGGATGCCGGGCGTTTGGGCCGCTTGTTGTGGGTCAGCGCCAACACACTCTGGCATCGCACCGACGCTTACTACCGCAGCGGACCGTGGCGCGGCACCTGGGCGCACGAGGGCGGCGGCGTGCTCATCAACCAGGCTATCCATGCCATTGATCTGCTCATCTGGCTGGCCGGGCAGCCCGAGCGAGTCACCGCCAGAACGCGCACTTTGAACCACGCCATCGAGGTTGAGGATGCCGCCCTGGCAATCCTGGAGTATGCCGGCGGCCGGCTGGGCCTGATCCAGGCGACGACCATCGCGCACCCGGGCTACCCCGAACGGCTGGAGTTCTTCGGTTCGTCCGGCAGTGTCATCTACCACAAGGGCCAGGCCCGCCTCGATTGGCGCCTGTCAGACCCGACAGAGGACACCACCGAAGAGGCCGAGGTGAGCAGCGGCGCGGCACAGCCCATGGATATCACCGCTGCAGGCCACACCGCCCTCTACAATGATTTCGTGGCCGCCATCCATGCCGGGCGGCCCCCCCTGGTAGACGGCCACGAGGGGCGGCGCAGCGTCGCCCTGGTGGAAGCCATCTATCGGTCAGCCGCGTCGGGGCGCGCCGTCGCGCTCGAGTGAGCGCAGGTGCTAGATAAAAGTCTGCCGCATCCACGCCAGGCAGGAGGCGACAACGGGTTCGGGGTTAAGCACGTACTGCATGCCCAATTCGGCCGACACATAACCCGTGTAGCCGGCGCGCTTGAGCGCGGCGGCAAACGGTGCGAAGGCAATCGTGCCTGCTCCCGGCGCCAGGTGGACGTCAGCCGAACCATCGTTGTCGTCCAGATCGACATGCCCCAACAGCGGCCCCAGTTTGGCCACACCCTCGGCGAGATCCTCGCCGTTGACGTGCAGATGCCCGGTGTCGAGCAGGATGCCGAGCTGCGGATCACCTATCTCGCGGATCATGCGCAGGCCGTCGTCCAGGGTCAGAATCTGGTTGGATTCGAAGCGATGGGCAGGCTCGATGTAGAGCCGGAGCCCCGTGCCGCGCATGGTCTCCAGGATCTCGACGATGCTCCGGCGCAGGCACTCCCACCCCCGTTCCGGCGGCTGATCGAGCAAGCTCATGCCCGCACACACGTGGAGTGATGGCGCACCGAGCAGGAGCGCGTTATCCACGTTGTCCATGATGTATCGTACGCTGTCCCGCCGCACCTTCTCGTTGGATGAGGCCAACAATGACGGATAGCGGAACTGGGCGGGAACAACGTGGCAAACCTCCATGCGCTGCTCAGCCAACAGATCGCGGATCTCCGGCAGTTGCGCGTGCAGGTCCTGCCGGTACATGTGCGGCCGACCGCCCCATACCGCGATCCCGTCATAGCCCATCCGGCCCATGCTGCGAATGGCATACTGCAGCGAGTAGTTGCTGTAGACAAACGACGATTGTGCGAACTTCATAAGGCCCCGCTCATCATGCTCATGCCATCCCTGCCATCTTCAACTCGTCAGCGCGATGGCAGGCAGCATAGTGACCAGGTGTGATTTCCCGGTAAGCGGGCGCTTCGGTCTTACAACGGTCGATGCAGTAGGTGCAGCGCGGGTGGAAGTAACAGCCCGAGGGCGGGTGAGCAGGGCTGGCAACCTCGCCGGGCAACTCCACATTGCCGGTCTTGATGCGAGGGTCGGCCACCGGCAGGGCGGCCAGGAGTGCCGCGGTGTATGGGTGCCGGGGCTGAGCGAACATCTCCTGCGATGTGGCGGTCTCCACGATCTTGCCGACGTACATGACCGTGACACGATCGCAGAGGTGCCTGACCACGCTCAGGTTGTGCGAAACGAACAGGGTGGTCAGGTTAAAACGCTTCTGCAGGTCGAGCAGCAGGTTCAGCGTCTGGGCCTGAACCGAGACGTCCAGGGCGGAAACCGGTTCATCTGCGACCACCAGGCGCGGATTCAGAGCCAGGGCGCGCGCGATGCCGATGCGCTGGCGCTGCCCGCCGCTGAACGCATGGGGGAAACGCTGCATAAACTCGGGCCGCAGCCCGACCAATCGCAGCAGTTCCGCCACGCGTTCCTCGCGCTGCCTGCGGTTCCGCATCCCGGCGACGAACAGCGGCTCGCCGACGATGTCAAACAACGTCATGCGAGGGTTAAGCGACCCGTAAGGATCCTGAAAAATCATTTGCATCTGCGCCCGCAGCGGCTTCAACTGCTCCCGGTTGAGCTGAGCCAGGTCGACTACGTCGCCACTCTCGGTGCGAAACAGCATCTGCCCGGATGTCGGATTCAGCGCGCGCAGGATACAACGCGAGGCGGTTGTTTTGCCGCAGCCGCTTTCACCGACCAGCCCCAATGTCTCGCCTTCATTGATGAAGAAGTTAATATCGTCGACAGCCCGGACGTATCCGACTGTCTTACGCAGGAAGCCTTTCCGGATCGGGAAGAACTTGCGCAGGTTTTTTACTTCAAGCAGCGGCTGAGAGGCTGTTTTCATCATGCCGTCACTTCCAGGTTGTGATACATGAAGCAACTCACCAGTTGGCTTTTGCCGACCGGCGTCAGCGGGGGCACCTGCTGGTCGCAGATGCCGGACATGAACTCAGAACACCGCGGGTGGAAGGGACACCCGGCCGGGCGGTTGAACGGATGCGGGATCGAGCCGCTGATGGCGGGCAAGTCCACGCGCGGCGGCGTGTCAATGCTGGGAATCGACTCCAACAACGCGCGCGTGTAGGGGTGCTTGGGGTTGTGGAAGATCTGGTCCACCGGGCCCTGTTCCATCACCAGGCCAAGATACATTACGGTCACGTAGTCGGCCATCTGGGCGATGACGCCGAGGTCGTGGGTGATGAAGATGATGGCCGAGTTTCGTTCCTGTTGCAGCCGGCGCAGCAGCCGCAGCACCTGCGCCTGAGTCGTGACGTCGACGGCCGTGGTCGGCTCGTCTGCGATGAGGATGAGCGGATTGCACGAGAGCGCCATCGCGATCATCGCTCGCTGGCGCAACCCGCCACTCATCTGCCACGAGTATTGATCCAGACGTTGCTCCGGCGCGGGGATGCCGACGTCCCTAAACTGCTGGAGTGCGATTTTGCGCGCCTCGCGCTCGTCGACATCGCGGTGCAGACGGATGGCCTCGATGATCTGATTGCCGACCGTATGCACGGGACTGAAGGCGGCCATTGGCTCCTGTGGGATCAATGCGATCTGCCCACCACGGACACTTCGCATCTCTGCACCTTTGGGATCCAGCTTCGCCAGGTCGACCACTTCGGTTGCGCCATCGGCAGGTATGCTGCCGGCAGGTATGCTGCCGGCATGCATGCCGCCCCGGCCAGTCTGCCGCCGGTATGGTTGCCGCAGCAGCATCTCGCCGCTGACGATGCGCCCAGGTGGCTCGACAATGCGCAGCAACGCCTTCATAGTTACGCTTTTGCCGCACCCGCTTTCGCCCACGATGCCGAACACCTGGCCCGAGTGGACGTCGAGCGAAATCCCATCCACCGCCTTGACCACCCCTTCATCCATGAAGAAGTGAACCTTGAGGTCTCGAATTGACAACAGTGGCTCGGTATTTTGGTTCATATGGTTCGGCATGCATGCCGCCTCAATGGCTGTACGGATCGGCCGCGTCACGCAGACCGTCGCCGACAAGGTTGAACGCCAGCACGGCGACGATCACGCCGAGGCCGGGCATCATCAGCCAGGGCGCCTGCGCGACCGTCTGGATGCTCTGGGCTTCTTGCAGCAGCACGCCCCAACTGATGGCAGGCGGGCGGATGCCCAAGCCCAAGAAGCTGAGCGAGGATTCGTTGATGATCATCACCGGGATGGCCAGCGTGCTGGTGGCAATGATATGACTCATGAAGGCCGGCACCATGTGGCGCATGATGATGCGCAGCCGGCTGGCGCCCGACAGCTCAGCAGCCAGTACGAAGTCTTCCTCGCGCAACGAGAGGAAACGGCCGCGCACCTCGCGCGCCAGGGTCGTCCAGCCGATGAAGGCGAGGATGATCGTGATAGCAAAGAAGACACGCGTCGGCGGCCAGTCGCGAGGCAGTGCGGCGGTCATGGCGAGCCAGATTGGAATCGTCGGCAGCGACTGCAGGATCTCAATGACGCGCTGAATGACGAGATCTGCAATCCCGCCGAAATAGCCGGACACACCGCCCAAGAGCACGCCCAGGATGACGCTCAAAATAACCGCGATCAGGCCGACGGTCATCGAGGTTCGCGTGCCGAACATCAGCCGCGACCACTGGTCGCGGCCCAGCCGGTCCGTACCCAGCAAGAAGAAGCGACCGGAATCATCGGCGTTCGCTGCGCCAAACAAATGCAGATTCGACGTGAGTCCACCGACGACATTGTACTCATACCCGCGCACGAAAAACCTCAACGGAATGCGACGCTCAGGATCGATGGTCCACTCCATCCGCAGGGTGACCGCGTTGCGCTTGCCCACCACTTCCGGCACCGACAGCCCCAGCCGGCCGTCCGTGATGAGCGAAGGCCGCTGCGGCGGAATGAAGGCCAGCCGGGCCGCGGTGGTCTCTGGCTCCTGGGTGGCGAAGAAGTCCGGGACCAGTACGATCATGTAAAAGATGATCAGCACGACGGCGCTGGCAACCGCCAGGCGATTCTTGCGGAACCGCCACCACACGAGTTTCCAGTTGGAAGCAACTGAAACGCGATCTTCGGCCTGGGATTTCGGTGCGATCGTCATGGTTGCCGCCTCGACAGTGGGGGCATTCGGAGGAGCTTCATCCGCCATGTATGGCGCCATGTTAGTTGCCTCCCTCCATGCGAATACGCGGATCGGCAAGCGCCAGGAGCACATCCGACATCAGTGTGCCGATGATCGTCAACAGACAGTAGATCAGCAGGATGCTGCCGGCCAGGTACATGTCTTGCTGCTGCAGAGCCCGCAAAAGAAGTGGGCCAATATTCGGGATGTTCATGACCGTAGCCACAATCAGGCTGCCTGAGAAGAGCTGCGGCAAGTACCAGCCGACGGTGCTGATGAGGGGGTTGAACGCCAGGCGCACCGGGTATTTCATCACGAGCCGCCACTCCGACAGGCCCTTGGCGCGCGCTGTGGTGACGTATTGTTTGTTCAGCTCGTCGAGCAGGTTAGCGCGCATCACGCGGGTCAAACGAGCAGTTCCCGCGACGCCGAGCACAATGGCGGGCACCCAGATATGCTTCAGCAGGTCGACAAAACGGGCCCAGCTCCACGGCGCCTGGACGAACGCGGGCGAGAAGAGTCCAGTGATGCTGATGCCAAGGCTGCTGAATGCAAACCACATCAGCACCAGCGCCAGCATGAAGTTCGGCGTAGCCACACCCACATAGTTGATGACCGTGAACACATAGTCCAGGACGGAATTCGGGTGGGTGGCCGAATAGATGCCCGCTGGTATGGCGATCGCCCAGGTGATGACGAAGGCGAAAAGCGCCAGAGCGACGGTCAATAGCAGGCGCTCCCCGATGAGTTCAGTGTTCTTGCGCTGGTACTCCAGCGAGCGGCCCAGATCGCCGTGCAACAGACCGTCTATCCACCGGCCGTACTGAACCATGAAGGGTTGGTCGACCCCGAACTGCACCTTGAGCGCGTCGACGGTGGCCTGGTCCATGGATGAACCAGAAGATGCCAGCGTTGCGATGTAGCTGGTGAGGAAGTCGCCGGGTGGCGCCTGCACCAGCCCGAACACGATGATAGAAAAAAGCAGCACCAGGAACGGTAGCAAGAGCAGGCGCTGGATAATGTATCTGAGCATAGGTACTCCTGGAACGACGGCTCGCGCGCCGCCGCGGCACTTCTCCGGCAAGAGGCAGTCAGGTTGCTGGCGTGGAGACTTCAGCCGGTGCGCTCGCAGTCGACAAGAGACCGGCCAAAGCCTCGATTCCGGGTACGTTAGCTCTGAACTGGAGGCTTTAGCCGGTGCCATCGCGGTAGGCAAGAGACCGGCTAAAGCCTCGATTCCGATAGAGTGATACTTACTGCACGAAGAACCACGTCTCGGGCTTGCCGTTGCCGGGGGTGCGCAGCGCCCAATCCTTGGTCAGGTTCTCGGGCACGTTGCGCAGCTTGGCATTGACCACAGCTACGCCCTGGTCCATGGCCGTCAGGCCAACGGTGCCGATATCATAGAGGTTGTCGACCCAGATGGTGAAGATCTCCTTAGCGATCTCCGCCTGCCGGTCGGGGCCAACGCTCTTGGCCTCATCCTGAAGCTTGACGATCTGCTTCCACCCGTCCGGCGGCTCGACGCCCTCCTTGCCTCCGGTGTCGTACCAGGTCTTGAAGAGCGGACCGTAGGTCAGGTTGCCGTAGATGCCCGGCCGGACGTCGAACTTGGTCGAACCGCTGAACATGGTGCCAGCCGAGTCCTGGTTCCACACCTCGGCCTGCAGCTCGTTCGCCTGCCGCATTTGGAAGTGCAGGTCGCGCTCGCGCGTCTGGAGGTCAACCCAGATCCCGACCTTCTTCAGGTCGGCTACGGCCAGTTCGGCCACCGCCACGTAGGCGCCGAGCGCCGGGACGGCCGAGAGCTCGAAGCCCACCCGCTTGCCGCTTGGCAGCAGGCGGAAGCCTTCGGCGTCGCGCTTGGTGTAGCCCAGCGCGTCCAGCAGTTTATTGGCCTCATCCGGCTTGTACTCGGTGTACTTGTGCGCCACCTCATCGCCCGGATACCAGGGACTGCCTGCCTTGATGATGCCCATGCGCGGCTCGCCCGTGCCCAGGAAGATCGATTGCTGCATCTCCGGCCGGTTGATGGCGTAGGAGACCGCCTTGCGGAAGTCCAACTGCGACCACATCGCGGTCAGCTCCGGGTCCTTGGCATAGGTCAGGTTGAAGACGATGCCGGCTTCTTCACCGCCCGTGCTGGACCAGAGGAAGATCTTGTACTTGCCGGACTTCTGCTCCTCTTCCTTGAGGACCGGATAGTTGGCCAGGTCGATGTGGCGCTCTTGCTCGTCGAGCTCGCCTGCGATGGCCGCCAGGTTCAGTGCAGCCTTGTCTGCGAAGAACTTGACCTCGATGGTGTCGAGATAGGGAAGCTGGTTGCCTTCCTGGTCCACACCGAAGTAGTACGGGTTCCGCTCCATGATGAAGATCTGCTCGCTATAGCGGTTCTTCGCCTTCCAGGCAGTCAGCACGGGGCGATCCGGGTTGTCGAACTGATCCTGCTTCAGGTAGAAGAGTTCGCCCCAAGTCTTCACTCCGGTATCGGCGATCATCTTGTCGAGATCCGCCTTGGCGGCGTAGTTCGCATGGAACTGCTTGAGATAGTGCGCGGGCAAGAACATCGGATATTTCTTGTCGCCGGCGTCCTGCTGGGCGATTTCCTGGAGGAACAGCGTCTGTGGGGTCGCAAAAGTGAACTTCACAGACAGATCGTCCAACTTCTCCACCTTGACCGGCGTCCCGTCCTTGTTCAGAAGCCAGGACGGCATCGATGGGGTGAGGTCCTTGTTGTTCACCACGTCGTTATAATAGAACATGATATCGTCCGCGGTGAACAGCTCACCGTCGGACCACTTGCCGCCCTTAGGCAGCGTGATGGTCCACTCGGTGAAGTTGTCGTTGGGGGTGACGCTCTTCGCGTACTTCATCTCCACGCTGGCCCCGTCGATGGAGAAGCGGACCAGGCCGTCGTTGACGATGCGGATCAAGCCGTTGCGATCGGACGGGCCCATGAAGCCACGGTGCCAGGTGCCACCGTACTTGCCGACTTCCGGGACCTTGATGACGTACGGCTCCTCGGGCAGACGCTCGTCAACGGGCGCCAGCGTGCCGGCCTTCACAAGTTCGGCCAGCATGGGCGCTTCGTTGTACTTGCTCGTCGGCTCCGGGATCGCGGTGGGCTCGGGCGCCTTTGTCGGTTCGGGTGCAGCCGGGACCGCCGTGGGTTCGGGTGCGGCCGGGACCGCGGTCGGTTGGACAGGGGCCGCCGTAGGAGCGGCCGGCGCCGGGGTGGCACAGCCCGAGAGCGCGAAGGATACAATCAACACGAGGCTCAACACTGTGAGCAGACCGTTATGCCGAATACGAGATGACATGCCTTTCCTCCTTGAAAGTGATTTGATGTGAGAAGCGAAAACATTCGTAAAGCTAACAGCAATTCCTTGTTGCAGAATCCCTCCTTTCTACTTGTCGATGATCGCCTCGGCGCCGCGAATCCACACATGGGTCGGATCATCGCGCCACGCACCATAGACGCGGTTGGCGCCGCACAGGGCCCAGATGTAGACAAGCTGATAACCGGCCGCGGCCACGAGCGGATGATAGCCTCTCGGGATTGCCACCGCATCACCGTCTTCCACGACGTACACTTCATTGAGCCGACCCGGATCATCACCGGTCTCGTAGACCCGCTGGAAGCCGTAGCCGCCCGCGGGCTTGAAGAGGTAAAAGTAGACCTCCTCATAGATCGATTCATGCGGGGGATTCTCGACGTCGTGCTTGTGCGGCGGATAGGAGGTCCAGTTGCCGGGCGGCACGATCGTTTCGGCCATCATCAAGCGCCGGGTCGTGGGCGCCACGCTGGTGCCGGGGCGGATGGTGCGCGACCAGTTCGCCGCGCCGGCCCGGTTCTCGGGGACGTCGTTGGGGCCGATGATCGCCACAGGCAACCCAGGGTCCGCCGGTGTCATCGAAACCGCCATATCAAGGGTAGCGGTGAGCGCTGTGAAACGGTAACGCGTGCCGGGCGGCAGACAGATCAGGGTCGGGCCGGCAGCGAATGGGTTGGCCCGCCCGCCGACTCTGTCAAACACCCCATCGGCCACCTCAAGACGGCAAGCACCAGCGATGATATCGAAAACAGCCTCGCGCATCCCGGTGTCTCCCTCGTACGGGCAACCCTGGGTGACGCCCACGCGCCCGAATTCCAGCATCTTCAAGATGCCATCACCCGGTCCGGCAATCATCACATAGCCTTCTTTGAAACCAACGCCCTTGTTGAGTAGCTTCATGCAGTCTTCCTCGTCACTTAGCAGAGACCTTCAGGGTCTGGCAGACCCTGAAGGTCTGCCCTGCTCAGCCGCACGCCATCAAGGCGCGCTTGCGCGCACAATCAGTTCCGGTCGGAAAATATGCGTATTGCAGCCATTTGAAACGCCATGCAACTGGTCGAGCAGCAACCGAAAGGCAGCCGCACCGATTGCCTGCCGGTCGATCCGCAGAGTGGTGAGTGCGGGCGTGATCAGGCTGGCGAGCAGGATATCATCTGCCCCTGTCACAGCAACATCATCGGGCACGCGGCGTCCCAACTCGGCACAGGCTCGCAGTGCGCCGGCCGCCACCAGGTCGTTGTAGCAGACCAGGCCATCTGCATCCGGCCGCGCACCCAGCAAAGAGAGCGCCGCACAATAGCCGCCTTCGATGTCAGGACTGCCGCAACGTTGTATCACTGTCGGGTCCGGACCCTCGCCCGCTGCGATAAGGGCTTCGGTGTAGCCGCGCACCCGTTCTCGGCTGCTGTAGGAAGTCTGCGGTCCCGCCAGGAGACCGATGCGGCGCCGGCCCGAGGCAAGCAGGTGCTGCACGACAGCAGCCGCGCCCTGGGCGTCATCCACGCACACGTTGCTGCTGCCAGCCAGGTTGCGGTTAATCAATACGACCGCATCATGCCGCTTCAATAGATCGGCCAAGACCTTCTCGGGTAAGCGTGAGCTGCATAGCAACACGCCATCGACAGCTCGTTGCTCGAGAGTCTGCAGCAGATCGGCTTCACGGTCCGGATCCTCAACTGCATTGCACAGCAGGAGGCTATATCCGGCCTCATGGGCCGCGTCATCGGCCCCGCGGCCGATATCGGCGAAAAATGGGTTAGCGATATCGGGAACAATCAGGCCAATGGTGCCCGTATGGCGAGTGGCCAGGCCGCGCGCGATGCTGCTGGGACGATAATCGAGCCGGTCGATGACCTCGCGGACACGGTGGAGGGTGGCGCTGCTGATCTCACCTTTGTTGTTGAGCACGCGCGAGACCGTCTGGCGAGACACCCCGGCCTCACGAGCAACATCAGCAATGGAGACGCGAAACGACATCATTGTGCCTCGCGGAAAAATGCGGACCTATGAGTGGCCGTTATCGCTCACGGGACCGCTCACAGCTATTATAAACACGGAGTTAGCCGGTTGTCAAATGGCAAAACGCGCGCGACAAGGTTTTTGACGTCCCCGTACTCGCGCAGTATAATCACATTCGTGCTTCCGTGAACGCTGCCGTGAACGCTAACGGACGCTGCAGCGCCTGGGCCGTAACAGCAGAAGGTTGTTTCAATGACGAGCAAACGGATAAACATCTCGGATGTAGCGCGCGCGGCAGGCGTGTCTGCCCAGACGATTTCGCGCGCGCTGAACAACAAGGGCGAGATCAGCCCCGCAACGCGCGCCCATGTCCTGGAGATCGTCGAACGCCTCGGCTACCGCCCAAATACCCTGGCCCGCAGCCTGGTGACCCAGAAAACCTCCACGCTTGGCCTCGTTGTGCCCGACATTGCCAATCCTTTTTTCTCAGAGGTCGCACGCGGCGCTGAAGATGTCGCACACAGGGCCGGGTTCAGTTTGCTGCTCTGTAACACAATGGAGAATCCCACTCGCGAGATGGAAGCCTTGCAGACGCTGGAAGCGCAGCGGGTGGACGGCATCGTCCTGTGCAGCTCCCGTCTTTCGGAGGAGACGCTCCGCACACTGATGGCCAGACTCCCCATCGTCGTGCTCGTCAATCGCGAGTCGTTTGAGGGGGACCTGAAATCGGTTTGCGTAGACGATGAAGCCGGCGCACTGTGCGCCACACGGCATCTGCTCCGCAGCGGGCGACGATCGATTGCTTTTCTGGCCGGCCCCCCGGCCTCACAGGGCGGCCAGCGCCGGGCGCAAGGCTATCAACGTGCGCTCGCGGAAGCTGGCGTGCCCGGCGATCCAGCTCTGAGCGTAGCGTGTGCGCCGCAACTGGAAAGCGGCTACAGCACCGCCCAACAACTCCTAACCGAACACCCGGAAGTGGATGCCTTGCTCTGCTACAACGACCTGGTGGCCGTTGGCGCGCTGCAGGCGTGCGCGGCGCTCGGCCGGCGCGTGCCGGAAGATGTCGCCGTGGTCGGCTTCGATGACATTTTGCTCGCCGGGCTCGTCACACCGCCATTGACCACCCTCCGCAGCGACAAGCGCGGATTGGGCGCAGAGGCAGTCCGCCTGCTGCTTCGGCGGCTGGCCGGCTGCACGGATGATTGCGAGAACGTCGTGCTGCAGCCGGAGCTGATCGTGCGGGCCAGCGCGCCCGGTGATACGAAACAGGATGGGTAGACGCATGGATCCCTGGAATCGCTTCATGACTGCTGCGCGCGGGGGAACGACCGATCGGACGCCGGTGGCATTGATTGTCGATAGCCCGTGGCTGCCCGGCTACGCCGGCATCGACACGCTCGACTACTTCCTGCAACCCGATGCGTGGTGGCGGACAAACCGAGATCTGCTGACCCGTTTTCCCGATGTGGCCTGGATTCCAGGCTTCTGGGTGGAGTACGGCATGGCCGCAGAACCTTCGGCGTTCGGAGCACGGATCATCTGGCATCACAATTCTCCACCGTCGATCGAGCCGCTGCCGGGCGGGCTCGATGCGCTGCTGGAGATGCGGCCGGCCGACCCATACGAACATGGTTTCATGCCGCTGGCCCTGCACCACTACAGGGAAACGCAGCGTCGATTGCAGGCCGAAGGCCGCGCGGTGCGGATGGTCGCCGCGCGCGGCCCGCACACGCTGGCAAGCTGGCTGCTCGGCATCACCGAGTTCATGGTGGCGCTGAAGCGCCAGCCTGAGCGCGCAACCCAAATGCTAACTACCCTGACCGACACCATCATCGCCTGGCTGCGCGCCCAGGCCGAAGCCGTTGGCGGAGTGGAGGGCATCTTGCTGCTGGATGATATCCCCGGCATGCTCTCGCCCAAGCTGTTTGACTCGCTGGCCGCGCCCTACCTGGCCCGCATCTTCGAGGCATTCGATGGCTTGGTGCGGGTGTATCACAACGACACACCTTGCCCCCACCTGCTGACCCGGCTGGCCGGACTGCCGTTCGAGGTGTTCAATTTCAGCCACGAGACCGATATCGCCGAAGTCCGGGCGGCCATGCCGGCACACGTGCTGATGGGCAACGTGCCGCCACTCACGGTGATGGCCCAAGGTGCGCCGGACCAGGTGCAGGCGTGGGCTCATGCATGCATCGAGAAGACCGGCGGCCGCGGGCTGATCCTGTCAGCGGGCGGTGGTGTGAGTCCAGGAACGCCCGCGGAGAACATAGACGCACTGGTGGCGGCGGTGCGTGAGACGTGATGCGTGCTGCGTGAAGCGTTGTTAGCCGATTTCATGGAACCAACAAGGCGGGAGCAGACAATGACGGTCACATTCAGCGAGCTTTCCGAAGTCGACCTACCGATCTATCCGAACTCTCTGGTGGAGGATGGTGACACCACCTTCTTCCTCGGCTGGACCCCGCAGGGGAAGCGACTGGGCCTACTGGGATCGGCCAACAGCGCGGTGTTGGAGTCTTTCTCCGGCGTCCCTGGCGCCCTGGGCGATAGGACACTGCTGGTTTGCCCGCCGACGCACGCCAATGCAGCCGCATTGCGCGCGGCGCTGCCGTGGCTTCGCCCCATTCCGTTGGGCCTGCGCACCTCTGCGGGGTGCGGCGACCGCCTGGGCCTGGCAACTCCCGGCCACATCCGGGCTGCAAAGGCGGTGGGAGCCCGTGCAACGGGGGGCGAACCCCATGGTTGGGGCGCCATCGGGATGATCTTCGCTCAGCAGTCGATCCGCGAGATGACCCGCACCGGCCGGAGTCCCGATGACGTGATGGACGATGCGACGTGGGGCATCTTCCAGGAGGGCTGGCGCGAGGGCGTAGGCGCGGACGCCGACCATTTGAAGACCACCGCCGAAATCGATCTGTGCGCGGCCTCCGGGTTCACCTTTTTCACTATTGATCCCGGCGCACACGTCGATTCGGCAGCAGACACCGATGACGAGGCAGTCCTCCGGGCCAAATACGCCGCGCTGCCGTGGCCGGCCCTGTCCACCACGGCCCACGATCTGCGGGCGGCCTACGTGGGCAAACGCATCGCAGTGGAAGACCGCGATCTGGTCCTGGATGACCGCACGCTGCTGCGTGCGGCCGTGAAATACGGCCGCGCCGTGGCACACGTGGCGGCGCTGTATCACCATCTCGCCTCGATCCGTCCCGCGGACACGTTTGAGCTGGAGGTGTCGGTCGACGAGACGGACACGCCCACCAGCCACGCTGAGCACCTGTTCATCGCGCGCGAACTGCGCCGGCTGGGCGTGCGCTGGGTCAGCCTGGCCCCGCGCTACGTCGGCAGCTTCGAGAAGGGTGTGGATTACGTCGGCGATCTGGCAACGTTCGAGGCCGATTTTGCCGGCCACGCGGCCATCGCGCGGGCGCTGGGCCCGTATAAGCTCAGCCTGCACACCGGTTCGGACAAGTTCAGCATCTACGGTATTGCGACAAAGTCAGCCGGCGGACTGCTGCACCTGAAGACCGCCGGCACAAGCTACCTCGAAGCGCTGCGGGTGACCGCGTCCTTCGATCCAACACTGTTCCGCGAGATCCTCGCGCTGGCCCACGAGCGATTCGAGACGGACAAGGTGAGCTATCACATCTCCGCAGCCCTGACGAAGGTGCCGCGACCTGAGACACTGGCGGACGAGCAACTGCCTGGCCTGTTGGAGCAGTTCGACGCCCGGCAGGCGCTGCATGTCACCTTCGGCTCGGTGCTGACAACGCCCGCCCTGAAAGATCGCCTGATGGCAGGTCTCATCCGCAACGAAGAAGTCTACGCCGGCGCGCTCGAACGACACTTCATCCGGCATCTCAATCCACTGGCAGGTAAAGCATGAAATACGTCTTTAGCACAACCGACACGATCGTCTATCGTTTTCCCACCCACGTGAACGAGCTCGTGCTGGACCGATCGGAGGCGACGGTCACCGAGGTCTTCGTCGTCGTGCTCGAGCCCGGTGAAGCGCCGCCGCTCCATAAGCATCCCGATACCGAGCAGGTTTTCTACGTCCTTGAGGGTGCAGGGGAACTCCGCATCGGTCCTGAGGCTGCCGAACGTCAACGTGTCCAGCCGGGCGATGTCGTGCGCATCCCGCCGGACACGTGGCATATGATCGTCAATGACGGCAGCGCACCCGTACGCTATCTGAGCATCGATGCATTCCCCGGCGCGCGGCCTGCCAACGAACCCACCTGGGATGACCACGTCCGCAGCAATTGCGCGGCCAAGGGTTGGGATTTCGCGAGCGTCAAGCGCGCCAAGTGAGGCGATACGTCATGCCAACTCCTGTGTTTGACACCACAAGCAAGGATGCCCAGGCCATGCCGGTGACCCCGGTCGCACCGGCCGATTTCGACCTGGCGCGTTATGAAGCGCACGCGGCCGAGGCGGAAGCGCGCTATGCTGCGTTCCTGGCATCCCGCGAAGGCGTCGCAGTCTGGCAGCGCGTGCGCGTGGCCGAGGTGTTCCGTGACGGCTGTCGGGACATGGCTGCGTCGCTGCGCTGGCAGCTCGGCGGGCTCACTAAGGCGCTGGACTATCTCACCGATGCGCCGACTTATCTGGAGCCGTGGTACGGCATCGGCGTGACCGCGGCGGCGTTCGGCGCCGAATACGAATGGCTGGAGGGACAAGCGCCTGTGGCGCGGCCGCGTTACCGGACCGTGAACGACGTGCCCGCCCTGACCGCCCGTCCGATAGAACAGGCCCAGATCATGCGCCATGTGCTAGCGATGATCGACTATTTCCTGGAGGCAACCCACGGCCGCGTACCGATGTCGTGGTCGGACCTGCAGAACCCGCTCAATGTGGCCACGGAGCTGGTGGATACCTCCGGCTTCTTCCTGGGCTTTGCAGACGCGCCGGAGGCGGTGCGCCGGGTGCTGGCGTCGCTCACCGATGAGGTGATCCGCTTCACACAGGAGCAGAGCCGCCATATCGGCGATCAGCTCGTGCGCCCGGGCCACGGCTTCGCCAGTGCGCGGGCCGGCACGGGCATCGGGCTGAGCACCGACAACCTGGTGATGATCTCGCCGCGCGCCTACCGGCAGTTCTGCGTCGAAAACGACGCCCGGATCGGCGCGGCATTCGGCGGGACGGCCATCCACTCCTGCGGCGACTGGGCCAGGTGGATCGAGGCTGTGAAGAGCAACCCGCAACTGACGATGGTGGACGCCGCGTTTACCCCGCGCACCGATCCGAACACCAACGACGCAGCCGCCTTTCGGGCCGCCTTTGCCGGCACGGGCATCATCGTTCATGCACGCATGGTGGGCGAGCCCGATGAGGTGCTGGCACGCGTGCGGCAGCTTTGGGGACCTGGGATGCGGCTGGTGGTGGTCACGTACGAGCAGGATCCGGCCGCCCAGCACCGGCTCTATCGCGACATCCGCGCACTCTGCCAATAACCGAACGAAATCGAGACCAACCGGCATGAACAGCATTCCTGCACGCCCTCACACGCCACTGGCATTGGTCAACGGCCGCGTCGTCCTCCCCGACCGCGTTGTCACCGGTCAGGCGCTGGTGATCGAAGCCGGCCGCATCGTGGGCCTGATCCATGCCGCCGACCTGGGCCCTGACACCGAAGTGGTTGACGTATCCGGGCATTGGATCACCCCCGGCCTCATCGACATCCACACCCACGGTGCGCTGCGACACACCTTCAACGAGCCGAACCATGCGGCCTGGACCGCCATCACGCGCGAGAACCTGCGCCGCGGCACCACCGGGCTGCTGGCGACTCTTGCACCTGCTCCCGACCTGGAGGAAGGGCTGGCCTTCTGCCGGCAGTGGATGGGCGAAGATCACGGCGGCGCGCGGGTGCTGGGCGCCTATCTGGAAAGCCCCTACATCAACGTCGCTCAGAAGGGCGCGCTGGATGCCTCATGCGTGCGCGCGGCGGACGACGGCTCGGCAAATGCGCTGCTTCAATTCGCTGACATCTTGCGCGTGTTCATGTTGGCGCCGGAGCTGCCCGGCGCGCTCGACCTGGTCGAGGCGTTGAGCGCGGCCGGCATCGTGCCAGCGGCGGGCCACACCTCGGCGCACGACACCCACGTGCGCGCCGCGATGCAGGTTGGGCTGCGCCACGTGACACACCTCTGGAGCGCCATGTCGTTGGTGATGCGCGAGGGGCCATGGCGCAAACCGGGCGTGCTCGAGGCGGCCCTGACCTTCGACGGGTTGACCGCGGAGATCATCGCCGACAACCGGCACCTGCCGCCGACGCTGATGCGGCTGGCGTACAAATGCCTGGGCCCCGACCGCCTGTGCGCGGTTTCGGATGCGCTGGCCGGGGCCGGGCTGCCCGAGGGCAGCGTGTACACCATGGGCGGCATGTCATACGATGTGCGCGACGGCGTCGGCATGATGCTCGATCGCTCAGCCTTCGCCGGCAGCGCGACGCTGCTGCCCCAAATGCTGCCGGTGCTGATCGACGTCGTCGGCATCCCGGTCGTAGAAGCCGTGCGCATGACCACCCTCACGCCCGCGCGGATCGCCGGCGCAGACCTCGACTGCGGCTCCCTTGAACCGGGCAAGCGCGCGGACCTGGGCGTCTTCGATGACGCTTTCAACACACAACGCGTCATGCTGGAAGGCGAGTGGGTTGATGTCGACTGAGGACAGGAATAGGATGGAACGATCGACCTCGGGAGACCTCCTGCCTTTCGAGCTGGTTTTCAATCCCAACTGGTGGCATCGGACCGCGGGCATCAGCTTCGAGCAGCCGTTCTACTTCGATGCAGCGACCCGGATTGCCAACGATGTTGTCATGCGGCGGGTGCTGCATCAGCGCTTCGGCGACATCGGGCTGGGGGAGAAGGAGGCAGCCGCGCGGCCGGTGGCCGGCTCGCTGCATGTCGCCGGCGGCTTCGTTATCCCTGCGCTGCTGGGTGCCGAGATTCGTTTCTCAGCCAACGAGGCGCCTCAGCCGCTCCCGATCCACCTGACTGCGGACGAGATCGACCGGCTGGAGGCGCCGGATTTCCGCGCGATCTGGCCGATGCGCGACCTGATCGCAGATTGGGACGCGCTGGAGGCCGAGCACGGCTGGCTGATCGGGGACCTGAACACCGACGGCGTGCTCAACGCCGCGTACCATTTCTACGGGCAAGACCTCTTCGCCGACTTCTACGAGGCGCCTGCGCGCGTGGCACGAGCCCTAACCGTGATCGCTGACCTGATTGTCGACGTGGCGTCGTATGTGCGGGGACGCACCGGCAGTTGCTCGATCGCTGTCAACCGGATGGCTGCGCGCGTGGCTCCCCGCCTGTTCATCCACGCCAACTGCTCGGTGCAGATGATCTCGCCGCGGAGCTACCGGGACCACCACCTGCCGATAGAGCAGCGCATGGCGCGCCGCATTCAGCCTTTCGGCATCCACCATTGCGGCGACAACATGCACCGGGTGGCGCCCGCTTACGCCGAGCTGGGCATCGAGTTCGCGGATGTGGGCTGGGGCTCGGACGTGGCCGCGTGCCGGGCTGCCCTGCCCGATGCCTTCCTCAACCTGCGCCTCAGCCCGATCCGCATGCTGACCTGCACACCGGCGGAGGTCGCAGAGGACGCAGAACGCCTGCTGCGCGCTGCCGGCCCGCTGGACAAGATCGGCATGTGCTGCATCAATATGGACTACGGCACGCCAGATGATAACATTTTTGCCGTGTACGAAGTGGTGGAACGGCATCGGCGGGGATAGACAAATCCAAAAGGAGACTCATGACTTCCAATCCCAGCTATACAACTACTATCGGCCAACTCCCGGTGATGGTCTATCGCACCAACGAGGCGTTAGGCGCCGCAGCCGCAGCCGAAGCTGCTGCGGTCATTCGGACTGCCGTGCGTGAGCGCGGCGTGGCCAACATCGTCGTTGCCACCGGCAATTCGCAGCTCACCTTTCTGGCCGCGCTGCGCGCCATGGCCGACCTGCCATGGGATCGTGTCAACGTGTTCCACATGGATGAGTACGTCAACCTGCCGCCCGGCCATTCCGCCAGCTTTCCGGCCTTCCTGCGCCGGCACTTGCTGGACTACGTCAAGGTGCAGGCCTTCTTCCCTGTGCCTGGCGCGGCGGAGGATATTGAGGCCGCGTGCCGGGAGTACGAGGCGCTGCTGCGCGCCCACCCGGCCGACCTGTGCGCACTGGGCATCGGCGAAAACGGGCACCTGGCGTTCAACGACCCGCCGTACGCTGATTTCGCCGACCCGCTCTGGGTCAAAGTGGTCGCGCTGGACGAACGCTCGCGGCGCCAGCAGGTGGGCGAAGGCCATTTCCAGAGCCTGGACGAGGTGCCCACCCATGCCATCACCGTAACCATTCCCGGGCTGCTTGCGGCGAAGCGGGTGCTGGCCATTGTGCCCGAAGCGCGCAAAGCGGACGCGGTGGCGCGTTCACTGTGGGGACCCATCACCGAGGATTGCCCCGGCTCGATCCTGCGGAGCACGCCCCACGCCAAGCTGTTTCTCGATAGCGAGTCGGCAGCCGGTTTGCAGATGACGCGCGCATGAACACGATTCTGATTGGCTTCAAGCCCGGCGTGCTGACCGATGTGCAGCTCGACCAGGTCCGCCGCACTGCGCCCGACATGCGGCTGGTCGTCACTCCGAACCGCGAGGAAATGGCCGCGGTGCTCGAAGAGGTGGAGATCGCCACGGCGCTGGTGCCCGGCTCCCTCCTGGCCACTGCCCCGCGGCTGCGCTGGTTCCACGGCTGGGGCGCGGGCGTCGACGGGCTGCTCCGGCATCCCGGGCTGGCCGAGCGCGACTTCATCCTCACCAATACGTCGGGCATCCACCCGAACCAGATGACAGAGCACACGCTCGCGCTTATGCTGGCCTTCGCCCGCCGCCTGCCAGAGGCGCTGCGCGCGCAGGCGGGACGCACCTGGCGGCACATGGAGAACACTGAGGTCTTCGAACTGGCGGGCAAGACGCTGCTCGTGGTCGGGCTGGGCGCGATCGGTCAGCGCATCGCGCACGTAGCCGCAGCGCTCGGGATGCACGTGCTGGGCATCCGCCGAAGGCCAGGACCCCTCCCTGGGATCGAGCATGTTGCCGGCATCGAGAGCCTGCCGGAACACCTTCCCGAAGCCGATTTCGTCGTCCTGGTGACGCCGTTGACGCCGGAGACGCGCGGCCTGATCGGCGAGCGGGAGCTGCGGCTGATGAAGCAGGACGCCATCCTGATCAACGTGGCGCGCGGCGGCGTGGTCGACGAGGCGGCACTGGTGCACGCATTGCGCGGGGGCTGGATCGCCGGGGCGGGACTGGATGTGTTCGAGCAAGAGCCGCTGCCGGCTGATTCGCCGCTGTGGGACATGCCGAACGTCATCATCACCGGCCACTACGGGGGTGTGACGCCCGCGTACGATGACCGGGCATTCGAGGTCTTTCTGGACAATCTGGGCCGCTACCGCGCGGGAGAGCCGTTGCGCAACGTGGTGGATAAACGCCTGGGGTATTGAGACGATGAATTCACGAGAACGCCTGCTCACAGCACTCGATCACCGCGAGCCCGACCGCGTGCCGTTCGACCTGGGTAGCACGCAGGTGACCGGCATCCACGTTGTCGCGTATCGCAGGCTGCGCCAACACTTGGGCCTGCCCCCGGTTGAGCCGGTCATCTGCGACGCGGTGCAGGGCCTGGCGCTGCCCGACGACGACGTGCTCGATCGGCTCGGGATCGACGTGCGCGGCCTCTTCCCGCTGAACAGCCACAACGACCGGGTCAACGAACGGATCCGCCGCGAGTCGAAGGATCATCCTGAGCGGAGCGCCGCGCAGTCGAAGGACGGAGGGGACGAGGTCGAGGCGTTCGTCGACGAGTGGGGCATCACCCAACACCGGCCCTATCCCGACGGCCTTTACTTCACGGCAGTTCGCCACCCCCTGGCAGGCGCCATCACGGTGGATGACGTGGCGAAGCATCCCTGGCCGGACACGGGCGCGCCCTACCGCATTGCCGGGCTTCACGATCTCGCGGCAGCGCACCGGGCCCAGGGCCGAGCAGTGATGATCAAAGGCGTACTGGCAGGCATCTTCGAGATGGCACAACGCGTGCGCGGCATGGCCGCGATGATGATGGATCTTGCTTCCGACGAAGCCCTGGCCGGCGCACTGCTCGATAAGATGGTGGAACTCAAGCTGGCGTTCTGGGAGATGGCGCTGCCGCAACTGCGCGATGTGGTGGACGTGATCTCCGAAGCCGACGACTACGGCACCCAGGTCTCCCAACTCATCTCCCCGCGCATGTTTCGCCGGCTGATGAAGCCGCGGCTGGGAATCCTGTTCAGCCGCATCAAGGAGTTGGCCCCGGATGCCGGACTCTTCTTCCACTCCTGCGGCAACGTTCGCCCGCTCCTGCCTGACTTCATCGAGCTGGGGGTGGATATCCTGAACCCGATACACGTGCGCGCGACCGGCATGAACCCGATCGAGCTCAAGCGGGACTACGGCCGAGATATCGTCTTCTGGGGCGGCGGCGTCGACACGCAGGACGTATTGCCCCACGGCACGCCTGCCGAAGTGCGGGAAGACGTTAGGCGCAACATCGACGCGTTAGCCCCCGGCGGCGGCTTCGTCTTCAGCACCGTCCACAACATCCAGGCCGACGTCCCGCCGGAGAACATCGTGACGATGTGGGAAGCGCTGCAAGAGTACGGGAGCTAGTTGAACAGCCTTCGGCCAGGCTGTTAATCCGCGTCCGGCAGGATCGAGGTCAGAGCCAGCGTCACCCTCTGCAGTTCACTCGAGTGTCCGCGCAACTGCTCCACATTGGCCGTCTTCAAGCCCTGATTGACGTCAGTGATCGCCCTGGACGTGTTTTGGCTGCTATCGATGATCGCCTGGGTGATCCGCTCCACCCTGGTTGCCAGCTCCAGCAACTTGGGGGGCACCAGGGGGATTTTCTGGAACCAGGGCAGCAGCAGGTCGAGCACGCGGTTGACGATGCTTGCGTACTTGACCGTCAGCGTATGCAACGTGCCGAATGCAGAAGTCAGTTGAATGCCAACATCCTGGATCGCATCGATCATCACCTTGTGCTCGTCGATCATCCCGGTAATGTTTTGAAGCGAGTCGGTCAGCTTGTCTGAAAACCTCACAACCTCGTCCGGCCCGGCCGCGGTCACTTCGCCCCCATCAAATGGGGCCGTTTCAAAACCAGCCATGTCTTATCTCCTCAAGTAGAATGGGGATGGCTCGGCAGGGCAGCAGTCCGTCACAGCGGGTCGTCCCTTACGAAATCCAGCACCTCTTCGATGCGCGCAAACGCCAGGCAGGTGACCGTGTCGGCCCCACCGTAGTAGATTGCCATGCGTCCGGTCGGCGGGTCCACCAGGGCTGCGCACGGGAAGGTCACGTTCGGGACATCCCCCACGCACTCGTAGAGCTCCCGCGGGTTGAGCAGATAACTGCGTGACCGGCAGATCACTTTCCAGGGTTTGTCGAGATCGAGCAGCGCGGCGCCGAAGCTGTAGACGAACCCGTTGCACGACGTGAGCACGCCGTGGTAGATCATCAGCCACCCTTCGGACGTTTCGATGGGCGTGGGTCCGGCGCCGACTTTGGTCGCTTGCCAGCCGTTCGCAGTCGCCATCACGTGCCGGTGGCAGCCCCAATGAATCAGGTCGGGGCTTTCGCTGTAAAAGATGTCCCCAAAAGGCGTGTGGCCCGTATCGCTGGGGCGGCTGAGCAAGGCGTACTTTCCATTCACCCGGCGCGGGAACAGCACGCCGTTCCGGTTGTACGGCAGAAGGGCATTCTCCATCTGGTAGAAGGTCTTGAAATCGTGGGTGAAGCCCAGGCCGATGGTGGGACCGTGGTAGCCGTTGCACCAGGTGACGTAGTAGCGATCCTCGAGCCAGCACACGCGCGGATCGTAGCCGTACACGAAGCGGCCGATCTCGGCGCGCTGCGCTTCGTCTTCACAGCGAAACGCGATGCGCTTCGGCTCGATGGTCCAGGTGATCCCATCCGGGCTGACGCCGGCGTGAAGCTGCATGTCTCGAGCGGTGTTGTCGCAGCGAAACACCCCGGCGAACGCGCCGTTGAAAGGCACGACCGCGCTGTTGAAAATACTGTTCACGCCGCGAACGGCAGCGCGCGTGATGATGGGGTTCTTGCCGGAACGCCATACCGTCTCAGTGCAGCCCTGCGGGCGCTCTTCCCAGGGGATATTGGGCAGTTCCGGGCCCACAATGTTTAGCTTCGCCATGCATCAACTCTTTCCCCGGCTCAGGGGTCATACGGTCGTGAGATCCCATTCCTCGTAGATCTTGGGGACGTCATTGATCAGGCGTTTGGTGTAGGTCTCTTTCGGGTGCAGGATCACCTGATCCGCAGAGCCATGTTCGACAAACTTGCCGTGCTCCATGATGTACACGCTGTCGGACACATAGTACGCCAGGCCGATGTCATGGGTGATGAAGATCAGCGTCATCCCGGTTTCGTCGCGCAGCTTCATCAGGTAATCCAGGATGGTGGCGCGCGAGCAGGCATCGATCATCGAGGTGGGCTCATCCGCCAACAGGATCTTGGGCTTCAGCAGAAAGATGCGCGCAATCATGAGGCGCTGCATCTGCCCGCCCGACAGCTCGAAGGGGTATTTGTTGGTCAGCTCTGCGAACTTGAGGTTGACGAAGCTGCACGCCTCGGTCATCAGCTCGATCTTCTTCGCGGGCGGCAGCCTGCCTCCGCCGCGCATGCGAATGCAATCCAGGAGCACGGCATCGATCTTGTTGAAGATGTTGTACGAGGAGAAGGGATCCTGAAAGATCGCCTGGATGTTCTTCCAGTATTCCTGCTTCTTCTTTTGCGTGCTGATATCGCGCTTTTGCCCCTGAAAGTAGATCTCGCCCTCCGTGGGATTGATCAGGCCCAGGAGCATCTTCGCCAAAGTCGTCTTTCCGCTGCCCGACTCGCCCACAATCGAGACAACTTCGCGCTCGTGGAAATCGAAATCCACGTGGTCGACGGCGAGGGTTTTCGTGCGGCCAAACCCGAACACCTTGGTCAATCCTGTCCCGCTCAAGCAGGGGGTTATGTTACTGGGCATGTTGATAAGCCTCCCTCAGCGTCTGCTCCGAGAGAATGCAGCGATAAGCACGACCCACGCCTGCCTCATAAAGCGAGACCGACGTCACCCTGCACTCCGGCCGAACGTACTTGCAGCGTTCGGCGAACCGGCAGCCGTCCGGCGGCTTCTTCAGATTCGGCGGCACCCCGGGAATGGCCGCCAATTTGACGTCTCGCAGGCCTGATTCAGGCACGATGATCGAGCCCATGAGCCCTTTAGAATAGGGATGGAGCGGATCAAACACGGCGTCTTTGGCCGGGGCCTTCTCCACGATCTGCCCGGCGTACATCACCATGATGTCGTTGGTGACGTTGTAGAGCAGGGGCAGTTCGTGGGTGATGAAGATCATGGCTTTGACGAAACCAGTGTCCATCAACCCCCTGAGCATCTTGATGACCATCTTCTGCGACGTGACGTCGAGCGCGGAGGAGGGCTCGTCGGCAATCAGCACCTTGGGCCGCAAGATCACCGACACCGCAATCACCGTGCGCTGTTTCATGCCGCCCGAAAGCTCGACGGGGTATTTTTGCAGCACCTCGGCCGGCAGCCCCAGGGTCTCGAAGCTGGCCCGGGCAAGGTCGTAGATGAACTTCTTGTTCTCGGTCGGATCGTGCGCCAGGATCACATCTTCGATGAAGTTGATGATCTTCCGCGTGGGATTGAGCGCATTCATTGCGGCTTGGGGAATATACGCGATCTCCGTCCCCAGGATCGACTTGCGCACGTCATCCGGCTTCATGCCCGAGATCACCTTGCCGTCAATGATGATCTCGCCGCTCGTGTAGTGCAGGGGCGGGAAGTAGTAGCCCATCAGGCTGAGGGCCAGGGTGGACTTGCCGCAGCCGGATTCACCCGCAATGCCCAGCGATTTCCCCTCTTCAACCTTCAGAGACACATGGTCAACCGCGTACACATCTTCCCGGAACCGGGTGATATATTTGGTTGTGAGTTCGCGAGCCTCTAACACAACGTTTCCCATATCGTTCACCTAGTCCCTTAGTGCAGGGTTGAATACCTGGTCGAGACCCGTATTCATCAGGTTCATCGAGAAGGTAATCAGCGCGATGGTGACGAGCACCGGCAGGTAGGCCCACCATTTTTCCAGGACGTGCGCCTGGTAAATCATCGCCCAGTTCATCATCAGCCCCAGGGTCGGCACCTCGGTCGTCCTGGGTCCCAACCCCAGGATGGACAACCCCGCCTCCGCCAGGATGCCGGACGAGATCTGCAGGATAAACGCCATCACGACATAGGAGGCGATGTAAGGCAGGATATCGTTGAGGATGATGTAGGGGATCGAGTGGCCGGACAGTTTCGACAGGTTGACGTGATCGCGGTTGCGCAGCGAAATCACCTGCGCACGAACGGCCCTGGTGGTCCACACCCAGGACGTAAACCCGATCACGGCCGCGACCGTGAACGCGCCGCGTTTATCCTGTCCGATGCTGAATGAAATCAAGATCAGCAGCACGAACGATGGGATGACGGTGAAGAGGTTGGTGACGAACATGACGATATCATCCACCAGTCCACCGATGTAACCCGCGGCCAGGCCCAGGGTCAGGCCAATCAGGGTGGCGATAAGGCCCGCTACCAGGCCGATCTGCAGCGAGACGCGGGTGGCACTCACCAACTGCGTCAGCACGTCGCGGCCGAAGTTGTCGGTGCCGAGCGGCAGGACCCGCACGTTTGCAACCTCACCGACGTTCACATACTCTGACTGGTTGACGATACGCGCCTGCTCCAGGCCGCCCGTTTGTGCATTCTTGGCGGCCATGATGGCCCCCTGGGTTGACAGGAGGCCGGCGAGCGAGCTGTTCAGCCGGACAAAGTAGTTGCGCCTGGCGTTCGTCATGCCGGCGACGTTCTGCTTGGGATCGTAGTTACTGGTCCACTGGGCCAGAAGCGCTGCCGTGTCCGTGGTGTCGATCTCGGCCTCGGGGATCCCGGCAGCTACGAGCCATTCCTTCATCGCCAGGCGGTCGGCCTGACTCAGCTTGCTGGCGACGCGTTTGGCAGCCGCGTCTTCCAGGTTGAGCGTGTACGTCGTGGCGGCATTGATGCTGTCGTACGTGCTCACGTAAATCCCAGGCGGGAAGAAAGTGCCCTGGCCGATGATCTGCAGCGGAGAGTGGGTAACGACCAGCGGATAAATAATCACGATCAGCAGAATGGCCACGAAGATCGTAAAGCCGGTTATGAATTTGCCGGAGTGGAAAATCTGCCTGAGGGTATGTTGCATCGCCAGCTCTCCTTGTTCAATCCGCCTGGGTTGCCTTGATCCGCGGGTCGATGAAGCCGTAGAGGATCTCGATCGCGAAGTTCGCAATCAACACCATCAAGGTCACGATCAGCGTGGCGGCCGAGATGAGCGGGTAATCTTGCCCCTTGATCGCAGTCAGCAGGGTGGTGCCCAGACCAGGATAGCTGAAGACGATCTCCGCGATCAGCGCCCCGCCGACCATGGTGCCGATGGAGAGCGCGAGGCCGGTGATCTGCGGCAGCATCGCGTTGCGAAACACGTAGCCGACGATCTTGCGGTCCTTGATGCCCATGAACCGGCTGTATTTCACGTAATCCGCGTTCAGCTCGTAGATGGACATGGAGCGCATGCCGATCGCCTGGCCGCCGATCGCGATAACGACGATGGACCAGAAGGGCAGTTGATAGTGGACGATGGCCGACCAGATGAATTTCCAACTGGCGCTGGGGATCATGTCGAACCCGTAGCCGCCCGAGGTAGGAAACCACTTCAGGCGCACTGCAAAGATCACCAGGAAGATGATCGCCATGCCGAAGGCCGGGAAATTGCTGGCGAAGATGGAGACGGGCATCAGGAGCTTGTCGAAGCCGCCCTTGAGGTAAGCAGCCAGCGCACCCAGCGTGTTGCCGATCAACCAGCCGACGATGATGGCCGGGAACTGCAGCGCGATGGTCCACCCGATGGAAGACCCGATCACGGACGCGACGGTTCTCGGATACTGGCTGAACGAAAAGCCGAAATCGCCTTGCAGGACGTTTCTGACATACAGGAAGAACTGCTCGATCAGCGGTCGGTTCGTGCCGAACAGTTTCGTGTACTGCTCGTAAATCGCCTGCACCCCGGAGGCGTTGCTCAGGCCCTGGGCCATCCTGGCAACGATGGCTGCCACCGGATCACCCGGCATCAGCCGCGGCAGGATGAAGTTCAGGAGAAAGGCAAAGACGAAGGTGATGGCCAGCCAGCCCAGCTTGTTGACGAAGTACTTCCGATACCCTTTCAACGCAACACCTCCTGGATTCTTCGCGCTGCGGCGCTCAGAATGACGTGCAATACATCATGCTTTCGGCGGGTCTGAGACCCGCCGAAGCGAGGTGCTCCTGTGATGCAAGAATCCGTCATGTTCCGGGGTCTGTGGAACATGACGGATTCTATCACATTATGGTCTACTTGACGAGCGTCAAGTTATACAGACACGCGATGCTCCAGCCGTCCGTGCAGTCAAGCGGCGGGACGGGCGGGGTGGTGCCATCACCCTCGTGCGGGAAGTTGGTCCACACGCTCTCGTTCACGGCGTGGAACGACTGCGGCCGGTACATCAGCGTGAAGGACGGTACGTCGGTCAGGTAGATCTTGACCAGCTCGGTGTAGGCGGCCTTGAGCTCGGCCTCATCGGTCAGGGTCGGGATCTTCTTGATCAGTTCATCGGCGGCCGGGTTGCTGTACTGGCCCCAGTTGCCGTTCCAGTTGCTCGACATGCCGACGAATTCGGAGCTCATCAGATGGCGGATGCGTCCCCACGGCTGCGTCGGGCCGGCGCCGTCGCTCCACATCATGAAGATGTCGTAGCCTTCGGGCAGCGGGGAGTCGGACTTAGTCACGACGGTCTGGTACACGCCCCATTCGGGGTAGTTGGAGGTGATGTCGATGCCGATCTTCTTGCCGGCGGCCGCGACGATCTCGATGGCAGCCTGCCAGTCGGACCAGCCGTTGGGGCAGGTGGCGATGTAGGTCAGCTTCTTGCCGTTGAACTCGCGCCAGCCGTCGCCGTTGGTGTCCTTGATCCCGGCCTCGTCCAGCAGCTTGTTGGCGCCTTCAATGTCGTTGCCGGCCCACTGCAGGTCCTTGACGGCCTCGTGATCGTACATCGCCTGCTCGCCCGCGGTCGGGTTCATGAGGGAGCGCGGCACCTGGTCGAAGGTGGCCGATTGGTTGGTCATGGCGTTGGCGATGATGGTGGGATAGTCCACTGCCATCGCGATGGCCTTGCGGACCGCCGGCTGATCCAGGCCGTAGGACTTCAGATTGAAGTAGGCGGTCGGGAGGCTGGCGCCGATGCCGTAGGGCGGCTCGGGCAGGTAGGTGGAGATGGGCAGGCCGTAGCTCTCCCACAGGACCTGAACGTTGGAGTTGAACTGCTGGCTGACATCCACTTCGCCCTGGGCGAGCGCGACGGAGCCGGCTGCGTTATCCTTGAAGATGGTGTGCGCCAGGTACTTCGGCGCGGGCAGCTTGCCCCACATGCTGGCATCTTTGCCCCAGTAGTTGTCGTTGCGTACGTAGACGACCTTGGAGTCGTCGGAGAAGAACTTGCCGTAGGGGCCGGAGTAGGCCACGTCTTCCGCGGGATCCGCCAGCATCTTGGTCTTGTCGCCGCCGGAGCGCTCTTCCAGCTTCTGCGTCCAGGCCTTCTGAGCGACGTAGTTGGAGCTCAGGTACGCCTGAACCTGCAGCGGATTGACCGCTTTGCCTGCTGCATCCAGTTTGGCCTTCACCACAACTGTTTGGGCGTCTTTGGCCTCGATGGTCTCGACGAACTCCTTGTTGGAGTCAAAGAGCGGGAGGCCGTACTTGACAGCAGCGGCCCAGGTGTAGGCGACGTCCTCGGCGGTCACCGGGGTGCCGTCGTTCCACTTGGCGGCCGCCTTCATCTTGAAGGTGACCTCGGTGCGGGCGTCGTTCCAGGCGTAGTCGCCGTCTGCCAGCAGCGGGTACTGCTTGCCGTCGAGCATGTTGTACAGATAGGGGGCCTCGAACATGATGACGCGGGCGTTGTCTCCCTGACTGATCGCCAGCGCATTATTGTTGCTGCCGGAGTAAGGGTTCCAGCCCACAACGGCGTTCCACTGTTGCCCATTGAAGTACAGGGTTTCATTGCGGGGCAGCGTATTGGCATCAACCACCGGAACCGCGGTCGGCACCGGCGTGGCAACCACGACTTTCTCGACCTCAACGGTCTTTTCGACAACTTTTTCGACCTGGACGGTCTCCTTGACGACCTTCTCGACGACCTGCGGCGTGGGTACGGCACAGCTCGTCAGAACAAGGCTGGCCAAGAGCACGAGACTGAGCAGAGTGAAAACGGGCTTACGCATTTGGGATCCTCCTTAGACCAATCAAAAGGTTGTTTACTTGAGAAACAGTTTGAGCAGACACCATTTTTATCGAACACCACCTCCTTCCGGGTCCCTGTCCGCGGCCAACCATGGGGCGGCGGGCGGGGATCACCCCGCAGCGCCACAGGATTGCCGCACCACCAGTTCCGTCGGCAGGACGCGTCTGCGCCCCGCCGATCCTGGTTCGGGTGGATTGGCCAACAACTCCATCAACAAGTCTGCAACGGCCGCACCCAACTGCCGGATGGGTTGGCGCACCGTCGTCAACGCCGGCTGCACGGCCGAGGCGATCGGAACATCATCAAAGCCGATGATGGCGATGTCTTGCGGGACCTGCCGGCCGGCCTCGCGCAGCGCCTTCAGTGCACCGATGGCCATGATGTCGCTGGCGACGAAGATCGCAGTCGGCGCCCGGGCGAGCAACTGCTGCGCCCCCGCATAGCCACAGTCCTCGGTGTAGTCCCCCTCGATGATCAGGCTGCTGTCCGCCACGATGCCGTGCGCTGCCAGCGCCTCGCAGTAGCCGAGCAAGCGATCGATGCCGGAGGTCATTGTTTGCGGGCCCGTGATGGTGGCGATGCGCGTGTGGCCGAGCCGGATCAGGTGTTCAACTGCCAGACGCGCGCCACCGGCATTATCCACATCGACGCAGTGCCCGCGTTCGTCGGGATAGCGGCCCACGATCACAAAAGGAATATTGTCCTGCAACAACCTCCGAAAGATCACGTCGTCGACGTGGGCCGAAGCGACAATGACGCCGTCCAGGCGGCTGCTGCCGATGATGCGCCGGTAGGTCTCACCCTGCTCCGTCGGACCGTTGAACAGCGAAAGCATCAGGTGGTAGCCCTGCGCATTACACGTTTCCGTAATGCCGTACAGCAGCAGCGGGAAAAAAGGGTCGCTGAAGAGCTTCGTGACCGACTCGGGGATGATGACGCTGATGATACGCGTACGATGGGTCACCAGGCTGCGTGCGGCGGCGTGCGGCTGATAGTTCGTCTCGCGAATAATCTGACGCACCTGCTCGCGCACCGCGGCCCGAACGGCAGGATGGTCGTTGATGACCCGGGAGACCGTGGAACGGGAGACGCCAGCTAACTCGGCGATCCCTTCCAGCGTGAGCGGCATAACTGTTGCCCCTTCCTCTTCATCGAGAGCAGGCGGAGACCGTGTTCCAGAACCCTCCAGGCGCCAACAGGGGAGGTCAGCGCCACAACGACCTGGCTGTGTGGGAGCGCTCCCATGCACGCCCACTATATCATGAGTTTTTGCGGGTGTCAAGCCCCAATTTCGACAAACAGCAAATCCAAATGTACCCGGACTCGAGGCTTTAGCCGGTTACTGGCCACTTGAGCGCCATGTGGCTGACCGGCTAAAGCCTCCATTCCAGACACTTACAGTGACAGATTTGGAATTCCTGTTTGACAAATTGGCCGTATCAGGCGGCAGCGAACCGGGCAATGCTGTTGACAAAATCCTGGGGGGTGCCGAAATCGAACCGCGTGCCATCCCGGATTTCGAGCGCACAGTAACCCTCGCGCTGCCTGAGCAGATCCTGGGCATAGGTGAGCTGGAATTCCCCTTGCTGGCGGTCGTTCATGCGGATCATCTCGCCCAGTACGTCGTAGATCGCCGGAGACAGGATGTGCATGCCGAACCACCCCAGAAATTCGTCCTCCTCCAAACCGTCCACCCGCAGCGCCTGCCGGGCCGTCGCGAGCGTGGGTTTCTCGACGATCCGTGTGACGGCAATCAATTCCGGGCGCGCCGGCAGGCGGCGGCCGGCGATCGTACCGTAGCCCTTCAGGTCGGCCGCCCCGATGCGGTTCACGGCCGACAGTGACTTGCCCGCGCACAGCGCCCAGGCCGCCATGAGCTGGCTGTGACAGGACCGCGCGCCGCCGCGAAAGAGGTGATCCCCCAAACACAGCAGCACCGGATCGCCGTCCGCGAACGCCTGGCTCTGGTAGACGGCATGGCCGTACCCTTCCTGCGTCTCCTGCACGGCAAAGCTGATGCGGTCGAGGGCGGCCTGCATTTTCTCGGCTTCAGCGCGCAACGCCGGATATTTGTCGAGGTGCTCCCGATACGCTGCGCCGGGACCCCGAAAGTAATCCACGACCTGCTGCTCTTCTCCCGGCCGGACGATGATGCAGATCCGTTCGATGCCGGCCGCGATCAGATCGTCAACCTGGATGTGAACCAGCGCCCGGGCGATGCCATCGGGACCGACGATGGGAAAGAACTCTTTCTTGCAGGCATGTGAGGCCGGAAACAGCCGCGTTCCCAGCCCGGCAATCGGGACGACTGCCTTGCGCGGCATTAACATATGGATCGAATCCAGCCCATGGGGCTAAAAGTGTAGCGGTAGGCGCCGAACTCAGCGGCCCCCGGCGAAGTGCCTTCGAACAGCTCGGCTTCCAGGCCGGTGAGCCGTTTGTATTCCCGCGTGATGGCGGGAAGCTCGTTTTCGAGGGCGGCTTTGCGTCCGAAGACGGCGACGGTGCCGCCGGAACCGCCCCCGGTGATCTTCGCCCCATAGAGCCCCTTCTGCGGGCCGCGGCTGCAAACAGCCTCCACCAGGAAATCCACCTCGGGAACGGAGAGCAGGCAGTTGTCGCGGTAGCTGGCATGCGAGGCAACCATGCACTCGCCGGCTGCAACCAGGTCGCGCTCGTTGTTGCCCGCCGCGGACGCATCCGCCGCAATCAGGTGCTCCATAAACTTGAGGACGCGCAGGTTCTCATAGACCGGATGGGCGGTTGGGCCGGCAACCCGGTAGGTGGCGTCCGGTTGAATCCGGGTGATCGGATCGTCGTGGGACTGGTATTTGGCCAGGAATTCCGAGCCGAGGATCGTTTCGGGGAGGGCGGCACGATAGGCGTTCTCGAAGGAGTCGGCGGTGAGCTCGGTCAGATACTGGATCGGCTTTTCGCCGCTCTGAGCGCGCACATGGTTGATGATGCGCTTGCCCATGAAGGCGCCGATCCGGACGTCGCTGTAGGCCGTGCCCCCGATGGAGTGCTTGATCATCGAATTGATGCCGACAAACGCGGTGTCCGGCGGAATTTCGATCTCGCCCATGACGCTGCCCGGACGGCACAGGATGTGGGTCAACTTGCCCTGCCGGCCGCTGGTCACCGTGATCTGGTCCATGATGCCGCAGGGCGCACCCACCACCAGGTTCTCAGCCAACTGGCCCAATTTGGCCAGGTTGGTTTCGGAGATGTCGAGCCCCAGGTAGTTCTGCAGGCAGTACAGGGCGGCGATCTCGGTGGTTGCCGAGCTGCCGATGCCGACGTTCATCGGCACGCCGCTAAGCAGGAACATGTTGAACCCGAAAGGCAAATGAATGGACTGTTCCTTGAGCAGCGTGAAGATGCTGCCGCCGATATAGGCGGCCCAGGAGGAGAGGGGGTTGGCTTTGCACAGGGTCTGCATCTGCTCGTAGGAGACGAACCCCTCCCCCATCTCGAAATAATCGAGCGGGATGCGCGTCTCCACCGCCAGGCTGACGCGGTTCGCCGGCACGGTGCGGATGCGCAGCGTGCGGTCGGTGCGCGGCTGCAGCGCAATCACCACGCCGCCCCCCAGCACGCCTTCACACACGTTGGCGCCCGAATAATCGGAGATGCCGCCCATGACGTCCAGCCGGGCGGGCACCCGGGTGACGATGATCTCGCCGCTGGTGAAGAATCCCGCCAGCCCGGTCGGGTCGCTGTTGGGCTTTTTCAACAGCCATTCAAGTTGAAGTATTTCGTTGGGCACCTTACGATCGATTGGCATGACGAGAGCCTCCGGCTTCAATTGACTTCCGTGGGATTACGATGGATTCCAACGATACCCCAAATAAGGCAATCGAACAAATCTACGAGGTTTTCAACGAGACCTGCCACGACGAGGTCATCGGCGACGCCATTCGCTGGATACTGGCCCGCGCATGAGGCGCGAACCCCGGGACGGTTGACGCGGCGCCACCGCGGATACGATCCGTCAGCCGTTTCCCCTGTCACCTGCCCCCTGTCTCCTGCAAGGATCGCCGGCCTTCACCTCGGCCTCGCGCTGGGCCAGGTAGTGATGGAGTGCGGCCAGATCGGTCATTGTGCCTGAACCCGCTGGCGGGACCCTGCTCATCGGCGTCCTAGATGATGGCGCGGTTGTCGGGATTGCAGATGCCCCCGGAGAAGAGGAGCGGCTGGCCAGCAGTATAGCCGAGGCTATCCGCCGCCTGCCTGGCAGGAGTTAGGATCGGCCTTGCGGGTGACCTTTCAGCCACACCCGGAAGCAGTCGGCGAGGATAATGAGCGGAGCGATGTCCCCACAAATGAAGCTGTAAATGAGGCTGTAAATGAGGCTGTAAATGGAGCTGTAAGCGCTCGCCAGAAATGGTTCATCGCCCAGATTATTGCCGGGCAGAGGTTTGGCTGGGCCGAATTGGCGCAACAATGGCAGGTCTCACGGGCCACAGCCCAGAGAGACATCGCTGATTTGAAAGAGCGCGGCCTCATCGAGTTCACCGGTGCACCGAAAACAGGCTTCTATCGGCTTGCAAAGCGAGCATAGCAACCATATGACCATTCCCAAACGCCAAACCAACGAAACCCTCCGCAACGACATGTGGCGCGCGTGCGATATCTTGCGCCGCGACAACAACGTGGGCGGGGTGGTGCAGTACACCGAACACCTGGCGTGGCTCCTCTTTCTGAAGTTCCTGGATGAAGAAGAGAAGGAGCGCGTGGCCCAGGCATCGCTGGGCGAGGGGGAGCACTACGAGGCGGTGCTCCAGGGCGACCTGGCCTGGGACGCCTGGGCCGGCCCCGAGAAGTTGGGAACCTGGAAGGTCGATGACCTGATCCAGTTCGTGCGCGGGCGGCTGTTGCCTGGGCTGTCCACCCTGACCGGCGCGGCCTGCGCCCGCAGCAGCCAGTCCAGGAAGCCGCACTCCCAGCCGGCGTAGCGCATCGTCCCGAAGACGTCCGAGGTGAGGAGGTCTTCCGAGTATTCGTAGCCGCCGCGATCTACGGCGAGCTTGCCGTGGAGCTCAGCGATGGTCATGTGGTTCGTCCAGCGGAAGGGTGGCGTCCGCACCCATCACACCAGCTCCCCCTTGAACGCCCTGTCCAGGATGGAGGGCAGCAGGGCGTCGAGTTCGGCGGCGGTCTCGGCCTGCAGGCGCTTGAGCGCGTCGACGCGAGCATGCAGGTCGTCCAGGTAGGCGACGATGCGCCACTGTTCCTCCAGGGGAGGTACTGCGATGATCTTCTGCTCCAGAAAACTTTGTGGGACTCTCTGCTGTCCCGCTGTCCCCTTGAAATGCCTAGCTGCATCGTCCCGGAAATCTTTGTGCCTTACCAGGCAGTGTAGCCACTGACCTGTAACTTGTGGTCCTGGTCGCAGAACATGGAACTCCGTCGAGCCGAAGGCAACGCCGTTGACCAAACCCGATGCGAGAGCGGCTTTGCCGTTTTGCATACAGGGAGTTATTCGAGCGAATATGACATCCCCATCCTGGAAAGATGTGTAGCCCTTTGACACCTCAACAAAGCGCTTTGTCTCCGGGCGCTGAATACATCCCGAGACTTCATCCACTGCTGACATCGGCACAAAAGATACTATCTCAGGCGGAGGCCGCGTTGCTTGGTCCCTTCTTGATGGATTGATGGCTGCTACGGTTGATATTGGTTGCATCCGCCAAGCTGAGTCGTTTTGGCGAAGGGCCAGTATGCGACGGAGTTCAGAGTGCAGGAGCGCCGCCGTTGCTTGCTGCACTTCACGCCGCAACCCTCGCGCCTCCTCAATCTTGGCCGCCAGTTCCTCGATGCGCGCCACGATGCGGCGCTGCTCATCCAGCGGGGGCAATGGAATGGTGATGGTGAGGAAGAGTTCGGGCTTGATGCGGTTCTTGCCGCTGGTTCCCTGTGAGAGTCTGTCGCACTTCGACCAGAAAGCCCGTGTCTTGGTCAGCCAATGCATCCATCGTGGGAGGATTTGAGCCTGGTTGAGCTCAAAGGTAGGGAATTCACCTGAGCCGGCACAGCCGTCCACCTCCGCGGAAGCAACCGCGGTAGACCCATGGCGAACCCATATCTTGTTGATGATAAGGTCGTTTTGGCGAACAGTCGAGAGTGTCTTCGCGGCAGTCTGGCTACCATCGATGGTAACGCGTTCGTATGCACCTTCCCCCCACCACTTGACGCCAATCGTGCGATAGGTCTGTCCTGGAAGGACTTCCACCGGACGGGAAATCGGGCTGGCTACCTCTCCCAAACTGATTGAGGGCCACACGTTGCTGGTCATCGATGTGCCTCTGCCAACACCTGCTTGATTTCTCTTATTATCTCGGCAATCTGCTGCTCCTTGCCCAGAATATCCTCCACCAACTGCTCAGGCGGCAGGTGTTCCAAGTCTTGCACAGTACTTGGATTCTTTATGTCAAAATTCACCGACAGCAGGTTGCCGGCAGGGTCGTACCGCAGCACATCGGCAGCTTGTACCCGCCAGGCACGTTCGGTCTCTTGCCGGTCCTTCCACCAGGCCAGGCAGTCGGCAAACTCCTCGTACTGCAACGGCTGCGTCTTAGTATAATTTTTTCGGCCTTCGGAAATCGTCAGCTCGTAGTACCAGATGTCTTCTGTCGGCCCAGAACGATCGAAAAAAAGCAGGTTGGTCTGGATGCCCGTGTACGGCGCAAAGACCCCATTGGGCAGGCGCACGATGGTGTGCAGGTTGAACTCCTTGAGCAGCTCCTCCTTGATGCGCGCCGACACGCCGTCGCCAAACAGCGTGCCGTTGGGCACGACCACGCCCGCCCGGCCCGGCCTGGGCTGCCGGCGCAGCTTGCGCATGATGAGCTGCAGGAACAAGAGCGTCGTCTCGGCGGTCTGCTTGTCTTCGGGGAAGTTACCGAGAATGCCCCGCTCCTCCTCGCCGCCGAAGGGCGGGTTGGTCAGGATGATGTCCACCCGGTCGCGGTCGCCCATCTCGCGGAGCGGGAAGCGCAGGCTGTTGTCCGGGTCGATTCTTGGGTATTCCAGCCCGTGCAGCAGCAGGTTCATCTGCGCCAGAAGATAGGGCAGCGACTTGGCCTCGCCGCCCAGGATGCTGCGGGTTTGCAGCGTCTCTCCGTCTTCGACCGTGTGGCACTGTGCTTGGAGGTGCTTGTACGTTTCGACCAGGAAGCCGCCTGTGCCGCAGGCGGGGTCCAATACTGTCTCGCCCAGCCGGGGGTCAAGCACCTCGACCATGAAGCGAATCACTGGGCGGGGTGTGTAGAACTCACCGGAGTCGCCCGCCGCGTCGCGCATCTCCTTGAGCATCGACTCGTACAACGCGCTGAGGGTGTGAATCTCGTCCGATGACGTGAAATGGATGCCGTTGACCTTGTTGATGACGTCCCGCAGCAGATAGCCGTTGATCATCCGGTTGACGGTGCCCTTGAAGACTGTCGCGATCACGTCGCGACGGTCCCCGCCGTTTGCGCCCTGGAGCGCCCGCAGGTAGGCAAACAGGCCCGGCCCGCGCACGCCGTCGGGGCGCATGGCTTCGTCGTTGTTGATGAAGGCAATCAGGTCGTCGCCGGTCAGGCGAGTGACTGACTGCAGCGGCAGGTCGCCGTTGCCGTCCGCGGCCCAGTCCCGCCATCGATAGGGCGGTTCGATGGCCGGCCGGAAGCGCTCGCCGGACAGGATTGCCTCTTCTTCCCGAATACGCTCCATGTCGTCGAGGAACTTGAGGAACATCACCCAGGTGAGCATGGGCAGGCGGTCAAGGTCGCCGTTGAGACCCTTGTCCTTGCGCATGATGTCGCGGGCGGATTTGACGATGCTGCCCAGTTGTTGGGCGGTGGTGAGCGTTGGGCTATTGGGCTTCAACCTTACCATTACTTATCCTCTACGACTTCTTCATTCTCTATCTCGTTTGCAGCGTCAAGGATTGGCAGTGCTTTGACTCGAAACGAGAAAGCCTTGTGGAAGACTTCTGCCTGGGCTTTGAGCCAAACGAAGGCCTCCGGCCAACATCCTTTCTTGGATACATCCACTTCGGGCTTATATAGAGCGATACGGCAGTCTTGACCAGCAGGCAGTTCCTGCCAATCCAGCGGCCCGCTCACGGCTTCAATCTCCGTTTTCTGTTTTTCGAGCAGCTTGAAGGCCTTCTTGGCGCTGGAACCGCGGATATACAACTCGCAGCCAAGGCGCTGCTTTTGGATGCTGACGGTGAGGGCTATGGAGAACTTACCGTGACCGACGGCAATGTTGAACCAGTGCTGAGGACGGGGTGAGCTCAGGCTCAGGGTTGTGCCTTTGCTCTTGCAGAAGTCCCGGAACTGCGTCCAGAAGGCCAAGTATTGCGCCTTTGTCTCGCTAAGATTGTCATCGACTCTCAGCTTGGCGACGGTCGCATATTGATTGGGCCGTGCGACAATCCGGAATAAGGGAGCCGGTGGGGAGTCGGCAATCTTCCATAGCTGCATTTCTACGGCGAAACAGAGGAGCTCGGGCGCGGCCACCTCGTTGAGGAAGTCGAGTGCCCGACGGTGCTCCTCGGTGAACTCCTTGGCAATCCAGACAATGATCTTGGCGTTCAGTCCGGATGCGTACGTAAGGACCTTGCCGAGATGGTCGTGATTGGTCTTCTCCAACTGGTTTTCGATGATAACCATCGTGTTAGAGTTCGCATCTCTTGCGACGATGTCGGCCTTGTATGGGCCGACGGAGACTTCAATGCCTTCCAACTCCAGGTCGAGACCGAGAGTCCTAGACAGCAACTCCAGACTCGCCTCTTGCGCAAGCCACGGAGTGAAATCCCTTGCTTCATCGGTCCAGAACGCCTTCAAGCCAACGGGGTGAAGGATTCCCAATGTTTTGCCGACCATAGTCCTCCTCACGCTGCGTACAGCAAGTTCTGCAATTCCACCACAGCCTCACGTAGTTGTCTTGCTCCGCCGAACAGCCCGGCAATCTCTATCACGTTGCCATGCTTCGAAATCGGCGGCACCTTCAACACATCCGGGATGGCGAACTGGGCCGTGCCGTGCTCGGCATACTTCTCAAGCAACTCATCGAGCACGATTCGGGCTTGAGGCCCGTACCGCTCGAAGAAGGCGCGCTCCTCTTTGCGCAGACGGTTGGCCCGCTCCCGGCGAGTGCGCAGCGGCGCGTTGAAGGCCACGTGGCACAACAGGTCGAAGGGGTCGGCGTCCGGCTGGTTGGTCACGGTGCGCAGCTCATCGAAGCTGATGCCGCGGTCCTCCAGCCTGGTGATGATGTCCGCACGCAGCAGCGGGTTGGACCACTGCTGGCGCAGCTCGGCTGCCGACGTGACCATGGTGCGGACCTTCTCGGCCGTGTAATCCGTGAACTTGACGACGCGCAACTGCTTGCCATCGGGGTCCAGCTCGTAGACGAGATGGGCGATGACCTCGACATGGCCGCCATCGACGTAGAATTTCCGAGGCAGTTGGTCCGCATCGTCGCTTTCCAGCTCAGCCTGGCCCGTATCGTCCTCGATCTCGACTTCTTCCGGCTCGATAACCTGCTCGCTGCCCGCGACCACCTGACCCTGGGCGTCAATGGTCACTTCGTCAGCCAGAGCCGGCCAGCCGTCGAACTCCGGGTCGGCAAACAGCCGTGTGGCGCTGCCGGTGTAATCCAGGATGTTGAAGAAGAGCTTGCCGTAGTCGTCGCGGACGCGGGTGCCGCGTCCGATGATCTGCTTGAACTCGGTCATGCCGCCGACCACACGCGCGATGGCGATGTTCTTGCAGGTGGGCACATCCACGCCGGTCGTGAGTAGCTGTGACGTGGTCAGGATGACCGGGGTCCTGGTCTCCAGCTCCTGGAAGCGCGACAGATGGCCGCGCCCGATGTCGCCTTCAAGGGCGGTCACCCGGCACACGTAATCCGGATACTTCTGCACCAGGTCGGCGTTCAGGTTGTTGAGCTGGCGGCGCATCTCGTCGGCGTGGTCCTGGTCCACGCAGAAGACGATGGTCTTCGCAAAGCGGTCGGTCTTGCGCATGAACTCGGCCAGGTGGCGGGCAATGGCTTCGGTGCGCGCCCGCAGCGCCACGATACGCTCGAAATCCGGGGTTGCATACTCCCGGTCCGGCACTTCCCGCAGGAACCGGTCCAGCTCACCCTGGCTGGGCCGCCAGCCTACCGCGTCGTAGGTCGTCAGCACTCGATGGACCCGGTAGGGCGCCAGGAAGCCGTCATCGATGCCCTGGCGGAGGCTGTACGTGTAGAGGGGATTGCCGAAGTAGGCGTAGGTGTCCCGGTTGTCCTCGCGCAGGGGCGTGGCGGTCATGCCGAGCTGGAACGCCGGCTGGAAATACTCCAGGATTTCCCGCCAGTTGCTCTCGTCGCGTGCGCTGCCCCGGTGGCACTCGTCCACAATAATGAGGTCGAAGAAGTCGGGAGGATACTCGCGGTACAGGCCGGGGCGGCGCTCGTCCTGGGCGATGGCCTGGTAGATGGCGAAGTACATCTCCCGGCTCTGATTCGCTATCCCGTTCTCGATCTTCCAGCGGGCATCCCCAAACGCGGCGAAGATCTTATCCTTGGGGTCATCCACCAGGAGGTTGCGGTCGGCCAGGTAGAGAATGCGCGGGCGGCGGTACTCGCCGGTCCGGTTCCAGCGGGCACTCCAGAGCTTCCAGCAGATCTGAAACGCCACGAGGGTCTTGCCTGTGCCCGTCGCCATCGTGAGCAAGATGCGATGCTTGCCCTGGAGAATGGCCTGCACCGTGCGGTTGATGGCTATCTCCTGGTAATAGCGAGGGGCCTTGCCGCTGAGCTGGTGTGCGGGGGTGAGCAGCGATTTCGCGACGGCGTTCGTGACCTGCTGACCTTCTTGCCAGCGCAGCCATAGCTCCTCGGGCGATGGAAAGGCGATGCGCAGGTTTTCCCGACCGGTGAAGTAGTCGAACTCCACGATGCCGTGCCCGTTCGTGGCGTAGGCGAACTTGAGGCCGAGAATCTCAGCGTAGTCCTTAGCCTGCTGCAGGCCCTGCCCCGGCGTCTTGTATTCGGCCTTGGCCTCGACCACGGCGATGGTGAAGTCCCGGCGATAACTCAGCAGGTAATCCGCGCGTTTCTGGGGGCGACGCTTCACCTTCTCCCCGATCACCACAATCCGGCCGTCGGTGAAGGTCTTCTGTTCGGTTACTGAACAAGGCTCTTCGTTCCACCCGGCCTGGACGAGCTTGGGCAGGACATATTTGCGGCAGGTATCGGCTTCGCTGATCATGCGGGGACCCCGGCTATTGTCTCAGAACGCACTGACGCCCGATGAAGAAAACGATGTCACACAGTATAGCACAGGCATTCAACCCGGCGCAAGACGAGTAACTTTGGAGCAGCAGGCCGCGATTCGAATCCTGCCGGAGGCGCAGGCGTGCAGTGTGTTTTAACGCACTTTTCGTGCCAGACGGTGATTTCAATCACCGTCCTTCTTGACCAGCGCGCTGATGGCCTGCAGGACGCGGCCGTTCGCCAGGTGGACGATGGCTGCGGTGACATGCCTGGGCAGCTCATCCGGGCTGTTCAGGCTGATGCTCCGCAGCGGCATGGTCGTCGCGCTGGCCAGCATCATCCTGAACGTCGGATCGGTGGCATCGGGCCCGCCGAACGGCGCGGCGATTTGGTGGGCGATCGCTTTCACGATCCACCGTGCGATGAAGCTGTCCTGCAGGTCTCGAAGGGAGCAGTCCAGCGTGTACTCGCCCTTGCGCCGGGGCCTGACAGGCTCGATCTTCCGGCCCAGCAGCGCCTCGAAATCGGCCTGCGTGGCCGCGCCGGTGGGATCGCAAACCCAGCGGGGAGCCGGCTGCAGCGTTACAGGCTGGCCGTGGACGCGCACCTCGGCCTGCAGGCGCACATCGCGGCTGGAGGCGCCCACCGAGACGCGGTAAGTCCCGTCGGGGACCACCCACTCGCCGGCAGCCGGATCATAGCAGGCAAACGCGCGCGCGTCCAAAGTGAACGTGACCTCTTGCGCCTCGCCGGCCTTGAGGGCCACCTTGGCGAATTCCCGCAGCTCCTTTTCGGGACGGTGCAGCCCCTCGCCCACCTGGCCGACGTAAACCTGCACGACCTCCGCGCCGTCCACCGCGCCGGTGTTACGGATGGTCGCTGACACCCGCAGCTCGTAGGGCGCGCCGAGATCGGCGCTCGAAAGGACGAGATCGCTGTAGCCGAAGGTCGTGTAGGACAGGCCGTGCCCGAACGGGAAGAGCACCCCTTTCCCGGCCCTGTCGTAGTAGCGATAGCCGACGTAGATCCCTTCGCGATACTGCGCCTGCTTCCCGCCCCGCTCGTAGAAGCCCGCTGACGGGACATCCGCGTAGCGCACCGGATAGCTCTCCGCCAGTTTCCCGCTCGGATTGACCCTGCCGGCCAACAGCTCGGCTGCGGCCAGGCCGCCCGCCTGGCCCGCCAGATACAGGTTCAGCACGGCCTTCACCTGGGGCAGCCAGGGCATCTCGACGGGCGCGCCGCCGGAGAGCACGACCACGGTGTTCGGGTTCACCTCTGAGACCGCAGCGATCAGCGCGTTGTGGCTGTCGGGCAGCGCCAGGGTGCGGCGGTCGAACCCCTCGGATTCGTAGGCCTCGGGCAGGCCGGCAAAGATCACCGCGACAGCGCACTGCTGCGCCGCCGCAACGGCCGCGGCCGCCAGCGCCGGGTCGGCGGGGCCCTTGAGCGGGTAGCCGCGCGCATAGATGGCATCCAGCCCAAGCGCAGCAAAGCCGTCGAGCGCGCTGGACAGGCGCGTCGGGTTGATGTGCGAGCTGCCCGCACCCTGATAGCGCGGCGTCTCAGCCAGCGCGCCGATCAGCGCGATCTTACGGCCCGGCTTGAGGGGGAGCAGGCCGTCTTCGTTCTTCATCAGGACCGCGGCACTCGCTACGATCTTCTGCGCAAGCGCGTGATGTGCACCGGCATCGCACAGCGTGTGCTGTGCGACGGCATCGCACTGCAAGCCAGGTTGGCGGTTCTGCGCAGCGCGCAAGACCAGGTCGAGCAGCCGGTCCACGCTCTCATCCAGCCGCTGTGCGGACAAGGTCCCGGCCCGGACGGCTGCGATCACCTCGCCGTCGAAGTATCCCTTGCTGCCGGGCATCTCCAGGTCGAGCCCCGCGTCGAAGGCCTTGACCCGGTCGTGCAGCGCGCCCCAGTCGGTCACGATCACCCCGTCGAAGCCCCACTCAGCGCGCAGGATCTCCCGCAGCAGGGTGGCGTTGTCGCTGCAATACACGCCGTTCAGCTTGTTGTAGGCGCACATGACCGTGGCGGGGTGCGCAGTCTTCACCGCGCGCTCGAACGCAGGCAGGTAGATCTCGCGCAGCGCCCGCTCGTCGACCACGCTGTCAGAGGACATGCGCTCGTCCTCCTGGTTGTTCCCCGCGAAGTGCTTGAGCGAGGCGCCGACGCCGCGGCTCTGCAGCCCGCGAATCCAGGCCGCGGCCAGCTCGCCGGCCAGGCAGGGATCCTCGGAGAAATACTCGAAGTTGCGCCCGCACAGGGGGTTTCGCTTGATGTTGACGCCCGGCCCCAGGACGACGGCGACCCTTTCCTGCAGCGCCTCCTCCCCGATGGCCGCGCCCATTTCGTACAGCAGTTCCCTGTCCCAGGAACATGCGGACAGGCTTGCGGTGGGGAAGCAGGTGGCCGGAACGCTGTCATTGACCCCGAGTCGATCCGACGCGGCGACCTGCTTCCGCAGGCCATGCGGCCCATCCGCCAGGGCGATGCCGGGGATGCCGTGCGCCGCGAACGCTTTGGTGTGGAAGGTGTCCGCGCCGGAACACAAGGCAACCTTTTCCGCCAGGGTCATCCGGTCGATGATGGCTTGATGTTTCACGATTTCAGGTGGTTTTCCGAATCGACTGCTGCCAGCAGTTCTCAGCTCACTGCTTGCTTCACGAGCGCGCTGATCCTGGCCTCTTCGGCGGCGGTCAGCTCCTTCAGCGCAAAGGCGACCGGCCACATGGCGCCGTCGTCAAGGTGCGCATCGTGCTGGAAGCCGAAGGTCGCATACCGCGTGTTGAACTTGCTCGCAGCCTGGAAGAAGCAGACGACCTTGCCGTCCTTGGCATACGCGGGCATCCCGTACCAGGTCTTGGGCGAGAGGGCCGGCGTGCTGGCTGTGATGAGCGCATGGAGGCGCTGGGCCAGGGCGCGATCCGGTTCCGGCAGCGCGGCGATTGCGGCGAGCACGGCGCTTTCGCCATCCGCCTTGTCCTTGTCCGCGCGCGCGGCCGCCTTCAGTTCCTGGGCGCGCTCCTTCATGGCGGCGCGTTCCTCGTCCGAGAATCCTTTGGCCGCCTTGCCGGACGTCTGCGCACCTTTCGCTGTGCTCATAGAGGCCTCCTCGTACTGCTTTGCTAGATTAGAGTTTGTCATGCTGAGGCCGAGTCCCTGACCTGGGTCGTACAGCCGAGTCGGTCAGGCCGAAGCATCTCTGCCAGCGCAGACGAGATCCTTCGCTGGGGTCGCGCCGCAACTGACTTTGGGTGGTTAACCCGCTCAGGATGACAGAGACTAACCTTACAAAACAGTACTGACTCAGGTTGAAACGCCGCAGTATGCGTGCGGACCTGCGCTATTATACCACTGCCGGGCGGACCTGCTAGACCCGCGTCACCCCATGCCGCAACACCGTCTTCAGCTTCGCCGGGTCGGCGCGGCGCGGGTCGCCCAGGTAAATCTCGTGATGTTTGCCGGTCAGGCGATAGCCCTGCTCAGCGGCCCAAGTGTGCATCCGCGCAATCGTCGCCGGCTCGGTGGCGTAGGGGCCGATGTGCATGGTCTGGACGCAGAGGCCCTCGCGGAACGCCTCCAGCCGCAGCCGGACGAGGGCGGGGTTCGGCCGCTTCCTGGCCGCCTGGACCACCGCCTCGGCAAACATGGCCGGCGTGATGTGGTCGGGCTGCATGATCATCACCGTATAGACCCATCTGTCGGTGAAGGTCTCCCAGGCGATGGTCGGGTCGTATTCTTCACCCGCCACCCACCACAGCCCTTCCAACGCCATCACCGGGTAGTCAATCGGGTCCTCCTGGCGCAGCTTGGACATGAACTTGAGGGTGTAGGCCGCGCTGTAGAGCGCCCCCATCGCCTGCTCGAAGCCCGGCGACGTGCCCGGCGCCTGCCCCGGCTCGATGCGGCCGTCAATCATCACGAACTTGAGCTCCGGCACGTCCACCAGCTCGATCTTGCTGGCAGACGGCGCGTACAGGTGCTTCCATTGCTTGCGCAGGTCCAGCGTCGTCATGGGGCAACCTCCTCGATCCGATTCGACCATATTATACACCAGACGGTTGTGATCACAACCGTTTTCACAACCGCAGGGCTATTCAGTTGTCAGAGATAGTCACCCTGAGCGGGTTAACGAAAAGACGTTCGACCCTCCTAGTCACCAGCGAAGGGTCTCGTACCGGTGGGCGAGATGCTTCGCTGGTGTCTTGCGGCAACGAGAATTGAGTCGCAGACCCGCTCAGCATGACTATGATGGAGAATTGAATGGCCCTGTCACAACCGGACAACCAGTTGTGATGTTGTGAAAAACCCGTTTTCACAACCGACAACCAGTTGTGATGTTGTGAAAAACCCGTTTTCACAACCGGACAACCAGTTGTGATGTTGTGAAAAA
>CAZELR010000030.1:0-1596 GCA_964513075.1 uncultured Anaerolineales bacterium
ACCACCGGTCACAGTAGTTGTAGATGCCGCTGATATAGTCCGGGTTGTCCGCGAGACGCTTGAGGGTTTCTCGGTTCATGGGCATTACAATCCTTCATCCTTTCCCAGCACCCCATCGTAGGGGCGGGTTTGCCCGTTTTGACGGCGACAACCTAATTGACCGGGCATGTCCGTTTGGCGGCGATACCGGATCAACAACACGAAACCCGCCCCACCACCCCGCGCCGATCCTCGCGTCCATCGTAGGGACGGGTTTGCCCGCTTTGACGGCGAAACCTAATTGACCGGGCATGTCCGTTTGGCGGCGATACCGGATCAACAACACGAAACCCGCCCCACACCCCGCGCCGATCGTCGCGCCGACGGGGGGCGGGTTTCACGTGCGCCGATCCATCGTACGCCGTAATGATAGTTGTGTGCCGGCAATCACCGCCCATCGTCATGCGGAGAAACCCGCCCCACCACCCCGCGCCGATCCTCGCGTCCATCGTAGGGACGGGTTTGCCCGCTTTGACGGCGAAACCTAATTGACCGGGCATGTCCGTTTGGCGGCGATACCGGATCAACAACACGAAACCCGCCCCACACCCCGCGCCGATCGTCGCGCCGACGGGGGGCGGGTTTCACGTGCGCCGATCCATCGTACGCCGTAATGATAGTTGTGTGCCGGCAATCACCGCCCATCGTCATGCGGAGAAACCCGCCCCACCACCCCGCGCCGATCCTCGCGTCCATTGTAGGGGCGGGTTTGCCCGCTTTGACGGCGACAACATTATTGACCGGGCATGTCCGTTTGGCGACGATACCGGATCAACAGCACGAAACCCGCCCCCCACCGCCGCCCCCATCGTCACGCCGACGGGGGCGGGTTTCACGTGCGTCGATTCATCGTGCGCCGTAACGATGGTTGTCTGCTCGCAATCATCGCCCATCGTCACGCGAAGAAACCCGCCCCTACAGATCATCCAATATCCGCCAAATTGCGGCAGCCTCCGGGTCCGGACCGACAGCGGCAGCGTTATAACGGTCCAAATGCCAACGCAACGGATTATCGCGAATATACTTGCGAATCGCCTGCAAGGCATAATCATCACGAACGATGTGCTCGTAGTAGTTGCGCTGCCACACAGGGACACCCGGCGTGCGACGCAACGCGTTGATGCGTTTGGTGGAAAATGTTTTGAAGCCGCGCACGACTTCAGGCAGCCCGTGGCGCGTCAACGCAGTAGGCTGGTCACCCGTCGGAGCGCCTTCGTTGAGGGTCTCCACTTGGACGGAATTGCCGGCCAGCACGGTGATCATGTGGGCATGGGTCGGCATGACGACAAACTCGTCCAGCATCACGTGCGGGTAATGGCGCGGCAAATCAAGCCAGCACATCTGCGCAATACGCCCGTATTGATTGAGGCGCATGATGCCATCGATGACCTCACCGAACAGAGGCTCGCCACCATACGCGCAGATGGTGACAAAATACGCGCCCGGTTGGGCATAATCGTATCCTGGCAACCGGATAGACCGACGGTGGTGGCGTTTCGGATCGTAGGTCACAACATTCCCCCCATCGTAGGGGTGGGTTTGGCCGACATCAACGGA
>CAZELR010000030.1:1696-50102 GCA_964513075.1 uncultured Anaerolineales bacterium
CACCGCCCGCCCTGTGGCAATCGGTGGATACGTCCACAACCCACCTGCGCGGCGATAAACCCGCCCCCCACACCGCCGCGCCGATCGTCAGGCCCATCGTAGGGGCGGGTTTGGCCGGCATCAACGGACACCGCCCGCCCTGTGGCAATCGGTGGATACGTCCACAACCCACCTGCGCGGCGACAAACCCGCTCCCCCACGCCCCGCGCCGATCGTCACACCGACGGGGGCGGGTTTCACGTGCGCCGATCCATCGTGTGCCGTAACGGTGGTTGTGTGCCGGCAATCACCGCCCATCGTCATGCGGAGAAACCCGCCCCTACAGATCATCCAATATCCGTCCATACAGCCGGTACAGCTCATTGCCGCGCTGCTTCATGCCGTCACATACCCACCATCATCTCCCACCTGTCGTCGGTCATGGTCAGGCTGGGTGGGGGTGGCCGTCCAAGGTGCAGACAGGGGCATCATACACCATCTTGTAGCTACTGCAAATGACATTGCGATTGGACGCGTATCTGTAAATCCTGCCCATCCGCGGTGCCAAAAAAACGCAGCCGGCCTGGGCGGCCGGCTGGGCGTATGAGGAATCGGGGGATCAGGAAGAAAGGCTCAGCAGCCTTCCAGGCAGTGCTCCTGGTAGGTTCTGAGCGCCTTGGCGTGCTCCAGGTAGTGTTCCGACATGCCGTAGAAGAAATCGACCAGGGCCAGCTCCTCGCCCCAGGGCGCCTTGCCGACCGCCGACAATTTCTCATCGTCGAGCGCGTCCAGCGCGCGCATCATGCGCCGGTGCGCGGTGGTCAACCCATCCACGACGTTGATCAGGGGCAGGGCCACACGTTCGGTCACCTGCTGCTCGTTCCACGCGTCGTCATACGCGACACCCTCCTGCCAGGGCCGCCGGTCCTGCCAGGCCTTCGCACTGAGCAACGCTTCGTCGGCCCACGACCAGATATGTGCGATCACATCTTTCACGGTCCAATGGCCGCACACCTGGGTGGTGGTCAGCTCCTCTTCGGTGAGCTGGCCCAGGCAGTCCATGAAAACCTTGAAGTTCCGGTCCAGGGCCACAAAGGCCTCATCTCGCGTTCGTTTCACGTTACGCCTCCTCTACCGCTCCTCCACAACACGCGCCAGCCCGGTGTACACGTTCAGGCTGTCACGCCGCACGTAGCCCACCAGGGTGACGTTCCACGCCTCCGCCAGCGCCAGCGAGAGGGTCGTCGGCGATGTGCGGGTGACCACGATCGGCGCCCGCATCCGGGCCGCCTTGCTCAGCATCTCCGAGCTCACCCGCCCCGTGGTCAGCACGATGCCGCCTTCGGTTGGAATGCCGTCGACCAGGCAGCGGCCCCACAACTTGTCGATGGTGTTGTGCCGACCGACATCCGTTGTGACGACCAGCAGCTCCTCGCCGTCAGCCAGGGCTGACGTGTGACACCCTCGAATCCGTTGACCCTCCTGCAGCTTGAACATGAGCCGCCCGAGCTGCGCCGCCGTGACGGTGACATCCGACACGATCGGCTCCGCCTCGGCGGTCAAATCGTTGAAGGTGACGCCTCCGCCGCATCCGCTCGTCAGGATGCGGTGGGTGGGCAGCTCGCGGGTCCCATCCCGCAGCCACACCTCAACGCACGCCCCGCTGGGACAAACCACCAGGCGCCGCACATCCGCGATGCCGTCGATGATGCCTTCGCTGCGTAAGAACCCCAGGGCCAGCAGATCGAGGTCCCAGGGCGTACACATCAGCATCGCCAACTCCTGCCCGTTGACGTGCAGACGGACCAGCGCCTCCCGTATGACCTGGGTCGTAACGGGCGCAAGCCGGCCGTTTTCGTAGCGCCGGTGGGACACCTCCTGACTGATTGACATCAGCTCTCCTCAACAAAGTAGGATCATTATACCCACATGCCGCGCCGTATGCAAGGTAAACGCCTAACACCGCGCCAAATTTGACATATCGTTTCGCTTGGGTTAAAGTCTGCGAAAAGGCAATGTCGCCGGCCTGGAAACAGACCGGCGACCTCTTTTGTATATGCAAAAAGGAGATTGAAGAAACGATGAAGAAAGATCCGGTTGCCAACAGCACCAAGATCTCCGTGACCTTCGAGATGCCGGCCGAGATTCAGGCTGAAACCCTGGCCGTCGTGGGCGATTTCAACGCGTGGGATGCCTCCGCCGGCCTGATGAAGCGGCGCAAGGATGGCATCTGGGCCAAGACGATCCGGATGGCCCCGGGCACGTATCGCTTCCGCTATCAAGCGGGCGATGGCGCCTGGTACAACGACCCCGCCGCCGATGGCTACGAGCCGTCGGGCCACGGCGAGGACAACTGCATCCTCGTCGCCTGATCAAAAAGGGACCGGATTTCTGCCAGAAATCCGGTCCCTTTTTGATTTAACAAGACCCCCGGTCCCTTTTGGCGTTACTTCGTCTTCCCCTGCGCGGCAACGGCGGCCGCGGCCTTGGCCACGGCATCCGCATCGCCCAGGTAGTAGTGCCGGATCGGCTTGAGGTCGTCGTCCAGCTCGTAGACCAGCGGGATGCCGGTGGGGATGTTCAGCTCAACAATGTCGTCGTCCGACATGTTGTCCAGGTATTTGACCAACGCCCGCAGGCTGTTGCCATGCGCGGCGATGATCACGCGCTTGCCCGCCTTGAGCGTGGGCACGATGGTCTCATGCCAATAGGGCAGGAAGCGCGCCACCGTATCTTTCAGGCATTCGGCCAGCGGGATGTCGGCCGCATCCATGTTCTTGTAGCGCGGATCGTGGCCGGGCCAGCGCGGGTCTTCCACGGTCAGCGAAGGCGGCGGCACGTCGTAGGAGCGGCGCCAGAGCTTCACCTGCTTCTCGCCGTACTGCTCCGCGGTCTGCGCCTTGTTGAGCCCTTGCAGCGCACCGTAGTGACGTTCGTTGAGCCGCCACGTGTTGAAGACCGGAATCCACATCAGATCCATCTGGTCGAGCGCAATCCAGAGGGTGCGGATGGCCCGCTTCAAGACCGAGGTGTACGCGATGTCGAAGACATAGCCACCCTCGCGCAGCAGCCGGCCGGCCTCATTCGCCTCTGTCAAACCCTTCTCCGAGAGCTCGACGTCGGTCCAGCCGGTGTAGAGGTTCTCTTTGTTCCAGACACTCTCGCCGTGACGGAGCAAAACAAGTTTGATCATGGACTGTCTCCTCCTTGCATGTGAGTCGGGCCCGGCAAACTGCACGAAGCCCTTTCCGGGCCAGGTCAACATACCCCCGACTGGATTCGAACCAGTGGCCTAGGCGTTAGGAGTGCCTCGCTCTATCCCCTGAGCTACGGGGGCGATCTCCGGGCAGATTCTAGCACATCCGATGTGTTCCGCCAAGTACAGAATAGTCAGTTTGTCACCCTGAGCGAGTCTACGGCGGAAGGCTCGTTGCAGCATCATGGCAGCGAAGGGTCTCCGGCTGCGGCACGAGATGCTTCGCTAGGGGTCGCCATAACTTGTGTTGACTGGTTAACCCGCTCAGCATGACAGTCCTTGCAGAAATGGGTTTAAGTCAGGCCTCAGGCTTCCGCCAACACCCCGTGCTTCACCAGCCAGCCGCGCAGTTGGGCGCGACTCGCTTCGGTGATCAGGCTGCCGCGGTCCAACCCGTGCGGGCTGCCCCCCGGCGCCAGTCGTGCCGGCGGCTCGTAGGGTTCAAGGCTGTCTCCCTCGGCAATGATCACCGTCGGGACGCTCTCGAAGCCGGTCCAGCCCTTGACGCGGTTCGCGGCGTCATGATCCTGCTTGATGTTGATGAATTTCGCAGGCACCCCCCACTCCTCCAGGGCGCGCTGCGTATCCTGGCTTTGATAACACCAGGGCGACATGTACACGACGACTTGTTTGGACATCTGACCCTCCGCGCAGGAAGTAAGTTTGGTTTCTTGTGTGCATAGAAGTATAATGCCGGTTACGCGTTATCAGAAATTCCACCCCGGGACTTGGTTACCCACCGGAAGACCAGGGCCCTGGAGTCCAAGGAGTGATGATGAAACACCCATCTGCGAAACCGTTTTTCTGGATCGCCGGCCTGGCCATCCTGGCCTTGCTGGCGCTGCCGTTCGCACTACTGCTGCCGGCCCCGGCCCAGGCCGCAGAGACGACGCCGCCCACCTGCAGCGGAGACACCTATACCGCGGGGCCTGGCGATACCTGGTACAGCGTGTCTCGGCGCACCGGCGTCAGTGTCGCTGCGCTCAAGCAGCTCAACCCCGGCATCGTGCGCCCCAACGGCTGGCTCTGGATCGGCGATCAGTTGTGCCTCTCGCCGTCGCGCGACGCCAACGGTTACTGGTACGAGGTGCAGCCCGGCGATACCTGGAACACGGTGGCTCGCAAGACCGGTATGTCGGTGCAGGAGCTTTGGCTCGTCAATCCGACCCTGGCCAATCGGCTGCAGTGGCTCTACATCGGCCAGCGCCTGTGGGTGCCCGGTGCGGCTTCCGCGGCGGTTGCTGACGCGACTGCCACGGCAGCTGCCGCGGCAGTCGCCGCGGCGACGCTAACGGAGACTGCCACACCGCCACCGACAGCGACAGCAACGACCGCAGCCACGGCAACCCCTACAGCAACGGCTGTCCCAACGCAAACAGCGGCTGCCGCCCCAACGCAAACAGCTACGGCCGCCCCCAGGACGGTCCCGGCTGCCATCCCAACGGCGACGCGGGCGGTCGGCATTCCCGCCACGGCGACGGTCCCTGTCCGGACGATCAAAGCCGGCTGCGCGGCCGACCTGGCCGCCTACCCTGATCTGATCCTGGCTTATTTGAACGCGCCGGGCAACAAGCCCAGCGGGCTGAAAAGCTGGCTGATCGGCTGCGGCGCGATTACGGCGGACCCCGATGCCGTTGCGACGGCCGCGATCCAGTCAGCGACCAGCGTCGATGTGCTCGTTGCACTGCACGATCCGGCCTTGCAGCCGCCCGAGGGCCGCGGCATGCTGCTGATTTATCACGCCGGCCCGCGCGGTTACAAGCTGGTGCATCAGGTCGCGAGTGAGGGCAACGCCTCCCTCCTGACCGTGGCCGACCTTAACGTGGACAAGAAGCCGGATGTCGTTTGGGTCGATACGACGTGCGGTGCGCATACCTGCAACACCACGCTGCACGTCGATTCCTGGGATGGCGCGGCCTATCAGGACTGGATCTCCGGCGAGCCGTCGATGGCTTCGGCCGAGTTCAAGTTCGCAGATGTGACCGCCCAGGGGGACGGCCAGGAGATCGTGCTCAACGGGGGCCTCATCGACTCCGTCGGTGCGGGGCCGCAGCGCAGCCGGACTGAGACGTATGCCTCGATCAAAGGCGCGCCCTACGCCCTGGTCTCGCAGGTCTTTTCCCCCTCGACATGCCTGTACCACAAGATCGTGGACGCCAATGCAGCGTTCGCCCGGTGGACGGAGGATGGCTTCGGTGCTGCCGTAGCCGCCTACAAGGCCGCCATCGACGACAAGGCAGCGACGGCGTGCGGAACGATCGCCGATGAGCTGGCGACGCTGCGGGACTTTGCGCGTTTCCGGCTGGCGGTCGCCCAGTACGCTGCAGGCAGCCGCGCCGAAGCCCAGGTCATCCTGGCGCAGATCGTGACCCCGGCGGTGCGCGATGCCGCGAACGCCTTTGTGGCGGCTTATAAGTCGTCCGGCAGCATCATTCAGGCGTGTCGCGACGTGGACGCCTACGCCAAGACCCACCCGGCCGCCTGGCAGTATCTGGCCGACTGGGGTTACGCCAACCCGTCCTTCACGGCTGAGGAGCTTTGCCCGCTGAAGTAGCCAGCGCTTCCCGTCACCCGACTGATAACAGAACGGCGGCTGCTCTTGCGAGGGCAGCCGCCGTTTCGTTCAGGGGGTCTACGCTTCCGGCGCGGGCTCGACTGCGGCCGGGCTCGCGGGGGGCTCGCCAACTGGCGCCGCCGGAGACGGCGCCGCCGGTGGCTGCTGCTTGATCATCTCGTAGATGTCGACGGGCGCCGCCTGGGGCGCCGGCGTTTCCCGCGGTGTTGACCGCGGCGTCGGCAGAACGGGCGCATCGGGCAGCGTTCCGGTCACCGAGGCGCCGGGGGCGGGTACAGGCAGATCGTCGCCGCCGGGCGCGGCCGGTGCGGCCGGCTGGCGCGCGCCGCGCAAGCCCAGCACGCCCACGCCGATGCCGATGCCGGCCACGACCAGCAGGATCGGCCACCACGTCGCGATCGCTTCGGGCAGGTTCAGCGCCTGCATCAGCGTGACCAGGCCCAGCAGCAGCAGGGCCGCAGCCGGCACGCCCGCCCAGCGCGTATCCCGCTGCCCGAACCGGATCAGGTAGAGCAGCGCAAACACCAGGCCGATCCCCGCCACCAGCATTGTCATGCGGCCCAGGTCGGTCAGCTGGGACCAGAACCTGAACAGGCCCCCCAGCACCGTCAGGACGCCGGCCGGGATCACCGCCCACCAATGCTCGCCGCGCACCAGCGCGACCGCCCAGAAGCCCAGCGCCATGGCAAACAGCACCAACGTGCCGTTCCATTCCCCCAAGGCGACGTTGCGCCATTGCAGGATGAGCCAGGCGCCGATGCCGAGCAGCGTGAAGCCGGGGATAGCGCGCCACCAACGCTCCAGGTTGACCACGAACCAGATCAGGAAGCCAAGGCCAACCGCCGCGAACAGCGCACCCCAGATCAGGTCGCCCCATTTTCCGAAGATGCCCAGGTTTTTCAAAAGCAGGAAAATGCCTATTACCAGCAGCGCGCCGGCCCAGGCCAACGCCTCTCGAAACCGTTTCATATGCTCCTCCTTGGGTGTTATCGGCTGCCTGAACGCCAACTGCTAACGAGCTGCCAGGCAAATGCAGCCGCCAGGATGATCCAGGCAATCCGCTCCCATGCGGCCGCGGCGCCCCAAACCAGCGCCACGGAGAACAACAGCAGACCGGCGTTGAACGGCGCCTGAAAGGCTCGTCCGCCTAACGGCTTGCGGAGGCTGCTGTGCTGCGCCCGCGCCTGCCAGCTCGCGTAGCTGAAGGCTGCCAGCGCCAGGCTGAGCCCCGCGATCCACAGCGCATTTCGGGCTACGCCGGCCCAGTCGATCAAAGATGCACCGCTCATTGCCCGATCGCCCGCTCAAATATAGCCGCGTGACGTCAGCCACGCCACCGCGCCGGTGAGATCCGGCTCGAACACGGCATCCGCGCGGGCGCGCAACTCAGCCGAGCGCGGGTTGACGGCCCAACGCACTCCCGCACAGTCAAACAATTCCAGGTCGCCGCGCGTATCGCCGGCCGCCAACGTCTGCTCCGGCGGGATGCCCAGTTGCGCCATCAGGCCGCGCGCGAACACGGCCTTGCCGCCTTCCGGCACATGGTTGATGGCGTGGCCATCCAACACCCCATCCGCGCAGGAAAGCTCGTTCGCCAGGACGTAATCCAGGTCGAACGCGGCCATGATGGGATCCGTGTTGAGCGTGAAGCCGGCGCTGACCAAGGCCACGATCACGCCGGCCTGCTTCAAGGCGCGCAACAGCTCGGCCGCGCCGGGGAGATAGGGGTTCTCGGCCAACATGCTCTGCAACAGAGCCGCGGGCTGTCCGGCCCACAGGCCCACATCACGGCGCAGCCACTCGCCATAGCTGATGCGGCCGGCCATGGCGAGTTCTCGGTTCTGCGCCGCCAGATGCGCGACGTTCAGTCGCGCATGCAGGTATTGGTAGGGAGATTCGGCCTGCTTGAGCGTGCCGTCTACATCGAGCACGGCAAGACGAATTGGGGGCAAACGCGCCCTCCTAAGCTTCCTCTTCGTCAGTTTCTTCGTCAGCTTCCCATTCGCTGACCATCCAGGCGCTGCACACCAGCACCAGCGCCACTTTGTCGTCATGGCCGAAGGCCAGCGCCAGCCCGCCCTCTTCATCGGCCTGGCCGTAGTCGACCAATTCCAGCTTTTCATCGGACAGCCGGCCGAGAGCGGCGAAGATCGCATCTACGCCGACCACCGGATCGCCGTCCGGGTCCGGGTAAGCGGACGCGACGTACAACTCCAGCGCCATGTTGTTGTCGAGATACAGGTCGCAATCGAAGAAAACGCGCGCTTCGGCCTTGACCGGCGCTTCCTCTTCTTCGTCGCCCAGCGAATCTTCGTACAGCTCGACGCCAAGCACCGCCGAGCCAACCAGCTCATCGAATTCGGCACGGCGCTCGTCATCCAGCTCCGAATACAGTTCGCCATCCATCGGTTCGAAGTCTTCGACTTCTGCTTCTTCGGTTTGGTCTTTTTTAGACATCAGATGCTCCTTGTGATATGCTAAGGGTCGCTGAATTATACCACGGCCCTACCGGGAGACGAATTTGAAACGATGATTGTGAACGCCGGGTGCTTTAGCAGTTGGAAACTGTACGCCTTCCTACTGTCCTAGCCCAGGCTCAGAGCTATCATATCGCTGCAATTCGGACCTCGGCAATTCACACCCATATCTATCAGGAGAAGACAAATGACTCAGCAGTCCAAGGTTCTCGGAAGCTCGCGCAGGCCGGTTTTTGCCGTGCTGGCAACGCTCTTTCTGATCGTCGCAGTGGCGGCCTGCTCGTCGGCTGCGCAGCCAACCACTGCACCCGCGGCCGCTCAGCCTGCTCCGGCGCAGACCGGTGCGGTGAGTTTCGCCAAAGACGTGCAGCCGGTCCTGGCCCAGCGCTGCGTGGCGTGCCACGGCAAAAGCGGCGGCCTGGCTCTCGGCACCTACGCGGAAGTTATGAAGGGTGGCAAGGATGGCGCCATCGTCGTGGCCGGTGATGCCGCCAACAGCATGTTGGTGCAGGTGATCAGCTCTGGCCGGATGCCGCAGGGCGGCGCCAAGCTTTCGCAAAGCACGATCGACATGATTTCGGCCTGGGTGGCTGCAGGCGCGAAAGACAACTGACCTTCTGCCTGAGCTGAGATAGTCAGGCTAGATCTTGTGTCCGGTGGGAGAGCTGGGCGCCGAAACCGCGTGCAGCGGGGCAGACGCCCGGCTCTCCGCGCGTCTGCCCCCGAACTGACGTTATTCGCGCGCGCCCCCGTGGCCGCGCGCTCGGACCAGCCACAGAACGGCTAAAGCGCCCAGGATGAAGGCAAACGGCAGCCCGACCGCGATGAGTGTGCCGACCTGGCGGGGTGTCGTCACGCGTTGGAGGAACCGGACTTCGGCCTCGCCGGCGGTGCCGCGCACCCGGATGGTGCCGTCCCACGCGCCGGCCTGGTCGATCACGATGTGCGCGGCATAATCGACGGGGTTGCCGGCATCGTTGTGCGTGGCCGTGCCTTGCAGCGTCGCACCGGTCTTGCTGTCGACCAACTCGACCGAGACCTGCGCGTCTCGGACTTTCTCGCCGCTGCCCGCGTCGCTGACGCGCACAACGAAGGTCACCCTGCCCACCTGCGCCGGTTCGGGCGCCGACGTGATGTAGAGTCGATACGGCCCGAAGAGCTGGTCCCCTGCGATCACCCGCGTGCTGCCGCCCGGCCCCAGGTTTTCGGCGCAGGCCAGCGGCCCGGTCAGGCTGCCGATCAACAAGAACAGCGCCAGAAGACGTAAAATGTTACTCTTCAAAATACCTCATTGTGTGCAGCACCCTGCTTGCTTCACGAGCCGGATAGCATCTGCATCGTGCCGCGCATCTCCATCGGTTGAATCAATATCCACAGCCCAAAACCCAGCAGCAACAGCGTCAACAGGATCCACGGCGCGGCCGCGGCCAGCACGGTGACGGGATCCGGCCGGCCGCCGGCCGGCAATCTGCCGGATTGCTGCGCAACGGCGATCCGAAACGCCACGATGATCGAGCCGAACGCGCCCAGGTAGAGCAGCGCAGCCTCGATGGGGAAGAGCCAGCCCGTAGGCACCACCGGCCCCAACCCCCACGCAGGTTCCCCCGCGGACAGCCCTACGTCGGCCAGAAACGCCTGGACCACCGGCACGACGGTCAGTGCGCCGGTGAGGAAGTGGAACGCATAGTGCGCCAGCCACATCCCGAACCCCATCGGCGCCAACGCGTAGACGTAGCGGTTGATCACCCGCAGCAGCGGCTGCGGCCGCTGCCGCGGCGCGTTCAGCCTGTCCAACGTTCGCGTCGCCAGCCCGGCCAGCCCCAGCAGGACGCCGGGCAGCACCACCAGCCCGATGGCGAAGATCACCGCCAGCCCCGGCGCTTCCGATGTGGTCTCCAGCCGGCGCGCCAACGCGGCCTGCAGCGCGTACACGGGCCGGATCATGTTGAATGCGTTGAGGTACGCGCCGAAGGTGAGCACCGTGACCAACGCGGCCAGGTCAGGCCGCTGGCTGAAACGGCCGATGCCGGCACGGAAGGGATCGCTCCACAAGGTCGCGGTCGGCGTCCCTGCGATCAGCCCCACGTTATCATAGGGGCACGCGTGGACGCAGTCCAGGCAGAAGGTGCAGTCCATGTTCCCGGCCTTGTGCGCCTGGAACAGCCACAGCTCGCACCCGCGCCGCCAGGAGACTGCCGGGACAGCAGCCTGGGCGCCGGACTGCCCCTCTGCGCTCAGCGTGCGCCGCGGCGTGACCGGGTGTGCGGCAATGCAATCTTTGGTCTGGCAGGCCGCGCACGCGGCCGGCTCCCGCACCTTGATCTCCAACGGCGAGCTCAGCGAGCCGAAGAAGTTGAATTGGCCCAGCGGACAGATATGCTTGCAGAAGGCTGCGCCCCTGAAGACCGCATCCACTGCAAACGCCGCGGCGAAGTAGCCGACCACAAGCCACGCGGTCCACCACGGCGTTGCCCACAGGTCGAACAGCTCATAGCAGAAGAAGAAGAGCACCAGCAGACCGATCGCCGGCCACTTGGTGCGCAGCCAGGCTGGCAGCATGCGACCGCCGGCGGCAAAACGCTCGCGCAGCCACCGGGCGGCTTGCCGCGGCAGCATGAAGGGACACGCCATGCAGAAGAGATTGCCGGCCAGCAGCAGCCCCAGCACCACCAGCCCGCGGTAGTGCAGCCAGACCCCCACCGTAGCCAGGTTCTTCGGCGCAAGCTGTGGTCCCACCAGCCCATCGAAGACGATCAGCGCAGCAGCCAGGAACAGCGGCAGCTGCATGGCCGTGCGTGCGTGGCGCCAGTGCAGGAACCGCCCGACCGCCGGCCAGGTTAGCAGGTCCATCTACTTTACCCGGGTGGGAAACCGCCGGCCGATGACCTGGCCGTCAGGCAGCGTGAAGCTGACGTCCACGAACCAATCGCCGCTCATGGTCCACTCCAGCGGCACGCGGTAGGTGCCGGCCTGGCCGCCCGTCACCTCGGCCTGCACCGGCTTCATGCCGGCGTGGCTCATATTGGCCTCGATGGTGACCCGGGCGCCGTCCACCGGCTGGCCGGTCGCGTCGCGCAGGGTGAGCAGGATTGCGCTCGCGCCGATGATCGGCGGCGCGGGCTCGGTGGCGAAGGTTACCGTGTAGTTATCCTGCGTCTCGGGTGCGCCTTTGCCCGCGCGGCCGCATCCTGCCGTCTGGGCCAGGATCAGCAGCAGGGATAAGGATAACAATACCGCCCTGCGAGAGAGGCGCAGGGCGGTGCGGTGTGGTTGGTAAGATTTCACTATAGCCTCAATACGACGAGCATCGGAATGATCAGCACGAATGGAATGAAAAAGATGAAGGCGAACCAACGGCTGTCGAAGCGCAGGTGCATGAAGTAGAGGATCACCAGCATGGCCTTGAGGAATGACAGGGCCAGCAGGATCGGCGTCATCACGTTTTGCAGCGCCGGTATGTAGGTGATCCCGACTTCGATAGCCGTCAGGATGGCCAGGGAAGCGAACACGAGCAGGTAATTGGGATGGTGCTGGTGCTTTTCGCCGGTCTTATTTGGTTCCATACGTTGATCCTAAATCAGATAGATGATGGTGAACAGGATGATCCAGACAACATCGACGAAGTGCCAGTAGAGGCCGAAGATTTCGATGCGCGTGGTGTTATCGGGCGAGAATCCGCCCCTCACGGCCTGGCGCAGCAGCCCGGCACACCACAGCAGGCCGATGAACACGTGTAAGCCGTGGAAACCGGTAACGGTGTAGAAGCCGCCGCCGAACAGGCTCCCGGACGGCGTGAACCCTTCGTGCAGGATCAATTGCGTATACTCGAAGACCTGCACGCCCAGGAAGGTGGCGCCCAAAGCCAGGGTGGCGCCCAGGAATAGCTTCAGCCGGCGCCGGTCTCCGTTCATGATGGCCTGCAGCGCCAGCACGACCGTGGTGCTGCTGATGATCAGGATGAACGTATTGACCGCGGTGATCGGCACGTTGAGCACGTGATGCGCATTCGCCGGGCTGCGGGCCTTCATCTGCAAGAACGCGCTGATCAACGAGGAGAAGAGCATCACCTCGGTGGACAGGAAGATCCACATGCCCAGCTTGGGGCTATCGAGGCCCGTGCTGGTGGGCTGGTGCGTGCTAGTGGTTTGACTCATGAGAACTCCTCACCCGGCAGGTTCCGTTTCCAGTTTCCGGTCTCAAGGCGTCGCCGGGGTCCGCTCGCCGTAGCCGTAGGAATCCGCATCCACCTCGGGCGGCGTCGGGAAGTTGTAAATGGGCGGCGGCGAGGAGAGGGTCCACTCCAGGCCCAAGGCCCGCCACGGGTTGGCGCCGGCCACGGCCCCCCGCTTCAGGCTGACCAGCGCGTTGACGATGAAGGGGATGGTGCTGGCGGCCAGCAAAAACGCGCCGATGGTGGACACCATGTTCAGCCTGGCAAACTCCGGCGCGTAGTCGGCCACGCGGCGGGGCATGCCATCCAGCCCCAGGGTGTGTTGGGGCAGGAAGGTCAGATTAAAACCGATGAAGTTGAGCCAGAAGTGCAGCTTGCCCAGCTTCTCGTTCAACATGCGGCCCGTGATCTTGGGGAACCAGTAGTACAAGCCGGCGTAGAGGGCCAGGACGCTGCCGCCAAACAGCACGTAGTGCAGGTGCGCCACCACGAAGTAGGTGTCCTGCACGTGGATGTCGATGGGCACCGAAGCCAGGAAGATGCCGCTCAACCCCCCGATGAGGAAGAGCGAGATGAACGCCAGCGCGAACATCATGGACGTCGTGAAACGCAGCTTCCCGCCCCAGATGGTGGCCAGCCAGCTAAAGATCTTGATGCCCGTGGGCACTGCGATGATCATCGACGTGATCATGAACGGGATGCGCAGCAGCGGATTCATGCCGCTGGTGAACATGTGGTGCGCCCACACCAGGAACCCGAAGATGCCGATGCCGAGGCTGGAGGCAGCGATCAGTTTGTAGCCGAAGATCGGCTTGCGGGCGAAGACCGGCAGCACTTCCGAGATGATGCCGAAGCCGGGCAGGATCATGATGTACACCGCGGGGTGCGAGTAGAACCAGAACAGATTCTGCCACATCAGTGGGTCGCCGCCCGCCGTAGCCGAGAAGAAGTTGGTGCCCAGCGTGCGGCTGAGGATCAACAAAAACAGCGCGGCGGAGAGCACGGGCGTGCCCAGGATCTGGATGATGGCAGTGGCTACGATGGCCCAGGCCATGAGCGGCACACGGCCCAGGGTCATGCCCTTGGCGCGCATGTTGAAGATGGTGACCAGGAAGTTGAGCGCGCTGAAGATGGACGAGAAGCCGATGAACTGCAGCGCAATCGCCCAGAGGGTCTGGCCGGAACCGGTTTGCAGGCTGAGGGGTGCATACGCGGTCCAGCCGCTCTCCGCGCCGCCCACCACGAAGCTGATCATCAGCAGGATGGCGCCCGGCGGCAGCAGCCAGAACGACAGGGCGTTCAGCTTGGGGAACGCCATATCATCGGCGCCGAGCTGCAACGGAATGACGTAATTGGCCAGCCCCGCGAACATCGGGATGATCCACAGGAAGATCATCACCGTGCCGTGGATGGTGAAGAGCTGGTTGTAAGCGCTGCCGCTTACAAATTGCGTCCCCGGCCGGGCCAACTCAGCGCGGATCAACGACGCCAGGATGCCGCCGAAGATGAAGAACATAAACGACATCACCATATACTGGATGCCGATGACCTTGTGGTCGGTATTGAAGACGAAGTAGTCGCTCCACTTGCGACCACCGTGGCGGATGAAGCCGTGGCCTGTCTCGTCGGTCACCATTATTTCATCTCCATGAGGTACTTCACCAGTTCAGCCAGATCCTGTTCAGGGATGCGCAGACCGTAGTCTTGGGGCATGATATCGGCCATGTTGCCCGGCGCGACATAATCGTTGGGTTTGACGATGGCCAGGCGCAGGTAATCTTCGGCCGATTGTCCAGGGACCTGTCCTTCCGCCTGCGTGCCGATGTGATCCAGGTTGGGGCCGATGGCTCCCATGGCTTGGGCGTCGCTCAACGCGTGACAGGCATTGCAGCCGTTCTGGTTGAACAGCTCCCGCCCCTTGGCCCCCGACTCCGGGGCCGCAGCCGCGGCCGCCGTCACGCCGGCCTTCTGGTCGGCGATCCACGTCCTGTACTCGGCATCCGACTCGACGACCAATTGCCCGCGCATGAGCGCATGTCCTGCGCCGCACAGCTCAGTGCAGACGATGGGATACGCGCCCGGCTTGGTGCCGGTGATGTAGGTTTCGGTGACCTGGTTCGGCATCACATCTTTCTTGATGCGGAATTCCGGGACCCAGAAGGAATGGATGACATCCTCGGAGTGGAGCTTAAGCTGGACCTGTCGATCCACGGGGATGTGCAGCTCGGTGGTGGTGAGGTCGTACTCCGGGTAGTAGAATTCCCAGGCATACTGAATCCCTTTCACCTCCACAACCAGCGCGTCCCCCTTCGGCCGCTCGATGTCAGCCAGCACCTGGTAGCTGAGGATGCCGATGAAGACGACGACGATCGCCGGAATGGCCGTCCAGACGACTTCCAGCTTGGTGTGGCCGCGGATCGGCAGGCCGTCGCTTTCGTCCCCGGGCTTGCGGTTGAAGCGCACGATCGAGTAGAGCAGGAAGCCCTGCACGATGACGAAGACGGTGGTGGCCACGCCCAGGGTGACGCTGAATAGCCTATCGATGAGCGCCCCTTCGGTCGAGGCCGCGCGATTGAGGAACGGGTTGCCGAGGCCGAGCGCGATGCCTGCGATCACGGAGAGGATGCCGATGACGCCAGCGGCGAGCTTGCTGGTCGCGTCGAAAGCGCGGGGCCGGTTGTCGGCCGGGTCGGGATGGTTTGGATGGGCCATGTCGTTGCTTTCTCCCCTGACGGCGTGCGCGCCAAGTGCGGCGATGAGGCCGAAGCGACAGACATTGTGCGTAGGGTGTCGCCGCTGTAATGTACCTGAGATGCAACGCCTTGTCAAGTCAGTTTTTTGTCCCGCAGCTCCCCCTTCCCGACTTGCGCCCCCTAAATGACCTTAAGCACACGCAGGACTGCATCGATCAGCAGACCTACCAGGAACAGCATCCCGAACCGCCGATTGTGGACGAACGCGGCGGCCGCAAAGTAGGTGGGCCAGGCCTCCTTCGGGAGCCATTCCGGCCGCTCCTTCGGGTAAGTGGTGCGGTAGATGGTCCAAACCAGGCGCAGAGTGGGCACTGCCAGGAACACGATCAGCATGACCGCTGAAACGCGGCCGGTGATCACCAGGTAGACGGTCAGCAGATACTGCAGCGCGATCATCACTGCCACTGCGATGCGGGCGGCCCGCTCGCCGATGATCACCGGCAGGGTGTGGATCCCTTTCGCCTTGTCGGGATCGTGCTTGTCGATGTGCTTGCCGAAGATCACGGTCGTGATCCCCAGGCCATAGGGCACGCCGATGAGCGCCATGGTCCAGTCCCACTGTCCCGTGATCACGAAGTACCCCCCGCCGACCATCAGCGGGCCCCAGACGAGGAGCACGGTGAGCTCTCCCAGGCCGATGTATTTCAGCGGCCACGTGTAAAAGAGCACGAAAAACACGCCGACGGCCAGCAGCACCCAGGCCAGGGGGCCGCTCTGCAGCGCCAGCCAGATGCCGCACGCCAGCGCGATCAGCCCGGTGATCCCGGCATAGGTCAGGAGGTCCCGCTGGGTCCAGAGTCCCTGTTCCAAGGGCTGCGAGCCGTACTGCATGCGGAAGTAGTTGTCTTTGTCCACGCCCCGGCGGTAATCAGTCAGGTCGTTGAGCAGGTTGTTTGTCCCGTGAGCAAACACCAGCCCGATGGTCAGCAAAATCCACGGGCCGAAGCGAAATTGCCCGTCGCGAAATGCCAGGATGCCGGCGATGGCCGCCGCACTGAAGGTCATGAACAATATCGCTGCCCGCGTCGCGATCAGCCACTTGGACACGAAGTCCAGCCGATCCCACTCCGCCTTCTCGACATGCTGGAAGATTCCGAGCGCCTTGCGCCACATTGACACATTCACGCCTCACCTCCTCAAATGATGCAGACAAGATGACTCTTCTTGTGATCAATAATTCTATACCTGTTCCGGTTTTAGCACAAATATAATACTAGTATGGATGATAGCTCACAGATGACGCGGCCTTGCCAGACTATCATAAAAGGTGGTAAACTAAGCTTATGCTTAACACGCGGTAGACCTATGGGCAACATGTAACAAGGAGAAATCATTATGGACTCAATCTCGAAGATTCTCAACACGCTCTTTGTGGTTCATCCCTTGCACCCGATGGTGGTCCACTTTCCCCTGGCCCTGACCGGCGCAGCGCTCCTCTTCTACCTGCTGGCGCTGCTGCGCAAGAATCCCTACCTGGAGCGGGCGGCCTACTACTGCATCTCATTGACCGCGGTGAGCACGCTGGCCGCGGGCCTCACCGGGATGCGCGACAACGCCATGCGGTACGGCGGCGAGGCGCCCAACGTCCAAACCAAGATCATCCTGGCGAGCCTGCTGCTGGTGCTGACCACGGCCATGGTGGTGATCCGTTGGCGGCAGAAGGAACCCCGCTGGCAGCCCAAGACGGCCGTCCTGTACCTGGTGGCCTACGGCGTCAGTTTCCTGCTCGCGGCGACACTGGGCTTCCTGGGCGGGGTGATCGTCTTCGGCGCGTAATTCGACTGAGCACAGCAGCAAGGTGCGAGGTCTGAACCGATCGCGGGATGGAATCCACATTCGGACCGCACAGGTCTGGATGTGGATTCCTTGTGTAACGGCCAAGGAGCCTGATGGATATGCAATTGAGAGGGGTTCTCTTCCTGGGCGTGCTGCTGTTGGTGCTGGCCGCATGCGGCGGCGCACCGGCGGCATCTGTACCGCCGGTGGAGGTCGCGCGGGCCGCCACGCCCGCAGCGCCACAGGCGCCTGCCGCGACCCTGGCGCCGCCCACCGCGACGCGCACCGTCACCCCTGCGCCGACCGCCACCCCGACCGCGTCCCCCTCGCCCACGGCCACGCCGACCGCGACGCCGACCGCGACGCCCACCGCGACGCCGCCCGAACCGCTGTCGGTGGCGTTCATGCGCACGCAGACCTATCCGGGCAGCGACATCGTCATCGAGCAGACCCTCCAGCCGGGCGCCAACTACCGGCGTTACTACGCCTCCTACCTGTCGGAGGGCCTGAAGCAGTACGCCCTCCTGACGGTGCCCAACGGGCAAAAGCCGGCGACCGGCTGGCCCGTGATCATCTTCAACCACGGCTACATCCCGCCCGCGCAATACCGCACCACCGAGCGCTATGTGGCTTACGTGGATGGCTTTGCCCGCAACGGCTACATCGTCTTCCGGCCCGATTACCGCGGCCATGATAAGTCGGAGGGGCAGGCCAGCGGCGGTTACGGCTCGCCTGATTATACGATCGATGTGCTGAACGCGGTCGCCTCCATGAAGCGCTACGCGGACGCGGATCCGAACCGCATCGGCATGTGGGGCCACTCGATGGGGGGCCACATCACCCTGCGCGCCATGGTGACCACGGCAGACATCAAGGCGGGCGTCATCTGGGCCGGGGTGGTTGCGTCCTATCCCGACCTGATGACCCGCTGGCGGCGGCCAACCGGCGCCCCGACCCCGGCCATCCCGCAGAGCGCCCGGCGCTGGCGCCAGGAGTTCACCGAAAAATACGGCTCGCCCGAGCAGAACCCGGAGTTCTGGGCGTCGATCTCCCCCGCCAGCTACCTGGCCGATCTGTCTGGCCCGCTCCAACTGCATCACGGCACAGCCGATGCCGATGTGCCGGTGGAGTTCTCCCGCAACCTCTACCAGCAGGCGCAGGACGCCAAGCTGCCGATGCCGGTGGAGTACTACGAGTATCCGGGCGACAACCACAACCTGTCCCAGAGCTTCAACGCCGCGATGCAGCGCTCGGTCGCGTTCTTCGACAAGTACGTGAAGAACGCCGGGGTGCAGTAAGAGGCTGGTCTGGCTCGGTCAGAGACCGGCCAGAGCGAGCAGGAAAAGAAACGGCGCGGCAACCCGCAAGGGTCGCCGCGCCGCCGCGTTTACTTCTAGGCGTTAGCCAGCGTTCGCCGACGTCAGCCGTTGCCGGCCTTACTCCGCCAGGAACGCGTCCAGCACCTTCTTGCCGATGCGGTATGCGCTGCCGATCTTCTTGGCCTTGACCTGGCCGGAGGTAATGAGCTCCTCGACATCGGCCTCGCTGACGCGCATGTAGGCCGCGGCCTCGGCCAGGGTCATCACCTCGGGCGCGGCTGCGGCGGCCGGCGCACCGGCCGTCTGCTGCGACTGCTGCTGCCCCGCCGAGATCGCCTGCTGGATCATGCCCGCCATGCCTGCGCCCAGGCCGAAGCCTGCGCCCAGGCCCACGCCCGTGCCGGCCGCGCCGGCTACGCCACCCGAGCCGCCTGCTTCACCGCCGCCGGCTGTCGCTGCATCGCCCATCGCCTTCGCCGCCTTGTACTGCATGTACTTGGTCATGTCGCCGATCGCGCCCATGGCCGCGCGCTCGTCGATGGCCTTCTGGGTCTCCTCGGTGGGGCTGATGCTGCCCACGAACATCTGCTTCAGGGTGATGCCCAGGGCTTCGAAGTCTTCGGCCACCCTGGCCTTGACGGCTGCGCTCAGCTCATCGAACATGGCCGGCAGGTCAAACAGGCCGGTCTTCAGCTCGCCCAGCATGTCGGTCAGCCGACTGATGATCATGTTGCGCAGGTAGTCCTCGATCTGGCTGGTCTGGTAGAGACCCTGGGTGCCGACGATCTTGGCTACGAACATCTGTGGGTCGCTGATCGCCATCGAGTAGCGGCCGTTGGCCCGCAGCCGCGCCAGGCCCAGGTCCGCATCGCGCAACGAGATCGGCTCCGGCGTGCCCCACTTCATGTCGATGAAGTCCCGCATGTTGACGAAGTACACCTCGGCCTTGAACGGGCTTTTGCCGCTGAAGAGCTTGCCGACGAGGTCGACCAACAGCGGGACGTTGGCCGTGGTGATGGTGTGGCGGCCGGCGCCGAAGGTGTCCAGCGCCTTGCCGTCGCGGAAGAACACCGCGTTTTGATTCTCGCGCACGATCACCTGCGAGCCGATGCGGAAGTCGCCGCTGCCGGAGCTCGGCACGCGGTAAACCATCTGGTTGGCCCCTTGATCGGGGGCTTCGACGATATCGAAGATTCGAGCCATGTAATTCCCTCCTGGATGCTAGTTGACGATGCGTGTTGCGTGTTGCGTATTGCGTACTGCGTATTGCGTATTAGAGGAACGTCACCTAATTACGCAGTACGCAGTACGTAGTATTTCACTCAGTCGGATTCTGGATCACTTCCGACCGACGATTAAAGGTCTCGTTGAGGCCGGCCACGAGGTCGCCGGCGGTCGTGAGCGCTTCCTTGATGCCCTGGTTGGCCTTCACGGCGCCTTCCAGGCCGCCGATGGCCTCATCGAGGCGGGCGACCTCTTCGAAGAGCGCCTGGTCGAACGCGATCAGCCGGTCCAGGTCGGCTTCCTTGACCCGGTTCAGCCCCCACAGCGGCGCATAGCCGTAGGAGGCCGTCTTGACGCGGTCGATGAACAGTTGGAGCCGGCCCACGACCCGCTCGACGTCGTCCATCCAGAGGATTCCGCCCGCCGACAGCAGGTCGCCCTGCAGCGCGGTCAGCTTGCGCCGGCGGCTCTCCAGCCGGCGCGCCAGCGTCTCGCGCACCTGTTTGTCGGCGTCGCGGCGCAGCTCCTTTTCTCGGTAGCCCTTGATGCCAGGCAGCTTGGCGAACGCGGCCTCAACACTGCCCATCTTGGATTTGGCTTGTTCGATCGGATCCATCTGTGTCTCCTTAGTGTTTCATCAACGTAGTGACTTCCGGCAGCCGGTTGAGCATCCACACGCCAAACGGCAGGCCGATGATACTGACGCACAAAAGCCAGGCCAGTAACGACCAAAGCAGGCTGAACCACCAGCCGATCAGCACGAAGTAGATCAGCCGGATCAGGAATGGGCGTTGCACCGCCCCGCGGTAACGCCACTCGATCGTCTCGTCGCGCGCCTCTGCCACGCTGGAACCGCGGGGCAGCCGTAAAGTCAACACCATCGGCACGCGATTCAGCATCCACACCCCCAACGGCATGCCGATGATCGTCAGATTCAATACCCAGGCCGCGACGATCCAATAGAGCGTCACATGCCAGCCGATCAGGAAGAACCACAGGACCCGGATGATGAACGGCATCCCCGGCTCTTCACGCACATACGTCTTTACAGCAGTAGTCATCTCTTTCTCTCTCAAACTCCCAAATAACTAACTCACTATCTCACTAACTCACTAAATTGCCAGGAACACTTCCGCCCCGCAGAACGGGCACTTGATCACGCCCTTGCCGGCCAACTCCACCTGACCGCCGCAGTTGGGGCATTTGCGGTCGGCCTTCATCTGGCTGGCCTGCTTGGAGTAGAGCACGCCATCCTGCCAATTGATCGCGCCGCTGAACAGGTTCTTGCCCACCAGATCGCGCACCATGTCCTCGACCTTTTCGATCGGGGTGTCGATCTCCAGCGCCACCTCGGACAGCGTCACCTTGCCCTGGGCCAGCACCATGTTCAGGATCTTCTTCTGCTTGGCAATCTCGGCGAACTCGGCGCCCTCCTGCTTGCCCTTGTTGAGCAGGTAGAACCCGCCGCCGCCGAGCGGCAGCACGAAGACCAGCAGCGCGATCAGCATCCCCAGAATCGCGCCGGTGATCGTGTTCTCACCCTGCGACACCTGGGCAATCATATACGCCGCCGCAACGACAAAGGCGACAAGCGCCACAACAACTAACACCGACCCGATAGTTCGACCTTGTCCGGGCATCATGAACCTCCCTTCAAAATCCTGCGATCATCCGAAGCTGCTGCCGCCGCCGCCGCTCCCACCGCCACCGCCGCCGCCACCGCCGGAGAAGCCCCCGCCCCCGAAGCCGCCGCCGCCCCCGAAGCTGCCGCCACTGCCGCCGCTCGGCGCGGGCGTGCTGGTCAGGGTCCGCGCGGTCTGCGACAGCATGGAGCCCAGGCCCGCGCTCATGCCTGCCAGCGAGGAGCCCATACCGCGCGACATGCCCTCCAGCGACGGCCGCGAGCTGCCTCCCTCCATCGGTGCGGCATGGCCCGGCGTGCGGCCGCCCGGACTGCTGATCGGTCCGGCGCCTGTGTCACGCCTGCCGCCGCCATAATAGGGCCGCCCAGTGTCATAAGGGATCCACCAGGTGGGGGCCGGCGCCTCCACCGACTGGAACTTCTTCAGGAAGCTGTCTTCCAGCCCGAACGCCACCGCATATGGCAGATAGCGGTCGAAGCTCGCAGCCGCCTCCTCGACCTTGGTATACTTCTCCAGGTTCTGCAGGTAGCGCTTGAACGCGTTCCAGCGCGCGTACGCCTCCGAGCCCTGCTCGGTGCGCTGCGGCATGTAGCGGGCCAGGACGATGATGCCGATAGCGATCACCCCCGCGCCCAGCGGCACACAAAAGACGGCGTTGGAAAATTGGGCCAGCGCAGCGACCATCACGAACATCAAGGCGAAGGCCGCGACCAATGCCGCCGTGCCCAGGCAGCCGTAGCGGGTGCGCGTGGCATCCGGGCTCTCTTTGAAGAAGCCTTCCGCCACCACGGCCGCGTACAACTCCTTGCGCAGCGTGGGCAGCTCGGCATAAAACTTGTTCTTGAGATCGGAGAGCTCGACCTCGCGCTTCTGGCCGAACATCTTGTTGATCAGGGTTTGTTCGTAGGGGCGCAGCAGGCCAGAGCTATCCTTCTTCTTGCGATAGACGAAATCGGAACTGCTGCCGATGCCCATGAAGCCCGGCTCCTGCTTTTCCTGGATCTCGATGAACCCGCGCCGCGCCAGGTCGAGAATCGACGCCAGGATATCCTGCAGGTCGGCCTTCTCGTCGATCAACGTGCCCACCATGCCCGCGGGCAGATCGGAAGGCGGTTCGGGCAGATAGTCTGCGATCAGGCCCACCGGGTGGTCGCGGCCCTTGCGATGCCACCACAGATACAGCAGCACCGGCCCGCCGATGGCCAACAGGCCGCCCACTGCGCCGAAGCCCAGGGTGAACACCGGCCCCCACTTCGCCTGGAATGCTTCCTTCTCGGCGCGTGCCGCCGCCTCTGCGTCCAACTGGTCCTGCCACGCCGAGGGCTGGCCGGTTACGATGCCATGCTGCCACTCGGCCACCACTTCCACTTCCTGGCCCGCCTCGATGCGATTCCGGATCACGATCGTGGCATCGCGCTGGCCAGTCTGGAAGGCCGCCTCACCCTCCGCGCCGTAAAGGCCGTAGTTGGTGAAGGTCGCCGGTTCGGGAGCGTGCAAGGTGATCGTTGAGGTCTGGGTCGGGAACGGGTTGCCGGCGGGGATCGCCTTCCAATCGAGCTGGTCTACGCCGTTTTCCGGATAGTAGCGCAGCGCACCCGACACCGTGTAGCCGATGACGATGGTGCGCCGGCTGTCGCTGCTGGCCGGGAAGTTGTAGCGCACCTTGAGATCGTTGCCCTCCTGGAAGGTGCGGAAGGTGTAAGGTGCGTCCATCTCCGAGTAGACGTACTCTGTCCCGTCCTGCTCACCCACGGTCACATCGCTGATGTTATCCAGCCGGTAGAGCGGAATGGCGCGCTGGCCGTAAGTGAAAGAGCCGTTGGTGAACACCAACTCCTGCGTCTCCACCACGCGCAGGTCGCCGTTCTGCAGCACGGTGATATCGACGTCATAGCGCTGCCAATAGAGCGTTTTCGATTGCGCGCCGGCCAGGCTGCCGAACGACAGCAGCAGGATCAACGCCAGCACGATTACGGACAGCCACTTTTGTTTCATCACGTCGCTCCTGGAAAAGACACCCGCTCCAACGCATTCCCTGCTCGGGCTGGTCTCCGACCGCGCCCGGCACACTCGCCAATCACACACTAACTATACCACAGGCAGACTGCTCTGCCCGAATTCTTGCCGACACATGACTGACAGGTGAACACACCCATCTCATGCCTCTACGCAGCAGGCCGCCCGCGGGTTTCGCCGCGGACGTCTTGCTGCTTCTCCGAAGTCATCCGGCCGCCGGAACCTTGAACCTGGCCGCCAGCTCCGCCTCGACGTCCGTCCAGGCCAGCTCTTTGGCCGCCAGCAGCACCAGGCAATGGTAGACCAGGTCGGCCATCTCCGAGATCACGCGGTCATCGGGCTGGCTGAGCGCGGCGACGACGGTCTCCGTCGCTTCTTCGCCGACCTTCTGGGCGATGCGCGGCAGGCCGGCGGCGAACAGCTCGGCGGTGTACGAGCCCGGCGGCGGGTTCGATTTGCGATCCTCGATGATGTTCCAAAGTGCATCCAGTACGTCGGACATACTTCTCTCCCTCAGCCAAAATCCAACAGATTGCAGTACAGGAATTCCCAATTATTCGGAATCGAGGCTTTAGCCGGTCTGGTGCACGACCGTGATGGCTAGGAAACCGGCTGAAGCCTCGAGTCCAGTACGCTATCAACAACCCGATTGTGGAATTCCTGATTGCGGCACAAGCTGCGCCTGTAACTCCCGGTAGAAGCAACTGACCGCGCCGGTGTGGCAGGCGGGGCCGGCGGGGATGACCTGCACCAGCAGGGTGTCGCCGTCGCAGTCGGCCCACAGCGCGGTCACCCGCTGGGTGTTGCCTGAGGTCGCGCCTTTGTGCCACAGCTCGGCCCGGCTGCGGCTCCAGAAATGCGTCTCCCCCGTGGCCAGCGTCAGCGCCAACGCCTCCCGGTTCATCCACGCCACCATCAGCACCGCGCCGGTGCGTGCATCCTGCACGACGGCGGGGATCAGGCCGGACGCATCCCAGCGTAGATCATCTGCCGAGACCGGACTTGCGGCCGCGGGTTGCGGTTCAGTCATACGCCGCCTCCGTCGTCACCGGCCGGATCGGGACGCCGCGCCCGAGCAGGTAGGTTTTGACCTGGCCCACCGACAGCTCCCGGTAGTGAAACAGCGAGGCCGCCAGCGCGGCGTCGGCGCCCCCGGCCGTCAGCGCATCGTAGAAATGCGGCAGCGCGCCGGCCCCGCCCGAAGCGATCACCGGGATCGCGACCGCGGCCGTCACCGCGGCCAACATGGGGAGGTCGTAGCCCGCGCGAGTGCCATCCGCGTCCATGCTGGTCAGCAGGATCTCGCCGGCCCCCAACTGCTCGGCCTGCCGGGCCCACGCGACAAGCTCAAGGCCGGTGGGCCGCCGGCCGCCGTCAATGACCACCTCCCACCTGTCTCCCATCCGCTTGCCGTCGATGGCTACCACCACGCACTGGCTGCCGAAACGGGTTGCGGCAGCGGTGATCAGCTCCGGCGTGCGCACGGCAGCCGAGTTGACAGAGATCTTATCCGCGCCGGCCAGCAGGATCTCGCGCACATCTTCCACCGTGCGCATGCCGCCGCCCACGGTGAAGGGGATGAAGACGGCGTCGGCCACGCGGCGGACCATGTCGATCACGATCTGCCGGCGCTCATGGCTGGCCGTGATGTCAAGGAAGACCAGCTCATCGGCGCCCTCTCGGTCGTAGACCTGCGCCTGTTCGACCGGATCGCCGGCGTCGCGCAATTCCAGAAAGTTGATCCCCTTGACCACCCGGCCGTCCTTGACGTCCAGGCAGGGGATGATGCGTTTGGCGAGCATGGGATAGACCTCGCTGTACTAGAACGTGCCGTTGATGCTTCTGCCCTGAAACTCCCGCGGGCGAGATGCTTCACTGGCCATTCGTCGTAACTGACTTTGAGCGGTAGACCCGTTCAGCATGACATGGTGAGTTTCTTGCCGGGGCACATGTTGCCCCGCGGCATGAGGAACTCGTGAAACACGATTCGTGCTACGTGATCCGCAACCATTGTTGGGACAGGGTCTTCACGCACCAACGCACTACGCATCACGCAACGCTGCTGCCAGGTCGACCGCGCCCGTGTAGAGCGCCTGCCCCACAATGACGCCCTCGATGCCGTCGGAGGCGTGCGCGGCCAGGGCGCGGATGTCAGCCAGCGAGGCGACGCCGCCGCTGGCAATGACGCGCAGCCCGCTCCCCCGGGCCAGATCAGCAGTGGCGGCCACATTCACACCGGTCAACATGCCGTCGCGCGCGATATCGGTGAAGACGATGCGCAGGACGCCGAGATCGGCCATGCGCCGCGCCACGGTCAGCGCGTCCAGAGCCGAGGTCTCCAGCCAACCGTGGGTCGCCACCCGGCCGTCACGGGCATCGATCCCCACCACGATCCGCGCCGCGCCGAAGCGCGCGATGGCCTCCGCCACGACCTGCGGCTGGCGTACGGCCACCGTGCCCAGCACCACGCGCGTCGCGCCCAACCGCAGCGCCGTTGCCACGTCATCGACCGTCCGCATCCCGCCGCCGAACTGGATCGGGAGGCTCACCGCCGCGCGTATCTCGGCCAGGCAGCGGAGGTTGAGGGCGCTGCAGTTCTCCCCCTCTCCCGCGCACGGGAGAGGGGGCCGGGGGGTGAGGACTCCATCCAGGTTCACTACGTGCAGCCACTGGGCGCCCTGGCCGGCCCACTGCTTCGCAACCGCGGCCGGATCATCCCCGTACACGGTCTGCGCCGCAGCATCCCCCTGGCGTAGCCGCACGACCCGCCCGCCGCGAAGGTCAATCGCCGGAAAAATGGTGAGACTCATGACGAGGCAATCTCCACAAAGTTGCGCAGAATCCGCAGCCCCACCGCCTGGCTTTTTTCCGGGTGACACTGGATGCCCCAGACGTTGCCCCGGCGCACCACGGACGCGTAGCTGATCCCGAAATCGGTCGTCGCCACGGTGGCGGCAACCTTGCCGTCAGCCGGATCGTCGGGCGCACAATAGTAGGAGTGGACGAAGTACGCGTACGCGGCGTCGGGCACACCGGCCAGCAGCGGGTCGGTCCCGGCATGGTGAAGCTGGTTCCAGCCGATCTGCGGGACTTTGAGAGGAACCGGAGTCAAGTCGCTCGCAAATCGCACCACCCTCCCCGGGATGACGCCCAGTCCCGCATGGCGGCCCATCTCCTCGCTCTCGTCGAATAGGAGCTGCATCCCGACGCAGATGCCCAGCAGCGGTGTGCCCGCGGCGATGGCGTCCAGCAGCGGCGCCTCGAAGCCGGCCGCGCGCAGGTTTGCCGCGGCGTCCCCGAACGCGCCCACCCCGGGCAGCACGATACCGCGGGCGCCCTCGAGCGCTGCCGGTTCCGTGACCATCCGCACCGGCGCACCCGCAGCCTCCAGCGCCTTATACACGCTGCGCAGATTCCCCACGCCGTAGTCGATGATGACGAACGACGAACGACGGATGACGAACGACGAACGACGAACGACGAAATCTGTCTCTGGCATCCCGGTCTCTTCGTCTTTAGTCCTTCGTCCTTCGTCCATGATGCCACCGTCCCCTTTGTGCTCGGCACACCCTGCCGTCGCGGGTCCACCTGCGTAGCGGCATCCAGCGCACGGGCCAGCGCCTTGAACAGTGCCTCGGCCTGATGATGGTTGTTGCGGCCGCAGAGCACGCGCGCGTGCAGGTTAAAGCGGCCGTGGAATGCCACCGTCTCCAGGAAATGGCGCACCAGGTCGGGATCGAGACCACCCAGCGACGCGCTCTGCCAGGTGACCTCGATTACGGCATAGGGCCGGCCGCTCAAATCCAGCGCCACGAACCCTAACGCCTCGTCCATGGGCACGTAGCTGTGAGCGGTGCGGACGATCCCGGCCCGGTCGCCCAACGCCCGATCCAACGCCTGTCCCAGGCAGATCGCCACATCCTCCACGGTGTGGTGCGCGTCCACGTTCAGGTCGCCCGCCGCCTGCACGGTCAGGTCGAACAGCCCATGGTGCGCGAACAGGGTCAGCATGTGGTCGAGGAAGCCGATGCCCGTGCTCACGTCCGCCTTGCCCCGGCCATCGAGCGCCAGGGTCAGGTGGATGTCGGTTTCGCCGGTTTTGCGGTCTATGGTTGCTGTACGCATGGAATACCTCGTAAACTGTATCAGCTCTCCGCCTGCGCGACCCATCTGGGCGACCAACCGATCCTCTGCCCGAGGATCAGGTTCAACTGGGCGGTGTGCTCCTGGACGTGGCGCATGTTGTCCAGGAGCAGCGATGCAAAACTGACCTCGCCCCACGGGAAGCGACAGCGCTTGTTGGCCTGTTCGTTCGTCAGCGCCTCGATCGTTGCCCGGCACTTCCGGCGGCAATGTTCGAGGTAGGCCAGCAGCTCGTCCTTGGTGTATGGTTTTTCTGGCAGCAGCCCAGCCGGGTCCAGCTCGTCGAGCGTGAACGGCGCCGGGGGCGCGAAGCCTTCAACCGCGCCGGACAGGTACAGGTCGAGCCAGAAGAGGGTGTGATAGACGATGTACCAGAACTCTGCCGCTCCCGGCAGCTCGGCATCGTCCCACAGGCGTACGCGCCAGAGATCATCGGGACAAGCAGCCACGGCGTTCACCAACATATCAACCGCGGCCCCGAACTGCTGCCAGAGGGCGGTTCTCCAGGTTGCATCCACTTCAAGACTCCTTCGGCTGTCCAGATTTTACCACGCGCGGCGCAACGAGCGTTATACCTCCGCCAGCGCCGCCAGCAGTGCATCCGTCTGCTCCGGCCGGCCCGCGCTGATGCGGATGCAGTTCTCCAGTCCCGGCTTGGCGTAGTGGCGGACCAGGATCCCTTGTGCCGCCAATGCCTCCTTGAGCCCCTGCGCCTCCCGGCCGATCACGCGGCAGAGGACGAAGTTTGCCCGGCTGGGACAAGGCTGCAGGAACGGGAACGCCGCCAGCTCACGGACCAGCCGCTCCCGCTCGGCAACCAACGCCTCGACGGTCATCCGGATTTCGTCTCGATGCGCCAGTGACGCGAGCCCGGCCACGGTGGCCGCCACGTTGACGTTGTAGGGCTGCTTGGCCTTCCACAGTATCGGCATCAGCCAGGCGGGAAAGATGCCGTAGCCGAGCCGCAGCCCCGCGATCCCGGCCCACTTGCTGAAGGTGCGCAGAACGATCAGGTTGTCGCGCTTCGTCACCCAGCTTGCCAGGGAGTGCTCAAGCCCGGCGAACTCGATGTAGGCCTCATCCAACACCACCATCATGGGCAGGTCGAGCAGCCGCCGCAGGTCGTCCGGCGCGAGCAGGCTGCCGTCGGGGTTGTTGGGCGAGGTGAGGAAGAGCAATTTTCGTTTTTCGTTTTTCGATTTTTGATTCTTAATTTGCGTGTTGCGTGTTGCGTGTTGCGTGTTGGCACATTTGCTGTTTGCCGCTCGCTCATGCGCCGTTCGCTGATGCGCTGATGCGATGATGCGATCTGCATCCACCGAGAAATCCGCCCGCCGCGGCACGGAAATGACGTGTGCGCCGGCCAGACCCGTGTCGAATTCGTACATGCCGAAGGTCGGCGGGCAGTTGATGATGGCGTCGTCCGGGCCCAGGAAGACGCGACAGATCAGGTCGATCAGCTCGTCGGCGCCGTGACCGGGCAGGATGTTGGCGGCCGGGACCCCGGTGTAACCGGCCAGAGCGGCCCGCAGCTCACGCTGCTCGGGATCGGGGTAGATGTGCATGAACGGGTATTCGGCCAGCGCCGCGCGGACGGCGGGCGCCGGACCGTAGGGGTTCTCGTTGGCGTCCAGCTTGACGATCTGCTCGGTGGGCCGGCTCAGTTGCTGGCTGAGCACCTCCAACGGCACGATCGGCGTATACGGCGCCATGCCGGCGATGTGCGGGCGAATGGCGATTCGCTGGGGCAGGTTGGTGAATGACGACTCGGTCACAGCAGCGCTCCTGAGCAGAGTTGCCAACTTTTACGCAAAGTTGGCAACTCTGCTCTACATATCACGGCAACGAAATTCCGCAGCCCGCGCGTGCGCGGTCAGCCCCTCGCCGTGGGCCAGCACGGCCGCCGGAACGGAGAGTCGCGCGCCGGCCTCGCGGGTGAAGGCGACCAGGCTGATGCGCTTGACGAAGTCGGCCACGCTGAGCGGGCTGGAGAAGCGCGCGCTGCCCTCGGTGGGCATGACATGGCTCGGGCCCGCGACGTAATCGCCCAGCACCTCGAACGAGTGCTCGCCCACGAAGACGCCGCCCGCGTTGCGGATCTGCCCGACCAGCGCCCACGGCTCAGCCACCAGCAGGCACAGGTGCTCGGGCGCGTAGGCGTTCGCCAGCTCGACCGCCTCGGCCAGATCCGCGGTGACGACGATGCCGCCGCGATTGGCGAGCGCCTGCGCGGCGATCTCCGCCCGGCTCAGCGTCTCCAGTTGGCGCGCAAGCTGCTCGGTCACCGCTTCGGCCAGGCGCCGCGATGGGGTCAGCAGGATCGGTGATGCCAGCACGTCGTGCTCGGCCTGGGCCAGCATGTCGGCCGCGGCCCAGGCCGGGTCGGCCGAGTCGTCGGCGATGACGAGCGTCTCGGTGGGGCCGTAGAAGCCGTCGATGCCCACGCTGCCGAACACTTGGCGCTTGGCCAGCGTGACGAACAGCCCGCCCGCGCCAACGATCTTGTCAACGCGCGGCACGGTCTCGGTGCCGTAGGCCATGGCCGCAATTGCCTGCGCGCCGCCGAGCGCGAAGAGGCGGTCCGCGCCGGCCACGTATGCTGCGGCAAGGATCAGATCGTGGACGCCTGTCTTGCCCGCGGGCGTGCACACGAGCACCTCCCGCACGCCGGCCACGCGAGCCGGAATGGCGGCCATCAGCAGCGAGGAGGGCAGGGGCGCGGTGCCGCCGGGAACGTAGACGCCGGCGCGATCGAGCGGCCGGATCAGTTGGCCCAGCGTGCCGTCGGGTCCGGAATCCACCCAGGAATCCATCGGCTGCTTGCGATGGAACGCGGTCACGCGTTCTGCTGCCAGGCCCAGGGCGTTCCGCTGGCCGGCCGGCAGCCGGTCATAGGCCGCGCGCCACTCGGCGGTGGGGATTTCCAGACCGCCATCGGGCGCCCGGTCGATCCGCTGCGCCCACTCGCGGAGCGCCGCGTCGCCGCGCTGCCGGACATCCCGCAGGATGCGCGCAACCGCCTCGGCCGGCGCGAGCCGCTCGCCGAAGATGCGCTCGATGCCATCCGTAACCGCCGCCGGCATCTCCTGATCTTCCCAGGCGGCGCGGCGCAAGATCGTGTGCTGCGCTGCCGCCGGTGTGTAGGTTGTCATCACGGACATAGAATGATCCTTCCCTCTGGAATTCCTGCGTTTTCTCTCTCAGCAGCGAGCGCCAACGCGTCGATCAATGCCACCACCTCAGTGCCGTACAGCCGATAGCTGGCCCGATTGGCGATCAGCAGCGCTTGACTCTCCAGCACCACCCGCAGCTCCACCAGGCCGTTCTCGCGCAGCGTCGTCCCGGTCTGCGTCAGGTCTACGATCAGATCAGCCAGGCCCACGATGGGCGCCAGCTCGACCGAGCCGGACATGACGATGATCTCCGGCACCAGCCCGCGGCGCTGGAAGAATGCCTCGGTGAGCCGCGGAAATTTGGTAGCAACCCGCGGGCTGCGCTCCAGCCGCAGCGGGCGTTCGGGCTGGTTTGCCCGGCCCGCAACGACTAGCCGGCAATAGCCGAAGGGAAGTCGCAGCGGCTCGTAGACGTCCCGCCCTGCTTCGCGCACGACGTCCAGCCCGGCGAAGCCGAGATCGGCGGCCCCGTACTCCACGAAGACCGGCACATCGGCCGGTTTGACCATCACGAAACGCAAGCGGCCATCCGAGCCGTCAATAACCAGTTTTCGGCTGCTGTCGCTGTTGGCCGGAATGGCATAGCCGGCCCGGGCCAGCAGCGCCAAAGCATCCTCGGTCAGTCGTCCCTTGGGCAACGCAATAGTTAACGGCTTTGCCATCGAGCAATCTCCTCCCAGTCGTCCGGCGCCACGAGCCGCGGCCCGGCTGCCTCCCGCACGGCGAGCCAATCCTGATCGCGCTGGACCACCGCGCGCACGATCCGCCGGCTCTGGGCCGCGGCCCAAAGCGCCTCCAGTTCCAGCCCCTGCGGATCCACCTCTACGCGCAGCCCGCGCCTCCTGGCTGCCGTGACCCAGGCCAGGCGCGCGGGATCGCCCTGTGTCGACACGATCACGTCCGCGGCCGGTTCACTGCCCGTCACCCCTTGCAGCTCGCGTGCCACCAACACCCGATCCAGCGTCAGGGCCCAGCCCACTGCAGGAAATGGCGGGCCAAAGTGGCCGATCAGATTGTCGTAGCGTCCGCCGGAGATGAGGTCAAAGCCCAGGCCCGGCGCAAAGCCGTCGAAGGTGATGCCGGTGTAGTAGCCCAAGTCCCGGATCTCGGCGAGATCGTAGCTCACGTTGCCGGCAACGTCATAGGCATCCAGCAATTCAGCCACTGCTTTCAGGTCGGCCAACGCTTCGATCATGGCAGGCGTCACGCAGAATCTCGCTGCTTCTGCGAGTATCCCACCAGCCCCGTGCAGGCGAGGCAGCGCCAGCAGGGCATCCTTGGCGGCTGCGTTCGATCCCGACGCCTCGACCGCCAGGTCAAGCAGCTCAGCCTCGGCCTTGCGATCCACCGCCTGGCGCACCCGCACGGCCAAACGCTCCGGCAGCGCAAGCGCGGCTAACAGCCCGCGGAAGAAGCCGACGTGCCCGAGGATGATTTTGAAGTCCGGCAGCCCCACCGCGCGCAGCGCAGCCACGGCCAGGGCAATCGCCTCGGCATCGGCGGCGCTGCCCACCGCACCGATCAGCTCGACGCCGGCCTGGGTAAATTCGTGCTGGCGTCCCGCGCGGGGCGGTTCATGGCGAAAGACGCTTCCGATGTAGCTCATGCGCAGCGGCATGGGCTGATCGTAGAGCCGGGTGCCCACCACACGGGCGGTGGGAATCGTGAGGTCCGGCCGGAGAGCGAGGGTGCGGCCGCTGCGATCAAAGAAACGGTACATCTCGGCGGAAACTTGCGCGCCCACATCGGTGGCCAGTGTGTCGGCATACTCGAACGCCGGCAGGATGATCTGATGATAGCCCCACGTCATCCAGGTGGTGCGCAGCGCATCTTCCATCTCCTGAAAAGCTGCCGCATCCGCAAAGAGCAGCTCGCGCACCCCTTCGGGCAGCGGCCGGTCGGCCGAGAACGGTTGAATCGCCATAGTCACTCCGAAAACGGATTAACAAAAAAGGACTGGTTCTTGATGACCAGTCCTTGGGACAAGCACAAATAGACGCTGCTTTGTCTAGCGCCTGCCCCTGCGTCGGTGATGATGAGCCAGATAACGTTGAATGCGCATGGTTGCCCGTCCGAAACTTAACTGAGCCGAGTCTAGCACGGATGCCTGAAGCTGTCAAACCAATTTCAGTGTCTGAAGTGTCGTTCTCCAGTGAACACCATCGCCAGCCCGAACCGGTCAGCCGCTGCGATGGTCTCCTCATCCCGCAGAGACCCGCCGGGCTGGATGATTGCGGTGACGCCGGCCGCGGCTGCGACCTCGATGCCATCCGGGAACGGGAAGAACGCATCTGAGCCCAGCACGGAATCTTTTGCCCGGTCGCCTGCGCGCCGCGCGGCCAGGTACACCGAGTCAACCCGGTTCATCTGCCCCGCGCCTATGCCCACGGTTGCCGCACCCTGGACGAGGACGATCGCGTTGGATTTGACGTGCTTGGCGGCCAGCCAGGCAAATGCCAGGCCGCGGCGTTCGGCCTCGGTGGGCTGCCGCTGGGTGACCACCTGCCATGTCGTTTCGTCCACGTCGCGGCCATCCGGCGTCTGCGCCAGCAGGCCGCCCGCAACGGAGCGCAACACCAGCGCCTGGCTCGGGATCGTGCGCGCCACCATCACCCGGCAGTTCTTCTTGTGCGCGGCCAGCCATTCCAGCGCATCGGGCGCGTAGGCGGGCGCGGCCAACACTTCCACGAAGAGCGAGCCGATCTCCTGCACCAGCGCCAGGTCGACCTCCCGGTTGACGGCGATGATCGAACCGAAAGCCGACACCGGATCGCAGTCGAACGCCAGCCGGTACGCCTCGACCAGGCTCGCGGCCGAAGCAAGCCCGCTGGGATTGGTGTGCTTGATGATCGCCACTGCCGGGTCCGAGAACTCCTGCGGCATGGCCCACGCGGCTTCCAGATCGATGAGATTGTTGTAGCTCAGGTCTTTGCCCTGAAGCTGCTCGAAGGCCGGCGCCGCGCCGGACCAGCGGTAGAGTGCGGCCTGTTGATGCGGATTTTCGCCGTAGCGCAGGGATTGCACCCTCTCGGCAACCAGAGCGATCGTCTCAGGTAGGGGCTGGGCGTGCCCCTGCCCCTGGGCGGGTGCAGGGGCGGGTGCAAGACCCGCCCTCGTGTCGACGCACCCCGCCAACCACGTCGCAATCGCCGCATCATAGGCCGCGGTGTGCCGGAATGCCTTCAACGCCAGCCGGCGGCGCTCGTCCTGCGTGCTGCTGCCCGACCGCAGCTCCGCCAGGAACGTTTCATAATCGGCCGGATCGCAAACGACGGCCACCGATTCGAAGTTCTTCGCCGCAGCGCGCAGCAGCGTCACCCCGCCGATGTCGATCTCCTCGACAGCTTCCGGCTCGGTGACGCCCGGTTTGGCGACGGTGGCTGGGAACGGGTAGAGGTTGCAGACCACCAGATCGACCGGTGCAATGCCGTAGCCGGCCAGCTCGGCCAAGTGTTCCGGTGTGCGGCGGGCCAGGATGCCGCCGTGGATGGCCGGATGCAGGGTTTTGACACGGCCGCCCAGGATCTCCGGGTGGCCGGTGACCTGGTCTACCTGCGTGACGGGCAGCCCGGCGGCGCTCAACGCCCGCGCGGTGCCGCCGGAAGCGACCAGCTCGAAGCCCAGCTCAGCCAGGCCGCGGGCGAATTCGACCAGGCCGGTTTTGTCGTACACGCTCAAGATGGCTCGTGGGGTCATGACAGACTTTCTCCCGCGAAAAATAAGAGGCCCTACCCCGGAACGATCCGGCCAAGGTAGGGCAACAGTGCGCTAACGATGAATTGTGACTGACAGGCAGCCGCATTCTACCTGGGCACGGGCGGAGAAGCAAATCGGGAGATGACTTTAAAAGCGGCTGGCAGCCTGTTGAAAAGACAGACAGGCTGCCAGGGTGACATTCTACGCTTAGGACTTAGCCGTCGTCACCTGGATGGTCTTCGGCTTCACCGCCTCAGCCTTCGGAATCGTCAGCGTCAGCAGGCCGTTTTCGTAGTGTGCCTCGGCCTTCTCAGCGTTCACCGGGATGTTGATGTTCAGCGTGCGCTGGAACTTGCCGAAGGGCCGCTCCTGCATCACGTAATTCGCGTTCTCCAGCGGCATCGGCCGTTCGCCCTTGATGGTTAAGGTGTCGCCTTCCAGGGTGATCTCCACATCTTCGGGCTTGATGCCGGGCATATTCGCCAGCACCACGATCTCCTCGGAGGTCACGTACGCATCCAGCGCCAGGCGGTAGACGGGCTCGCTGGCGCTCTCGCGGCGCCGGGCGGGCACAAACGTATCTTCAAACAGGCGGTCCATCGCCTCGCGCAGCGTCACAGCTTCACGAACAGGATCCCAGCGTGTCATTTGGTTAGCCATCGGTTATCTCCTCTCGATTTCAATAAAATAAGCGTGATGTGTTACTTCGATACAATCTTGACGGTTTTGGCTTTCACCTGCTCGACCTTGGGCAGATCCAGGGTGAGCACGCCGTTTTCAAAAGTGGCCTTGGCCTTGCTGGTGTCCACGCCCGCCGGCAGGCCCACCTGGCGGCAGAAGCTGCCGAAGCGCCGCTCCTGGCGCAGGTAGTTACGCTTCTCGGTCTTCTCTTCGCTCTTGAACTCGCCCTTGATGGTCAACAGATCGCCGGTGACGGTGACCTCGATCTCCTCAGGCTTGAGGCCGGGCACCGTGGCCTTCACGACCAGCGCATCATCCGTTTCGTACATGTCGACCGGCAGCGCGGCGATCGCAGATTCGTTGACTCCGAAAGTGCCTGGCCGCAAGAAGCTCTCTTCAAACAACCGATCCATCGCCTCGCGCAGGCTGAGCATCTCCCGCGCTGGCTCCCAACGCTGTAAATTTGCCATCTCTGCCTCCTGTCATTACATACTGCGTATTGCGTATTGCGTACTGTGTATACTGTCATTCTGAGCGGGTTAATCGCTCAACACTCGTTGCGGCGAGATATCAGCGAAGAATCTCATATTCGTCGACGGATCGCCCGCAACATCCGCACTTCACTGAACTTACACTTTGATTCTAAAACGAGCGCGTTAGAATGACATTGGACGAGTGTTAGAGATATGTAAGCAGGACGTTGTAGAAGGTTTTGACAAGGGTTGGTAATACAGGTATGCTGTCATAAGAAACACTAACGGAATATGCAGTACGCAGTCCGTAGTACGCAACACGCAACACGCAACACGCAACACGCAACACGCAACACGCAACACGCAACACGTAGTACGCAACACGCAACACGCAACACGAACGGAGTCCCCTACATGTTTTATGACGAAGCTAGAATCTACCTGCGCGCCGGTGACGGTGGAAACGGTGTGGTTGCATTTCGCCGCGAAGCCCACGTGCCGCGCGGCGGGCCCAGCGGCGGCAATGGCGGTAAAGGGGGCGACGTTTATCTGGAGGCGGACCCTCAGCTCAATACCCTCATTGCGTTCAGCAAGCAGATCCATTTTCGCGCCGAGAGTGGCTCACACGGCCGCGGCAAGAACCAGACCGGCGCGCAAGGACCGGACCTGATCATCAAGGTGCCGGTGGGTACGGTCGCCTATGAGGGGGAGACCGGGCTGCTGGTGGCTGATCTCACCGCGGCCGGCGAGCGCGCGTTGGTGGCGCGCGGCGGCCGCGGCGGCCGCGGCAATTGGGTCTTTCGCTCGCCGGTCAATCAGGCGCCGCGCATCGCAGAGAACGGCGAGCCGGGCGGGGAGTGTTGGCTGCGCCTGGAGCTGAAGCTGTTGGCCGATATCGGCATTGTAGGCGTGCCCAACGCCGGCAAGTCGACGCTGCTCAGCCGGATCAGCGCAGCCCGGCCCAAGATTGCCGACTATCCCTTCACGACCCTGGAGCCGAACCTGGGCACCGTCCTGGTGGGGCAGCAGGACATGGTGTGGGCCGACATCCCGGGCCTGATCGAGGGCGCGCACGATGGGGCTGGGTTGGGACATACTTTTCTGCGGCACATCGAGCGCACGCGCGTGCTGGTGCACCTGCTCAACGGCATCAGCCCCGATCCACTGGGCGACTATCAGGCAATCAATCAGGAATTGGCGCTGTTCAGCCCGCTGCTGGCCGAGAAGCCGCAGATCGTGGTGTTGAACAAGATGGATGTGTCCGAGGTACGTGAACTGTGGCCCGACCTGGCGCTCAAGCTGCGTGCGTCGGGTGTAGAAGAGCCGTTGGCCATTTCCGCTGTGACGGGCGAAGGGGTGGATGTGCTCCTGCAATGTGCAGCCGGGCTGTTGCGCGAGCTGCCGCCGCCGCCGCGGCTCGTTGAGGTGCAACCGCTGGCCGCTCCGACCGCGGAAGAAGATCTGCGCTTCACGGTGGCGCGCGATATTGATGGCGCCTGGCGTGTGCAGGGCCGGCGGATCGAGCGTATCGTGAAGATGACCCGGTGGGAGTATTACGATGCTGTGATGCGTTTCCAGCGCATCATGGAAGCGTTGGGGATCACCGAGGCGTTGCGCGCTGCCGGCATCCATGAGGGTGACACCGTGCGCATCGGCGAGAAAGAGTTGGATTGGAGCGACTGATATGCCAGCAGACGACTGCCAGGACGCCGCCGCCCAGCCTGGGACCACCTTCCGCGCCGGCCTGCTCGGCGGCACCTTCGATCCGGTGCACATCGGCCATCTGATTCTGGCGGAAGAGGCGCGGGATCAGCTCAACCTGTCGGTGGTGTATTTTGTGCCTGCGGGCGATCCTCCGCATAAGCGGGACCGCCGGCTGGTGCCGGTGGGACAGCGCGTGCGCATGGCCGAGTTGGCGGTGGCCGGCAACGCGTGTTTCCAGGTCTCGCGCGTCGATGCCGACCGGCCCGGACCCCATTACACCATCGACATGGTGAACATCGTCAAACAGCAGATGCCGCCCGGCGGTGAGCTGTACTTTCTGATGGGCTACGACAGCCTGGCCGAGCTGCCCACCTGGCACAAACCCCAGGAGCTGGTGGCGGCCTGCCACCTGGTTGCGCTCACCCGTCACGCTGTGCCGTTGGACTGGGACTATCTGGAGGCCCAGCTGCCCGGCATCCACGAGCGGGTCACTTTGCTGGACATGCCCGAGCTGGAGATTGCCTCACACCAAATCCAGGCGCGCATACGCGAGGGCCGCAGCATCCGTTACCTGGCGCCCGACAAGGTGTGCGCGTATATTAAGAAGAACGGGCTGTATGCGACAAAAAACGAATGAGCGCATGACGAGGTTGATGCGTCGGTTCGCTGATTCGCTGATTCGCTGATTCGCTCACTCCACCTGGTACGGCACGTCTGTGATGACCACTTCGCGCTTGAAGAGCAGCGCAAAGCGCAGCCAGGTCGCCGTCTGGGCGTGCAGCAGGTTGTGCCACCGGTGCTTGGGCACAAACTGCGGCACGACGATGGTGATGATTTCATTGGGCTGGCGTTTCTTGAGCAGATCCTCGATATAGCGCAGCAGCGGCTCGATCAGCAGCCGGTAGGGCGAATCCAGGATCACCAGGCGCACCCCTTGGCCCCACGTCTCCCACTTCTGCTGGATCTTCTGCACCTCTGCCGGCTCAAGGCACACGTACACTGCCGTCACATCATCGGAAAGCGCCTGGGCGTAACGCAACGCCGCCAGGGTGCCTTGATGGACGCCGCTGATGGGCAGGAGCACCCGGTGCCGGGAGATGCGCGGCAGTTCGGCGAAGTGTTCCAACGAAAGGTGCGCGGCCAGGGTTTGGTAATGCCGGCGCACAGCCGAGAGGGCCAGCACCATCACCGGGATCAGAATCAGCACGACCCAGGCGCCATCGCGAAACTTTGTCACGGCAAAAATCGCGGTGACCATCGTAGTGCAGACAGCGCCGAAGCCGTTGATAGCCATTCTGCTCTGCCAGCCGGCCTCGAAGCGCAGGGTCGAGCCAAGCTCTTTCATTTCCTGGCCGGGGGCAAGCTGTCCCACTTTCCACCAGCGGCGGGCCATGCCAATCTGCGCGAGTGTGAACGACAAGAAGACGCCGATGGCATAGAGTGGGAGAAGGCCGCTGACGCTGGCACGGAACGCGATGATCAGTAAGCACGCGATCAGCGCCAGTGCAACGATCCCATACGAGTAGACGAGCCGGCTGCCACGAAAAGCCAGTTGTCGGGGCAGAAAGCCATCCTGTGCCAGCAGGGCGCTCAGGCGTGGAAAGCCGGCGTAAGATGTGTTGGCGGCCATTGCCAGGATCACCATAGTTGCGCCGATCGTCGCGAAGTAGAGCACACTGCGTCCACCGAAGATCGTGCGCGCCAACTGGGAGATCACGGTCTCAAGCTCCGATGGAACAGCACCGACCTGGACCGCCAAATAGGTAATGGCGAGGAGCAACGAGCTGAGGATTATGGCCATCCAAACCAGGGTAACAGCCGCATTTCGGCTTTTTGGCTCGCGGAAGGCCTGGATGCCATTGGAGATGGCTTCGACACCCGTGAGCGATGTCGTGCCGTTTGAGAATGCACGCAGAATCAGGAAAATGCCGACGGCTTGAGGGCCGTGCAGCATTTCCATCGGCGGCGGGCTGGCCACCGCGCCGAGCGAACCGGTCAAGTAACGGATAAAGCCTACGATCACCGTCAGGCACATCATCACAATGAAGAAGTAGGTCGGGACGGCGAAGACGGTGCCCGACTCCCGCACTCCGCGCAGGTTAATTACCATCACCAAGAGTACTAGCCCGACCGAGATCGCCACGCGATAAGGGAAAAGCTGCGGGAAAGCGGAAGTGACCTGAGCGACCCCGGACGAGATCGAGACAGCTACGGTCAGGATGTAATCGGTTAGCAATGCAGCGCCTGCCACCTGGGCCGGCAGCTCCCCCAGGTTATCGCGCGCAACGATGTAGGCGCCGCCGCCGCCCGAATAGGCGTGGATAATCTGTTGATATGACAAAGTCAGGATCGCCAGCAAGATGACAATGGAGACGGCGAGCGGGAAGGCGAATTGAAAGCCGACCACCCCTGCCGCGGCCAGAACGAACATCATTTCCTGAGGGCCGTAGGCTACTGAGGACATCGCATCGGAGGAAAAAACAGCCAGCCCCACAAACTTGCTGATCGTTTCATTGGGCGCATCGGCGGTCGGCAGCGGCCGGCCGATCAACCACGTGCGCCATGACCGGCGCGGCTTATACTCATCTGTTCGGTGTTGAACGGGTGCACCCTGATCGTGATTTGATAGCGACATTGTTTATAAACCTATCGTGGAAAAATGAGCAGAACAGAATGATTATACTCCTGACCTGTCAGCAAGCCAAGTTGCCGCCTCACGCGTGAGACGAGGGCATTTGACGGCGCGTGGAAACCGGAGTATGATGGGAATGCGTTATCGGTTGTGGGGGGACAGGCGCTGCGCCTGTGTCCCTTTTTTTATGGAGAGAACCATGAAAGTCATCGTCGTTGGTTGTGGCCGGATCGGCGCTCAACTCGCCAATCGGATGTTCCAGATGGGACATCAGGTCACTGTGATTGACATTGTGGCATCGGCCTTCGAAATCTTGGATCCAAGTTTCCGAGGGCGCACGCTTGAGGGTGATGTGCTGGCCGAAGATATGCTGCGCCGTGCCGGCATCGAAACCGCGGATGGGTTGGCTGCTGTGACCAGCTCGGATTCCCTCAATGCAGTCATTGCACACGTTGCCCGCGCCGTGTATTCCATCAAGAACGTGGTTGCGCGCAACTATGAGCCGCGCTGGCAGTTGCTGTATGACGTATTCGATATCCAGACGGTGGGGCCCGGCAGTTGGGGCGCACAACGCATGGAAGAAATGCTGTCAGACGTCTCGCTGCGCACGGTCTTCTCCGCCGGCAACGGCGAGGTTGAAGTCTACGAGATGCTGGTGCCCGAAGCCTGGCAGGGCCAGCGGCTGGGTGACATCGTCAAGCACAGCGACTGCCTGCCGATCGCCCTCACGCGGGCCGGCCGAGCTACGATGCCCGCATCCGACACTATCCTCCATGCCGGGGATTACTTGCATCTGAGCGCGACTTTCGAAGGTATCGAAGCGTTGCGTCAGCGACTTGGTTGACGCCAGGAGACCTGCCATGTTTGTGATTATTGCCGGGGGCGGCCGCACAGGCGCCCAGTTAGCGACAACCCTGGTGGCCCAGGGGCACCAGGTTCGCTTGATCGAACACCGCCGAGAATTGTTGAGCCGGATTCATCATGAGCTGCCGACCGAGGTCATCTATGAAGGGGTCGCGATAGATCCCGCCGTGCTGGAGCAGGCGGGCATCCGCGATGCCCAGGTGCTGGCCGCTGTCACCGCCAACGACGCCGATAACCTGGCGCTGTGCTACATGGCGCGAGTGCGTTATAACATCACGCGCACGATCGCGCGCGTCAATAACCCGCGCACTGCCTGGCTCTTTGACAGCAAGTTCCACGTCGACGTGCACGTGAACCAGGCCGCGATCATTTCCAGCCTCATCGAAGAGGAAATGTCGCTGGGCGACATGATGACGCTGCTCAAGTTGCGCCGTGGCCAGTACTCCATTGTCGAGGAAAAAATCCCGGCCGGGGCCAAGGCACTGAGCATCCCCCTCAAGGATCTTCAACTGCCCGAGCAGTGCATCATTGCCGCCATTATCCGTAAGGGCGATATGGTGGTGCCGCGCGGCGCCACGCAGTTGGAGGCCGGTGATGAGGTGCTGGCTGTCGTGAGCCAAGAGGCCCTGGATGATTTGGCTGCCCTGTTTGCTCGGCCGGCCGAAGCCCCAAGTGCGAAGAAATAGACCCGCTGAGGCTGGCGAATGTCTTCACCCCCCACCGGAAAGCGTGAGATCGGCAAGCTAGAGCGGCGCGAGCGGCTCTATGACGCTGCCGTCGGGCTTTTCCGTGAGCAGGGCTACCAGGCAACCACCGTGGATCAAATTACCCGGCGTGCAGGGTTGGCCAAGGGCACCTTTTTCAATTACTTTGCCACAAAAGACGCCGTATTGCGCTACATGGGCGTGCGTGCGATCGGCCGGTTGGGCGCCGCCAGCCTGGCCGTGGGCAGCGTCTCGGCCGTGGGCAACCTGAAACGATTCATGTTAGCCCTGGCAGACAGCATTGAGCGTGATCGCGATCTCGTCAAATTGATCTTTGCAGAAGCGATTACCGTGACCGACCTGTGGTGCGGCGATGCGGGAGGCTTCAGCATCCGGCCTACCGCCTCGCTGCTGATCCGCCGGGCGCAGTATCAGCACGAGGTCAATCCGGCGCTTGACCCGGATACCCTGGCCAGGGCGCTGGATGCGTTGTACCTGCAGCAGTTGGTGCTCTGGTGCGAGGCTGATCCGTCTTATCCCCTGGGGGAACGCTTTACGGGCATCGCCGACCTGCTCATGATGGGTATGGCCGCGCACTAGCAGAGTATGGTATAATCCCCACCATGCAACGTCTCACCGCTGGCGCCGCACAAATGGGATTGAACCTGCTCCCTTCCCAGGTAGCAGCTTTTCAAGTTTACACACAAGAGCTGCTGGCGTGGAACGAGCAGTTCAATCTGACCGCCATCACTGAGCCCGAGCAGGTTCAGTTACGCCACTATCTTGATTCGTTAGCACTGATCCCCGCTTTGGCTGCCTTGGATGGCATCACAGTCCCGGCGCTTTTGGGGCGCAGTCCCCGCACGGTGGATGTGGGGGCGGGCGCCGGATTCCCGGGGCTAGCACTGCGCATCGTCTGGCCTCGTCTGCGCCTCTCGCTGATAGAAGCAACCGCCAAGAAAGTGCGCTTCATCGAGCATGTAGCTGAAAAGCTCAATCTGTCTGACGTGCAACTGGTGCACGGTCGCGCCGAAGAATTGAGTTTGCGCGAGTCGCATCGGGCTATGTACGATCTGGTGACGGCGCGCGCGGTGGCGCCGCTGCCGACGTTGGTGGAATACCTGCTGCCGCTGGCCCGTCGTGGTGGCCGGGTGGTAGCGTACAAGGGATCGGCCGCGCACGAAGAAGCACTGGCCGCGGAACAGGCCATTCGCCTGCTGGGCGGCCACCTCACCCGGCTCATCTCAATAGAGATCCCGGGGTTGGCCGAGACCCGTGTGTTGGTGGTCATCGACAAGGTCGCGCAAACGCCGGACGGCTATCCGCGCGGCCGCGGGCTGCCCAGAAAGCAGCCTTTGGGCTGCTCTTCGGGGGCGGCTCCCCTGGACGAAGTTGAGGCTAATTCCGGATTCTAAATACCATGTCACAAAGCGCCCGCCCCCGCATCCTGACTATCTCCCCGATCGGTGTGCGTGTGAATCCGTATATCGGCCTGTTTTGCGACGGTCTGACTGCGGCTGGTGCGGATGTCCGCCTGGCGCCGCGCCTCGATCCACAGGATTTGACCGGTGATCGCCGCCCCGATGTGATCCATCTTCACTGGCTTGATCGTTATGACTTGCCGCCAAGCATCAGCCTTCGCTCTTGGGAGGGTGCACGCGATCTGCCGCGGCGCGCACTGCGGCGCTTGTGGGAGGGCGGGGCCAACGCGCCGCCGGTTTATCAGGTCCGGCGTTGGTTGAGGCTGCGCCGCCTCTTCGGCCAGCTTGCGCGGTTCCAACGGCAGGGCGGTCGGGTAGCGTTTACGGTGCATAACCTACAACCCCATGAGGACGCCGGCTTTGCCGACCGCTGGGGCATGACCAGGATCATCCGCCGGGCCGATGTCATCCATGTTCACGACGCCAGCACGGCTTCGGCGCTGGAAGCTCGCTTTGGGCCTTGCCGGGGCATCGTCGTGGCGCCGCATGGCCATTATTTGATGGCCTATCCTAACGAGATTTCGCGCGGCGAAGCGCGGGCGCGTCTGGGACTGGCCGATGAGACGTTCACCTTTGTCTGTTTGGGATTGCTGCGTCCCTACAAGGGACTGGAGGAGTTAATCCCGGCCTTTCGGGGGCTGCCTGAAGCGGATGTGCGGCTGTTGTTGGTGGGCCGGCCCGGCGAGGCCAGCTACGCCGAAAAGCTGGCTGTGTTGGCCGGCGATGATCCGCGCATTCGTCTGGTTCCCCGTCTGGTGCCGCCGGAAGAGGTGCAGGTCTATTTCAATGCCGCCGACGTGAGTGTATTGCCGTATCGGCAGATCACGACCTCCGGTGCAGCGCTGTTGGCGTTCACTTTTGGACTGCCGATCATTGCGCCGGCCATTGGCGCCTTTCCGAACCTTGTGGCCGGCCCGCGCGGCATTCTCTACGATTCGTCGCGTCCCGGGGCGCTGGCCGCGGCGCTGGCCGCGGCGCACCAGACCGATTGGCGCAACGCGCGTGCGGAAATCCTGGACTGGGTCAAACAGTTCGACTGGGGCAAGATCGGCGCAACGTTGCTGGCAGCTTATCGCCGGAACGAATCGTAGGTCACTTTGCTGACTTGTGCGCCGTTATAATCGATACACCAACACCGACATGACCGGATCGGCCGGCCGAAACCCCAACGATTCATAAAGCTGCCGGGAGACAACGTTGCTGGCCTGTGTGTTCAGCGCCAGCCCCGGCGCGCCAGCTTCATAGGCGTAGTGCAACCCGTCGGTGACCAGCTGCCTGCCTATGCCGCGGCCCTGTGCTTTGGGATGGACGGCCAACCGGTTCAGGTGGGCGAAGTTGCCGGCCGCGAGGCGTACCGTGAGGGCAAAGCCCACCGGCTCACCCCCGAGATAGGCCACCGTGGCCCGATCCGCGGTGAGCAGCCACCCGATGATGGCCGCATCACCGTAGCGCCAGAGGGGGTCAAAGGCTGCTGCATTCAACGCCAGGATCGTATCCACGTCGTGCATCGTGGCGGCTTGCAGTTGCGCCACCTGTGTAAGTTCAGGCAAGCGGTGGGGGTCATTGTGCACATAACTGACGACGTGATCCACTTCGCTGAACCCTGCCCCCAGCAACTCGTGTCTCAGCCAGCCCTGCGCGGTCAGACAGGTAAGCCCGGTGCAGCCTGCGGCCTGCAGCGCCGGAAACGTTTGGCCCAGCAGGGGCGCGAGGATGGTTTCAACCTTTTCGTCCGCATCGATGGCAACCAGGTGGACGTCCGCCCAGGCCTCCGGCGGCGCTCCGGTTGGCACACGCGCGGTAACGCCCAGGAAACCGACCGCCTCCTGTCGTATGAAGGCAACGGTGCTCAGCCCGCTCTGGAGCACCGTTGCCTGGTCATCCAGCGTTAAGCTGCCGTGACGCCGCCAAGTGTCGCTCAGCAAGGCGCTTACCTGCGCGCGATCGATCGGGAGCGCCGGGCGCACAGCGACCGGATCGCGACGATTCGGTTGCCACCAACTCATGCAGCCAGTATGCCATAGATACAGGCGAATCAGCAAGGGACGGGCTAGGCGCCCCGTGCGGAACCGGTTACGCTTCGGGCGGCGGTGTGACTTCTTTCTCCACGATGATGGTGCAGTCCGAAACCAGGGCTGCGATGGCGCCGATTGCGGCCAGGGTGGGCAGCAACAGCACGCCCACCACGCCGAGGGTCAGCGGGATTTCCATCAGGGTCTTGCCCTCGTCGTTCTTGATGATGATGCGGCGGATGTTGCTTTCGTGGAGTAGCTGCTTGATCGTCTCCAGCAGCGCCGCGCCTGTCACCTTGAATTCTTCGGTTTGGGTCTTCTCTTCGCTCATATTAGAACGCTCCTCTCTGAAGCTGGCGTGCGGTTACACGCCTTGTGATAGTTTCTATCTAGGATTACGCAGTTCGACGCCCTTGGGTTGCAGGCCAGGAATTTACCAGGCAGAGAGTGCCGCCGTGACCAGGTCTTCCCCGTGGCGCCCGACGCCTTGGTCGGTATGACTGCCGGCTGCACATGACAAAAGTCACTGACCCGCGGCCCGCTTTGTGATATTATTCTTATGGTCCTGTGCTTATCGTGTCCCTCAATATTTCGCAAAGGAGTTCAAAGATGACTTCTCAAGCCTCACCTGCCGGCGGCAAGATCCTGCGCACCGGCGGAATCGTCCTGTTCGCCCTGGCTGCCGTTTTCAATCTGTTGGGTGGCGTGGGCACCTCCTGCGTTGCCTTGAACCCTACAGGATGGAGCGAAAGCATGGCGAAGCTCGCTCCCTTCCAATGGCTCTACATCCTGCTGATGATCGGCGCAACGCTCGTCGCAGTCTGGGGCATCACGGTGACGCTCGGTCTGGCGCGCGGCCGGCATAACGCGTATCGCGACGCCCTGGGCGTGCTGATTTTGAGTGGCATTCTGGCGGGTGTGCAGACCTATGCGTCCATCGCACTGCGCGGCAAGGGTGCGCCGCAAAACATGCGTTTTTACATCACCATTTTTGTCCTGGTGGTCTTCCTGTTGTTGCGCCTGCCGCCTGTGTGGCGACTGATCAATGGCTTTAGGGGCGATGGCAAGGGGCGCTGGCAGACGCCGACTGGGCTGGCCGCGTTCGTTAGCGGCCTGCTTGTGCTGACTACGCCGCTGTGGGCTACGCCGACGCACATCGGACCCGACGGCGCCAACTGGGTGAACGTGATCCGTACGCCGCTCCTGGCCGGCGGCGTCCTGCTGGCATTTGCCGGGGCGGCCTTGCTGACATACGCACGTTCCAACGCCAGGGCAAGCGAACATGCAAGCGTTCCAGCGTTACAACGTTCGCACTAACTCACTAGCGCACTAGCTCACTGCCTATGTCTACTCCTACCGATTTCTACGACGCCCTCGCGCCGATGTTCGACGTGATGACCGACTGGGACGCGCGCCTGGCCGCCGAGGGGCCGTTCCTGGCCGCAGTGCTGGCAGAAGCCGGCGTGCGCACCGTGCTGGACGCAGCGTGCGGCAGCGGCGGTCACGCGCTCTGGCTCGCGCAGCATGGCTATCGTGCTGCTGGCGCCGACGTTAGTCCCGTGATGATCGACCTGGCCCGCCGCAAAGCTGCCGATGCCGGTCTCGACATCCCTTTCTCCGTCACTGACTTGACCGACCTGCAACCCGCCAACCTCTCACCTTCAACCGCGTTCGATGCCGTGCTCTGCCTGGGCAACTCGTTGCCGCACCTCTTGACTCAAGCGGATCTGATTGGGGCGCTGCGGGGCATGGCCGGCGTGCTGCGGCCCGGTGGGTTGTTGGTGTTGCAGAATCTCAACTATGACCTGCGCTGGCAGCGGCAGCCGCGCTGGTTTGCGGCACAGGGCGGCACGCTGGATGGACAAGAGGTGTTGGTGTGGCGCTTCGCGGATTACGATGCGGCCGCGGGGCGGATTGCGTTTCACATCGCGCTGTTCAGGCAGGGGGATGCCGGCTGGCGGGTCGATGTCCACACCACGCCGCAGCGGCCCCTGTTCCAGGCCGATCTGTGGGCCGCGTTGGCCGAGGCGGGCTACGATCGGGTTCGGAGCCACGGCCAGATGAGCTGGCCGTCGCCCGCGTTTGATCCGGCTGCGTCGGGCGATTTGGTGATCGTGGCAAACAAGCTCATGTAACACAATCCGCTGGATTGTTCAGCCGCAATCCAGCTCATGTAACACAATCCGCTGGATTGTTCAGCCGCAATCCAGCTCATGTAACACAATCCGCTGGATTGTTCAGCCGCAATCCAGCGGATTGCGTTACTGCCATTAACCGCCGTTGGCGGCTTTCCGGTTTCGTCCCTTCTGTACGTGCCGATAGACATAATAGGCCACAGCCGCAACAAGCACGATCGCGATGGGGATGTCGAACGGGCGCATCGCGGCGCGCAACGTCTCCCAGTTGCTGCCCAGGAGGTAGCCCCCCAGTGCCAGCAGGCCGCACCAGATGAACGAGCCCACAAAACTCAGCACAGTGAAGCGCCCGAAGTTCATCCGCGTCACCCCGGCGGGAAATGAGATGAAGGTGCGCACGATAGGCAACAGGCGGGAGACAAACGCAGCCCAATCGCCGTAGCGGGAGAACCATTTATCCGCCTTATCCAAATCCTCTTCGTGCACCAGGATCCATTTGCCGTAGCGCCGCAGCAGCGGCCGGCCCCCCAGTGCGCCCAGCCAATAGTTGAGCACGGAGCCCAAGGTGCATCCCAAAGCGCCGAACAACCCGCCCAGCCACACCGCCTGCCAGGCGGCCATGCCACGGGCTTGCACCAACATCCAGCCGGCCAAGGGCATGGTCACCTCACTGGGGATCGGGATGTTGGCGCTCTCGAGCGTCATGATGGCAACCACACCCGGCCAGCCGATACTCTGCAACAGGTTGGTCAGAAATTCGACGATTTGGTGTTCTATAGCTTCCAACGCATCCTCCAAAACAGAAATAGCGCAGCTAACTCATTTTTGGTGCAACGAACGATTATTATAGCATCGCGTCGCAGTCGGGCCCAAATAACATCCTGGCTACCGGAAGGGCTGCTACGGAATTGGCGCGATAAAGGCGCGATCATCAGATGCTTTGACGGTGCCCGGTGGATGTGCTACACTATGAACTAAGTAGTGGATGCAGGTGACATCCGCGGAGTTGGGGAGTTGCGGTGAATGAATAACAGATCGGTGCGTAATAACGCAGTTTACCTCCTGTTGCTGATCGCGATGGGGTTCTTCCTGTTTGCTTCGCTGCGTCGCGGCGAAGAAAAACTGCCCGTGGTCGACATCGGTCGGGTCGCCGAGTTGGCGCGCACGGGCCAGGTGCAAGCGATCACGGTAGACGATCAGGATTTGACAGTTGCCCTGCGCAACGGCGATTCTGTCCAATCGCGCCGGGAAAGCAGCGGCAGCGTGGTGGAGACGCTCCTCAACCTCGGCGTGCCTGCTGATGCCTTCGGGAGCGCGTCGAATCAGATCGAGATACGCGTTAAAGCGCCCAGCGTCTGGGCTGATCTGGCGCCGCTGTTGATAGCGAGCCTGCCGCTGCTGATTTTTGCTGGCTTTTTTATCTTTTTGATGCGTCAGGCGCAGGGTGCAGGCAATCAGGCATTCTCGTTCGGCAAGAGTCGGGCGCGGGTGTTCACGGGGGACAAGCCGACGGTGACCT
>CAZELR010000031.1:0-48871 GCA_964513075.1 uncultured Anaerolineales bacterium
GTTGCGTGTTGCGTGTTGCGTGTTGCGTGTTGCGTGTTGCGTGTTGCGTGTTGCGCCAGCGCATAATGTTGAATATATTACTTTGTAATTTAAATTTTGTCAATATACGGCTTGATATTATTTATAATTCCTTAGATTTCACTTGGGCCGGTAGCAAGCTCCTGCATGGCGTTTGCCGCCTCCCCCGCACGGGCCTATAATAACGTTTTGATCAACTTGCCAGCGACGCCAGTTCGTCGCCAGGAAATGCGCGACCCATGTCTTTTACGTTGTTGGATGCCAAAAGTATCAAGACCCGCCTGACGACTGAGCGCACCGGCCGCGTGTTGACCTTAGCGCTGCCGGCCGTCGGCGAGCAATTGCTCAACATGGCAGTGGGATTGGTTGACACTTTCATGGTGGGCCACCTGGGCGCGAGCGCGGTTGCAGCTGTGGGACTGTCCAATCAGGCGATCATGCTCGCCACAACTTTCTTCGCTGCGGTCGCCACCGGGATCACCGCACTCGTGGCCCGTCACACCGGCGCACATGAGCCCGAGGGCGCGAACCGCATCCTCCACCAGGGCTACCTGTTGGGCGCGCTCCTCGGCGTTATCACGACTGCGCCGGCACTGGCATTTGCTAGGCCCATCATGGCCGCACTGCGCGCACCGGCGGATGTGGTGGCACCCGGCACGTCGTATCTGCGTATTGCCTCCACCATCTTTGTCAGCGCGGCCTGGCTGTTCATCGGCAACGCCGCGCTGCGCGGCGCCGGTGACACCCGCTCGCCCATGCTGGTTATGCTGGCCGTCAACCTCGTGAATATTGCCGTTGCCTACCTCTTCATTTTCGGCCCTGGCCCTTTTCCCAAATTGGGCGTGGCCGGCTCGGCCCTGGGGGCCGCCGTCGGTCGCGGCGTCGGCGGTCTGCTGGTCACCGCGCTGCTGTGGCGCGGCCGCGCTGGACTGAAGTTGCGTCTGGCCGCACTGATTCCCGATCCCACGCAGCTCCGGCGCATCGCCAACATCGGTCTGCCCGCGGGTGCGGAACTCCTCATGATGCGCCTGGGCATGATGGCCTACGTCACCACTGTAGCGGCGTTGGGCACCAAAGCGTACGCCGCGCACCAACTGGCACTGCAAGGCGAATCGCTGGCCTTTATGCCAGGCTTTGGATTCGCGGCTGCTGCCACCACGCTCGTGGGCCAAGGGTTAGGCGCAGGGGATGCACAAAGAGCGCGCGCGGATGGCTACATGGCGCAGCGGATGGCTCTGATCCTGATGGTCGCGATGGGGGTGCTCTTCTTCGCATTCGCCGGGCCGATCATCGACATCTTCATCGACGATCCCGAGGTGGTGCAACTCGGCATCTGGCCGCTGCGGTTAGTGGCATTCTCGCAGCCGGCGTTGGCCACCATGATGGTGTTGTCGGGCGGATTGCGCGGCGCGGGCGACACGCGCGCCACACTGGTGATCACTGCCGTCGGGCTGTGGCTGGTGCGGCTGCCGCTGGCCTTCCTGCTGACCGGCCCGCTGGGCCTCATCGGCGCGTGGATCGCGATGGGAGTGGACCTGCAAATCCGCGGCCTGGGGATGTGGCTGCGGTTCAAAAATGGAAAGTGGGCAGTTGTTCGCGTGTAAGTAAGCGGTTGGCTCAAGCAGGATGAAGCACACAGATTCACGTAGATAAACTGCATCTGCGTGAATCTGTGAAATCTGTGCTCCGATTACTTTCGCGTTGCAGCGCGCCGCCGACTGGCTGCAAACTCCGGCGCTTCCTTGACCGCCATACCCAGAACGCCAAACGAGCGCCAGAAGACCGATGAGCCGGAGCGCTGCAGTTCCAGCGTTTCATGGCCCACGTCGGGGTAGCCCCGGCCGGCCGGATCGGACTGCACGGTCTCCCAGTTACGGAAGAGCCGGCCCCAATCGCTGCTCAGCGCGGCCTTGACCCGCGGCGCGCCGACGAGCGGATACCAGATGGTGTCGTGATACCCCACGGATGCCAGATAGCTCCACGGCGCCAGCACCGTCTTGAGCGACCACTCGATGGGTTTCTTCAGCGGGCCCCAATAGATCTTGTGCTGCATGCGCGACGCGAAAGTCATCTTCTGAAACGGGCCGGCAAAGTGCCAGTTCTCTTCCGCGGCATCTAAATCGCCCACGACCTCGATCTCGCGCGGGTCGCCGCACCCCAGGCCCAGATCATGCGCCAGGCGGATAAACTTGATCGACAGCGGATCCATGCCCATCAGCTTGGCCGCCACCGCGTCGATCGCCACCTGATCGGCCGACGCGAGGATCACGTTCTTGGCGTAAGGGATCATGCAGCGCGGCCCCGGCCCGTCGCCCGCGAAGGTGCCGTCCATCACCGCGAAGACGCCGCGATGGATCTGCTTTTGGATCATCAGCAAGTCCACCAGCGTCTCGTGGATCACGGGGTGGGTCCAGTGCCGGCGCTCGTTCAGCAGGCCGCCGAACGCGTTCTTCATCGCGCCGGTGGTGGTGGTGAAGATGTGCGTCTTCACCGTGGGCAGGTGGATGATGTTCTCGCCGATAAAGCGCTTCGGGATCATGAACCCATCCGGGTAGACGTCGTTCAATACCAGGAACTTCTTGGCCAGATCGCCCACCGCCTCACGGATCGGAATCCACTCCTCGCCCTCGTACAAGTGGACATTGCGCAGCCCGTGCGCCTCGATCACGTTGAGCTGCTTGTTCTCGCGTTCGCCCAGGTGCGCGTCGATCACCACCGTGCGGTTATGACACGCGTGGATCAAGCTGGGGTCGTAGCCATCGGCCTTCATCGCGCGGATCACGCCTTCAAGCTGCCACGGCGTGGTGGAGCTGCCGGGGTAGAAGAAATGCCAGGAAATGTTCACCTTAAGCGCCGTGTCGGCGTCCTTGGCGACGACGTCCTGGTAGCCCGCCAGGTTCAGCAGCCGGTGATAATCGGCCAGCACGGTGCCAGGGGTGGTTCTCAGAATGGCAACTTTGCTCTTAGTCAACGGTTCAGCGCTCCTCGAAATCAATCCAGCTTATATCGATACACATTGGTCGTTCGCAGCTCGAACCCTACACGCTGATACAGCCGGTTGGCGGCCTCGCGCGAGGGCCGCGAGGTCAGATCGACCGTCTTGGCGCCCATCTGCCGGGCGCGATCCAGCGCGGCACGCGTCAACGTCTCGCCGAGCCCCTGCCCGCGCGCCGCGTCATCCACCACCACATCTTCGATCCAGGCGCGCAAGCCGGTGGGGATGCGGAACAGCGCCAGCGTCAAGCTGCCGATGATCGCATTGCCCCGCGCCTCATCCCGCGCCACAAACACGATGGTCGCCGGCGACTCCACCATCTCGGCCACCTGGCGCCACGTGGGCGCCGGGCTGGAAGATGAAAGCTGCGGCACCAGCCGCGCAAACGCCTCGACCAATTCGTCGGTCACCTGAGTTGCTTCTTCGATGATCATGCCATGACACTCCCAACAAAGTGTTGCATCTCGTAGAATGCAAGCGTGCTCCGCAATAAGCTTACGGAGCACGCAATCAGATGGGCCCCCCGGGATTCGAACCCAGGACCAACCGGTTATGCATCCCACTGCGACTTTCGCCGCCCCGTAGACCCCGGCGCACCGGAGGCGAGTTTGTGGGCTGGACTATCCCTTCACCCTGTGAGGTTGCATAAAGAAGCGCTCCCCCGTTGAGTGCCTGCCGTCTAGTCTCTACACCTTCCCCCGATGAAGGGGGCTTGGCTCGGGATTACCATGCCGAATGGCGTAGGCTTCCCCGAGTTTGGCAGGTAATCACCCGATGGTTACCCACCGGGCAGCCCTTGACGGACGAATCCGTCACGAGCCGGCCGCTCTAACCGCTGAGCTAGGGGCCCATACAGAGCGGGCGACGGGATTCGGACCCGCGACATCCTGCTTGGAAGGCAGGCGCTCTACCACTGAGCTACACCCGCGTGTCTTACCCCCACGGGTAGCGGTTAGCTCTCTGCCAACCCCAACCGGTAGGACATGGCCTAAATTGTCAAGCGCCGGTCAGCTTGCTAAGTAAGCTGCCGCCTTTAGGCCATTTCACGCAGGCTTGTTAAGCTCAAGATACCCGCAAAAATGGCCCACGCTCCCTTTGTGGGTTCACGTGAGCCGTGGTACACTTGCTATCACGGTTCCTCAGTGTTACCCCACTGGGAGACCCACGGACGGCTTAGAGTCGCAAGCTCTAGGCCGTTCGGCTTTCTATGACCGGCAGCATAACCGCGCTTGCCGGAGTTGTCAAATCCTCTCAACTGCCCGGACCTTCAAGCAAGCGCCGAAAGTGGAAGCGCCGCAAGAAGGTCAACCCGATCTAGGTTTCTAGGTATCCGCATTTGAGGCCGTCAACTGTTGGGATTCTATTAGGGGGGTGTGCAACTCTGCTGAATTTGGCCCAACTTCCCCGAAACCCAAAACCGCCGCCCTGATTCATCACTCACGTGAAGCCATTCGGTATTCGACTTTGGTTCTCCCACTCGGAAACGATCTCCTTTGTGAGCGACGCCTAGAATCCGATAGTTGGTGCCCGGCCCATCTCTGAGGTTGGCTGTATCTACCGAAACCGTGAAGATTTCTACACACGTCACGTGAGTTCCGTTGAGCCATGTGACTGCTGAATCGAGGTTCTCGACTACTCCGACACTCAGATCGGCAATCGTTTGGATTCGGGAGGCGACCTTATCATCCGCATTATCCGACCCGGAACAAAACTGCGCCATTTCAGTCCTGGCTGCTTCCCACTCTTGAAACATGCGCGTCATGTCCAAATGCGTTTGCCGCAAACCCTCTGGTGGACGCTGGTTGCTTGCGTCCCGAACAAGTGCCGAAGCATCGAAAAGGGCGACACCACACCGACCCGAACGCGTATCCTGCTCTTTCAAGGCTGCTTGATTTGCGTTAGTGGCGTCCACGAAAGGATTGTAGGTTGTCTCGATCCACAAAAGGTATCTTCGCACGGCGTCAGCGTCGGTGAATGGGCCAGCAGTGGGATGCGGAGTTGGTTCCACTGTTCCGATTGGAGCAATGCTGGTGTGCGGGATCGGTGCCACTGGCTTGATTGGTGCAGCCGATTGTGTGGCTTGGGCGTGTATTGCTTTGGACGCATATCCCAATAACCTAATACCGCGGAACCCCCAACAGGAGATTAAGATGACTATGCTCACAATCAAGCCAAGACATGAGCGAGTCTTCACACCAGTGTAGTTGTCCATGTTCTTACTCGTGCTTGAGACAATGCTGCGTGACAGGAGATGTGGCCCTAAGCATACCCGCGCTTGTTGGGTCTGTCAAACTGCCCGATCTTCCCAAGGGAGGCCCGAAACTCAGAATTCGCCAGTAGCCGGGGCGCTATCGCACCATCCAACCACTACACTTAACCGGTTCAGAGCACCTTCTTCTACACACCACACCCGCGCACCACATTACCCGCACCACTCCGACCGACCGCACCCCCGACCACGGCCACCAACCGGCCGCGCACCGATCAGCAGCCCGACCTGGGAGCCGCCGACTTGCACACACCCGCCGCTTATGCTATGCTGAGGACGTGCAAGCAACCCCACAACACGACTTGCAGAACTTTCCTCACTCCGCACGGTTGCACGAAAGCGCAACAGACCTTGCTTGAAACCCGCCCCATGTTCACACTATAACCCTTATGTGCCGTTATTGACGTGTAATTCTGTCAACTAGCAGCCTGACATTGTGCAACGTCCGCAACATTGGCAACCCTGCTTGCAATGACGACGCCGCGCCGCGTAACTGCCAGTGTTGTTGCGATTTTCGCAAGCGTTTTGCAACTCAGCGCGGCCCTTGTCTCTGCTGTAAGCATCACGATAACCCCGCAACATATGACCAGGACAGGCTACACAGAAGTCACCACAAACCACGTAGAGCGATGCAATGAACCCGGAATCGGCCCTATGCTGCAAAATCGCTCTACGTGGCTCTACGTGGCCCTAGCGCGATTCTAGCGCCAGTGGTTCATCACCTGGGGGCAGCGCGGCGGGTTCATCGTCTACTAACATCGCCTGCCATTGGGCCATAAACACCGCTAGGTTATCCGCCCCGTCCACTGTGACAACAACCGCGGGCTTCCCTATCGTGCGATCAAAGACCAGTTGTGTAGCCGAAAGATTCCCCTTGCGGAGCTTCCGCTTCATCGCCTGCACCCATGCGCTCATGGTCTCGTCATCGGTTAGCACCTCGGTCAGCGCGGCCCTAACCCGTTGCGCGGCCGCTTCTGTTGGCCGACCGGGACCCGCCACACCGGAGCCAGGATTACCCGCGGTGAAGCGGCCGCGCGCGTCTTTGTAGTCTGAGAGATCGCCCATCTGTGTTATCCTCCGTCTATGTCAAGCCGTTAGTCGCCGGCCATCAGCAATTCCCACCACAAGCCACCGTCCTCCCACTCTGCAAGCTCCGCGGCCTGCTGTTCGGCTTCCTCGATAATCGCCCGATCTATCTCAAAGTCGTTCATCTGATCCCGCCTTTCCTGCCTCAGTGGGCAGCGTTCCAAACCATTCCCGAAAGTCACGCAAGGACAACATCACAACCGAATCACGCGCCCCTGATTGATGGAGCACGACCACACCGAGCCGATCATTACCGGCCTGCTGTCTGATCTTGGCAAGCGCCGCGGTCATCCACTGGGGGAGCTTGGCGCGGTGCTTGCACTCCGCCGCGAGCCAATCTGTGAGCACGTCAGGGTTAGCCGCGCCAGTTGCACCGAGCCGCCGGCCACCGAGAGCCGCCGCGGTTCGTCGTTCGTGAGCCTTCCAAGCGGCTGTCTGTTTGCCCATCGTCTAGCCTCACAACTCCGCGACCTCCGCGACCTTTCGCAACCTCCGCGACCTTTTCTATGTTAAGCCGTGTCATTCTCACGCTCTCTGTTCCCTCTCTACTCTGCAAATGACACGACTTTTTTCTGATATAGGTCGCGGAGGTCGCGGGTCGCGGAAGCTTCACCAGATACCGAGATAGCCCCGAACCTTGTTTCGATCTCCCTTGACATGTCCCAAGCTTTTGAGTGTGGCCGCAAGGTACATCGAGTTTGCCCGCGCATTCTGCCCCAGGCCGTTGTTTTGTAGCGTTTGGAGAATGTCCGCGGTACTCGTCCACATATCACCCCGCGCCGGGTCAAGATTGTAGTGCTTACGTAGGAGGTCTTCCACCGGATCAGACACCGCGTAATCATCCTGATTGATCTTGCTTGCGCGTTCGGCTTGGTCTTTGGTGAGCGTCCACGACTCCCCATTTTGGTAAGCCTGCATCGCCTCGGCCCACACCTGATGTATGTCAATGTCGCGCTCATACTGCCAGTTCAGACCGGTTACAGTCGTAGCCCAAAAGCGCCGGGAGCCGGTCGAGTCGGAGAAGATCCCGGAGCTATTGTTCACCGTCCCGATGAAGGAAGCGAGCGCAGGCTTGACGATATCATAATGTCCGTATGGTGGCCGCAAGGTGAATTGCTCACGCGAGAGAAAGCCTTTCAGAGCTTCCACGTCAGCGCGTTTGATCGTTGCGCCCAACTCCGAGACCTCCCACACCCAAGCCCGAAGCGCCAGCAGGGAGCAATCCTTATCGTCGGGATTGATATTGCTGTCAACAAAGAGCTTGGGCAAGGGGCAGAGCCACCGGACAAACTGACTCTTACCAATCCCCTGTAACCCATCCAGCACTAGCACCGCGTTCTGAGTACCAGTGTAGGCGCGGGCAACCGAGCCGATCAGCCACTTACGGAGGTAGAGCGAAAAGACATTGTTGGTATCCTGGACGTAGCCCGCGAGCTTGGCGATATGCGCGCCCCCGTCCCAGGTCAGACTTTCTAAGTAGTCACGGACAGGATGATAAGCATGCCGCGCAGCGTCCGCAACCCTCGCGTCATCAGCCGCCGCAAGGTACTTGCCCAAGCCAGCGTCCCGCAGTTGACAGCGAATCCGCGAGTTAATCACGTCTGACATTCGTTCGCCGTTGGCCTCGATGCTGTCATCCGCTTCGTTAAGGCGAAACGAATAGCCTCTGCTTGTCAGGAAGTCCACCAGATCGGCGCTTGTGATCCTCTTTCGGGGAGCCGTGGCGGGTGCATCTTGGCCCGATGTAGGCGCGCGCCCCGCATCTTGGCCCGATGTAGGCGCGGCAGCGTCCACCGGAGCCGGTCTAGCCGTGGGTAGTTCGCTGCCCTCGTTCAATTCGTCGGGAACATGGACAAGGACCGGAGCCGATGGGCCATGTCCATTGCCTGAGTAGAACTCAGTCATGCCGGAGAGCGCCTTTTGTAGCGTAGCCTCGCCATATGTCATGCCGCTGGAGTAATGGCGCTTGTCCCACTTCTCACGGTACAAACCGCTTTGCCGAAAGAGCGAATCAGCGCGCCCCTCATCGCCGCCAGTCCAGAAAAGCAACGCGCCGGCCAGGGCAAAATCCGCTTCTGAATGAGAAGGATATCCCGTTATGCTGCCGTTCCAGAGAGCCGAGAACTTCCCACCGTTGCGCGCGTTTTCGGCTTTTGCGATCAGGTCAGCATCAGCCAGTGTCACAGGTTGTGATGGTCGAATCACCTGCTTGACGGGTTCGGGCACGCCGAAAACGTCCGCGTGTAGTTCCTCGATCTCCGCTTGCCGATCACCGATCAGATGCAGCCCCAGGTAAATATCCCCCGTCAAAGCGAAGAACCGCCCGGAGTCGTACATTTCGACATGACCTTTCTTCCGACCGCCCGGAGGGAGCACAGCCTTAACGATAATATGTAGCCCCTTGCGCGACTGGCTACGCTCTGTGTAGCTATCCAGTCTCCCGATATACCCTAGCACCCAGGGTTCAGGGTTATCAGCAGCGTCTATAACGTCGTCCAGGTCAACGCCGGTATAGGGGTCATCCTCGGTGAACTCGAAACCCACGCCTGCAAGGTTGTATCGCTTGACCGCTGCTACTGCTGCCTCGAACGCGTCCCATGTCGCCGGGTCATTGTTCTTGGCATTCTCACCGGTACGCGGGTTAACGGGTATCTTGTCGGTCTTGCCCGGCCTTGTTTTCGATGGCACTAACCGATAAGCCACCCACTGACGCAGGCTAGTCAATTCCTTTGGGATATTACTCAGTTCCATACCCACCCCCCGCGCGAGAATTTGACGGCCCGCCAGATAGCATGTATGATAAATGCGGGTGGTGAGCCAACCGGAGGGAACAACGCAATACCGCCGCCCGCTGCTGCCCGTCCTTTCGCCGCCAAGCCCAGGACGGGCCGCTCTTTGTCAAAGCCGTTCATACTCCCACCCCTTCCCCCACCGCAACCGGGGGACGCTCCACAGCAGGCAGCAGCCCGCGCTGCTCCGCTTCCCGTCGCGCCAACTGGCGCAACACCGACGACGCGGACAAGCCATCATGCCGCGCAATGATCTGCACAACTCGCTTCTCCGATTCATCGAGAACGACGACCACCTTCTGAGAACGCATGCTAGGCTCCTTTCGATTAGCAAAAATGTTCTTACATTGTGCGTAGTATATCACCCCGATGCCCGATTATTGGCGTAGATTGCCGCCCAATGGCTTGCCATAGACCTTAAAGTTATCGCATCTTCGCACTACCGGCCGCGCAGATCGCATACCCACGCGGCCGGCCACATCAGCGCATCACCGCGCCTGAGTCCGCGCCGCCAACAGATCACGCAGCGCACGCAACACGCCTAGAAACTGCTCTAGGGAATCGGGAGCCTGCTCTAGCAGGGTCTTGATCTCCCCGATCAGCGCGTCAATATCGTTGTTCATGGTCTCCCCCTCAGTGTGTAGTGTGACCGTAGTACACAGTATCGGAGCCGTTCGCAGCCTGGGCGATGGCCCGCGCCGCTGCTGTCACGTCGCCACCGAAGCGCCGCGCCACCATAGCCGCGAAGCCAGCGCGGGCGATCTCGCGCCGCCGATCAGGGGTCAGCCGATCAGCGCGAACGCGGCCGCCGATAGCCGCGTAACCGTTGCCCGGTAGGAATCGGCCTGCTGTGTCGCGTCCGGTCATGGTTCTACCCTCACAACATCACAGCGCGCCGCAAAGGTCGCGTATTCAAGCGCCGTCATTTCGTCATGGGTTGCCGTCGCGCAGATGCCAAGCATGGAGCCGTCCGGCAGTTCGATAGCGAACGGTTCACCGTCCGGCATGATGGTATTGACCGGCTCTAGCTCGTTGCCGTCCGCGTCAATCGGTGTGAACGTGTAGCGAATGTTCACGGCTACACCCTTCCCGGCCTAGCCAGCCACAGAATGACAGCCAGCAATACCAGAATCAAAGGCAGCGCGCAGATTGCGCCCGGACTACCGGCCAGCGTCCCGAACGTGATTGTAGCCAGGAATGCAAACAGACGATTAGACGCCGCGACCTCGGACATGGCCGACCATGCCGCGGGTTCGGCTTGCGGATTCGGCAGCAGCGCAGCCGTACACATCGAGAGCGCACAGCACAGCAGCAGCAGCAGGGCGATAGTTAGCAACGTGGCGTATTTGCGCTTCATCTCTGCCCCCTCCCTGTCAATGTGATCGCCACTAGGCCAAACACAAACAGCATGCCAGTTATCACGATCATCACGATGTAGCCGGTTGGATTCTGCGCGATGGCTGCAACCGTCGCCAGGAATGCCATGAGACGATTAGACGCCTCTACCTGTGACACTTGTGCCGTCGCCTGTACTGCTTGCGTTTCCAGCGCGGCCGCATGTGCCGCTTCTGCCTGCGCGTAAGCCTCTGCCTGTTTTGCTTGCGCCTTTGCCGTCGTCGCCGTGTAGCGTTCCTCTAGCACGCTACAACCGGACAACAGCAGCGCCGCCGACAGCAGCGCCAGAATGATTAGCATTCGTTTCATCGCACACCCCCCCGGCCACCTAGCAGCACAGCCAGCAGCACCGCGGTAGGGACTGCCGATACAATGCCCATCAGCACGCCAACGATGATGGACCCGACCGCGCCGCCGATGGTATCGCGCACACCGAGACACAACAGCACGACAGCCACATAGACAACTGCATAGATTGAGATTGCCCGTTTCATGGTTCTAAACCCCCTTTGCGAATGCGCCGGAGGATGATAGAATACCCCCGGCCTGATGCGTCGAACGTCAGCCAACCCGACCGGCTTGCGCTCCTAACGTGAGCCGGTCAACCCTTCTCTATCCCCCGATGGCCTCACCCCCCTCCCCTGTGACCCTCTGCATACTCATACCCCGTACCAGTACGCACGCACGCAGTACGTACGTATGAGTTATGTCGCATCAAAGGACGTGCGCGGCGACAATCGCCAACGCCTCGTCTTGCTTGACCAACATGCGCCAACCCCCGCGCGGTCTCTCAGGATTGCGCCAACCGGCCACCCCCAAACCAATGAGGGAATCCCGCGCAGCCGTGTAGCGTTCCCGATCCGGCCCGGTTGCCTTGACTCCATGCGCCGATTCAGACGTCCCAACCAGATAGCAGCGCCGGACAAACTCTAGGAGTTCGGTTTGTCTCTCACTGGCTGCTGTCTCGCGTTGCGCCGTGGCTGCTGTCTGCCGTGCCATGCCAGGGTTCGCCACCGTGTAGGCGTGTGATGGACTCGCACCGATGCGCCCGTTATGATCCAGGTCCAACCCGGTCATGGTTTCAATCCGCTGCAGCAAGCTGTCAGCGAAGCGCAGCCGCCACAACCAACCCCCGGCCAGGGTCAGCGCAAACACGACCACAGGCACACGCCACGACCACGCCAGCACCCAACACAGCACCCAGACGCTAACACCGGCAATGATGGCCGTGATTAGCGCCTGCTGAAATGGGATGATGACAGACGTTTCGATTGTCGCCGCGTGAATCGCCTCTTTGCGCTCTACCGTGTAGCTCGGAGCCGGAGCCGGTCCCCCGATGCGGACAACTGGCGCGTCATTCGCAGCCGGTAGGAGTTCACGCCCTTCATCCAGCACCACCGGCAAGAGGTCAGCGTTACCCGCATCGAAGCGCCTGACCTCGGAGCCGTCGCCGTCAATCAGTCTTTGCAGCTTGCGCGCGTCATGCCGCTTGACTTCGGGCACGATGGCAACAATCAGCAGCACCGCGAGAATGGCATACAGCAGCATGGTTCACCGTCCTTTCTTGGAGAGTAGGGAATCCACCGGCCCATGTTGCCGATGGGCTTCTGCTAGGTCATGTTCAACGAGATACAGGTAACGCCGCAACATAGCCAAGTCACTATGACCCATGATGGCCGCGAGCCGTATCAGGTCCATACCCGCCCGCAGGGATTCGATAGCAAACGTGCGCCGGAATTTGTGAGGATGGCAGTCAGGAACCCCGGCCCGCGCGCCAAGACGCCGACAGAGAATGAGCAAGCCGGAAGGGGTCAAGTGCCTGTCAGTCAGCAGAGAGGGGAATAGCGGAGCCGTTGCCGTGGCATCGAAACGCGCGAGCAGATAGCGCAACAGCGCCCGCCGCGCCCGCGCGCCGATGTAGCACGTTCGGTCTTTGGCCCCCTTGCCATGCCGGACCATGACCGCGCCCGTTCGGGTGTCTACGTCGCCAACGCGCAGCGCGCAAAGCTCCGACGCCCGCACCCCGGAGTCAGTCAGAAACAGCACAAGCGCCGTGTCGCGTTCGGGGTCTTGGGAGTCCTCACAGACGCGCAAGAGTTCGGTCACGTCCGAAGCTGTGAATGATGGCAGGATGGCCTTATCGAGTCGGGGCATCTGGACGCGCGCCATGACGTCAGTGGGGATAATGCCGTCAGCGTAAAGGAACCGGAGCCAGGTCTTGACCGGCCGCGCGTAATCATGCACGGAGCCGGCCGCGAGTCCGGACCCGCCAAGCTCTGCGAAGTAGGCGCGCACAAGCGCCGGGGTGATAGCTGCCGGGTCAGTCACGCCGCGCGCCCGGAGCCAGGTCACGCAGCGCCGCAAGGCATAGGTATAGGCTGCCAGCGTGCGCCGTGAGCACAGCGCGGCGTCTTTGGCCGTCAAGAAGGATTCGACAGCCAGCGCCAACCGGTCAGAAGTGCTAAGTAAGGTGTTATCCGACATGGCCCAAAACCTGTAACTTGGGTCATGTCACTACCCGTTGGGGGTACTGTGAGGAATACCGCTAACTGTTGTGGGGTAAGCGGGCGACGGGATTCGGACCCGCGACATCCTGCTTGGAAGGCAGGCGCTCTACCACTGAGCTACACCCGCGTGTCGGGGCGCGGAGATTTGAACTCCGGACCTCTTGAACCCAAATCAAGCGCGCTGCCGGACTGCGCTACGCCCCGAACGACTTCCGAGTATAACAGAAGGAGCGGACTCCGTCAAAGAAGTAGGGGCGTGACCCTATCGCAGCGCGGCCTGGCCCTGCCACTCGAACAACATGCGTCCCTGCGCGTCGACCAACGTTACGGCCGCCTGGCCCTGGGCCGGCACGCCCTCTGCCAGAGCGACCTCCTGAACCAGCGGCTGGGTCGGGCTGATTGCAACGTCACTGACTGACGGCTCCATGCCGGGCACTATAATTGTCAGCCTGCCGCGCAATGCCGTTGTGGGAAAAAGACCCACCTTCAGCCGCCCACCGGCTGGCAGCAGCGCTAAGGCGGCGGCATCATTGGCGAAGGTCACGCCGCCGATTCCCGCTACGGGATACCACGCCTCGCTCCACGTTATCTCACCGCCTGGGGCCAATTCGTACCAGTCGTCGAAGGTGGGCGCCAGACCGCCGTGCATTTCCACATAGCCGGAGCCATCGTCGGTCCAGTTGCTCGCAGCGATTGGATCGCTCCAGCCCATTGCAAACAGCTTAGCGCCGCGCGCGACCTCGGACGGGAAGATGCGAAGCATTCCTTCATCCGCGGCTGTGTCGTAGACGCCCATGAAGTTAGCCTGGGCTGCCGGCCGTTGGAAGACGCCCAGCCACTGCACCCAATTGCCCAACCGGCTCATATCGCGGCCGTTGACCACCGGCCAGGGCATCGGCTGACCCGCGCCGGGCAGAGAGGAATCACCCGTGCTGTGCACCATCACCTGAGACGCGGGGAAGATAAACCGCAGGTCTGGTCCAGGCTTATTTGCTGAGCCAGGCGCCAGCATGGCATTCGCCCACCACTTGAACTGGAACGCCGAGCCTGTGGGGTTAATGACGTGCGGCTGGACGACAAAGTAGGCTGTATCGGGCGGCAGAATGACATCAACCACCGCATAGGGATTGCGTGGGCCGCCCCCTGTGAAAAGCGTGACCATCACGCCGCCGTTGGGCTGGGTGACGTGATCGAACCCCCAAGACGTGCTCCACTCGTACCCGTGTTCCTCCACCGGGAAGCCCCACTCCAGCCCTCCGGCCGCAAGCCACCAATTCGCGCCGGCAGGATAGGGCGGGCTGGGTGGCCCCCAGTCGGTCGGCTTCACCACCGGATTACTGTAGAATTCGTTATTGCCGGTCGGCTTGAAGGTGCACTCGTAGATCCGGCCGCCCAGATCAGGCAGGATGCTCAGGCGCAGGTAACGGTTCTCCAGCACGATCAACCGATACTTCTTCGGCGCCGGCTGCGGAACGGACGCATCGTAAGCCGCCCGGTCAAGCACGGCCACCGGGTAATCGTTGCGCTCAGAGTCAACAGCGGACCGTTGGAAAGCAGTGTAGGGATAGGTGGCCAGAGTGATCTGGGTGACGCGATAGCCTGTTGTCGCAGAGGGAAGGGGCGGCGCTACCGTCACCGGCGGGGGCGACGTGGCGGTTGGCGCCGCAATGGTGGGCAGCAGACTGGACGTACCGGTGGGCGTAGGAGCCGGTAAGTCAGTCGGCGTCAATGCAAGGGCCGGCATGGCCGTAAAGGTGGGCCCGATCGCCGGAGATAATGCAGCCGTGACGGTCAACTTAGCGGTGGAAGACAATGCCGGTGTGTCGGTTGGAGAGGGTGAGACAGACGCAACAGGTGAAGCCTCAACATGAGCACCTTGGGCTAACAACGGCGTCGGTTCGGGGGCAATCCTTGCCGCTGCGCATGCCGTTAGCACAAGCGAAATCAGCAGCAGAAGTGAAATCCGTTGATACACAGAAAAACCTACTCCTAAAGCTGCACCGCCGGCAAATGCGCAGCCCTGCGGCCTGCGCCCTGCAACAGCACGACCAGCCGGCCAGGGCCAGCCCGCCGATTCTCCGCCGAGGCTGCCAGGATATCAAGCGCCATGGCGAACTGCTCGGGCTCCGCGGCCGCAAAACGCCCCGCGTGGTCGAACAACAGCAGCGCCGGCTGGTCAAGCGTCCATACCATGTCGTTCAGGCATTCTTCGAACGCATCCCAGTTATGGCCGAAATAGGAAGGAAACTGCAGCAGCCCAGCCACCTGGCTGAGAAATGTCGACTTATCACTGATCGTGCGGCCGTCCAGCCGATAGACGCGCCACCCTTGCCGCTCGGCCAGACGGGTGATGGTTGCAGCCCGCACGCGGGCGCTGCAACGATAGAGTGCGGGGGACAGCTCACCCGCCAACAGCGCTTTCAGGGTCTCGGTCATCGCACCACTCGCTTGAAACTATCGTAGTGATCCGCCGTGTAGTACAGCTCACCCCCAGCGCCGGCGATGATGCGCTGTGCGCCGCGATCCGACTCACCGGGCGTAATCACAGTGTACTCCCGATAATAACCGCTGGCCTTGGCCGGCAGCAGACGCTCGCGGTTCTGGAACACCGCGCCATCCTGGCGGTAAGGGAAGGGACCGCCACGGTCGATGAGACGAACTGTGTCCTGCGCCTGACGCGGCAGCGCGCTGAAACCAATCGTAGGCAGACCGTCATCGGGTGTGGCGGTGGCTCGCACCTGCCTGGTCGGCCGCGGGGTCGCGCTCGGTTTGCGGGTCGGCTGCGAAGCAGCAGTCGCATCTGTCGATTCGACGCCGGCCGCGAGACCATCAGGCGTCGGACTGAGCGTCACCGCGATCTCACCGGCCTGAAAGCCGCCAGCGTTGGAAGGCGTCACGGCCGCGGGCGGTTGAGCTGGTGCGACCGCCGTCGAATCGGCCGCGGGCGGCACTGGCCGGCTGCGGACAAAGGCCACGACCAGCAGCAGCGCCACCGTCAAAAGAATGGGCAGCCACTTGGCCAAGCTGCTCTTGCGTCGAAGGGAGGAATGTTGACTCACCTGCCCATTATCAGCCGAACAGGCGCAGATGGCAAGCCGGAACCCAAGAATTCCAAATTACCCGGACTTGAGGCTTCAGCCGGTCTGGTGCACAACCGTGACGGCCAGGAAACCGGCTAACGCCTCGAGTCCAGTACGCTATCAACAGCCAGATTTGGAATTCCTGGCCGGAACCAGCGTTTCTCAACAGACCTCAGGCAGTTTCCCCTCTCTCCTGCTCTGTGCTATCATATCAACTCCAATTGAGCAGATCAAGGAAGCTCGTTATGTCTAACACTGTCTCTGATCTTATCCGCCGCGCCTATCGCGGCGAGCTGGCCCATCGCCACGTCGTTGCGCTGAGCGGCTATCATCGCATCCAGGCCAGCCCTGGCTACCGCGCGGCCGCCGGCTACGTCGCCGAGCAGCTGCAGGCGGCCGGCATCCAGGCTGCCGTCCGCACTTATCCTGCCGATGGCAAGGCGCGTTTCTGGACCACACCCAGCTTCCTGGAATGGGCCTGCGACAACGCCGCCTTGCACCTGCTGGACGATCAAGGGGCGACCGCTGACCTATTATGCGATTTCGAGGCCATTCCCATCAGCCTGGTCCAGCGCAGCATCGCGGTTGCAGGCGAGTTTGAAGTAGTTGCACCGGGCGGCCAGGGGGGCACAGAGACCGGAGATTACGCCGGGCTGGACGTGCGCGGCAAGGTCGTATTGACCGATCAGCGCCCGAGCAACGTTGCCGCGGTGGCCGTGAGCCAATTCGGCGCGGCGGGCATCCTGTGCGACGGTATGAACGCAGGCGGCCGCTCGGAGCTCGATCTGCCCGATGCGCGGCAGTACACCTCGTTCTGGTGGGCCAGCGCTTCGAGGCCGGATGCCTGGGGATTCGTGCTCTCTCCCCGCCAGGGACGCAACCTGCGGGCAAGGCTGGCTAAAGGCGAAACCGTGCGCGTGCGGGCCGCTATCGACAGCCGCTTCTACGCCGGCAGCTTCGAAGTGGTGGATGCGTTCCTCCCCGGCAGCGATCCAGCCGCGGGCGAGATCTTGCTCGTCAGCCACTTGTGCCATCCCCGGCCGGGTGCGCACGATAACGGCTCAGGCGCAGCCGCGCTGATCGAGGTGGCGGCCACATTAACCCGCCTGATCCAAAACGGCCAGCTCAAGCAGCCGCGGCGCGGGATCCGCTGCCTGTGGCCGCCGGAGATGACCGGGACGTTCGCATGGTTGGCGGAGCACGAGGCTAGGCTCAAATCAGGGCGCTGGCTGGCAGGGTTGAATCTGGACATGGTGGGCGCGGACCAGTGCCAGACCGGCAGCGTCTGGGAGCTCGGGTCGCTGCCCCTGGCCGGCGCCTCTTTCGCCGATCACCTGCTGAGCTGGCTGCGCGAACCGTTCCTGGACGGCCAACGCCACCGCGAGACGCCGTTCAGTGCTGGCTCCGACCACTACATCTTATCTGATCCGACCGTAGGCATCCCGACTCCCATCATCATCCAATGGCCCGACAAGTTCTACCACACCTCAGCCGACACGCCGGACAGGGTGAGCCCCGACAGCCTGGCTCGCAGCGGCGCGCTGGCCGCTGTTTATGCCTATTGGCTGGCAGCTGCAGGCGCGGCCGAGGCCGCGTGGCTCGGCCACTGGATGATCACCCGGCACGCAATCGATGCCGGCAGACGTGCCGTGGCCGCGGTGGAGGGCGTACGGGGCGCCGCAGATACGGCTGCGGCGGGCGAGGCCTGGGCGCGTTACCAGCGCGACAACGCCTTCCGCGGAGCATGCATGATTGCGGCCCTGGATGATCTGGCGCGTATCGATGCCGGCATCAGCGCCGAGCTGCCTGCACTTCGCGCACGCGCCGCCGCGATCGACGCGAGCGAGCTGACCTGGGCGCAGGCGCAACTAGCGGCCGCCCTCCCGGCCGCCCCCCCGCCCGACAAGGCAGCGTGGCGTGACGAGGCAAAGAGCCTGATCCCGGCTCGCCCGACACCAGGCCCCATCGACGTTACGCTGGCACTGCAGGCAGACCGGCCCGATCTGCTGCCCGCACTTCAAGCACTCTCCGCCCGCGCAGGCAACGCGCTGCACGACCAGGAAGCCATCTGGCAGTACTGGGCCGACGGTCGACACTCAATCGCCGAAATCGCCGATCTGGCGGCGCTGGAAACCGGCGGCGAACCGAACGATGTCCCGTTGGCCTATTTCAGGCTGTTGGCAGAAGCCGGACTCATATCTTTTATATGAACCAAGTCGATCTACACATCCACACCACCGCCTCCGACGGCAGCCTGACCCCTGCGCAGCTTGTAAACCGCGCAGATCGACTGGCCCTTAAGGTGATCGCGATCACCGACCACGACAGCACGGCCGGGGTGATCGAGGCTCAGACGGCCGGTCGAGCCGCTGGCGTCGAAGTTATCGCCGGTGTGGAGATCAATACCGATGTACCCCACGCCGAGGTTCATATTCTCGGCTACTTCATTAACCCGGATCACGCCGAGTTGAAGGAACAATTGGCGCACATCCGAGAAGGTCGCGTGGGGCGGGCTCGCAAGATGGCCGCCGTGCTGACAGAGATGGGCGCGCCGGTGCGCTTCGAGCGCATCCTGGAGATCGCGGGTGAAGGCTCGGTGGGGCGCCCCCACGTCGCGCAGGCGCTGGTGGAAGCAGGTTATGCCCACGGTTATCAGGACGCTTTCGAGCGCTATATCGGCCGCAACAGCCCCGCATACGTCGAACGCATGAAATTTACGCCGGTTGAGGCGTGTGCGCTGATCCGTCGCGCCGGGGGTCTGCCTGTGCTGGCTCACCCGGTGTTCTTCGACAAGTACGGAACCATTAAGTCAGCGGTTAGCCTGGATGAGATGCTGCCACTGATGATCGATGCGGGTTTGCTGGGTCTCGAAGCATATTACCCCAACTACGATGCCATCACGACCGAATACCTGATGGGCATCGCCCGGCGCTATGGACTGCTCGTCACTGGCGGCACCGATTATCACGGCCCGCGCGCCGGCCAGCCTGACCTGGGCGGCGTCTACGTGCCCATGAAGGTCGTTCGGCGCCTGCAAGAGGCATGGAAGGATCATGGCGGCGCACCCTGACCCCGACCACCTGGCGCACTTCCTACTGCGGGATGTGCGGCGGGCCATTCGTGAGTTTGCGATGCTGCGGGACGGCGACCGAGTGGCTGTGGCGGTGTCAGGCGGCAAGGATAGCCTGTCGTTGTTGGATTTACTCCAACGGCTGCAGCGGATCGCGCCGGAACGCTTCGAGTTGGCGGCCGTTCACGTGCGCGGCGATGCGACCGGGCTCACGGCCGGCCATGAGCCGTTGGAGACCTGGCTGGAAGCACAGGGGTTGGCCTACCGGATGGTAACGCCGGAACTGACCGACGCCGAGGCATTGCCGTTGGATTGCCAACGCTGCACCTGGCTCCGGCGCAAGGCGCTTTTCGTTGCGGCTCAGGCGTTAGGCTGTAACGTCGTAGCGTATGCGCATCACGCCGACGACGTCGCCCAGACCACGCTGCTGAACCTTCTGTACATCGGCAGCGTCCATACGTTGGCGCCGGCGGCCGACTATTTCGATGGCCGCTTCCGCCTGATCCGGCCGTTGATCTATGTGCCCGAGAGCGAGCTGGCCCGCTTCGCCCGGGCCAGCGGTTTCCCGCCCCCGCCGCCGGGCTGTCCACGCGCCGACGACTCTCGCAGGCGACTGGTAGCCGACATGCTGAAGTTGATGGGCCGCGACTATTTGAAACAAGGACGCGCTAACCTGATCCGGACAGGATTAAGCAAGGGCCTGAGCGCAGCGGAGTAGACGGCGTGCTGCGTGCTGCGTACTGCGTATAATGTGAATCTGAGCGGGGTGAAGGGGCTGGAAACGGTGGAACACAGGGGCCCTTCGACGATCGGAATTGATACCGTGTAGCGACGGTGTGAGCATGCAAGCAAGAATGACTTCGCCCAGCTTATACTGCCGGTGACCTTGACAACCAAACCTTGCCATAGACGATGTAACAAACGCGACACGCACCACGCAATACGAAATACGCCCTATTGGAGCATTCTTGGACCACACAACACGCGAATTCGCCATTGATCTGGCCAGCCGGGCCGGCGTCCTGCTGTGCGAGATTCTGGACCGGGGCTTGGACAACAGCCTCACGCGCATCAAGCGAGGTCACTTCGATATCGTCACCGAGGCAGATTTCGCCTCGGAACGCTTGATTGTGGACGCACTGCGCGCTGCGCTGCCGGCACACGCCATCTACGCCGAGGAAAGCGCAGGCGGTGGGCTGCCCGCGGCCGAGTGGCTATGGCTGGTCGATCCGGTGGATGGCACCAACAACTTCTCGCATGGCCTGCCCCTCTTCGCCGTGAACCTGGCCCTGGCGCACCACGGCGTGCCGGTGCTGGGCGTAACCCATGATCCGTCCAGCGGGCGCACCTTCTGGGCCGAACAGGGTGGCGGCGCGTGGCTGCGCGACCGAGGCGTCGATCACCGGCTGTCCGTCTCCGACGTGTCAGAATTGAGGCGGGCGCTGCTGGCCACGGGTTTCGTGGCTGGCAGGACTAAAGGAGTGGGCGGCAACCGCGCCGAGTTCTGGGCGCTGGATGCCCATTCACAATCGGTGCGCCGCTTAGGGTCTGCAGCCCTGGTGCTGGCCTGGATAGCGGCCGGGCACCTGGAAGGCTACTGGGAAACCGAGCTCAAGCCGTGGGATGTCGCGGCCGGCTGGATATTGGTGACGGAAGCCGGAGGCCGGCTCACTGAACATGACGGCACGCCATACCGTTTGGACAGCCCTTCGTTGATCGCCAGCAACGGCCAACCTGGCATACACGAAGCCATCATGGCGACGATTGCCGAAGTACGAGCCGCGGAAGCCCTGCGGCCGTAAATCCCAAAGGATGCTGCTGATGCAAATCGACCGGCGCTATCGGGGGCGACGACGACGGTCCCCCTGGCCGATAATCTTCTTGATTCTGCTCGTTGTTCTGCCGGGGATCTATTTCCTGGCCACCCGCACGCGCTTCTTCGAGAACCCCTTCAACCCCCTGCAGCCCACGGCCACCCCCACCCGCACCGCGGTGAGTTACCTGGCCGAGGCTGAGGATGCCTATCGGGCCGGGCTCTTGACCGCGGCGGCCGAGAGCTACACGCGCGTCGTGGAGCTGGAGCCTGAAAACGACGAGGCCTTCAACCGCCTGGCCTGGCTTTGGATCCTGCGTGGCCATCCGGATCGGGCCGTGGAACCGGCGCGCAAGGCGGTTGCGCTGAAGGAGAGTCCCTGGAATCTGGCGATTCTGGCCATGGCCCTGGACTGGTCCGAAGAATACGACGAGGCCATCAAAGTCGCCCTGCGCGCCACGGACGCAGACCCCCTCTCGGCCGAGGCGCGCGCCGTGCTGGGGGAGGTCTATGCCGATCGCAACAACTGGTCGCGCGCACTGGAAGAAGCCCGCCAGGCAGAAAAACTAAACCCCAACAGTGCTTTCGTGATTCGCGAGTTGGGCTACGTGCTCTCCATGCAAGGACGCTACGAAGAAGCCTTGGAGGCCTATGCCCGCGCCGCACAACTCGACCCCACCCAGGGCTACATCTACATCAGCGCGGGTGTAATTCACATGGCTCTGCAGGATTATGAAGCAGCCATTGAGCAATTCACACTGGCAGTGCAAGCCAATCCCGACACGCCCACCGGTTACGACTCCTTGGGGCACGCCAGTGCACTCAACGGCGATCCGGATCGGGCCATTTCAACGCTGCGCAAAGCCATCGAGCTCGATCCAGAATACGCGCTGGCCTATGCACACATCGGACGAGTCTACTACACCTTGCTCAACTGGGAATCGGCCATCGAGTACTTCAACAAGGCTTTCGATCTGGGCCTGAAAAACGAAGAATACTTCTACCAACTTGGATTGGCCTACACCTACCTGGAAGACTGCGAGAACGGTGTCAAGTGGTTCAACAAAACGCTGGAGCTGAATCCTGAGTCACAACCTGCGCTGGATGGCATCAAGCGCTGTCAGTGAAGTCCACATTCGCGGAACCAAATGCCAAGCCTCCACGTCCTAGGACGGGCATTCTGAATTGGGCAGGGCTCCGGTCTGTGCTATAATTTGCAAACTCAAGCTGGAGACGTGAAACTTGTTAAGCGTCCTGGGCTGGCACAGAACCGGATGTTTTGTCTCCATGATCAATCGAGAGGTGTACGTTTCATGCAACGCAAGCTATTTCTGTTTATCGTTTTGGCCCTGGCCGCGGCCTTAGCGGCCGGCTGCGCCCAAATCGGGCCGCAAGCTACGCCGGTGCCACCCACCAAAACCCCGAAGCCGACGTTCACATCGACGCCGGACTGGACGCCGACGCCGCTCGTCTTCCCGACCGCTACGCCGCTGCCGCCGACTGCCACGCCTGAGGCCACCGCGACGCCACAAGTCCCGCCCACCGAGACCCCCAACCCCGTGGCGCGTCTGTCCGCCAGCCAGGCAGTGAACGTACGGTCGGGACCGGGCACCAACTATGCGGCCATTGGGAAGCTCGCCGTCGGGCAATCATACGAGATTACCGGCATGAATCAGGCCGGCGACTGGCTGCAAGTTCAGTACAATGGCCAGCAGGGTTGGGTGACCGGCAATCTCGTAACCATCAGCGGAGATTTGAACACCGTGCAGGTGGTGCAGAACATCCCGGCGGTGCCGCCGACCGCGCGGCCCGTGGCGCGGCCAACCGCGCGGCCCCAGCCAACCGCGCCGCCACAGCCAACCGCGGCGCCACAGCCGCAGTATCCATTCGCCCTTCTGAAGGGCGTTGAACGCTGTGAGCCCAATCCAGGGACCTCCTACGTCAGCGGATACGCACGCTATCGCAGTAACAGTCTGCGTAACGGCGTGTGCATCCACATCGCCTTTTACGGCCCACGCAATACCAAATGTTCGGGGTGTGATGGTGTTGGCGACGGCAACTGGAGTTTCTCTCCATTCGGCGGGCCAGCGCCTGCCGGCACAACCGTCGAGGTTTATGTGGTGACATGCCCCTCGTCCATACCGGCAGGCGGCGTCACTCAGGAAACGGCCGGCGGCTTCGGCGACCTGACGCCGCAATCCGATAAGTGGGTGCACACCTTCAGCCAGAGCGAGCAATGCACCGGCGTCACCTTCGTAGGTGATTGACCGCGGGCAAGGGTGCCTCCGAAAACATAGAAGACAGCATCCTGGGCGAAACGGAGCCGCGCTCGCCGCAGTCTGCGGGTGTGGTGGAATACAGTCCAGGGAGACGGCCATAGGGCAGACCCGCCCCTTCGACTCTGTACGCCGCAGTTGGTGGAGCGCGGAATGGCGGGTATCTCAGGCGCCGTGCTCTGCTCAGGGTGCTGATATACCTACAATTGGGATGACTCGTTCTTCCTACCGTCGACGTCATTCATGGTTGGCCGCGCTGGTGCTGGCGGCTGTCTTCATCGCGGCCGTAGCCTTTGCGTGGACCCCGTTCCGAGCGCTCCTTTTCAATCTCACCGGCGAGGAGCGCCTCTTCTCACAGCTCAAAGGCATCTCCGATCTCAGTGCCGACTTGCTGCGGCCGCGGCTGAACCTGGCGGCCGATGCACCCGTTAAGCACACCGACATCAACCCGTTCGGGGTTAACGTCTTTCTGAACGAAGAGGTCGAACCGGCCAAGCGCGAGCTCACGGTGAAACTTGCCGCGGCAGCTGGCTTCCATTGGCTGCGGCAAGAATTCCCCTGGCAAGATATCGAAATCCATGGCAAGGGCGACTTCGAAGACCGCCGCAATCCGCCGGCAAAATCAGCATGGGACAAATACGATCAGATCGTCGACCTGGCCGACAAATACGGGATGGAGCTGATCGTCCGGGTGAGCACGCCGCCATCGTGGAGCCGCGCGCGCGGCGACGAAGTCGGCACCTTTGCTCCGCCCGACAACTACGAAGACTTCGGCGATTTTGTCTACGCGCTGGTCGAGCGCTATCGCGGCCGCATCCGTTACTACCAGCTCTGGAACGAGCCGAACATCTACCCGGAATGGGGCAGCTACGCCATCAGCCCGGAACAGTACACCGAGCTGCTCAAGGTCGGTGCGACGCGGGCGCGGCAGGCGGATCCAGAGGTCGTGATCATTGCCGGCGCGCTGGCGAGCACCATCGCGCTTCAGCCCGCCGCGCCACCCCCCAATAACGCGCTCAACGATCTGATCTTCCTTCAGCGCATGTACGACGCGGGCGCCGCACCCTATTTCGACATCATGGCGATGCAGGCATATGGCCTCTGGTCCGGTCCTACCGACCGGCGCATGCAGCCTCGGGTGATGAACTACGGCCGACCGCAGTATGTGCGCGACCTGATGGTGGCCAACGGCGATGCATCCAAACCGATCTGGATCAGCGAGATGGCGTGGAACGCAGTGCCGGACGAGGTGGCCGACAAACGATTCGGCCAGGTCAGCCTCGAACAGCAGGCGCGCTACGCTGTATCAGCTTACAAGCGTGCACAGGCAGAGTGGCCGTGGGCCGGCGTGATCAATACCTGGTACTTTAAACGCGCCACCGATGACTGGTTCAAAGAGGCCAAACCCGAGGCCTATTTCCGCCTGGCCGACCCCGATTTCACCCTGCAACCCGTCTACGAGAGCTTGAAGACGTACATGACCGCGACGCAACCCGCGCTCTATCCCGGCACGCACGAGCCCGCAGGTTGGGGCATTACGGCGTCGGGGAGTTGGGAGGCAGTTGCGGCCGCCGCGCTGCCGTTCGGCAAGGCCTGGCAAGCGGCTGAGGCCGGAGCAAGCCTGTCGTTCACATTTGAAGGGACCCGATTGGCGGTGCTGCCCGGCTGCTCGGCGCCGCCTTGTGCGGGCGATCTGCAAGTCAGTGTTGATGGTAGCCCGGCTGTCATTGTGTCCGCCGGCAGCACATCGGCGCCGGCCAAGCCAACGATCGTGGCGCACAGTCTGAAGGATGGCCTTCACGACGCCACGATCGAGGCAATCGATGCCCATGCCGGGTTAGCTGCCATCAGCGTGGGCCGGGAACGCTTGGCTTGGTTACGGCAGGTGCTGTGGGCTCCCGCGGCGCTCGTTCTCGAAAGAAGCAGGTTGCCATGAAAAGCTCATCGCGCGACCTTGGCCTGGTCTTGCTCTTGCTGCTGTTGATCATCGGCATTGCGGCCGGGTTGCGCTTCTATCACCTGGGCACACAAAGCCTGTGGTCGGACGAAGGCAACAGCGCAGCACTGGCCATGCGCCCTCTGACCGAGATTGCACACGACGCCGCCAACGATATCCATCCGCCGCTCTACTACTGGCTGCTTCGGCTGTGGACGCAGGTCGTCGGGACCAGCGAGACGGGCTTGCGCTCTCTTTCCGCGCTGCTGGGCGTGCTGCTGGTTCTGGCTACTGCCCATCTGGGCAGCATTTGCTTCAACCGCAACATAGGCTTAGCGGCAGGTTTTATCGCTACCCTCGCGCCATTCCAGGTCTATTACAGCCAGGAGACACGTATGTATATCCTTCTGGCGCTGGAGGCCACAGTTGCCGTGCAGCTCTTCTGCTGGTTCATTCGCCGGGAAGACGCGCTATTAACCGCTGACCGGCAGAATGCGTCGCGTCCCTTGCGCTGGCTGCCGTTCTCCGGGCAAATGTTAGTGCTGGTCTGGGTTGCCGGCCTTTACACCCACTATGCATTTCCACTGATCATCGCGCTGCTCAGCGGCTTATACCTGCTGTGGGTTCTCGGGACGAGACGTCGCGGCTGGGGGTGGTGGCGGCTGCTGCGCTGGGCCCTGATGTTGGCACTGACCGTTGGACTCTACGCGCCGTGGCTGCCGACTGCGGCCCGCCAGCTCACCACCTGGCCTGGTGTGGACGTAACAACTGGGCTGGGCGTCCAGTTGCGCAATTTGTTGGCCACGTTGAGCCTGGGGCCGGTGGGGCTGGCACAGGCAACGACCGCGCAATGGTGGATCTGGGTGCTGCCAGTACTGGCACTGGTAGGAGCCCTGCCCTGGGCGCTGTTCCGGCGCACCCAACAACCGATCAAGGGTTCGAACTGGATGGCTTGGCTCAGCCTGGTCACGTGGGCCGCGGCGCCGCTGGCCATGATCATCATCTTGGGCCTCTACCGCGGCGCTTACTTGAAATTCCTGCTCATTGCCAGTCCAGCATTTGCGATCCTGCTGGCACGGTCCGTGCTGGAGCCAGCCAACCAACTGACGTCTGAAGTGCCCAAGGCGCCGGCCGAGGCCGCTCCTTTGCCTTGGTGGCGTGGGATGCTTGCCGCAGGCTGGATCGTCGCCGCCTTCGCAGTCATCGGAGGAATCTCGGGGGCCGCGCTGGCGCGCTACTATGAGGACCCAGCCATGGCACGCGACGACTATCGCGGCATCACGCAGTTTATCGTAGCCACCGCCCAGCCGTCGGACGCGATCGTGCTGACGGCGCCAGGCCAGGCCGAGGTCTTCAGCTACTACTACCACGGCAACCTGCCCATCTTAGCCCTGCCCCGCCAGCGCCCGCCGGACCCCGACGCGACATTGACCGAGTTGAAACGCCTATTGACCTACGACAAAGTCTATGCAGTGCTATGGGCCGCCGAAGAGGCTGATCCGCACGGTTTGGTCACAGGCTGGATCAATCAACAGGGTTACAAGACGTTGGATCAGTGGTATGGAAACGTCCGCCTGGCCGTGTACGTGATGCCGGAACACCGGACGCCGGACGAGATCGTGGAGGCCCAGGACATACGCCTGGGATCCGACATCATGCTCCTGGGTTATCGTTCCTGGAAGCTGACCCCGACGGCGGGCGAAGTAACGCAACTTCAGCTTCAGTGGCGCGCCGAGAACACACCGCGGCAGCGCTATAAGGTATTCCTACAACTGCTGGATGCGCGCGACCAGGTGATCGCTCAACGCGACGCCGAGCCGGCCGGAGAGACGCGGCCTACCAGCACCTGGACGCCCGGCGAGATCGTGCTGGACAACCACGGCCTGCTGATTCCTCCGGGCACGCCTCCAGGGGGCTATCGCCGCATCATCGGCCTTTACGATGCCGAGACGCTGGAACGGCTCAAGCTGCCGGACGGCGGCGACTTCATCAGCCTGTCGCCTGTCACTGTCACCAGAGCCAAGACAGCGCCTCCGCTGGCAGCGTTCAATATGCAGTATCCACAGCGCTTTGACTTCGGCGGCATCACGCTCCTGGGGCATGATCGATACAAGCGCGGCTTCGGCCACGCGCGCGAGACGACGCTGGTTCCCGGCGATCTGCTCCATCTGACGTTGTACTGGCAGGCCAACATCACTCCGCGCGCCGACTGGTGGTTTAATTTGACCCTCAGCGATGCAAGCGGCCGCGTTGTCGCCAACTTGCAGGCGCCGCTGGTGAGCGACATCTATTCGACTACACTTTGGCAAGAGGGCGAGATCGTGCGCGGGGAGCACGACTTGGGCCTCCCGCCCGATCTGCCGCCCGACACCTATCGTTTGAGCCTGGTCCTGCTGCCCGACGCCAAAACCGAAGCCGGCACGGCCTACTTGGGAACGGTCAAAATACAGGAACCTGCGCAGGAGAAGAGGCCATGAAGATCATCACGCTTCCGGTAGGCGCACTGCAAGTCAACTGTTACGTGCTGGGCTGTGAGCAAACCGGCCAAGCGATCGTCATTGATCCCGGCGACAATGCAACAGCCATCCAGGATGTGCTGAGACGTCACGCCCTACGGCTGGACCGAATCCTGGCCACCCATGCTCACTTTGATCACCTGCTGGGGTGTCGCGAATTGCAAGCAGTCACCGCTGCACCGCTTTTCCTGCACCGGGACGATCGACCGCTGGTCGCTGCAATGCGACGCACGTGCCTGGCCTGGCTTGGCTATGATCCCGGTCAGCCGCCGGAGATCGGGGGCGACCTGATTCCTGGTGAGACCATTCGAGTCGGTGAAATTGCTTTGGAAATCCGACACACGCCAGGGCACTCCCCCGGAAGCGTGACGCTGGTCAATCATGCAGAGCGCCTCGCCTTCACCGGCGACGCGCTGTTCCAAGGCTCGATCGGCCGCACCGATCTGCCAGGCGGCGACCTGGACGTCCTGCTGGCCGGCATCAACTCCCAGATCATGAGCCTGCCCGATGACACTGCCGTTCTGCCAGGCCACGGGCCGGCCAGCACGGTGGGCGCTGAGCGACGTGGCAATCCGTTCTTAGCAGATGACGGCTGACGGCCTATTTCAGGACAAGCACCCTTGAGCTTACCGCCAGAGATCGCGGCACAGATCATTGCTCATGCACAAGCCGGCTACCCAGAGGAGGTGTGCGGGCTGGTGGCCGGGATGGCGGGCCGCGCCATGATGCTCTATCCAGGCCGCAATATCTCACCGACGCCGCGCGTCACCTACGAGCTGGATCACGACACACTGGCCAGGATGATTGATTTCGAGGATGCCGGGCTGGAGCTGCTGGCGATCTATCATTCGCACCCCAATGGCCCGGAGTTTCCCTCCCCTGCCGATGTCGAGCAGGCGTACTACGCCGCGAGCATCTACCTGATCTGCAGTCTCGCCGATCCTACTCGGCCCATCCTGCGCGGATTCCATATTGCGGCCGGTCGGTTTCAGGAAACACCATTTGACACACCCTGGGTAATAGGCTAAACTGACACCCAGAAGAAGTCTGTCTGCCCGGCCGCGAGCCGCGAACCCGCTTCAGAATCCATTCGTCGGTTTCCATGGGAGGGGGTGAGGCTATTCGGTTTCATGAAGGCTATCCTGTTCTTGCACGGCTTTCTTATTTCCTGTTGAAAGCCCAATTTGCGTCAAGAAAACCCACTTATTCTCTGGAGGAAGCCATGAAGAAAGCGTCGATTGCCCTGGTCATGCTGCTGATCGTTAGCATGGTGCTCACAGGTTGCGCCCAGACCGCAGGAACACAGACTATCAAGGTCGGCGGCATCGGTGAGTTGACAGGCGACATCCCGGCCGTAGGTGCGTCGTTCAAGAACGCCGCTGAAATAGCGGTGAAGGAAATCAACGACGCCGGCGGTCTTGAAGTCGGCGGCAAAAAGTATCAGATCGAATTCTTCATCGAAGACAACGCCGGCAAGGCCGATCAATCGGCTTCCGCCGCGCAGAAGCTCATCACCCAGCAGAACGTGGTGGCTATCATCGGTCCCAACGCCAGCCGCTACGCCATCCCCGCATCCGAAATCGCTGAAAGTTCAAAGGTCCTGTTGATCAGCCCCTGGTCCACCAACTCCAAGCTGACTCTTGACGCGAAGACCAATGCATCGAAGAAGTACGTATTCCGTGCTTGCTTCATCGACCCGTTCCAGGGCCAGGTGGTCGCCAAATTCGCGCTCAATGACCTGAAGGCTAAGAAGGCCGCGGTGCTGTATGATGTGGCGTCGGAATACAACAAGGGCATCGCCGACGTCTTCAAAGCGACCTTCGAGCAGAACGGCGGCACGGTGGTAGCCTTTGAGACCTACACCACGAACGACAAGGACTTCTCGGCCCAGCTCACCAAGATCAAGGACGCTGCGCCGGACGTGGTCTTCCTGCCCAACTACTACAGCGAGGTGCCGCTGCAGATCCAGCAGGCCAAGCGCTTGGGCATCGCCGTGCCGTTCCTGGGCAGCGACTCCTGGGGCAGCTCGGAGCTGATCAAATTATGCGGCGCCGACTGCGAGGGCTACTACTTCAGCACGCACTACGCAGCCGACATCGCCACACCGATCGCCAAAAAGTTCATTGAGGGCTACAAGGCCAAGTACGGCACCACGCCGGACGACGTGGCCGCGCTGACCTACGACGCTTTTGGCCTGCTGTGGACCGCTCTCAAGGATGCCGGCAAGGTTGACCGCCAGGCTGTGCGCGACGCACTCGCCAAGGTGCCCAGCTATGAGGGCGTGACCGGCAACATGAAGTTCGTGGAAGGTTCCGGCGATCCCGTCAAGAGCGCCGTGATCCTGCAGATCAAGGGTGGCCAGTTCGTCTGGTTCGCGAACGCCAACCCGTAACCTCACCCGGTGCAGGTCGTTGAGCAGGCCAGGGAGCTTTCCCGTACTTCCTGGCCTGCCGCCCAACTATCCCCCCGTCTTCGAGGCTGGCTATGACCTATTTCTCACAACAAGCCCTCAACGCCCTCCAGCTGGGCAGCATCTATGCCTTGATCGCGCTAGGCTACACCATGGTCTACGGTATCCTCACCATGATCAATTTCGCGCACGGCGATCTCTTCATGGTCGGCGCGTTCGTTTGCTTCGTAGCTGCAACGTTTCTCAAGCTGTCCTTTGTGCCCACGCTGCTCATCTCGATGGCGGCGGTTGCACTGCTGGGAGTCATCATCGAACGGCTGGCCTACAAGCCGCTGCGCCAGGCGCCGCGCGTGTCAGCCATCATTACGGCGCTGGGGGTCGGCATTTTCCTGGAGAACTTTACCCTGGCGCTCGATCCCTACCCGGAGAGCATCCCGCAGCTTATTCCGAACATCGTCTGGAATGTGGGGGGCGTCTCCATCTCATTCCTGCAAGTCCTGATCATCCTCCTTTCGATCGGACTGATGCTGCTGCTGGATTTCATTGTGCGCCGGACGATGGTCGGGATGGCAATGCGCGCGATCTCTTGGGATAAGACCATCGTGCCCCTGATGGGCGTGCCGCTGAACCTGGTCATCTCGATCACCTTCGCCTTGGGCACCAGCCTGGGCGCGGCGGCCGGCACCATGTACAGCCTGGCGTTCCCCGTGATTGATCCGTACATGGGCATCATGATCGGCTGGAAAGCGTTTATCGCCGCCGTGGTGGGCGGCATCGGCAACATACGCGGGGCAATGATCGGCGGGTTCATCCTGGGCGCGGTGGAGATATTTGTGGCAGGCTACGGCAAGTCCACCTACCGTGATTTCGTGGCATTCGCGCTCCTGCTGATCCTGCTCATCTTCCGGCCATACGGGATCCTTGGCAAGCCGCGGCCACAGAAGGTGTAACGATGACGACTCAACCTTCAACGAATAAGCCCTGGGGTGCACGCTTGGACGCGCTGATGGCAAACCGCCGGGTGCTGCCGATCCTACTGATCATCGGCCTCCTCCTATCCTTCGCCATCCCAGCGCTGGGCCTGCTTGATCAATACGTGCAACTGATCCTCATGTATGTGGGAATCAACATCATCCTGGCCACCAGCTTGAACCTGGTTAACGGCTACATGGGCGAGTTCTCGGTGGGCCACGCGGGATTCATGGCCGTTGGCGCCTATGTCGCCTCAATCCTGACCGTGCGCGTCTTCCCCGAAAGCGCCCAGGCATTCCTGTTCCCGGTAGCCCTGATTGCGGGCGGGCTGGTGGCCGCACTGGCCGGCCTGATCGTCGCGCTGCCGTCATTCAAGACGCGCGGGGACTACCTGGCCATCGTGACGCTGGCATTCCTGATGATCGTGAAATCGGTTATCGAAAACATCGAGGCGATCGGTGGGCCGCGAGGCTTCCTGGGCATGTCGAAGTTGACGACTCTGCCATGGACGTTCGTCTGGGTGGTGATCACGCTGTGGGTGATCCGCAACTTCATCTACTCCAACTATGGTCGGGGAGTGATCTCGATCCGCGAGGACGAAATCGCCAGCGACCTGATGGGGGTGGATACGAAGCGGGTCAAGCTGTTGACATTCACCATCTCAGCCTTTTTCACAGGCGTCGCCGGCGGGCTGTTTGCACATGTCCTCCAATTCATCAACCCGCGCGTGTTTGACATCATCAAGTCCACCGATATCCTGATCATGGTCTACCTGGGCGGCATAGGGTCTCTGTCCGGTTCGATCATCGGCGCGACGATCTACACGGTGCTGTTGGAGGTGCTGCGACCACTTGGGATCTGGCGCATGGTTCTGATGCCGTTGGTCCTGGTGCTCCTGATGATCTACCGGCCGCGCGGCATCATGGGACTGCGCGAGCTGCGCTGGTTCGTGCCCGGCTACGATCTGCTGGCCAGCCGGCTCTGGCGCCAGGCGCACGCGGCAGCCAACAGCGCAGGGCAGGAGGTGGCCGATGTCCACTAACGGAAAAGCCACCTTGCTGCAGGCTAAGGATGTCACCCATTTCTTCGGTGGGCTGTGTGCCGTCTCGCAATTCGATCTCGATCTGCAAGCCGGCGAATTGATTGGCATCATCGGCCCCAACGGCGCCGGTAAGACCACCATCTTCAACCTGATCACGGGGGTCTATCGCGCGACCAAAGGCAGCATCCTATTCAACGCCACCCCCCATACTGCCGGCGCGTTGCCCCACGTCACAACGTCGGAGTTGATCGGCAAAACACCCAACCAGATCACCCGTCTGGGCATCGCCCGCACCTTTCAGAACATCCGTCTGTTCAAGGACATGACCGTGCTGGATAACGTTCGGACAGCCCACTACTCGCTGGTCGGCTACAGCGCGGCCGAGGCGCTCTTCCATGCCGGCCGCTACCAGGCCGAGGAACGACGGATCACCGAGAATGCCATGGAACTGCTGGCGACCTTTAAGCTCGACGGCCTGGCCGATGAGCAGGCCAAAAACCTGCCCTATGGCTCGCAGCGCCGTCTGGAGATCGCCCGTGCCCTGGCCACCCGCCCCAAACTGCTGCTATTGGATGAGCCGGCCGCAGGGATGAACCCCAAGGAGATCAACCAACTTATGGAGTTCATCCAGTGGGTGCGCCGCGAGTTCGATCTGACGATCATCCTGATCGAGCACCAAATGCGCCTGGTAATGGGCATCTGCGAACGGATCAAGGTGCTGGACTTCGGCGCGACCATTGCTGAGGGTTTGCCTCACGAAATCCAAAGCAACCCCAAGGTACTGGAAGCCTACCTGGGCGAGGAGACGATGGGATGAGCGAACGAATCGCAATTCGCGAGGGTGTTATGCTTTCGGTTCATGATCTCAAGGTTGCCTACGGCAACATCACAGCGGTTAAGGGCATCTCCTTCGATGTGCGCGAGGGGGAGATCGTGACCTTGATCGGTGCAAACGGCGCGGGCAAGTCCTCGACGCTGCGCGCCATCTCCGGCGTGGCGCCCTATACCGGGCAGATCACGTACCGCGGCCGGGATCTGCATCGCGTTCCGGCCGACCAAATCGTAGCGGCGGGCCTGGCCCAGGTGCCGGAAGGTCGCGGCATCTTCGGCAACCTGACGGTGCTGGAAAACCTGAAGCTGGCAACCTGGAAGCGCCGGGACAAGGCCGAGATTCGCAAAGACTACGAACGCGTCTTCGCCATTTTCCCGAGGCTGAATGAGCGGAAGAACCAGCTTGGGGGCACTTTGTCCGGCGGCGAGCAGCAAATGCTGGCGGTGGGTCGCGCCCTGATGAGCCGCGGGCAGACGCTGCTGCTCGATGAGCCCTCGATGGGACTGGCCCCGGTGCTGGTCCGTGAAATCTTCCGGGTGGTGACGGACATCAACCAGGCCGGCGTCACGGTCCTATTGGTTGAGCAGAACGCGAACATGGCTTTGCGCACTGCCCACCGCGGCTATGTCCTTGAAACCGGAGCCATCGCCCTCTCTGGCACGGGTCAGGAATTACTCGGGAATCCCAGGGTCAAGGAGGCGTACCTCGGTGGGTAGAATGGCAAATGATGAGATGGCCGCGTTGCGGGCCGCGTTGCGGCCCGCAACGCGGCCTGCAACGCGGTGACGAGTGACAGAATGCCAGACAGATCGACAGACCCCCTGGTCACCTGGGCCGAGATAGACCTGGATGCGATCGCACACAACGTAGCCGCCTTCAAACGGCACGTGGGCGGGGAAAGCGAGATCTTTGCGGTTGTTAAGGCCAACGCCTATGGGCACGGCGCGGCCCCGGTGGCGCGCGCGGCGCTTGCGGCCGGGGCCACGCGCCTGGCAGTGCATCGCGCTATCGAAGGCGTCGAATTACGCCAGGCAGGCCTCGATGCACCAACCCTGATCATGGGCTACACGCCCCCGGCCGGCGCCAAAACAATCGTACGCTGGCGGCTGAGCCCCAGCCTAATGACGCTCGAATTCGCTCAAGCCCTTTCCGCCTGCGCGGAGGCTGACGGCGTCACGACGCCGGTGCACGTCAAGGTGGACACAGGGATGAGCCGCTACGGCCTGCTGCCGGAAGAGGTGGTGGAGTTTGCCAGAAGCTTACAGACTCTGCCGGGAATCCGCCTCGAGGGGCTGTTCACCCACTTTGCTACGGCCGATGCCGCCGATCAGACCCACCTACGGCGCCAGTTAGCTGTGTTCCGGGATGTCCTGGCCGCGCTGCAAAACGCCGGCATCCCGGTTCCGCTGGCCCACGCGGCCAACAGCGCGGCCACCATGCGCCTGCCGGAGGCGCATTTCGACGCCGTTCGTATCGGCATCGCTATGTACGGGTTGGATCCCTCGGATGAATGGGCGCCGATCTTCGAGATTCGACCCGCGCTCACGCTGAAAAGCCGTGTCAGTCGCGTGCGCGAGCTCCCGGCCGGGGCCGGCATCAGCTATGGCCGCACTTTTGTGACCGCCACCCCCACAACGGTAGCATTGGTCCCCGTGGGGTATGGCGACGGCTACCACCGTATCCTCTCGAACCGCGGCAGCGTGCTCATTCGCGGGCAGCGCGCGCCGATCCTCGGCCGCGTGTGCATGGATCAATTCGTCGTCGACGTCTCGCACATCGCAGGCGTGAAGCAAGATGATGAAGTCGTGCTGATCGGCTGCCAGGGGAACGAACACATCCGCGCCGAGGAAGTGGCGCTCCTGACCGGCACCATCAACTACGAAGTAACAACCTCCCTGCTGCCAAGAGTTGCCCGTGTCTATCTGCAGGGTGGAAAGATCGCCGACATGGTAGTGAGGGCGGTAACCTGGCTTACTTGACCCCATTTGAAACTTAAGCTACACTTCTTATCATAAAGATAAGTTAAGTATGTTACAATACTCTTCACGAACTGTTACCTGTATGTGCTCGTGTTCTGAGCGGGCGTGAGTTGGCGACCAGCGCCGCTCCCGCTCGCTGAGATACCATGCCAGGCGATGGGTCGCGCAAGGGACGGAAGCTAAAAGCTGGAAACCGGCCAAGACAACAGGCTACCAGCATCCAGCATCTAAAATCCAGCATTCAACACAGGCTCATCGCTGGGCAGCAAAGCCCGGATGAGTCTTTTTTGTTTGTTCTAGCCCATATCATGCAGCACGCAATACGCAGTACGAACAACGCAACACGTAACACGCAACACAGGAGTCCTAAATGCCTAACATCGCCGATAACATCACTCAACTCATCGGTAACACGCCGCTGGTGCGGCTTCGGAAAGTAACCACCGGGGCGCAGGCCGAGGTATTAGTCAAACTTGAGTTCCAGAACCCCGGCGGCAGCGTGAAAGATCGTATCGCACTCAGCATGATCGAAGCCGCCGAAACCGCGGGGAAGCTTGGCCCCGACACCATCATCCTGGAGCCGACCAGCGGGAACACCGGCATCGGCCTGGCGATGATAGCCGCAGCCAAAGGGTACCGCTGCACCCTGGTGATGCCTGAAACCATGAGCCTGGAGCGCCGCCAACTGTTGCGCGCCTACGGCGCCGAGCTGGTGCTGACCCCTGGCAGCGAAGGCATGAAGGGTGCGATCCGCAAAGCCAACGAGTTGGCCGCCAACGATGCGCACTACTTCATTCCGCAGCAATTCGAGAATGCAGCCAACCCGGCCATCCACCGCCGCACCACCGCAGAAGAGATCTGGCGCGACACCGGCGGCGTACTGGATTTCTTTGTAGCCGGCGTGGGCACCGGCGGGACCCTTACAGGTGTGGCCCAAGTGCTCAAACCGCGACTGCCCGGCCTGAAAGTCATCGCGGTGGAGCCCGCCGGCTCGCCTGTGCTATCCGGCGGAACGCCCGGCCCACACAAGATCCAGGGCATCGGCGCAGGCTTTGTGCCCGGCGTGCTCGACACTAACTTGATCGATGAAATCGTCCAGGTAAGCAACGATGAAGCCCTCGAAATGGCCCGTCGTTTGCCACGGGAAGAAGGCCTGCTGGTGGGCATCAGCTCCGGCGCAGCGGTCCATGCGGCGCTGCAAGTGGCGCGGCGACCCGAAAACGCGGGCAAGCGCATTGTGACAGTCGTGCCGTCGAACGGGGAACGGTATTTGAGCACAGCGTTGTTTGCCCACCTGGCAGATTAACGAATACGAACGACAAAAGACGAAGGATTCTGGTCATTGGTCCTTCGTCTTACGTCCTCTGTCCACCATCAGGAGCTTATAATGTGGCTTACCCTACGTCGTGACATCCAGGCCGTGCTAGACCGCGACCCGGCGGCGCGCTCGGCATGGGGGGTCGTGCTGCTGTATCCCGGCCTGCACGCGTTATGGGCGCACCGACTGGCTCGCGCGCTGTGGCGCAGCGGCTTCAAGGAAATAGCACGCCTCGTCAGCAATATCTCACGCTTCTTCACCGGCATCGAAATCCACCCTGGTGCGCAGATTGGTCCCGGCTTTTTCATTGACCACGGCATGGGAACGGTGATCGGAGAGACGGCCGAGATCGGTGAAGACGTGACGTTGTACCACAACGTCACGTTGGGTGGGGTAAGCTGGGAAAAGGTGAAGCGGCATCCCACGCTGGAGGATCATGTGGTAGTTGGCGCCGGTGCGCAAATCCTGGGGCCGATTCGCATCGGCGCGCACAGCCGCATCGGCGCCAATTCGGTTGTGGTGAAAGACGTGCCGCCGGGCTCCGTAGTGGTGGGAGTCCCTGGCCGCATCAGAGCTCGCAATGGCGAGGCGCCCGAACCGGAACGCATCGATCTCCAACATGATAGCTTGCCAGACCCGCGCAGCGAGCTGCTGCGGCACCTGACCGCGCGCGTCGTCTCACTGGAGAGCAGCTTTCGCCACCTACAACTGGAAGACGATCGCCAGGCTGCAGATGCGTGGGTGGAAAGCGGAGGTAGTCATATCTAGCCGCGGCGGCCGGCTGCCACTTGAGATCACCCGATCTCACTGAGCTTCACCGGTCGCCCCTCGCGATACGACTTGCCCGCAGCCAGGCCCATCACTACCGGCACGCGGCCGTCGTAGCCCGTAACCGGCGTCGGCTTGTCGTGCAGCACGGCATCCACGAACGCGGCGATCTCGTTCGCAAAGCTCTCGATGTAACGATCCATGAAGAAATTCAGCGGCAGATCACGACGCACACTGGCCCCATCGCTGACGATGGCTGCGTTGGGATAGTTGTTGGCAGTAGCGATGGCACCCTTGCTGCCCAACACCTCGACCCGCTGGTCGTACCCATAGGACGCACGGCGGCAGTTATCGATGGTCCCAATGACGCCATTCACGTACTTCAACAGGATGACAGCCGTATCTACGTCGCCCGCGTCGCCAATAGCCGGGTCGACTGTGACGCCGGCCTGCGTGTAGATCTCTTCCACTTCGGCGCCGATCAGAAAACGGGCCATGTCAAAATCATGGATGGTCATATCCACGAACATGCCGCCGGAAATCTTGACGTAGGCGATGGGCGGCGGACTGGGGTCGCGGCTGATGATGTGCAGCAGCGCGGGCGTGCCGATCTCGCCGGTGACGATGGCCTGGCGAACGCGGGCGAAATTGGCATCGAAGCGGCGGTTAAAGCCTATCTGCAGCTTCACCCCGGCCTTTTCGACGGCCGCCAGCGCCTGATCGATCTCATGCAGGTCATGAGCAATGGGCTTCTCGCAGAAAATGTGTTTACCGGCCGCCGCCGCCGCCTCGGTGAACCTGGCGTGAGTATCGGTCGATGAGCACACCAACACCGCATCGATCTCCTTGTTAGCAAACACCTCGAACGGATCATCCGTGGCCGCAGGAATGCCGAACTGGGCTGCTACCTGCTGCGCTGCAGCCAGGTTGACGTCCGCGACGGCCAACATGCGCACGCTGGGGATGCGATAGGCCAGGGTCGCAGCGTGCACTTTCCCGATGCGTCCGGCGCCGATGATGCCGACATTTAGTCTGCCGGCATTCGGCCGGTCCACGTTAGGTAATTTAGACATATGCGTTTTCTCCAGTATTACAGTCCGATGCTTCGCAGATACTCGCGGTTTCGGCGGGCGCATTCTTTGGGCTGGCCCATGCCCGGCAGCACGTCCTGCTCCACGATGCCCCAAGTTAGTTGGGGCTGCATTGCCAACCATGCAGCCACCGCGCGAAAATCTACGCAACCCTTGCCCAGCTCGCAGAAGACGCCATTCCGCAACGACTCAAAGTAATCCCAGCCCTCGATTCGTGAACGCGCAGCCACCGCAGGATGACAATCCTTGAAGTGGATGTACCAGATGCGGTCCGAAAAGCGGCGCAACCCGTCGGCCACGGCTGCACAATCGCCCGCAGCGAATGCGTAGTGACCGGTGTCAAAAACCAGTCCCAGCACGTCGGGGGCGGTCATATCGAGCAAGCGAGCGATCTCAGCGGGCGTTTCGACGTAGCCTGCACAGTGATGATGAAACACTGTGCGCAGCCCTGTTTCGTCGAAGACAGTCCGCGCTACCAACTCGGCGCCCGCGGCAAAGATCCGCCACTCGTCATCGCTTAATCCCATCTCCGGCGTCACCCGGCCCGCGTTTCGGGTACGGGCGGGGACGCTGCCGTTGTTGTCGGCCAATACCAGATAGGGCAGGTAGCCGGTGGTGCGATCGGCCGCAGCACGCAACAGGCGAGCCACCTTCAGCGCAGCCTCGACGCCGGGAGCGTGCGCAGACGGGTCCTTCAGCGCCACCGGTACAAACGCGCCAAGCATCGTCAGTCCACGCTTATTCAACTCGGCAGCCAGCACGTCGGGGTCGGTGGGCATGAAGTCCCAGTCACCCAACTCAGTGCCGACATAGCCGGCCTCTACCATTTCGTTCAGAACTTGGGTATAGCCGGCTGCTTCGCCTTCCAGGTCAAATTCCAGCACGCCCCAACTGCACGGGGCATTGCCTATACGGATATGAGCCATGCTTCCTCCCAAACCCCGTTACTGGTTAGGCATCGAAATCATGCCGTCCCAGGAGTTCAACACCCGTCCTTCGCGGGCTTCTTCCTCCGAGAACCAATGGGCAGTCACGCTCTTAAGCTCGGTGAAGAAGCGCACACCGTCCGTGCCCATAGTATGCAAGTCGCTGAAGAATGAGTTCTTGTGCCCCGTAAAGCCGAAAACGCCGAGCGGCACCGGGATGCCGACATTCACGCCCACCATGCCGCCATGTGTCCGCTTGGCAAACTCGCGGGCATAGTAACCACTCTGAGTGTAGATCACTGAACCGTTGGCGAACTCGCTGGCATTCATGAGGGTCAGCCCTTCCTCGAAGTTCTTGACCCGCTTGATGCACAGCACAGGCCCGAAGATCTCGCGATCGCCGATGGTCATGCCAGGCTGGACGTGATCGAACAGCGTCGGCCCCAGGTAAAAGCCGTTCTCATAGCCTGCCACAGTCACCCCACGGCCATCCAGCGCCAGTGTGGCGCCTTCTTCGACGCCTTTCTCGATCCACTTGATAACGGACTGGCGGTGCTCTTCGTTGACCAACGGCCCCAGTTGGCTGGTCTTGTGATACGCCGGGCCGATCTTTAGTCCTTGCATCAGACGCACCAAGATAGCCGCCAGTTCATCGGCGATCGCTTCCTCGGCGACGACCACGGGCAGCGCCATACAGCGCTCGCCCGCGCAGCCGCACGCCGAGTTGACAATGCCGCGCGCCGAGCGTTCCAACGCGGCATCGCGTAGCACCAGTGCATGGTTCTTGGCCTCGGTGAGCGCCTGCACCCGCTTGCCGGCCGCTGCCGCGGTCGAGTAGATGTGCTTACCCACCGCAGTAGAACCCACAAACGAGATCCCTTTGATGTCGGGATGCCGCAGCAGGATCTCGGCCTCGCGGCGTGAGCAGGTGACGATGTTGATCACGCCCGCCGGCAGCCCGGCTTCGACCCACAACTCGGCGATGCGCAGCGAGCTCTGCGGCGTGAAGCTGGCGGCCTTGAGCACGAAGGTGTTGCCGGTGGCGATGCACAACGGCGCCATCCACCCCATGGGAATCATGGCCGGGAAATTCCATGGCGCAATACCGGCAAAGACACCCAGCGGTTCCATGTACTGCGTGGTGTCATAGCCCGACGTGCAGTTCATCAACGCCGGTCCCTTCATCAGGTGGGGGATACCACAGGCGAACTCAACCACCTCGGTGACCTTGAGTACGTCGCCCATGGCTTCGTCCCATACCTTGCCGTGCTCTTGAGCCACCAGATAGGTCAACTCGTCCAGATGCTTGTCCAAGAGCGCCTTCATCCGGAACAGCACCTGCACCCGCTTGCTGGCCGGGGTGTCTGCCCAGGCCGGGAATGCAGCCGCAGCCGCGGCTACGGTCTCTTCCACTTCGCTGGCCGTGCATTGCGGCGCCAACGCGATCACCTGGCCAGTTGAAGGATCATAACACTCCATCCACTTGGCCGCCTGCGAATCCTTCCATTCGTTGTTGACAAAATACTGCAGTTTCTTCGGTGTCATCGTTTCTTCACTCCAAAAAATACCGTTCTGTCGCGCGCATTTCTTCGTACTGCGTGCGCGCCTCCTGCACCGACGGCATCTCACTGACCTCGGGCACGGCCACATCCCACCAGCTCTCATAGCCGGGCACGCCGTACAGGCGGTCGTTCTTGATGACGACGACCGTGGTGCGGTCGGCAGCTTCGGCGGCCTTCAGCGCAGCCACATAATCCTCGCGCGTCACACACTCGATCACGTTGCAGCCCAGGCTGCGAGCGTTCATGGCGAAGTCGATCTGCAGCGGCTCCACCGCGTCGCCGGCCGAATCACCGACCAGCACGCCGCCCACCGGCCGAATGAAGCGCGTACCGAACCCATCCAGCCCCAACGAGCGGCTCAAAGAGCCGATGCTCTTGAAACCGCCATTGTCCCAAAGCAGCACGATCAGCTTGATCCCCTCCTGCACCGCGGTCACCAGCTCGGACGACAGCATCAGGTAAGCGCCATCGCCGACGATCACGAACACATCGCGCTCCGGCGCAGCCAGCTTGGCGCCCAGGCCGCCGGCAATCTCGTAGCCCATGCAGCTATTGCCGTATTCCATGTGGAAGTTCTTGGGGTGTGTGGTGCGCCACAGCTTGTGCAGGTCACCCGGCATCGAACCAGCCGCATTAAGCATGATCGCGTCAGGGCTGGAAAGCTCATTGATCACGCCGATCAGCTCGCCCTGGCTGGGTCGCGGACTCAGGCGGATGTCGTAGATGCGCTGCACCTCCGCGTCCCATTCCTCGTGCAGCCGCGTCGCCTCGGCCCGATAAGCGGGATCAACCGCGTAACCCGGCAGGCGCGAGGCAACCTCGCCTCTACCGATCTCGTCCCTGCCACCGGCCATTAACTCGGCTAACTCCTCCAGCGTCGCTTTGGCATCGCCGACCACCGGCAGACCATGATGTTTGCCCGCATCGAACTCGGTGACATTGATATTGATGAAGCGCACGTCCGGATTTTGCCACGCGGTTTTGGAAGCAGTGGTGAAGTCGCTGTAGCGAGTGCCGATGCCGATTACCAAGTCAGCGTCATGAGCGATGCGGTTAGCGGCCAGTGTGCCGGTGACACCGATCGCACCCAAGTTAAGGGGATGATCCCAACGCAAGCTGCCCTTGCCGGCCATGGTTTCGCCCACCGGGATGCCGGTAGCATCCACAAATTCGCGCAGCGCCTCGGTGGCATCCGCGTAGATCACCCCGCCACCGGCCACGATCATCGGTCTCTTGCTGGCGCCAATCATCTTGGCTGCCCGTGTCAGCGCGGCGCGATCGGGCCGGTTGCGCATGATGTGCCAGACGCGCTTACGGAAAAAAGCGACCGGGTAGTCATATGCCTCGGTTTGCACATCCTGCGGCAGCGCCAATGTCACTGCGCCGGTCTCGGAAGGACTGGTCAGCACGCGCATCGCTTCGGGAAGTGCGGTCAGCAGTTGGTCGGGACGGTTGATGCGGTCCCAATACTTGCTGACCGGTTTGAAGCAGTCGTTGACCGAGAAATCCTGGCTTTGCGCTGACTCAATCTGTTGCAACACCGGGGCCACATTGCGACGGGCGAAGATGTCGCCAGGCAGCAGCAACACCGGCAATCGGTTGATGGTGGCTGTAGCGGCGCCGGTAATCATATTGGTGGCGCCGGGCCCGATGGAAGTCACGCAGGCAAAGGTCTGCAGGCGGTTCTTAACCTTGGCGTAGGCGGTGGCTGCGTGCACGGCACCCTGCTCATTGCGCACCTGATAGTAGCGAAAATCAGGGTTCTGAAGCAAGGCCTCACCCACGCCCGCCACGCAGCCGTGACCAAAAATGCCGAAGCAGCCGGCGAAAAAGGGAGCTTCCACACCATCGCGCTCGATGTGTTGGGCTTTGAGAAACTTGATAAGCGCCTGTGCCATGGTCAGGCACACAGTCTGGGGCGTCATGTTTGCGCTCCTTTTACTTTACGTCCGGATTCGGCACCATAAAATCGCGCACCAGGGCCATCACATCATGGGCGGCGGCAATGAACGCACGCAAAGTGCGCGCCGTGGCGCCGAACGAGTCAAACTCCACGGGCGCCATTCCATCTACATCGTAGGCTCGCCGGAAATCCGGCAGCTTCTCGTACAGTGTCTCGACGATCTGCGGCGCCACGGGATCGTGAATGCGCGACCTGACAGCAATATCGCAGGCATTGATTTTCAACTGCCAATCGTAGGGAATGGTCTGAACCACATCCCCACCAATCATCTCTGCCCAGTGGCCCAGATGCCGATAAGCCGCCACCAGCAAACGCACCCGGTAGCCGCGCTCCGGCCAGATGGCATACGCCTTTTTGAAGGCTGCGATGCCGGCCCAGCTGGCGTAGGCCGGATCAATGTCGATACCGTCGCGCTTGATCAATACCTGCAACCAATCGTCCAGGCGACCGATCATCATGGTGCACACCGGAGCCATATGACTGATGTCCTTGCCTTCAGCGGCGCGGCGATTCAGGCCGCGCTCCACCGCCTCAGCCACAGCGATCACTTGCGGCACCGTGAAACTGACAGTCGCGTTGACATTGACGCCATGGTAGGTACACTCCTCGATAGCACGCAGGCCGGCTGTGGTCACCGGCATCTTGACCTGCATGTTGGGAGCCAGGGAATCAAAGTGACGCGCCTGGGCAACGATAGCCTCCCAGTCGCGGTAGAGCATCGGGTTGGTCTGGATGGAGAGACGCCCTTTACGGCCCGCATAGCGTTCCCAGGTAGGCTGCAGTAAACCTGCGCCGCGCACCGCCATCTCCTCGATCAGCTTCCAGGCCACCTCCACCTCAGACCAGGTGGGGTTCTCGTTGATGATTTCGCCGATGCGGTCACGCCACAGGTGCATCTCTTTGTTGAGAACATTTAGAACAATGTTGGGGTTGGTGGTCGCGCCGACGGCGCCCTGTCCCAGGGCATAGGTCAACTCCTGAACGGAGCACGAATCGTTCCAATAATCGGTAGGTGTGGTAGCAACCATCTGTTGGAGCGGGCTTAAAACCGTCATGGTCTTTCATTACTCCTGTGTATCAGGCCCAGGCCGGTGAGGGTGGTGGCGCAGGCTTCCTGGACGATGGCGGGGCAGGTTGTGTCAGGGCGGGCTTTGGCAAAGTTGCTGACGCCGCCGGAGACAGCGTAGATGTTGCGCATCATGCCTCCTTGCACTGCGTTAAGTTAATGGAAATGGTCCCACATCATGACGTGTCACGACGTGACACGTCAACACGTCGGCCTTACAGACCGCTATCCGCTTGAATTGATCCTATCTTAACACAAACCCGGACTCGAGGTCAATAGCCCAGTCGGTCCAGTTCTCTGCCGCATCTCGGCGCATTGCGCCGCAATGTGCCGAGATGCGGGAAAGCAAAAGCAGGGGCACGCCATCGAGCCCCTGCTCCGCCTACTGTTACAGATTTAGGGTCAGGTCGCGCTCGCCGCCGCTCTACTGAGCGAACCTCTCGGTCAAGACATCCTCCAGCGTCGGCTGGCCAATGACTTGCAGTTCGTAACTGACCCGCTGCACAGGATGATAAATCTTCGCCACACGCGTAAGGTCGATGGGCGTGGCTGAGATGACGAGATCGCACGGCACCCGGCGGATGGTCTCCTCCAGGTCTGCGATTTGTTCGTCGCCATAGCCCATCGCTGGCAACAACGTGCCGATGCCCGGATATTTCTCAAACGTCTCAGTGATCGAACCCACGGTGTACGGCCGCGGGTCGATGATCTCGGCTGCGCCGAAGCGCCGCGCGGCAACGATCCCGGCGCCGTATTTCATCTCGCCATGCGTGAGGGTCGGGCCATCTTCGATCACCAACACTCGTTTGCCCCGGATGGCAACCGGGTCGGGCACGAAGATGGGGGAGGCGGCCTCGATGACTACCGCTTCGGGATTGACTGTCCTGATGTTGTCACGCACGGAGCTGATGGCACTCAGATCGGCTGTGTCCACCTTGTTGATCACGACGACATCGGCCATGCGCAAGTTGGCCGAACCGGGCCAGTAGGTCAACTCGTGGCCGGCACGGTGGGGGTCGGCTACAACAATGTGCAAATCGGGCTTGTAGAACGGCAGGTCGTTGTTACCGCCATCCCACAACACCACGTCGGCCTCTGCCTCAGCCGAACGCAGGATCGCCTCATAGTCTACGCCGGCGTAGACTATGACACCCCGATCGATATGCGGCTCGTATTCTTCACGTTCCTCGATGGTGCATTGATGCGCGTCCAGGTCTGCATAGGTGGCAAACCGCTGCACCCGCTGTTTCACCAGATCGCCGTAAGGCATGGGATGGCGCACCGCCACCACCTTCTTCCCCAATTTCTGGAGCATATCGGCCACATAGCGCGTCGTCTGCGACTTGCCGCTGCCGGTGCGGACGGCACACACTGCCACCACCGGTTTGCTGGATGGCAGCAGCGTGTCGCGCGGCCCAATCAAGCGGAAGTCCGCGCCTGCGGCAACCACCGTCGCTGCTTTGGCCATCACGTAGTGGTGGCTCACATCAGAATAGGCGAAGATGACTTGCTCGACGTTCAGCGTACGGATTAACGTCGTCAGCTCGCTTTCGGGATAGATGGGGATCCCTTTCGGATAGAATTTGCCGGCCAGTTCGGGCGGGTAGCGCCGACCGTCGATGTTAGGGATCTGCGTGGCAGTGAAGGCTACAACTTCGCAGCTTTCATCGTCGCGAAAGACCGTGTTGAAATTGTGAAAGTCGCGCCCTGCGGCGCCCATGATAAGGAGACGATGCTTCGCCATTGAATGTTAGTTTCCTCCTATTAAGATTAAGATCTGGGTTTGTAGACTGCGCGCGCCATGAGAACGCCCAGGACGTACAGGCCCAATAACGGCACCATCACCAGCATCATACTCACCGGATCGATGGTAGGGGTGATGGCCGCAGCCACGAAGGCCACACCAACTACAGCATAGCGCCACTGCCTCGTCAGCGTCTTCGGAGAAACCAGCCCCAGGCGTGCCAGCAAGGCCATGATCAGCGGTGTCTCGAACGAGGCGCCGATCCAAAGCAGCACGGCTAACACAAAAGAGTAGTAGGGCCGGATATCCCAGTTGGGCTGGGCGATATCGCTGCCTGTGCCCAAGAGGAAAGGCAGCATCACGGGCAGCAGCACAAAATAGGCGAACGTGAGGCCGCCCACAAAAAATATGAGCACCAGCGGCGCGCCAACCAGTGTGATGATGCGAAAGATCCTCGTCTCTTGAGGGTTTTCCAATGCCGGACGGATAAACATCAGCGTCTGGTAGAGAACCATTGGCAGTGCAAACACCAGGGCTGCGCTGAAAATAATCTCCATGCGCACCCAGATCATGTCGGTGGGTTTCAAAAAAATCCAGACCGCATCACCGGCAGGTTGTTGGAGTAGTCGCAAAACACGATCGACCAAAAAACTACAGGCGATCGCTCCCACCAACATGGCCCCTAGCACCGCAAAGAGACGATGCCGTAGTTCAACCAGATGCTCAACCGCACCGTACAAGATCTGGATCAGGTCGTACAACGGGCTATCGCTGGCTTCCCACACGCGACGTGCCTGCCCGATGGTAAGCGATTCCAGGTCAGCCTGCGAGCGGCGAATGTTGGTGAGCATCAACCAGAGTTGCTCTACTCCGCGGGGCAGCTTGCTCGGACCCAGCAGCGCAATCGCCACGATTCCCAGCAGGACAAGGCCGAAGACACCGGTGAACGACATCGCCTAACTCTCCGCCGTCGGCCGCGCGGCCTCCTCGGCCGCGCCTGCTCCGAAAGCCTCAGCCGGTGGAGGGGAGGGCGGGATGACGGCGCTGGTTTGGGGCTGCCGGTTGTCATCCGGCACCGGGTCGACTTCTACGGGGGAGGCGGCCTCTTCCAAGGTGAGCTGCGGTTTTAGCTCATGCACCTGCGGTTGCATTACCGCATCACGAATCGCGAGGCCAGGGTTGCGGCCAGCCTGCACCAGAGCGCCCGCCGAAGCAGCAGCACCTTTGGCTGCGCCGCCGAGCTCCTGCAACGTGCCACTGATTTCCTGATCGGGGTCCAGGGCTTGGCGCGCTTTCTCGATCTCTTGCGAAAACTCATGCGTGGCTTTGCGCATTCGGCGCATGCTTTTGCCCAATTTAGCGCCCATCTCGGGCAGCTTGTCCGGCCCAAAGATAACCAACGCCAAAATGAGGATCACAAGCAGCTCAAGAGGACCGACTCCAAGAATATCCACGCTTAGCCCTCACCATCGCCGGCCTGAGGGAATTTCGACGGCAACTCGATCCGTTCATTGGCGCCAACCGCAGCCCCCAATACGCCGTTGATAAACCGCGAACTGTTATCGCTGCCGAACTGCTTGGCTAAATCCACTGCTTCGTTGATCGCCACCTTGGACGGTGTAGCCAGCGCTCCGCTGAGCTCGTATAGCGCAATACGCAGGATGTTACGATCGACAATGGCAATCTGCGCAACCGGCCAGGCAGGCGCATACTTTTGGATCAACGCATCCAAATGCTCACTGTACTGCAACACACCGCTCACCAATTGCCGCAGAAAGGCTTCGCCATCCGCTGGCAGTGGGTGATCCTCCAGCCGATAATGGATCACATCACCGGCGCTGTGGTGCGAGGTGTCCAGTTCGTAAAGTGCTTGAAGTGCGCCAATACGCGCTTGCCGACGGGTATGCACGTAGAAAATTCCTAACACTATTGCGACGCAAGAGCGGCGCACGGGCGCTGCCGCGCATTGTCCATGAGAACGCGGCCCGATCGGGCCGCGGCGTCCTGCTTGCGCTATTCGTTCTTGTTGGGGGAGATAGCCACATCATCGATGAATACATCTACCGATACCACGGGCATCCCCACCATCATTTCCAGGGCACGCGTCACATCGTTCTGCAGCGTCTCACCGAGCTTAAGCATGTTACTAGTGGCCGTTGCAACCACGTGAAGTTCGACCTGCACCCCCTGCTCGTTAACCATCACGAGGATGCCTTCGTCTATCGCATTGCCGGCCAGGAGTCCGCGCACCTGCGGTGGCACCGATGCCAGTCGGGCAACACCCGACTGTTCGAGGGCCGTTTGGCGGACAATGGTAGTCAACACCAACGGCGCGATAGTGACCCTGCCGCGTATTTCCTCGTCCATCCGTCTCCCCCCTCTCTGTGCATGCGCCGCATCAGCTCATTCTCTACTACAAGACAAGAAGGGGGACATGGTGAGCTCCCAAGTCCCCCTGACGTCGCTGCGTGATATCAGCTTTTCTTCGCGCTTTCTACTTCCAGAATCGTTTCGCCTTTGTAGGAGCCGCAGTCGGGGCACACATGATGCGGCAACCGCATAGCGCCGCACTGCGGACAAGCTACCAAGTGGATCGCCGGCAGGCCGTCTTGAGCGCGGCGACGATTGCGGCGACCTTTGGACAATTTTCGTTTTGGTTGAGGTGGCACGGTAAGAACTCCTTTAGTTTTGGTTCGTGTTCTTCAGCAAGTCTGCCAGGGCGGCCCAACGCGGATCGACTTCCGCCTGGCAGGCGCATGATCCCAGATTCAGGTTTTGGCCGCACGATGGGCATAGCCCGCGGCACTCTTGACTGCATAATACCTGCAGCGGCATAGCGATCAACGTATTCTGGCGCAACACCTCGGTCAGATCCAAGATGTGATGCTCGTCGATCCACAAAGCTTGGTCTTCCTCTTCGGGCGTCACCGATTTGCCGGTGACAATGTCAAGGGTTGGGGCGAAGACCTCCTCCAACTCGAACGCCAGCGGCACCGCCACCGGTTCCAAGCAGCGGGCACAAGCCACCGTCGCAATTGCCGACAAGTGACCACGCGCCAAAACACCGGCATTGATATGCATCATGCCTACTGTCCCGGCAAGGTAGGCCTCTGGCAACTCATCCTGTGCGCCGGTAAGCTCCGGCGCCAACTGGTACAAGTCGACTGCAACTTCTACGGTTCGGGACGCCCCCAACGGATCCCGAAGCAGTTGCGCCACGTTGAACTTCAACTCTTCAAGCACAGCCATTCCATCCCACAGCCCCTTCCCTGGCCGACAAGTTGCGGGGCACGAATCGCAATTCGCTTTAGCTGGCGCGTTCGTTCCGGCTACTGAGCGCTAAGCCAAGCGAACATTATAGGCCGTCAGAGTGCCCCTGTCAAGAACGGGGGCTATCGTAACTGTTCACCGTTCGGGTAAGGGGATTCAGGGCTGGGCGGTGGCGGTG
>CAZELR010000032.1:0-13864 GCA_964513075.1 uncultured Anaerolineales bacterium
CGGGGACGACGGGGTTCGAACCCGCGATCTTCGGCTTGACAGGCCGACATGTTAACCGCTACACTACGTCCCCAGTTGTCCTTCCGGTTCACGTCATTGTGCGCCGTTGACGGGTGATTTTATACCACAGCTACCTTCCCGCGTCAAGTTTATACTGGGTCTTTCTGCACCAGGGGGTGTCTACGAATTACCAAGGTGAGTTGGCCGCACTGGGCACGGCTACTTTATGGGCGTTTTCTTCGATCGCGTTTACGCTGGGCGGCCAACGCGTAGGTTCGGTGATCGTGAACCGGACCCGGTTGGTGCTGGCTGTGCTTTTTCTGGGGACTGCGCATTGGCTACTGATCGGTCGGCCGTTCCCCTGGGACGCCGGGCTACAGCGGTTTTTGTGGCTCGGCGCTTCCGGTTTGGTCGGGTTGGTGATCGGCGATAGCATGTTGTTCCAATGCTATGTCCTGATTGGCGCGCGGATCGGGGTGCTGCTGATGTCGCTGTCTCCGATCTTCGGGACGCTGCTGGCGTGGATTGTGCTTGGCGAGACGTTGACGCTGCCGGAGCTGGCCGCAATGGCGCTGGCGCTGGTCGGGGTCGCCTGGGTGGTCCTGGAGCGCGGCAAGAATAGTATCCCGGGCCCGGGGGGCGGGCGGGCATATACCCGCGGCATTCTGTTTGGGCTCGGCGCTGGACTGTGCCAGGCCGCGGGTCTGGTAATCGCAAAGCCCGGCCTGGCCGGCGATTTCCCTGCGCTTTCCGGGACGTTGATTCGCATGCTGACCGGGATGATCGTGATGTGGTTGATCGCGGCCGCGACCCGCTCTGCGGGTTATACCATCCGCCGGGTGCGCGCCGATCGCCGCGCGGCGCTGGCGATCACTGCCGGGGCGTTTGTCGGGCCGTTTCTTGGCGTGTGGCTATCATTGATTGCAGTGCAGTCGGCCCGGGTCGGCATTGCGTCGACGTTGATGGCGATGACGCCGGTAGTCTCGCTGCCGCTGGTGCCTCTGGTCTTCAAGGAGCACGTGTCTCCCCGCGCGGTTCTGGGCACGTTGCTCGCAATGGCTGGCGTCGCACTGATGATCCTGATTTGATTGCTCTGCCGGCCGACCTTCAATCCGCAACCTTGGACCTGTAACATCTACAACATTTCGATGGTGTAGTCGACCAGTTCCGCGTCCAGGCGCCACTCGGTGACGTTTTCGGCAATCCGAGCGAGCAGGCCGTGGACATAATCTCTGCTTGCGGACACCGCGGCGACCGCAAGTACGGTGTGGCCGAGCTGGTCCTGATCTTCCACTTCTGCGACTGAGACGTTGAAGTCGTTGCGGATGCGCGCGATCAGCGGCTTGACGATGCCCCGCTTTTCCTTCAGCGAGGTGACGCCGGGGATATAGATTTCCAGGGTGAGTAATCCGACGGTTGGCATGGGCGGAGGGTTCAAGGTCGAAAGTTTAAGGTCTAAGGTTGGATGCAGCTCTGCGGACGAATTCGCGTTCCGACTCGAAGGTGATCAGGGCTTCGGCGTCGGGGAGGGTGGCCCAGCGCGGGGTGAAGCGGGCCTCATCCGCGTCCGGGCTGTCGAAGTGCGGTTCACCCCGGTTGGGGTCGGTCAGGCGCATCAGGTAGTAGTGCTCGTTGCGCAGGACGCGGAGTTCCTTGCCCGGCCACATGAATTCGGTGATGATCTCCCCCAGGTCGGCGCTGATGGCCAGGCCGCAGTAGCCGGTCTCCTCGCACACCTCCCGCAGCGCGGCCTGCTCGTCGGTTTCGCCTGGGTCGACATGGCCCTTGGGTAGGCGGATTTCGAAGGCTAGCACGGGGTCGGCGGCTTCCTGCGCAGGGCGCATGACCCAGCGTTCGATCAGCAGCACACGGCCCGCGTCGTCAAGCACGACGCCCCCCGCCGCGCGATAGGTTCGTTCTTCCACAGTGCGCCTCCTGTGTTGTATAGGGCACGGCCTCGCGCCTGCCCGTGGGATGACCGCAAGGGTGCACCGCTATTGGTTACACCCTCGCTATCCACTCGGGATTCGCGTACTTATCTTGAATCAATTTCACAGTCCAGGCGCGTTCCTGTGCGGTCAGGTCGCCTTCGACCAGCTCGATTCCCAACGTCTCGGCGATGCCGATCCGCAGGGCGTCCGCGGCTTCGGCGTAGGGGATGGGGCGGCCGGCCAGCTCTTCGGCAGTGGCTGCATGCCCCATCAGCGAGGTGCGCAACGCTGCAGCCTCGGTCTCATCCGCGAATGCGATACACGCCACAACGCGCGTCAAGTCGCCCATGAGGGGCAGTGAGCCGTGCTGCAGCACGGAATGTCCTCGGCGTGCCTGCGCGCTGCCCAAAATCTTGCGACCGGGAGCGCCGTTTGCGCCGCTCGCGATGATCTCATAGGCCGAGGGCACTTCGAAGCATGCAGCCGAGACATCGGGGCCAGCGCGGTTAGCGCCGGGCGCTGGTTCAGCAGGGATGCCGAGCCGCTGCAGGCCCGCCACCAGCCCTTCGCTGATGCGCAGGTAGCTGTCGAGCACGTAGCCGGTCATGAGCGGGTGCTCGGGCGAGGCAATCAGGCTGTAAGTCAGTTCATCGGTATGCAGGATGGCGCGGCCGCCGGTGGGCCGGCGCACCACCTGGTAGCCCAGCGCGGCGATCCGGGCCAGGTTGATGTCGGCGATGGGCTGGTTGCGTCCCAGCGATACGCACGGCGGTGACCACGCGTAGAATCGCAGTGTTGGCGGGACTGCACCCGCGGCGATGGCCATCGTGATCGCTTCGTCGACCGCCATGTTTTCAGCGCCGCCGGCGGGTTCGTGACTTAGGAGACGCCAGTGGTTTGAAGCCTTGGACATAAAACCGATTATAGCACCAACTACATTAGGAGATCAATTGCGTGGCGCGGCGGTTGCTGCTACAATTAGCGGAAGGTGGAAATTCACAGGATGAGCGACGAAGGACGAGGGGTGGGGGGCGAACGCGAGCTGCCGGGGCCGGCGGATGTCGCGTATTTCACGCAGGCGCAGGCCGGCGGATGGGGCGAAACGTTGCGGGGGTTCATCAAATTCGCGGCGCTGCCCCCGGGGGGGCGCGTGCTTGATGTGGGCACGGGACCAGGGCTGCTGCCGCGTTTGGCGGTGGAGGGCGGCGCCCGGCTGGCAGTGGGAGTCGACGATGCGCCTGGAATGCTGCGCCGTGCGGCTGAAATCACCGAATCAAGCGAAGCTTGCGAATCTGTGCCCAACCGCCTGACCCCCGCCTGGGTACTGGCCGATGCGCTACGCCTGCCGTTCGCGGCGGGGGCGTTTGACGCGGTTTTGGCAACCAACCTGCTGTTTCTACTGGCCGATCCGGCGGCTGGGATCGCGGCGCTAGCGCGTGTTGCCCGGCCTGGCGGCGTGGTGGCGTTCGTCAATCCCAGCGATGCCATGAGTTGGGTCGCGGCAAAAGATTTTGCGACGCAGCGTGGACTGGTGGGCTTTGCACGGCTCAGCTTTCTCAACTATGGTCGGCTGGCTGAGGAACATCATCGGTTGGGCTCCGCACAATGGGCGGTGTTGGCTGCAGCGGCTGGGTTGACAGACGTGCGCATTGAGACGCGTGCCGGTGGGTTGGTGGTGTTCTTACGGGGGATGACAGGCTGAAGGTTTATGGTTCAAGGTTGAAGGACGAATGGCAGATAGCGGATGGCGGATGGCAAATTGCCAATGGCAAATTGAAAATCGCAGATCACAGCACAGGCGACCTAAGCCGGGGGGGTGGGCATGATCGATCGGTTACTTGATTCCAAGCGGGTGCTCCTGGGCATCACCGGGGGGATCGCGGCGTACAAGGCCGCTGACTTGTGCAGCAAGCTGGTCCAAGCCGGTGCACAGGTGGACGTCATCCTGACGGAGGCGGCGACGCGCTTCGTGACGCCGCTGACCTTCAGCGCGCTGAGCGATCGGCCGGCGCGGGTCGATTTGTGGGCCGCACCCGGCGGCGATCCGATCCCGCATGTGCGCATGGCGGCTGCGGCCGACCTGGTGATCGTTGCGCCGCTCAGCGCCAACACGCTGGCAAAGCTGGCGCTGGGGCTGGCCGATAATCTGTTGACCGCGACGCTGCTGGCGACGCCGATTTCTGCCTCAAATCCGCATCCTTCGACTCCGCCCCACGAACTGACGCGGGGCTCCGCTCAGGATGCTGTGGGGTCCTTAGTGGATGAGGGCGTGCCGTGGGTGTTGGCGCCAGCGATGGAGTCACATATGTGGGCCAACCCGCTGACGCAGGCGCATGCGGAGGCGCTGCGGGCCCGCGGCGCGGTGGTCGTGGGGCCGGGGGTCGGGCGGCTGGCGTCGGGCGCGCAGGGTGCGGGGCGCATGGCCGAGCCGGCCGAGATCCTGGCCGCGGCCCGCCGGGCGCTGGCGCGCGGGGGGGCGTTGGGCGGCTGCCGCGTGGTGGTGACCGCGGGCGGTACGCAGGAGCCGCTCGACCCTGTGCGTTTCCTGACCAACGCTTCTTCGGGTAAGATGGGGGTTGCGCTGGCTGAGGCGGCGTGCGATCTGGGTGCGTCCGTGACCTTGATTCATGCGCCATTGGCCGTGCCCGTGCCCTATGGTGTGACCGGTGTGCCGGTGCGCACGGCGCAGGAGATGTGCGATGCGGTGCTGGCACGACTGGCCGAGACCGATATTTTGATCGGCGCGGCTGCGGTGGCCGACTTCAGACCGGCTGAAGCAGCGGGCCAGAAGATCAAGAAGAAGCCGGGGCTGGAGGAGTTGACCCTCCGCCTGGTGCGCACCCCGGATATCCTCGCAGAGGTCGCCGCGCGGCGGGCGGTGATTGGCGCGCCTAAAGTAGTCGTCGGGTTTGCGGCGGAGACACAGGATCTGTTGGCCAATGCTGCCGCTAAGCTGACAGCTAAAAAACTCGACATAATCGTTGCGAATGACGTCACGGAGCCGGGGAGTGGGTTTGGAGCGGACGACAACCGGGTGACGCTGCTGTATGCTGACGGCCGGGAGATGGCGCTGCCGAGAATGCCGAAGGCCGAGGTGGCGGCGGCGGTTTTGGAGGCTGCCACGCGAGCAGCTAGCCTGCGTGGCAATCTGGGGGACAGCGTTCCATGAGGTGAGCATGCCAGTACAAATATCAGATACGATTGTCTATCGGGGCCAACCGTACAGCCTGGTAGGATGGACGGGCGGCCGGCTTTTTCGTCCGGAGAGCTACGGCCTGAAGCCGGTGATGGTGTCGGAGGCGAACCTGGCCGGCTACACGTGCGCCTACGCTATTCCGCGGACCCGACTATATCTGGAAAGCGTTACGCTGGGGCTGGGGCCGCAGGAACGGCTGGTGGTCCAACGCGGTGAAGGGATCGCGCTTTTTGGGGCCGCGCCGGTGCTGGCCCCTGGGGGGTACCATGCCTGGTACGACGGCCTGCATCAGCCGATACCCTACACCGGCGTGTTGACCCTGGCCGCAGACTTCGTGCCCGAGCTGTACATGGACATGGGGTTCAACCCGGCATGGAAGTATCGCATGGTCATCGAGCTGACGCTGCAAGCGGGGCGGCTGATCCAGGCAACTGATCGTTCAGCAGAGATGGTGCACCTGCGCGCCGCGATGACCGGGCAGGGCCCGCAGCCGCCCAGCGCTGCAGCAGAGGACGACCGTTAGCGAAGCGGGGACGAGAGATTCTTTGTTGCACGCATCGCGCAGCTCGCACTAGAGCGCTTTTGTACGCGGGAGGACACATGGCGCGGATCAGAGCGATGGAAATCTTCGACACTTTCAACCCCACTATGCGCGCAGCGTTGGATGAGGCGATCAGCCGCGTGCTGCCGGGAGTGGAGGTGGACAAGCGCGCCCTCTACATGGAATTTCGCCGCGCGCTGCAAACTAAGCTGAAGGCCTGGGAGAACGTCCCGAACTCGGCCGTAGATGCGGATTGAAGGGGGAGCATGGCGTTTTGCCCTTGACCGGCATCCGGGTGATTTCACTTAGAGGGAGTGCACGCAATGATGAACGATACCATCACCGCCGTGCCTGGCATCAGCGTGGGTCATGCGACCGATGAGGCAGGCCTGACCGGCTGCACCGTCGTACTGTGTGAGGAGGGCGCGGTGGGCGGGGTCGATCAGCGCGGGGGTGCGCCGGGCACGCGGGAGACCGACCTGCTGCGCCCCATGCACCTGGTCCAAAAGGTGCACGCGGTCATGCTGACCGGGGGCAGTGCGTTCGGGTTGGCTGCAGCCGACGGTGCGGTGCGCTATTTGACCGAGCGGGGCGTCGGCTACAAGACTGGGTCCGTGCGCGTTCCGATTGTGCCGGCCGCAGTCCTGTTCGATCTGGCAGTTGGCAATGCGAACGCGCGGCCGGATGCCGAGATGGGATATCGCGCGTGTCTGGTGGCCTCGACTGAATCCGTAGCCCAGGGCAACGTGGGCGCGGGAACCGGTTGCAGTGCCGGTAAGCTCCTGGGCGCGGGGCGCGCCACCAAGACCGGCCTCGGCAGCGCGGCGGTCGACCTGGGCGGCGGGCTGGTGGTGGCCGCTCTGATCGCGGTCAATCCGTTTGGCGACGTGGTGGATGCCGAGGGCCGGATCATTGCCGGCACACGGCCGTTCCGGGGGAGCGGGTTTGCCGGTTCATTGGCTGTACTCAGGGGGGTGACGGGTCGATTGGCGATGCGTGTGGCCGGCGCAACTGTGATCGGTGTGGTGGTTACTAACGCGCGGCTCACCAAAGAACAGATCAACAAGGTGGCACAGATGGGGCAGGATGGCCTGGCCCGTGCGATCCGGCCTGCGCACACTATGTTTGACGGCGATACCCTCTTTGCACTTGCCACCGGCAAAGTGAGCGCCAGCCCCACCCTGGTCGGTGCATACGCGGCTGAAGTGGTCGTACAGGCGATCGTGCGTGCCGCAGAACATGCCGTGGCCGCGGGCGGCCTGCCATCTGGCGCAGACGTGTTCAAAATTCGCTGATTCCGGTGACCTATGCCTGACAAAATTCTGATCGTAGACGATGAGCCGGCCCTGCTGGATACCCTGGCGTTGAACCTGCGGGGGTCCGGCTATGAGGTGGTGACCGCAGCTGACGGCGCAGCGGCGCTAGATGTGGCGCGTGCGCAGTCGCCCGACCTGGTCATTCTGGACCTGATGTTGCCTGAGTTGGATGGGTTGACCGTCTGTCGCAGCTTGCGCCAGGCTGCGGATACACCGATCCTGATCCTGACCGCGCGCACCGGGGAGCTCGACAAAATCATCGGGCTGGAGAGTGGTGCGGATGATTATCTGACCAAGCCTTTTAGCCTGGGCGAGCTGCAGGCCCGCATCCGTGCGCTGCTGCGCCGAGCCGGGCCCAGGCGCGTCAGCGATGAGATTCGATCCGGCGACCTGTTGTTGAACCTGGTCAGTCGCCGCGCGTTTGTGGGCGATCGCGAGCTGGCGCTGAGCCCCAAAGAATTCAGTCTGTTGGCGGAGCTGATGCGGCATCACGGTGCAGTGCTGTCGCGCGACCTGCTGTTGACGCGCGTGTGGGGCTATGATTACTACGGCGATAGTCGCACCGTAGACGTACACGTGCGCTGGCTGCGTGAGAAGATCGAGATGGACCCTTCGCAGCCGGCTCGCATCTCTACTGTGCGCGGGATCGGATATCGGTTTGAGGGGTGAGGTCATCGTGACTTCGCTGGATTGGATATTGCTGATCTGTCTGGGTGCTGCGATCACGGCAGTCGGGTTGCTGTATCTGCGCCTGCGCCGCGAGAGGGTGCGCGCGGAGCAGGCCTATGTCGAACGCGCTGCAGCAATTGCCACAGCCAATGAATTCGAGGTGGCGGCGAAACGGAGCATGCAGAATCTGGCTGCCCTGGGCGAATCTAGCGCCGACGCGCTTCTCTTGCTCGATGCGAACCGGCAGATCACCTGGGGCAATCAGGCGGCCTGGGACATGTTCGGCGAGGGTCAGGCACAAGTGGGGCAGACGTTTATTGCCCTGGTGCGCGACTACGAGATGAACCAGGCTGTGGTCGACGCAGTGGCCGGCGGGCGACCTATGGTGCGTCAAACTGCTGTCGATAATCGTACGCTGCGCATTCTGGCCGCTCCCGTCGAGGACTATGGGGGCGCGGCCGTCATCATCGAGGATGTGACTGAACTACAGCGCCTGGGCCGGGCGCGGCGCGACTTTGTGGCCAACATTTCGCATGAGGTGCGCACCCCGCTGGCCAACATCGATCTGGCTGCGCAGACGCTGCGCAGCAGCGATGCCAGCGATCCCGCGCTGACTCGGCGCATGCTGGATCAGATTCAGGCGCAGGTTCACACTCTGAGCCAGCTTAGCCAGGAGATGATGGAGCTGGCGCAGATCGAGTCGGGCCAGGTGTTCTTGCGCCTGGTGCCGGCCGAGCTGGAGCCTGTGGTGCGCCGCAGCATGCTGCACCTGCTGCCCCAAGCAGCTGCGAAGAACCAGCACCTCTCCCTGCTGGTGCCCAGCGGCTTGAACGCGTTGGTCGACGAAGAACAGATCGGTCGGGCAATCGGCAACCTGGTCCACAATGCAGTTAAGTTTACGCCCGAAGGCGGTATCATCAGCATTGCAGCCGAGCCGGTCGGCGACGATGTGCAAGTATCTATCTCTGACAGTGGTCCGGGCATCCCCAAGGAAGAGCAGGCGCGCATATTCGAGCGTTTTTACAAGGCGGACCGGGCGCGCAGTAAGGGCGGGACGGGCCTGGGCCTTGCTATCGCCAAGCACATCGTCGAGGGCCACGGCGGTCACATCTGGGTCGAGTCCTCTCCCCGTCAGGGCGCCACCTTCCGCTTCACGCTGCCCAAGGCCTGACTCCTCAGCCCCATGTAAAGAATTCTTTACACAAAGTTCCCCAGGGCTTAACCGAACCTTGCGTTTGCGTTAACGCTACTTTGGCATGCTTACCCAGGCTAGTGTAGCCGAATGGAGATCCGGTCAGGAAACCTGCTTTCCGGTGAGGGTCTCACTCATCAAGGGGGAGAAATGCGTTCGAAATTTCTTGTTGTGCTGTTTGTCGTAACATTGCTCGTGGCTGGCTGTGCGCAGCCCACTGCGACGCCGGCCCCGGCCACGTCGGCGCCTGTCGGCCAGGCTGAGCCGACAAAAGTCCTTGAGCCGACTATGGCTCCTGAGACAACTGCGGTCGTCGAGCAGCCGAAGAGCGAACTTGGCCTGGCCGCGGTGAATCCGCTGGAAGTGAAGGGTGACATCATCACCGCTGGTTCGTCGACGGTGTTTCCATTGAGCGAGGCGGTAGCCGAGAAGTTTCGAGACGAGGGATACGCGGGCAACATCACGATCGACTCGATTGGCTCCGGTGCAGGGTTCGAGCGTTTCTGCAAGACGGGCGAGACTGACGTGGCCAACGCTAGCCGCAAGATCAAGGACTCCGAGGTGGAGAGCTGCGCCGCGATCGGTCGCACGCCGATCGAGTTCCGCGTGGGCACCGATGCACTGGCGATCGTGGTGAACCCGGCCAACGACTGGCTGAAGGACGGCGTCACGCTGGCCGAGCTGGCCAAGATTTTCTCGAAGGACACCACTAACTGGAGCGACGTCAACCCAGCCTGGCCCAATGAAGCCATCAAGCGCTTTACTCCTGGCACCGACTCCGGCACCTTCGACTACTTTGTCGAGGCTGTGATGGACAAGGCCTACGTCAAGGACGCAACCGCGGATAAGGGCAAGGGCGAGGAGGCGCTGCTGGGCGCCGCCAATCTGCAACTGTCCGAGGACGACAATGTGCTGGTGCAGGGCGTAGCCGGCGACAAGAACAGCATTGGCTTCTTCGGGTTTGCCTACTATGTCGAGAACGAAGGCAAGCTCCAGGATCTGGCGGTAGAAGGCGTAGCCCCGACCCAGGAGAGCGTGGACGCAGGCAAGTACAAGCTGGCCCGCCCGCTGTTCATCTACTCTGATGCCAAAATCCTGCAGGGAAAGCCGCAGGTCGCCGCCTTCATCAACTTTTACCTGACCAACGTGAACGAGGTTATCGGCCCGGTGGGTTACTTCCCCGCCCCGGCCGCCGCGCTCGCCGCCTCCGCTGAGGCGTTGCTCGCAGCAACGAAGTAAACCAAGATCGGCGATAGCAGGTGGAGAGAGGCGCAGCCTCTCTCCACTGTTTGCTGTCCAAAGAGAGTCAGACCATGGCAAGCAAGATACGTGTTCTTTTTCTCTGCACTGGCAACTCCGCGCGCAGCCTGATGGCTGAGGCGTTGCTGCGGAAACACTGTGGCGAGCGTTTCGAGGTACACAGTGCGGGTTTGGAACCAAAGGGCATCAATCCCTATACGCGACGCGTTCTTTCGGAAGTCGGTATCGATATGGCGGGTCAGAGCTCGAAAGACCTGAAGACCTATCTTGGTAAGCAGCATTTCGGTTACCTGATCACCGTCTGCAGCAATGCCGAGGAGCGATGCCCAATTTTCCCCGGCGTTTCCCGCCGGCTGTATTGGCCGTTTGAAGATCCAGCCGCAGTTGTAGGAAGCGACGATGAGAAACTAGCCAAGTTTCGCGCGGTGCGCGACCAGATCGAATTGCGCATCGTGGATTGGCTGCGGGACCTTGAGAAGGAACCGCGATGACGAGCGATACGGCGGCAAGCGCCCGCAACGGCATCCCGGGACGTGGCACAGCCGAAGAGGCGCTCGACCTGAGCCGGCGACGCCGGCCCGGCGAGATATTGATTCGGGGGTTCCTGCTCTTTTGCGGCGTGGTGTCGATCCTGACCACGGTGGGCATCGTGGTGGTGCTGTTTCAGGAGGCGTTGGCCTTCTTTCAGGACCCCAATGTCAGCCTGCTTGAATTCTTCACCACCACGGCCTGGCAGCCCAAGATCGGGCAGTTCGGCATCTTCCCGCTGCTTCTGGCGACACTGCTGACCAGCGTCATCGGGATGCTGATCGCGCTGCCGCTCGGCCTGGCGGCCGCGATCTATCTCAGCGAGTACGCCACCCCGCGCGCCCGGCAGGTCCTCAAGCCCGTGCTGGAGATCCTGGCGGGCGTGCCGACGGTAGTTTATGGCTACTTTGCGTTGAACTTCGTCACCCCCATCCTGCGCGGCATCTTTGGCCGGGATGTGGTGGATATCTTCAACATGGCTTCGGCGGGCTTGGTCATCGGCATCCTCATTCTACCGTTGGTCGCGTCTATGAGCGAGGACGCGTTGAGCGCGGTGCCGCGCGGGTTGCGCGAGGCGGCGTATGGCCTGGGCGCCACCAAGCTGGAGACGGCGCTCAAGATCATCGTGCCAGCGGCTATGTCGGGCCTGGGCGCGGCTTTCATCGTCGCCGTTTCGCGCGCCGTGGGCGAGACGATGGTCGTCGCAATCGCCGCCGGTTCCGGCCCGCGTAACTTTACGAGCTGGGGCGAGGCGTGGCGAGGGCTTGCGTTGTTCAACCCGTTCGCCTCGGGGGAAACCATGACCGGGCACATCGTCCGTATTTCGGGCGGTGATCTCAGCTATGATTCGATCGACTATAACAGCATTTTTGCAATTGCGCTGCTGCTCTTTCTGATCACCCTGGCGTTGAACATCATCAGTCAGTGGGTCGTGCGGCGCTACCGGATGCGGTACTAGCCGGTTGAAGGTTGCAGGTTGAATGCGAAATCAGCGAATGGCGGATGGCTGATGGCGGGTAGCAGATGGTAAATCGCAAATCACAAATTGCAAATCAAAAATCAAAAATCGCAAATCCCGAACCGGGCGGCTATCCTGAGGGACGGCAGCTTCAGTCGTTTGTGACTCGGCGCCAGCGGACGGGGCAAATCTGGCAGTCTCTGTTCCTCGCCGCCACTGTATTGGGCATCATCGCGCTGTTTGCGCTGCTCTACAACGTGATCGACGACTCGTTTGGCTACGTGGCGTATCAAAATAAGGTGGAGCCTGCGGCGTTGATTGCCGAACACTACGCGTCCGGCGAGGTTCCCTCCGGTATCCTGGCTGCAGGCGAAGTGCGGCTGGAGGCGGCGCCGCAAGCAGACCAGATCGCTATGCTCAAGGCACACATCTCCGCCGGCCGCCTGCGTGCGCTCGAAGCGCAGCAGCCTCTGCAGCAACGGTCGAGCGTTGAGCTGGCCGAACTGTTGATTGCTGAAGTGATCAAGCCACAGATTTCAGCAACGTGGAGCTTCACCGAGTCGCTGTTTGAGCGCAGTCGCATTTTAGCGGAGGCGCAGCAGATCCCGAACGTCACCCTCGATTTCCGCAGTTGGGTCACCGGCAGCTTCCTAACCTCGCCTCAGTCGTCCAAGCCGGAATTGGCGGGGGTTCGTACGGCCATCTTCGGGTCGTTGTGGGTCACGCTGATCGCGTTTCTGTTCTCTGTGCCGCTCGGCGTGGGGGCGGCGATCTATCTCGAAGAGTACGGCGGAGCCTCTCGGTTTGCTCAATTTGTTGAGACCAACATTAACAACCTGGCCGGCGTGCCGTCGATCATCTACGGGATGCTCGGACTGGCCGTGTTCGTGCGCGTGCTCGAGACGTTGACCAGCGGCAAGCTTTTCGGAGTCGTTGACCCGACGACGGCGAACGGCCGCACGGTGCTCTCGGCCGGCCTGACCATCGGGCTGCTGATCCTGCCGCTCATCATCATTAACGCCCGCGAGGCAATCCGTGCGGTGCCGCACGCGCTGCGCGAGGCCGGTTACGGGCTGGGCGCCACTAAATGGCAGACCATCAGTGCACACGTGCTGCCCAACGCAGTCCCTGGCATTCTAACCGGTGTGATCCTGGCGGTCTCCCGTGCGCTGGGCGAGACTGCACCCCTGGTGGTGGTCGGCGCATCGACCTTTATCGTGGTGGACCCGAACGGCCCGTTCGCCAAGTTTACCACTTTGCCGATCCAGATCTATCAGTGGACTGCACGGCCGCAGGCAGAGTTTCAGCACCTGGCGGCCGGCGCGATCCTGGTGCTGCTGGTGCTGCTGCTGGCGATGAATGCCGCCGCGATCCTGCTGCGCAACAAATATGTACGGAGTTATTAGGATGTTGGCGAGCATAGCGAATACAGTGAGTGCAGCAACCGCAACCAATCTCAGGCCAGGCAGGATAACCGGTGTGGGCACGGCGTCAGTGGCAGCGTCGGCCGCCGACGCCTACGCGCTGCGCGTCGAAAACTTAAGTGTGTACTACGGCAAGTTCCGGGCAGTCATGGACGTATCGTTTAACATCGAAGCCCGGCGCATCACTGCGCTGATTGGGCCGTCCGGCTGCGGCAAGAGCACCGTGCTGCGCTGCTTCAACCGTATGAACGATCTGATCCCCATCGCGCGCGTGGAGGGAAACGTCGAGTTCCGCGGGAAGAACCTGTACGCGGCCGATGTGGATGCCGTAGAGGTGCGCCGCCGGGTGGGCATGGTGTTCCAGAAGGCTAACCCGTTTCCCAAGAGCATCTACGAAAATATCGCCTGGGGCGCGAAAATCAACGGCTACCGCGGCAACATGGACGACTTGGTGGAGCAATCGTTGCGCTTGGCCGCGCTGTGGGATGACGTGAAAGATAAGTTGAACCAGAGCGGCTACTCCCTCTCCGGCGGCCAGCAGCAGCGGCTGTGCATTGCTCGCGCCATCGCCACCCGGCCAGACATCATCCTGATGGACGAGCCGTGTTCAGCTCTGGACCCGATCGCCACCCTCAAGATCGAGGACCTGATGCGGGACCTGTCTCAGAATTACACCATCGTCATCGTTACCCACAACATGCAGCAGGCCGCTCGTGTGTCCGACTATACGGCGTTTTTCAACATGGGCGAGGATCGGGCCGGCTACCTGGTTGAGTACGGACCTACCAACGAGCTGTTCATGAACCCGCAGAACAAGCTCACCGAGGATTATATCACCGGCCGGTTTGG
>CAZELR010000032.1:13964-48348 GCA_964513075.1 uncultured Anaerolineales bacterium
TGTTCATGAACCCGCAGAACAAGCTCACCGAGGATTATATCACCGGCCGGTTTGGTTGATCCTAAGGGAGGCAAAGGTGGGTTCATCCCTACGAGTTCATTTCGACCGCGAGCTGGCCAATCTAAGGGAAACAGTCATCATGCTGGGTAGCCGCGCACACCAGCAGGTGGCGGCCGGGCTGCAGGTCTTTCTGGAGAACGATCCGGACAAGGCCGGTGAGGTCATTGCCGGCGATCAGATTGTCAACGACATGCGCTATCAGATCGAAAGGCAGTGCTATGGGTTGCTAGCCCGGGAACAGCCCGTGGCCGGCGACATGCGTACAATCGTCACCGCGCTGATCGTCACGACCGAGCTGGAACGCATTGCTGATCATGGTAAAAAGCTTGCCCGCATTTGCCAGCGCACCGCGGGCGAGCCGCGGCCCATCCCGCTGGACGCTGTCGCCTGCTTGGGCGAAATGGCGCTGGCCATGCTCGATGATACCTTAAGCGCTCTGCTTCTGCGCGATGCAGACGCAGCTCGCGCGATCACGACCAGGGATGACGCGGTGGACGCTTTGTACAAACAGACCTTCAACGTCGCTTTGAGTTATATGCTGGAGAACCCGCGCGCCATCAACGCCGGCACATATCTGATCCAGATCGCCCATGAGCTGGAGCGCGTCGCTGACCGGGCAACCAACATCGCAGAGCGCGTTGTCTATGTAGTGAAGGGGGAACTCGTCGACCTAAACGCTTAAGTTCTTGCGCAAAGTAATCACCCAGCATTTTAGCCCTTCGCTCAAATTGGAGCGAAGGGCAAATTGTGTTACTCTGGGCTATATCTTGGAGACCCCGCGCGTCATCGTCGTTGGAGGTGTCATGTCCCAAAATTCCTGTGAGAACTGTCCGATCCGGAAGAGGGCCGAGGCCAAACCGAAGACGCTCCTGGCTCGGCTGTGGCGCTGGCATACGACTTGGTGTCCCGGTTGGCAGACGTATCAGAAGTCGCTGGCGACGAAACAGCCGTGATGCTGGAGTCTTTGTTCAATCGTCCCGTCACCGAGCTCATCCGGCAGCGCTATTCGTGTCGCGCCTACGACAGGACGCCTATCGCCGCAGAACAGGCCCGCCAGTTAGCCGCGTTTGCTGAGACGGTCACGAGCGGTCCCCTCGGCGCGTCATTGCGCTTCAAACTAGCCGTGGCGCACGATCAGGATCCGAAGGCGCTGCGCGGATTGGGGACCTATGGTCTGATCCGGAATCCGGCCGGCTTCATCATCGGTGCAGCCGGTCAGGGCGAGAAGCGGCTGGAGGATTTCGGCTACGGGATGGAGGCGGTTGTCCTCTATGCCACGAGCCTCGGCCTGGGCACCTGCTGGCTGGGCGGCAACTTTACCAAGAGCAGCTTCGCTGCAAAGATTGGGGCGGCCGGGGATGAGATCGTGCCAGCGGTGGCGTCGATCGGCTACCCGGTGGAGGGAATTCGCACGCGCGATCCATTGCGGCGGGCGGCTAAATCGGATAAGCGACTGCCCTGGGAAGCACTCTTCTTTCGGTCGAGCTACGGAGATCCGCTGGCGGAAGAAGAAGCGGGGGCTTACGCCGTGCCGCTGGCGATGCTGCGCCTGGCGCCATCGGCCAGCAACCGCCAACCCTGGCGGGTCGTCCGGAACGACGCCCTCTCGGACGGGGCTTGTTACCATTTCTATCTCCAACGCACCCCCGGCTACGGGCGAGGCACGCTGGCCTTTGCGCTGTTGGGCCTGGCCGACCTCCAGCGTGTGGATGTGGGGATCGCGATGTGCCACTTCGAGCTGGTCGCCAGGGAGTCGGGCCTGGAGGGGCGGTGGGTCGTCGATGAGCCGGACATGCCGATCCTGGGTGAGACGACCGAATATGTCGTGACATGGAAGTCGTAAGGAGGGAGTTATGTACGAACATCGCGGGCAGCCGCTGCTGACCCGGCCTCTCTTCCTGCGCCGGATGCTGGGGCATAGTCTGGTGGCGTTGAGCCTCATCATGGCATCTCTCGGCATCGGTGTCGTCGGGTACCATGTCACCGAAGGCCTCTCATGGCTCGATTCTCTGCTGAACGCCTCGATGCTTTTGGGGGGCATGGGGCCTGTCAGCCCGTTGCAGACGGTGGCAGGCAAGTGGTTCGCGTCGGCATATGCGCTCTTTTCGGGGATGGCTTTCGTGGCGACGGCTGGGATTCTGGTGGCGCCCGTGGCCCATCGGCTATTGCACCATCTGCATCTGGAGGGGAACGAGCAGCTAGAGAGGGATGCGCGATGAGGCGGCTCTCACTCAGTAGAAGATTGTGGCAGACTATTACCAGGAACTGCACATGGACATCATCACCAGGTTCGTGACACCAGGTCTGGTCTTTTTTCTGACGTTGGCTTCCGGTCTGAGGCTAAGCCGCGCGGGCAAGCCGTTGAACGCGGCCATCTTTACCGCGCACAAACTGGTCGCCCTGGCCGCGGTAATCGTGGGGGCGCGCCAGGTCCTCAACGTGTTCAAGGTTATGGAGATCCAACCCATTCTAATTGGCTTGCTCGTCGTGGTTGGGCTATGCGCGATGGCGCTCTTTGTAACCGGTGCGCTGATGAGCCTCAATCGGCCAGGCTACGATTTGCTGCGGACGATCCACAGGATCGCATCTCCATTAGCGATAGTCGCCGCGATCCTGGCACTCGTCATGCTCGGCAAGGATCTTGGTATTTTAAGCTTTTTATGAAGACCTCCTGGCACTGTTGTAATGCTGCCTTAAATCTCATATGCGTAGATTGTGCTCTGGTGCTGGAGCGATTGTCTTATCGTACCATCGGATTACTTGGGGAGATCGTATGCGCTTGTTTCGCTTTTTTGTTGGTCTGGGGCTGATCGGCATGCTGCTTATGCTGGCTGCGGCCGGGTGCAGTTCGCGTCCCGCTGCAGCTGCTGCTAAGCCGGAGGTTGCGGCGATCATCGAGAACAAAGGCTCGGACACCCTGGTCAACCTCGCCCTGGCCTGGGCCGAGCAGTACATGACAGAGCATCCGGATGTGCGTATCTCGGTCACGGGCGGCGGCACCGGCACCGGTATCACCGCCTTGATTAACGGCACCGCCGGTATCGCCAATGCCTCTCGGGCCATGAAGAAAGAAGAGGTAGCCGCAGCCGAGAAGAACGGCATCAAGCCGGTGGAATTTGAGGTCGCCCGCGACGCCATTGCGGTTGTGGTTAATCCCAGTAATTCCGTGCAAGGTCTCACCTTGCAGCAGCTTTCTGACATTTACACCCACAAGATCACTAACTGGCGAGAGGTCGGCGGTGAGGACCGGCCGATCGTGCTGCTGTCCCGCGAATCGAACTCCGGCACCTACGTCTATTTCCTTGAGAACGTGATCCGCCTGGGCCAGAAGAGTAACCTGATGTTCTCATCGGAGACCTTGCTCATGCCCTCATCGGAAGGGATCAGCACCGAGGTCCGCCAGAATCCCAACGCGATCGGCTATGATGGCCTGGGGTACGTGACTGCGGATCAGAAGATGGTGCCCGTGGCCAAGGACAGCCAAAGCCCTTACGTCCTGCCGTCAGTGGAGGCGGTGAACGCTGGCACGTATCCCATTTCCAGAGCTCTGTTCATGTATACCGCCGGCGAACCCAGCGGCCAGGTGAAAGATTATCTGGATTGGATTCGGGGTGACGGCCAGGCTCTGGTGCCCACGCTCGGCTTCGTGCCGCTGAAGTAGAGTTAGGGAGACGGGGAGATTATGACACAATCGAAAATCGAAAATCGAAACACCAAAAAATGGGGCGAGTTCGCAGTTGAGACGCTGGTGCGGGTGGCGGGGGTCTCGACGATCGGATTCGTGCTGCTGATCTTCCTCTTCCTGCTGCGGGAGGGCGTGCCGTTTTTTCTCAAGGTTCCCCTGGATAACCTGCTGAGCACGCGCTGGTACCCCACTTTCGATCTGTTCGGCACGCTGCCGTTGATTCTGGGGTCGATCCTGGTGACTCTGGCGGCCATTTTGATGGCGCTGCCGCTGGGGGTGGCAACCGCGGTGTTTGTGCGCGAGGTCGCCCCTCGTTGGGCGCGCGAGATCCTGAAGCCAATGATTGAGGTGCTGGCGGGCATCCCATCGGTCGTGCTTGGTTTCTTCGGGATGACCCTGGTTGCGCCGCTTGTGCGCCAAGTGTTGGGCGTGTCGACCGGGCTGACCGCCTTCACCGGCGCGCTGGTCCTGGCCTATATGGCGCTGCCCACCATCATCAGCGTGGCCGAGGATGCGCTGGACGCAGTGCCCAAGGGGTATCGCGATGCCAGCCTGGCGATGGGCGCCACCCAATGGCAGACGATCTGGCGCGTGGTGGTGCCTGCGGCCCGTTCGGGCATCCTCACCGCCGTGATGTTGGGCCTGGGGCGCGCCATCGGTGAGACGATGGCAGTGATGATGGTAACCGGCAACGCGGCCCGCATGCCCACGACGTTGGATTCGCTTTTCCGTCCGGTGCGCACCATGACCGCCACCATTGCGGCCGAAATGGGTGAGGTGGCGCAGGGCAGCACCCACTACGCTGCGTTGTTCGGCATCGGTATCATGCTTTTTGTCTTGACGTTTGTGATCAACCTGGCGGCCGCGTCGGCGATTTTCGAGAAGCGGCGGCGTGGGGGACTGAGGTGAAGGTTGAAGGTTTAAGGTCTAAGGCTGAGAGACAAAGGACGAAAGACGAAGGACGAAAGACGACGGACGGGGAGGGTTGCGGTGACGCAAGAGGTTGCAGGAATCAGGTCGACTAATGGCAATACGGCCCGGCGCTATAGGGAGCAGCGGCTGGGGTTCATGATCTTGATATTGGCGGCCATCGTCGTGGTGGCGCCGATTTTGTTCCTGATCGCCGCGATCGTGGCGCGCGGGGCGGGGGCCATCTCGTGGGAGTTTCTCACCGCAATGCCGCGTGACGGCATGAAGGCCGGCGGCATCTTCCCAGCGATCGTGGGCACCCTGCTGCTGACGGTAGGCGTTGCGCTGGTGGCCATCCCCCTGGGCGTGGGTGGGGCTATCTATTTGTCCGAGTACGCGCGCGACAACTGGCTGACCCGCGCGATCCGGCTGGCCATCGTGAATCTGGCCGGCATTCCATCGGTGGTGTACGGCCTTTTCGGGTTGGGGTTGTTCGTGTTGTTTTTGGGTTTCGGCACTTCGATCCTGGCCGGCTCATTGACGCTGGCTTTGATGACGCTGCCGGTGATCATCAGCACGGCGGAGGAGGCGCTGCGTGCAGTGCCGGTGGAGTTCCGCACGGTGAGCGCCAGCCTGGGCGGCACGCGCTGGCAGGGCATTCGCAATATCGTGCTGCCCCAGGCCCTGCCCGGCATCATCACCGGCGTGATTCTGGGTCTGCTGCGCGCGGGCGGCGAGACCGCGCCGATCTTATTCACAGTGGCAGCGTTCTTCCTGCCGCGGCTGCCCCAGTCGCCCATGGACCAGACAATGGCGCTGCCCTATCATCTGTATGTGATCAGCACCCAGGTGCCCGGCATGCCGCTGCAGGTGCAATACGGAACAGCCCTGGTGCTGCTGGTCCTGGTGCTGTCGCTCAGCCTGACCGCATCGGCGATCCGCCGCCGCTTCCGCCTGAAACGGCAGTGGTGATGGTGGGCAGGGTAAAGATACATGGTTTAAGGGTGGAAGCATGACTGATCCAAAGATCCGTATCGATCACCTCTCCTATTTTTATGAAGGGCAGCAGGTGCTGAAGGATATCTCGCTCGACGTGCCGCCTAATGCAGTGACCGTTTTTCTTGGGCCGGCCGGGAGCGGCAAGTCAACCCTGTTGCGCCTGATCAATCGGCTGAACGACCTGCTGGATGGGACGCGCATGACCGGCCGGATCTTGATCGACGGCGAGGACATCTATGACCGGGGGGTCTCGGTGCCGGCGCTGCGGCGGCGGGTGGGCATGGTGTTCGCACTGCCGCTGCCGCTGCCGGGCACGGTTCGGGAGAACATCCTCTATGGCCCGCGGCTGGCAGGGCTGAGCGACCGCGGCCGAGAAGAGGAGATCGTTATGCGCTGTCTGACCCAAGCGGCGCTCTGGGACGAGGTGAAAGATCGACTCGACCAGCCCGCAGTGTCATTTTCGGGTGGGCAGCAGCAACGCTTGTGCATTGCGCGCAGCCTGGCACTGGAGCCGGAAGTGCTGCTGTTGGATGAGCCCACCTCGGGTTTGGATCCGATCTCCACACACAAGGTCGAGGAGTCACTGCTGGAGTTGAAGAAGCAATATACGATCATCATCGTCCCACATAATGTGCAGCAGGCCGCGCGTGTCGCTGATCATGCGGCGTTCTTTTTGACGGGCGATCTGATCGAGTACCGGCCCGGCCGGGAGTTATTTACCACTCCGCATGACTCTCGCACCGAAGACTACATCACCGGACGTTTCGGATGAGCGATATCACTAAGATTCACGTTGAGCATCTCAATTTCTCCTATGGCGCCAAGCGCGCGTTGACCGATGTCAACCTGGAGATCCCGGAGCGCCGGATCACTGCGTTGATCGGGCCGTCCGGCTGCGGTAAATCGACGTTCCTGCGCTGCCTGAATCGGATGAACGATACCATCCCCGGTATCGTGGTCCAGGGCCGCGTGCTGCTGGGAGACCAGGATGTTTACGGCCCCGATACCGACGTGGTGGACCTGCGCCGGCGGGTCGGTATGGTCTTTCAACGGCCTAACCCATTTCCACAGTCGGTGTTTGATAATGTGGCGTTTGGGCCGCGGGTGTTGGGGATGTCTCGTAATCCGCGGGGGGGCTCCGGCGCCAGTGAGTTGGCTGACATCGTAGAATCCAGCCTGCGCGGGGCCGACCTGTGGGACGAGGTGAAGGATAGTCTGCGGAAAGATGCGCTGAGTCTGGCGTTGGGACAGCAGCAGCGGCTCTGCATCGCGCGGGTTATTGCGGTGAAGCCGGAGGTGATCCTGATGGACGAACCGTGTTCCGCGCTCGATCCGATCAGCACGCTGAAGGTGGAAGACTTGATGCACACGCTGTCTCAGAATTACACCATCGTCATCGTGACCCACAACATGCAGCAGGCCGCGCGAGCCTCCGATTTTACGGCCATGATGATGCTTACGGATGACCACAAGTCGGGCACCGTGATTGAGGTGGACGAGACCAGGCACATCTTCACCCACCCAAAGGACAATCGCACCGAGGGCTATGTGACGGGCCGATATGGGTGATAGACAGAAGCCTGGTTTCTAAGCGAGGGATGGGAATATGACCACAGGAATTCGCAGCCGGTTCGACCAGGAACTGGCGCAATTGGCTGAGATGCTGTTGGACCTGGGGAGCCGGGCGCGCTCCGAGGTAGCCCGAGGAGTCCAGGCATACGTGGCAACCGATACCAAACTCGCACGCGAGGTCATCGCCGCGGATGCGACCATCAACCGGTTGTGCACTGATATCGAGCAGCTATGCTATCAGCTCCTGGCGATGGAACAGCCCGTCGCACGCGATTTGCGCCTGGTGGTCGCTGGCCTGATTATTGCCACTGAGTTCGAGCGCATGGGAGATCACGGCAAGAAGCTGGCGCGCATTTGCCTCCGCACCGCCGCGGACCCGTGGCCGCTGCCGACAGATGATATCGTTCGCTTGAGTGAAGCCGCGTTGAGCATGTTTGACCGCGTTCTGCTGGCCTTGGCCAACCGCGATGTGGCTGCGGCCCGCGCGGTATGCCAGGAGGATGACAAGGTCGACGCGTTGTACAAGCAGCTTTTCAACGTGAAGCTGAGCTACATGCTAGAGGACCCGCGCGCCATCGGCGCCGGCACCTATCAGATTCAGGTGGGCCACGAGCTGGAGCGGGTGGGCGACCGGGTGACCAACGTCGCGGAACGGTTAGTTTATGCCGTCACGGGCGAGTTGCTCGACCTGAATGCGTGAAAACTTGACCAATCCACAAACGTCCCGATAATGAAGGATGTTTCCTGGCGCATTTTTTTCGAGCAATCACGCTCCGGAGGCATCCTTGAGGTTTTCATTTCTACCTGCTGAAGTTAAGTTCTTCGACTACTTTGAAGCCGCCACTGCTAACCTGCTGGACGGCGCGAAGCTGCTGCAAACGCTGCTCGATGATTACCACGAGGTCGAGGACGCCGCAGCCCGGCTTACCGAGATCGAGCATCGGGGCGATTTCATCGTCCACGAAGTGACCAACCTGTTGCCGCGCACGCTGATCACCCCCTTCGATCACGACGATATCCAACGGCTCATCGATGCGGTGGATGACACCCTGGACACGATCGATGTCGTCGTTTCTCGCCTTGCTATTTACCAGATTACCGAAATAAAAAAGCCGGCGCGCCGCCTGGCGCGCCTGATCGTCGAGGGCGCCACCGAGCTCGACCTGGCGATCAAGGGTTTGCAGGACAAGAAACAGTACCCCCAGGTGAAACAGCGCATTGTCCAGATCAATACCCTCGAGAACATGGGAGACCGGGTGCTCGAAGAAGGGCTGCGCAACCTGGTAGAACGCCGCGACGACGCCTTCGATTTCATGCGCTGGAAGGAGATCTACGAGTTACTGGAAGAGGCGACCGATCGCGTGGAGGATGCCGGCGACGTGATCCAAAGAGTGATGATCGCCAATGCCTGACCTGAATCCGACTCTGATCTCGGTCATTGCCATCATCGGCCTGGCGCTGGCTTTCGATTTCGTCAACGGATTCCACGATGCCGCCAACTCGATCGCGACTGTCGTTTCGACGCGCGTGCTGACGCCGCTGCAGGGCGTAGCCTGGGCCGCGTTCTTCAATTTCATCGCCGCATTCACCTTCGGCACCGGGGTCGCTCACACCATGGGCGCGGGGCTGATCGACGTCTTTCAGGTGGACAATCTAGTGATCTTCGCCGGGCTGCTGGGGGCCATCGCCTGGGACCTGTTTACCTGGCGCGTAGGTTTGCCCACCAGCTCATCGCACGCGTTGATGGGCGGCTATGCCGGCGCGGCCATCGTCAAGGCCGGTTTCGGCGTCCTGATCGTCAAAGGCTGGATCAAGACGCTGTCGTTCATCGTCATCGCGCCGCTCCTGGGCTGGCTCCTGGGCAGCCTGTTCATCACGATCATCCTCTGGCTGTTTCGCAAACAGACGCCTGCGGCCGCCGATCACATCTTCCGCCGCGGGCAATTGGTCTCTGCCGGCCTCTACAGCCTGGGTCACGGCGGCAATGATGCGCAGAAGACCATGGGCATCATTGCGGGCGTGCTCTTCACCGTGCCGGCCTACCGCCACCTGGTGTCGGACGCCAGCGGCGGGCTGGCCATCCCCTTCTGGATCGTTTTGATGGCACACGCAGCCATCGCGTTGGGCACGCTTTCGGGCGGCTGGCGAATCATCCACACCGTGGGCAGCAAGATCACCAAGCTGGTGCCGATGGGCGGCTTCGCGGCCGAGACGGCGGGCGCGGTGACCATTTTTGCTTCGACCGCACTCGGGGTCCCGGTTTCGACCACCCACGTCATCACGGGTGCGATCGTCGGGGTAGGCTCCGTCAAGGGCCGCCATGCGGTCCGCTGGGGCATGGCCAGCCAGATTGTCTGGGCCTGGCTGCTGACGGTTCCGGTCTCGGCCGTCATCGGCGCGCTAGTGTACGCGTTTGTTTCGGTGTTCCGTTAAAAATCCAATGAGGTTCGACGTGCTGCCGAGTGCGAAGGACGATGGGATGGGTGTGTTCGTCACGATGACCCCCGCGTCGCATTCGGCCGGCAGCGCCGCGGGGTGAAATAAGCTAGGAAAGGCGATCTGATGGATATTATAGCAACAATTCTCATGTTCCTCCCGATGGTAGCCGTGTTGTGGTTGGCCAACCTTTCGCACCGCAAGCGGATCGAAGGAGAGGTGAAGTCGGAGCGGGTGTTCAAGCTGCTGGCGTATGGCCTGTTGTTCCTGCTCTTCGGCGGCCTCCTGGTGTTGGGCCTACTCTTCCAGGGCTTCGACCTGTTGATCCGGTCGGGATTGGCCGGCGACGCAGAGGCGATGCTCCCGGTGGCCGGGATAAGCGTGGATGCACTGCCGCGGCTGGCGCTGGGCTTTTGGGCGCCGTCGCTGTTCGGGCTGCTCCTGCTCACGCGGCCAGCGCGGCGGCTGGCCGCACGCTTCACGGCGCTCGACCCTTCCAACCCTGTGCACGCGGTGGCGCTGTCCATGACGGCGCTTGTCTTGGTGAACCTGCTGGTGACGCTGGGGCTGGGGTTGGGCAACCTGTCCGAGATGCTGGAGAGCAGCGCGGCGGCCGGTGTCGAGTACGATCCGCTGCCCGGCCTGTGGGCGCAGAATATCACTTTCCTGTTGATGGCACTGGTGGGCGTGGGGCTGTTCGCGCGGCGTACGCTGCAGGGCACGCTCAACCGCCTGGGAATCGTGAAGCCGACCGTGCGGCAGGGGCTGTTGGGGGTCGCGGCGGGGCTGCTGCTGGTGCCGCTGATCCTGCTGCTGGAGCTCGCGGCGAGCAAGCTGGGGATCGGCGCGGACCCGGACGTGGAACGGCTGACCGAGCAGTTGATCGGTCCACTGACCATGTCGGCGCCGGGCATCATGACGCTGGGCCTGGCCGCGGCATTGGGCGAGGAGAGCATCTTTCGCGGCGCGCTGCAGCCCAAGTTCGGCCTGCTGCTGACGACGGTGCTGTTCGCCCTGCTGCACAGCCAGTACGGTATCAGCTTCTCGACGGCAGCGGTGTTCCTGGTGGGGTTGATCTTGGGGGTGCTGCGGCTGCGGGCCAACACGACGACCTCGATGATTACGCACGCGGTTTATAATATGTCGTTGGGGCTGATCTCATACTTGGGGTGGTTACAGAATCTCTAGGTTGGCCACTGGCAGGAGGCATCATGCGGCTTGTTACTTTCGTGCAAAATGGAAGCACACGCCTGGGTGCGGTGATCGACGGCGAGCAGGTAATCGATGTGACGGCCGCGGAGCGAGCGTTTGACGGTCGACCCGCACCCGCGGATACGATGCGCGACCTGATCGCTGGCGGGCCTGAGGCGTGGGGACGGTTGGAAATGGCTTTAGAGCGGGGCCTCCTGGCCGCATTCTGCCTGCCCCTGGCCTCAGTGAAGCTGACCGCACCACTGCAGCCGTCCAAGGTCTGCGCCATCGGACTGAACTATCTCGACCACGTACTGGAGGGGGGCCGCAAGCCCCCGGAGCGTCCGCTGCTGTTTGCCAAGCTGCCGTCCAGTGTCATCGGCCCCGGCGACGCTATCTGTTGGGAGCCGGCGCTTTCGGATAAGATCGACTTCGAGGCGGAGCTGGCAGTGATCATCGGCCGGACGGCGCATCGGGTGGCCGCGGCGGACGCGTACGATTATGTTTTTGGCTACACGTGCGCCAACGATGTGACCGCGCGTGACCTGCAAGATACGGACGGCCAGTGGACGCGCGCTAAGTCGCTCGACACCTTCTGCCCGTTGGGACCGTGGATCGTCACCCGCGACGAGGTCCCCGATCCGCACAATCTGCCCATCCGCTGCGAGGTCAATGGTGAGACGGTGCAGTGCTCGTCCACCGATCAGCTGATTTTCCGTATCCCCGTGCTGATCGAGTTCCTGTCGCGCGCGTTCACCTTGCTGCCCGGGGATGTGATTCTGACCGGCACGCCGCCCGGCGTGGGCCACTACCGCAAGCCGCCGCGCTATCTGCGAAATGGCGATGTGGTGACGGTGACGATCGAGGGCGTCGGTGCGTTGACGAACGTGTGTCGAACGACCGGCTGAAGCCTCGACTCCGGTATGAGATGGATGTGTTCTAGCGAGCCGGCAAAGCTGGCGCCGGGGTGCGCAGATAGCGCCACATATCTATGCCAAGCACCGCGAGCAGCAGGCCCAGCAGGAGCCCCGCCACTGCAGCTGTCCCAATGGTGAACGGCTGCACCCAGGAGTAGGTGCGCCGCCATTGCCACAGGGTGTTGTCGTCCAACAGGATCACCTTGCCGTAGGTTCGGGCCTCGGCACATTGGCCGACTTCGATGGCGTCAACGATCTTGCCGGGCGGGGGCGGCGTCTCTGGGAAGGGCGGCGGGCACGACAGCCATTTTGGATGCACTTCGCTCATCGGCAGCTCGGCTGCCGTGATTTCGGTGCAGCCATCGCGCCACGTAGCGCCGCTGCAGAAGTAGAGGATTCCACCTTGCGTCTTGACATACGGGGCCAGCACGCGGTTCAGGGCCACGATGTCGACCACGGTTTGGTTTGTGGGTCCGACGATCCGGGTCCAGCGGTCGGAGTGTTCATAGTAGCGGCTCACGCCAAAACCGCACAGCAGCGCGCAGACCAGCCCGATGATGACGATACTGAGATTTTGAAGGCGGCTATGAGGCGCTCGTTTGGACATAGGGCATCCTTCTAATTAAGGAGTACAGGAGGCGGGGGTAGATGGGAGTCGAACCCACCTTGGACGCTTCTTAGGCGCCCACCACCGGTTTTGAAGACCGGGGCCGCCACCGGACGACAACCACCCCCACCGGCGATTATACGCATTTCCGAGCTGTGTGCAAGCCGTCGACATGAGTGGCAGTAACGGCATAACGGCACATAGCATAGCAAGTTGTGGTAGAATGGGAAAAACTGGTGCAGAGGGAGCGATGTCGCATCCAGCCATTCTCTGGGAACGCCTCGGTCAAGACGATCCGCGCGTGCGGTGCAACCTGTGCTCGCACCGATGCGTCATTGCGCCGGGGAAGCAGGGGGTTTGCTGCGTGCGAGAGAATGTTGCCGGCGAGCTGGTGACGCTGGTCTACGGCCGGACCATCTCGCAGCATGTGGACCCCATCGAGAAGAAGCCGCTTTTCCACTTTCTGCCGGGCAGCAAGTCGTTCTCGATCGCTACGGCCGGCTGTAACTTCCAGTGCGCGTTCTGCCAGAACTGGGAAATCTCGCAGATGCCGCGTGACCGGGGGGAGATCGCGGGCAGCCCTGCCACGCCGGCCGAAATTGCCCACGCGGCACGGCGCGCCGGCTGCGCGTCCGTTGCCTACACCTACACCGAGCCGACGATCTATGCGGAATACGCGCTGGATTGCGCGCGGGAGGCGCAGGCGCTGGGGCTGCGGAACGTCTTTGTGAGCAACGGCTACATGACGCCGGAGCTGCTGGGGCTGATGGCCGGGCTGATCGACGGCATCAACGTGGACCTGAAGGCCGGTCGGGGCGAGTTCTATCGCAAGATCTCGGGCGCGGGCCTGCAGGCGGTGCTGGATAACCTGGTCCGCATCCGCGACTTGGGCATCTGGCTGGAGGTGACGACCCTGGTGATTCCCGGTCTCAATGATTCGGACGATGAGCTGAAGTGGGTGGCGCGTTATTTGTTCGAACAGCTTGGGCCGGACGTGCCGTGGCACATCAGCAGATTTTACCCACAGTACAAGCTGCGCGCCACGCCTCCGACCCCAGCTGCGACGCTGGAGCGCGCCTGGCAGATCGGTCGCGATGTGGGGCTGCACTACGTCTATGTAGGCAATTTGCCCGGCCACCGAACGGAGAGCACTTTCTGCCCGGGCTGCGGTCAGCTCGTCATCGAGCGCAGCGGGTATTGGCTGGGCCGGCGTAATCTGCATGATGGCAAATGCGCTGCCTGCGGGGCCGCCATCGCGGGCGTGGGGATGTGAAATGGGGAATGTTGGTTCGTCCTAGCTCGCGATAGCGTTGATCTCCCTGGCCAGCGCGAAATCCTGCTCGGTCAGCCCGCCGACATCGTGGGTAGATAGCCTGAGGGTTACCTTGCGATATTGGATTAAGATATCTGGGTGATGCCCTGCCCGTTCGGCCAAATGCCCCACGGCCGCAGCGAATGTCAGTGCTGCCGTGAAGGTGGGCAGGGTAAAGGTGCGACTAATTTCTGCGCCTGAACGCGCCCAACCGGGCGAGGCCGCCAGCGCCGTCTCGATCGCTTCAGGGGCCAATAACTTGCTCATCGCGCATTCCTCCGGTAAGATACGAAAATCCTATCTTCTAGCCGTGTAACATCAGCCAGGATTATGATCGAGGACTCCGGCGCAGGCCGTAACCCAGATTCCACACCCAACGATTTTCTCGTTACCCCTGAAGCAACGACGAGGTCGGGCGCACCTGCGCGCGCTCATCGCGGCGGCCAGGCTGAACGCTGGGCAGGCTGGGCGGCGGGATGGGTGCTGGCGGCCACTTTGGTGCTGGCGGCGGCGGCTTGGGGTATCGCGGCGGTACGCGGGGCAGGGGTGGCGGTGACGGTTACCGTGGATGGTGCGTCCGAGTCGCTGCGCTCTACTCGGCCCGATGTGGCCGCGCTGCTGGCTGACCTGGATCTGAACCTCCGCCCGGAGGATCGCCTGACGCCATCCGGCGACACTCCCCTGGCCGAGGGCCTGCGGATCACGGTCGAGCGCGCCCGACCGGCGTTGGTCGAAGCGGACGGCGAGCTGCGCAGCGTGTACGCGCAGGCTGTCACCGCGGGCGAGATGTTGGCGGCGTCTGGCGTGCGCCTGGGCAGCAACGACGAGCTCACGATGAACGGCGCACCGGCAGCGCCGGTCGCTGCGCTGCCTCCCGTGCAGGCCCGCGAGGTTACCGCACGCTATGCCCGGGGGCGGCGTTGGCTGGGGCAGGAAGCATCACCGGTGCGGTTCAGCATCCGGCGGGCGGTTCCCATTGTCGTAGATGATGGGATCGTGCCCTACACCATTTTTACTACGGCCGACACGGTGGGAGAGGCGCTGCTGCGCGAGGAGGTCACCCTCTATTTGGGCGATCGCGTGCAGCCGGGGCCGGGCGCGGCGGTCAGCTCAGGGTTGCGCGTCCACATTGAGCGGTCGACGCCGGTGCTGGTGACCACGGATGGCCGCACGACGCACACGCGCACGCGTGGCAAGACGGTGGGTGCGGCGTTGATGGACCTGGGCATCATGCTGGCAGGCAGCGACCGGGTCACGCCGCCACTGACTCAGCCGCTGGTGGATGACCTGCCGATCCGCGTGGTGCGAGTGGCGCAGGTGACATTGGTCGAAAGCACGCCAATCCCCTACGAGTCGATCATGGTGCCGGATGACAATCTGGAGATCGATAACCAGCGCCTGGCGCAGGCGGGTAAGGATGGAGATTTCCGCCGGCGCTGGCAGGTGACCTACGAGGATGGCGCGGAAACCGGACGCACACTGGTGGATGAATGGGTAGCCGCGCAACCGGTAACGCGCATGGTGGCCTATGGCCGCAAGATCGTGCTGCGCACGCTGGAGACGGAAGAGGGGCTGGTTACCTACTGGCGCAAGATTCGCATGTACGCCACCTCCTACTCACCGGGGCGCGCCGGCACGCCCGTAACTGCAGCCTGGTATGGGCGCACCCGCATCGGCCTGATGTTGGTGAAGGGGATTGTAGCCGTGGATCCCAAGGTCATCCCGCTGCGTTCCTACGTCTATGTGCCGAATTACGGCAAGGCCATCGCGGGTGACACCGGGGGTGGCGTCAAGAGCAAATGGATCGATCTGGGCTATTCGGACGGGGATTACATCTCCTGGCACTGGTGGACCGATGTTTACTTACTGGATCCGCCGCCTGCAGCCGGCAAAATCATGTGGGTCCTGCCGAACTATCCGCCGGCAGGATTTCCGTATCGTCGATAGGCTGGATCATGCCACTACAAACCAACGATGACAGCAACGATGCTGCCTCCTTCGTGCAACAGAGGGCGGCGGACAGAAAACCGCGGCGCTCCTGGCTGACCGTGCTTACAGGGGACCCCCTGACGACGGCCGAGGCGCCTCACGAGACGATCGGTAAGACGGTCGGGCTGGCCGTGTTCGCATCCGACGCGCTGTCCTCTACCGCCTACTCGACCCAGGAAATGCTGGTGGTGCTGGCTCTTGCCGGCACGGCGGCATTCGCGCACGCGATTCCCCTGTCGCTGATCATCGTGGCACTGCTGGCCCTTGTGGCCGCTTCTTACGTCCAGACCATTTATGCGTATCCGGGCGGCGGCGGCGCCTACATTGTAGCGCGCGACAATCTGGGTGAGGCGCCGGCTGCGGCTGCTGGCGCGTCGCTGCTGGTCGGCTATGTGTTGACCGTGGCGGTCTCGATCTCGTCCGGCGTTGCACAGATTAACTCCTCGTTTCCTGCGCTCTACCCTTACCGCATCCACCTGGCCGTCGGTCTGACCCTGCTGGTGATGCTGATCAACCTGCGCGGGGTCCGTGATTCGGGAACGATCTTCGCGATCCCCACGTACTTTTTTGTGGTCATGATGTTTGTGGCGCTGATTGCCGGGATGGTCCAGCACTTCAGAGGCACGTTGGGCGTTGTCCAGGGTCTGCCGCCACTGGAGTTGGTAGGAGCCGCCGAGCCGCTGACCCTCTTCTTGCTTCTGCGCGCGTTTACCAGTGGCACCACGGCCTTGACCGGCGTGGAGGCGATCTCGAACGGCGTCCCGGCCTTCCGTGTGCCACGCAGCCGCAACGCCGCGACCACCCTCATCTGGATGGCCGTGCTTCTGGCGGTGCTGCTGGTCGGCATCACCTATCTGGCGGTGCAGATCGGAGCGGCGCCGTCGCGAGAGGAGACGGTCATCTCGCAACTTGCGCGCACGGTGGACGGTGGCCGTGGCATCCTCTATCAGATGACGATCGCGGGGACGGCGATCATCTTGATCATGGCCGCGAACACTTCCTATGCCGGCTTTCCCCGTCTGGCCGCACGGCTGGCGATTGATGGCTTCCTGCCCCGGCAGCTTTCAACCCAGGGCAGCCGCCTGGTCTTCTCGCGCGGCATCGCGGTGCTCACGATCCTGTCGATCGGCTTCATCATCGTCTTCAAGGCTGACGTCACGGCGCTGATCCCGCTGTACGCCATCGGCGTTTTTCTGTCGTTCACGCTCTCGCAGGCCGGCATGGCCCGTCGCTGGTGGAAGGCTGGGCGCCTGGCGGCCGGAGAAGAGGTGCGTGAACGGGGCTCGACACTTATTCACAACCCCGGTTGGCGCGCCAGGATGGCTTTCAACCTGCTGGGCACGTTGGCGACCGGCATGGTGACGTTGATCTTCGCGGCCACCAAGTTCCGGGAGGGCGCGTGGATCATACTGGTGGCATTGCCCCTGCTGATGGGGCTGACCTTCCGGATCCATCGCCACTACCGCAAGCTATCCGAAACCCTGTCGTTGCAGGAATACGAGCCCGAGATGCGCTCATCGCGCCATCGCGTCATCCTCCTGATCAGCGGCGTACACAAAGGCACGCTGCGCGCCCTGCGCTATGCCCAGCTCCTGTCGAGCGATGTGACCGCTGTCCACGTCTCGATCGATCCCGCGGAGGCGGCGAAACTGCGGCACAGGTGGGAGGGTTGGGGCGAGGGCGTGCGCCTGGTCATCCTTGACTCACCCTACCGCCTGATGCTCGAGCCGGCCCTCGAGTACATCAAGTACATCGCCAGCCAGCGCCAGCCGAACGAAACGATCACGATCGTCGTTCCGCACTTCGTGCCGCGAAATTGGTTCGATAACCTGCTGCACAGCCAGACTGCGATGCTGCTGCGACTGGCGCTGCTGCGGGAGCCGAACATCGTCGTGACCGATGTGCCGTATCAGGTGACGTGAAGGTCACTACTACAAGCCCCATCATGCTTTGGCAGAGAGCGCAGCAAGTGCTATAATCAATCTTCATGGCTGCTTGCCTGTTGGCGCCCGCTTGGTCGGGAGCAGGCTCTGCTGAAGGAAAAAAGGAATTTGACCCTATCCGAATCCCCAGATCAATTACTGGACGCGCCTGCGAAAAACCGGCGCGCCGGGCTTCAGCGCGTCATCGAGGTGGCAATCAGTCTCGGCTTCCTGGCGCTGGCGTTGCGCGGGATTAACTGGTCCGGTTTCTGGGAGGCTTTGCGCCACGCCAACTATCTGTGGCTGATCCCGGGCGTACTGATTACCGTTGCATTGTTGTTCCTCAAAGCGTGGCGCTGGCAGTTGCTCTTCTATCCGGAGCATCGGCTGCCTTTCAGCACGGTGATGACGGCTTTGTGCACGGGATACCTGGTGAGCAATGTGTTCCCGGCGCGCGCCGGCGAGTTGGCCCGCCTCGTACTGCTGGTGAGCGAGCAGCCCGTGAGCGTGGCCCGCACGCTGTCGACGATCATCGTCGAGCGCCTGCTCGACCTCTTGACGCTGGTCGTCTTGCTGGCCGTATTGTTGCCGTTCGTACAACTGCCCGCCGAAATGGCGCGCGCCGCCCAGGTCATCACATTGGTCGCGTTGGCCGGCTCTTTGGTGATGATTCTGTTTTCTTTTTGGAAAGAGAGGCTGCTGGGCTGGGCGCACCTGGTGTTGGGGCGCATCCGTTTTCTGGACCGCCCGCAGATCTATGATGCCATCGGCCATCTGATCGACGGGTTTGCTGCGCTGCGCGGCCGGCTGGGGCTGCTGTTGATCGGCCTGTCGCTGCTGGGATGGGTCGGCGTGGTCGGCATGGCCTGGTCCGCGGCGCAGGCGATCCCCCTGCGCGTGCCGATTACTGTACCGGCGTTTGCCGTGGTCGTTACGACCCTCGGCATGTTGCTGCCGTCCACGCCGGGTTATGTGGGGGTGTTCCATGGGCTGGTCGTGTTGGCGCTGGTGACGCCGTTCGGCGTGCCCCGGGATCAGGCCATGAGCTTTGCATTGTTGTGGCATGCGACGAATTACCTGACGCTTAGCCTCTCCGGCCTGGTGGCGCTGGCGGTGCACGGCACGTCGTTGGGGAAGGTGATGGCGCGCTTGCGCGCGCGGCGGTGACACGGAGACGGGGCCCGATGCCGTGCTTGCCGATTTGAGTTATCAGGGAGTCTTCTGAGCAATTTCGATCATGCGTATTCTATTCATCCTGACCTACTACCGGCCCCATGTGAGCGGCCTCACGATCTATGTCGAGCGATTGGCGAAGGCGCTCAGCGAGCGCGGCCACGAGGTCACCGTATTGACTTCGCGCTATGACCGGAGCTTGCCGCGCGAAGAACGGGTCGACGGGCTGCGTATTGTGCGGGTGCCCGTCACGTTTCGCTTCAGCAAAGGCGTCTTCATGCCGTCGTTTCCCCTGGCAGCATGGCGGGAGATCGCGCGGCATGATGTGGTCAATATCCATTTGCCGCAGGTTGAGGTCACACTCGGCACGCTGTTCGCCCGCCTGGTCGGGCGCCGGCCGGTTCTGACCTACCATTGTGATTTGCAGATGCCGCCTGTGTGGTACGGCAAAGCTGTAGACAGTTTTACTGTTGTGAATAATCTGGTTGCATGCAGCCTGGCAGCCGCCATCGTTACCAACACCGAGGATTTTGCCCGCCATTCGCAGGTGCTGGCTCGGTTCAACTCGACCGCCGCGGGGCCAGGCAAGGTCCGCGCGGTCATTCCGCCGATCGTGATCGCCGAGCCTTCACAGGCAGGGGTGCAAGCCATGCGCGAGCGGCTTGGGTTGGGAGAGCGGCAGTGCCTGGTCGGCTTTGTGGGGCGGTTCGCGCACGAAAAGGGGGTCGACTTCTTGATTAACGCGATCCCACATGTGCTCTCGGAGATGGCAGATGTGCATTTCGCGTTTGCCGGCCCGCGGGATGCCGTGGGCGAGACCATCTGGCAAGATCTCCAACCCCTGATCGAGAGGTATCGTGCGCACATGTCCTTTTTGGGCACTTTGCCCGCTGAGAGCATGTCGGATTTCTTCGCCGCTTGCGATGTGATCACGGTGCCTTCGATCAATAATACCGAATCCTTCGGGATGGTGCAGGTTGAGGCGTTCATGTGCGGCACACCGGTTGTGGCCGCCGATTTGCCCGGCGTGCGGCAGCCGGTGGTCCTGAGCGGGATGGGCGAGATCGTTCCGGCGCGCGACGTCGCGGCGCTGGCGCGGGGCATCGTTGCGGTCCTGAAGCAGCCGGAACACTATATCCGGCCGCGTTCTGAGATCATGCGCCTCTTCGGCCTGGACCACACTGTGGATGCGTATGAAGAGCTGTTTCGACAGCAGCGCAGGCAGGCATGATCAAGGTCGATTCAAAGCCCAATCCGAACTCCGAGATGCCGGCGCCGGCTGATGTTTTAGCCCAGCACCTGGCCCTGGAGCCCGTGCACCGGGCGTTGATCCGCACGATCGAGCACCGGCTGTTTGCGCGCCAGGTGGTGTTGCAGACGCTTGCGCGGCCCGTGCTGGATATCGGCTGCGGAGATGGGATCTTCGCGGCTTTGACTTTTCCTGATGGCATCGATGTCGGCATCGACGTCACCGAGGCCATCGTCGCCGAGGCCCGCCAGCGCGGCGTTTATGACCGTGTCGAAGTGGCCAGCGGGACGGCGCTGCCCTTCGCCGATGGCGCCTTCAGCACCGTGGTCAGCAACTGCGTGATCGAGCACATCCCGGACGTCGAGGCGGTGGTGCGTGAGGTTGCGCGCGTGCTGGCGCCGGGCGGCCGCTTTGTCTTCTCGGCGCCGAATGACAGTTTCACCGATATGCTGCCGACGGTGCATACGCTCAAGCGGTGGGGCCTGGGAAAGCTGGCCGTGCAGTATGGCAATTGGTGGAACCGGCACGCCGTGCATTACCATCTGGACGCGCCGGAAGTGTGGCGTGCGCGGCTGGCGCAGGTTGGATTGACGATCGAGTCCCAAATCCCTTACATGTCGCCGGACGCGATGCGCGTGATGGAGGTCTCGCACTACTATGCCCTCCCCTCGATCGTCTGGCACAAGCTGTTCGGGCGTTGGTCGCTGCGGCCTGGGCAGGTGCGTTCTTCGCTGGCGTATCGCTGGCTGAGGCCATACGCCGAGCAAGATCTGCCGCCCTATGGTGCGTGCACTTTCTACGTGACCCGTAAATAACAGGAGATGTGCGTGTATTTGCTCCGACGCTGGGCCTATTACCTGAGATCGCTCTTCACACTGGTTGCCGGCGTGCAGAATTGGCCGCGGCTTTTCAAGCTGCTGTCGCGGCAGGCCGGCCCTCAGGTGCTGGTGCTGCGCAACGGTGCGCAGTTCGTCGTGCGCAGCCTGATGGACGCCTGGACGCTTAAGGAGACGAATCTCAACCGCGATTATGAGCGTTACGGCGCAGCCATCCAGGAGAACTGGACCGTGGTGGATATCGGCGCGGCGTTAGGCGACTTCACGGTCTTTGCAGCGAGCCGCGCGACACACGGCTGGGTTTATGCTTTCGAGCCGGCGCCCGACTCCGTGGCCATTCTGCAGCGCAACCTCGAGCTGAACAAGATTCGTAACGTCACGGTTTTCCCGAACGCAGTCGCGGCCACAGCCGGCACATTGACTCTGGACCTTTCCGGCGGCGTGCCGGTGCAGTATCGCACCGCCGGAGCGCAATCCGGCGGACTGCACCACAATGTAACGCAACCCGCCGGATTGCAGCTCACCGTGCAGAGCCTGGCGCTGGCAGACGTCCTGGCTGATCTACCGCGCGGGGTGTGCGATTTTCTGAAGATGGATTGCGAAGGCGCGGAATACGATATTCTGCTCAACTTGGACGACGTCGCTCTCGGCCGCGTTCGGCGTATCTGCCTCGAATACCATGAGGGTGTGACGGAGTACTCGCACGCCGATCTGGAAGGCCACTTCATTGCGCATGGTTGGCGCGTGCGGGTCTACCCGAGCAGGGTGCGACCTGAGCTCGGGTTCCTGTATGCCGAAAGTCCGGCAGCGCCCTCCGGACTGAGTCCGCGGTGACACGGGTCTCTGGTGCGCGTTGACTGATTGCAGGATCTTGCGGGACTGATTTGTGGATACCGAGAAGCAAATGCCATTGAGCCGAGGACTCAATCTTTTTCGCTCGCTGGTGTGGCCGGGCGTTGGGCCGCGGGTCGATTGGCAGCGCGACTGGCCCGAACAGGCCGTGATCGCCGCGGCCGCGCTGCTGTTCGGGCGCGGAACGTCTGTCCCAGTCCTGCTGGGCCTGCTGGTCGCGGGAACGGGCATGTGGTGGCTGGGGGTCGTGCTGGGAACCGGCCGGCTGGGCCGCACGTGGGCGGGGTTGATCTTCACCTTTGCCGGCGTCGCGGTGGCCGCGTACGGCCAGCCATACGGGAGCCTCGTACTGGGCTGTGCATGGCTGCCGTGGGTCTTGGCGTGGGGGCTGGCTGCGGTGCAAGTGCAGCGCGGGCTGTATGCTGCGCTGGCAGCGGTTGCCCTGGGACTGACGCTCCTGGGGGGCGATGCCGGCTTTGTGGTTGCCACGTTGCTGGTGACGGCGCTGCTGGTCATGCTCGCGGCGGTTGGCCCGAACCCGGGCAGGCAGTCGCGGCTGGCTTTCGACCGCACTTCAGCGCTGATCGTGTTGGTTGCGGGGGCCTTGGGCTGCGGCCTGGCTGCGATCCAACTGCTCCCGCTTCTGGCAGGGGGCGCGGCGGAGCGTTGGTCGACTGTGCCGGATCCCGGCGCGGGCGGCCTCGCCGGCGTGTTGGCTGCGCTTTTTACGAAGCAGGCGGGGAACTTCGCCTCGCTGGCCGCCTACGTGGGGATTGTTCCGCTGCTCTGCCTGGCGGGATTGCCGTGGGCGACAAGTGGCCAGGAAAAACGCCCGTTGGTGGGGGCGGGGTTGGTGGGCGTCTTTGCGTTAGCAGTTGCGGCCACCGGCTGGCTGGCCGCGGCGGGTCTGCCGGCCGCGCTGCTGGCATGGGTCGTGGTTGCGTTAGTTGCACTGGCGGGCGCCGGACTTGAGGCGTTGTGGCAGCGGACGCTGGCGAACCTGACGCTGCGCCGCGTGCGTGTGCCCGAGGCGGCTGCCTGGGCTGCCGCACGGGTCGGTCTCGTGGTGCTGCCAGGGATCGCCTTGTGGGCCGCCGGTGATCTTTACGCAACGCACCGGCCGCTGCTGCTCTCGGCTCTGGCGGCCGGGAAACGGACGGGATTGAGTGATCTGCTGCGTTTGGGCCTGGCGCAGCAGCCCGTAGCATTCTGGGTAGGTGCAGTCATGAGTGCAGCATCGTTTCTTGGCGTCCTGGCTTTGATCGTGAGCGATCATCGCGCCCGACGCCGGCGCATCGAGACTGAGGCGATCTATCGGGAAGGCATGTTGCAGCCGGCATCAGCGCTCGGTTTGCCGGAAGGCACGCAGGTGCATGTCACGATAACGCCCAGCGGTGAGGGTGCGGCTGAGGATGAGGCGCCGGCCTTGCCGGCGACGCCGGCTGTCATTGAGCCTGAAGTCGCACAGAGCGCCGAGTCGGCTGCTCAGCCTGCTATACCGGCAAGACAGGCGTCCGAGCGAATGCCAGTTTTGCCGTCGAATGCAGGTGTTTGGGCGTCGCGGATTGCCTGGGTGTTGTTTGTGCTCGGCCTGGGGGTTTATCTGCTGACCCGGCTCTGGGGTATCGAACGTTTTCCGATCTTCTTTTTTACAGATGAGGCGACTTTTGCCTTGTTGGCCGAGGACTTGCTGTCCCGCGGCCTGCGGGATGCCCAGGGCGCTTTTCTGCCGCTCTACTTCGAAGTTGCCGGCAATCGGTGGACGCCGGTTCTGGCGGTCTATGCCCATCTGCCAGCGGTCGCCATTTTCGGCAAATCGATTCTTGCCACGCGCACGACAGCGGCGCTCGTCACCTTGTTATGCCCCATTGCTGTTGCGCTTTCCCTTAAATCCGTCTTCCGTGTCCGCTATTGGTGGGCGGGCGCTCTACTTGTGGCGGTGGTGCCGACCTGGTTCCTGCACTCCAGGACGGCATTCGAATGGCTCATGATGGCGTCTTGTTATGCAGGTTTCCTCCTGAGCTATTTGCTCTACCGCACTCGTTCGCCCAAGTTTCTTTTTGCCGCCATTCTCTTCGGTGCCTTCACTTTTTACAATCATGCTTCCGGTCAGTTGGTGATGGCGGCGGCAACGCTGTTTCTCTTGGTTTCGGACTTTCGCTATCACCTGAAAAACTGGCGCACCATCCTGCTTGGTCTCTTGCTCGTTGCGCTGTTAGCCATACCGATCCTGCGATTTCAGGCGCAACATCCCGGGGCCATGTTTACGCATCTGCGAGCGGTCGATTCCTATTGGTTCCGAGATATTTCCTTGGCCGATAAGCTGCGCCAATTTGCGAGCACGTATCTTTATGGGCTCAGCCCTGCCTATTGGTTTGTCCCCAATGCCCATGACCTGGAGCGCCATCGCATGATGGGCTATGGAAACCTGGGCTTCGTAATGCTGCCGTTGGTGTTGCTCGGGGTCGTGCTGTGCCTGTGGCGCGTCCGCTCACCCGCGCATCGGGCGGTCTTGTTGGCAGTGCTTGCCGCACCGGCCGGCGCAGCTACGGCGGAAGTTGCCATTACGCGAATGATGGCGTTTGTGCCTCCGGCCTGTATCATTGCTGGACTCGGCCTTAATTTGTTCTTGGAATGGGTTGGCAAGGCATGGCGGCCAGCCTCGGAACGCCCCGGCAAGCTTACAGCGAGATCCGGACTGGTTAGCGGCGCTTTGACCCTTATCGTTTTCGCCGGCCTGTCCGGCGCCAGCTTGTGGATGCTTCGCGATGCCTTGAAGAATGGGCCGACCTGGTACACCAACTACGAGCTGTATGGCATGCAGTATGGCGCCCGCCAGCTTTTTGTCGAGGCAATTCCTGAGTTTCTTGCGGAGCACCCTGACAGGACGGTAGCCGTCAGTCCGAACTGGGCGAACGGGACGGATACCTTCATTCGGTTCTTCTTCCCGCGCGAGCAGCAGTTCTCCCGCGTACAGATGCGTGATGTCCGTTGGTATATGGTCGATCGGCGTGAGCTCTCGCCTGACATCGAGTTTGTCATGACGCCCGAGGAGTACGAGCAAGCAAAGACCAGCGGAAAGTTCGAGTCCATTGACGTTGATCGCACAGTGCCGTATCCTGATGGTCGCGTCGGGTTCTACTTTGCGCGGCTGGCGTACGCCGGCAACCTGGATGAGGTCCTGGCCAAGGAGCGAGAGGAGCGCAGCCGTCCGGTGATCGAACAGCTCGAGCTGGACGGCCAGAGCGTTCAGGTGTCTCACTCGCAGCTCGACATCGGCCTGCTGCCCAACGCCTTCGATGGCGACGCCTACACGCTTATACGTGGGCTGGAAGCCAATCCGTTGGTGTTTGACTTCACCTTCCCGCAGCCCCGTCAGATCGCTGGGTTGAGCGCGACCTTCGGGTCAATGGACTTCACCTTGAAGATAAGTCTCTACGCTGACGGCGCTGCCGAGCCGGTTGTCTACGAACAGAGCTTCCGCGGCCTGCCGCCTGATCCGACGGCGGAGGTGCTCTTCGATCGGGGGCCAACGTCGGTTTCCAGGTTGCGCCTTGAGGTGCTGCAACTGAATGCCGGCACGGAAACGCACATCCATGTGCGGGAGATCAAGTTCAAATAAGTGTCGCGTGTTATGATTCAGGCTAACACTAACGAGTCTACATAATTATAAGGATATGGAGAGGTCTTATGATTCGAGCTGCTGTGATCGGCGTCGGTTCCATCGGCCGGCACCATGTGCGCATCTACAACCTGTTGGACGATGTACAACTGGTTGCGATCGCTGATACTGATGAGGCGCGCCGGTCAGCCATTTCCCGCCGGTATAAAGTGGCTGCATATGCCAGCTACCAGGAGCTTTTCGATCGGGAGCAGGTTGATGTGGTTTCGGTGGCCGTTCCGACGGTGAACCATCGCGAGGTGTCGCTGTGCGCGATCGAGCACGGCGTCCATGTCCTGGTCGAAAAGCCCATCGCGGCGACCGTCGAAGAGGCCGACGAGATGATCCGCCGCGCGGCCGAGCGCAAGCTGACGCTGACGGTCGGCCACGTGGAGCGTTTCAACCCCGCGTTGGTGGAGTTGAAGCGGCGCCTGGATGCGGGTGAGTTGGGTCACGTCTTTCAGCTTCACGGCCGGCGGTTGTCGCCCTTCCCCGCTTACATCCGTGATGTCGGCGTTGCGATGGACCTGGCTACGCATGAGCTGGATATCATGCGTTACCTGGTGGGCAGCGAGGTCGAGAAGATATATGCGAACACCGAGCGCAACATCCACCACAAGTATGAGGACACGCTGTCGGGCATTCTTCGCTTTGAGAACGGCACAGTCGGCGTGCTGGACATCAACTGGCTGACCCCGACGAAGGTGCGCGAACTGCGTGTCACCGGCGCCCGCGGCATGTTCCTGGTGGATTACCTGAAGCAGGATCTCTATTTTTATGAGAACAGCCAGGCGCCTAGCCCCTGGGATGCGATGGCGTTGTTCCGCGGCGTGGGTGAAGGCAATGTGATGAAGTTCAACCTGAACAAGGTTGAGCCGCTGGAGGCCGAGATTCGGGCCTTCATTCAGGCTGCTATCCACGGTACGCCTCCGGCCGTGACCGGCATGGATGCGCTTTACACCCTAGCCCTGGTGCAAATGCTGTTGGCGTCCGCGGAAGCGGATCAAGTGCAGCGAGTGCGTGAACAGATCGAGGCGCGCGGCTGGACGTCGATGATGCAGAAGTAGACATGGTTACGATTGAGCACGCGGATGCGAAACCGGGACCGCCGCTCAGTGTCGAGCGTGAGCCGGGGGAGGCTGAAACGTCAGTCTCAGCCTCCCTCCGGTCGCCCGTCTTGGTGCGCGATATCGTGGCGCCTGCGTTCGGCATGTATGCGGGCCAGATCATCGCCCGACACTCTGCTCAGTTGTGGATTTGGGGCCTGGCAGCGATTGGTGGCAGCCTGCTGTTGCTGGCGCTGCGCTTTCGCCGGCGCCGCCCCAGCGCGTTTCTGGATGCTCTGCAAATCGGTATCGGCTTTTTTGCCGGCCTGCCGCTGGCCCTGAACACCGCGAATCTGAAGGGCTTGGCCTCGCCCTGGTCGATGATCCTGTTGTGGGCCCTGAGCTGGACAATGGTGTTCCTGGCAGTTTTGAACTTCAGGCGCCAGCCCATTCGCTTGGGCCTTCCGAGTTGTGGTCCCTTGGACCGCCGGGATGCTGTCATCATCGTGTTGCTGATTGCCGGCGCGCTGGTCCTGCGGGTTCCGGATTTGGCGACGACCCCGTTGGGCTTTGATCCGGATGAGGGCACGATGGCGCAGTTCCCGGTGCACGCGGCGGAAGGACTGGCCCGTGACCCATTCATTACCGGCTGGGTGACGCATCCCACGCTCCAGTTCTTTTTGAACAGCCTGTGGCTGCCCATCTTTGGCAAGACGTTCGTGACCATGCGACTGCCTGCGGTTTTCATGGGGACCTTGGCGGTTGTTGCGGTGTACCTGTTTGCGCGTGTTGCCTTAGGGCGCCGGGTGGCCATCGTGGCGGGTCTGTTGGTTGTGAGCTCGGATGTGGCCGTGCATTTCAGCCGGCTTGGCGTCAACAACATCTCCGATATGCTCTTTATGGCCTGGACCCTGGCGGGCTTGTGGGCCGCTGGCTCGACCGGTCATCCGTTGGCCTATGCGGCAGCCGGTCTTGGGTTGGGCCTGGGCCAGTACTACTATTTCGGTGGGCGTGCCATCCCGTTTGTCGTGGCCGCGCAAGTCCTGGCATGGCTGTTGGCCGATCGTCGGGGTGTCCTGCGGGCGTGGTATCTGCTTCTGGGCGCGTTATTGGTCGCCCTGGCGGTGATGGAGCCGTTGATCGGTCACTGGCTGCGAACGCCCGGCAGCATCAGCATGCGCCTGGACACAACCATCCCATTCTCCAGTTCGGTTGGGGATGTGGCCGCCCGTTACGGTATGACTACCGCGCAGTTGTGGTGGCAACAGGCCCGTGATAGCTTGCTGGTCCTTACGGTGCTGCCGGATCGCGGTTCCTTTTATGCGCCCAAACAGGCGATGTTGAACCCGTTGCACGTGCCGCTGTTTCTGGTTGGTTTGTTGGTGTTGCTGGGCCGGATCAAGCGTCCCCTCAGCCAGGGGATGCTGGCCTGGCTGGCGATCAATTTGACCCTTGGCTCGTTCCTGATGACCGTTCCGGCCGCGTTTCATCGTCTACTGGGCGTTGTGCCGATGCTGATCATGACCACGGCGGTGGGCGTCGACGCGAGTGCGAACGCCTTGGCCAATGCCTTGCGCCGTCTCAAGTTGCCGGGCCGGCGGAGTCGGACCTTCGTCCCGGCGAAGTCGATCGCCTTCGCGCTGGCCCTGATCCTGAGTGCGGTCACGGTGAACGCCTATTTTCGCGTTTACACGCCTCGGGCGTCCATCAAGTCAGCGTACCAGGAGGCGGCGAGCATCGCTGCCCTGGAGTACGAGGCCACAGGCGGGCAGGGGGTATTTCTGTTATGCACCCTCGATAATGTAGACGCTGAGGGGAAGGTGTACTACCCGCCGATCCAGTACATCGCGGGAGATGCGTTCAAGGGCTGTGCTCCGCAGGTTCTAGCCCAAGTAGGAGATCAACGGCCTATCTCCTTCTATTTTCTGACTGACCGCTACCCGGACATTCCGGACATCATGGCGGCATATCCGGGCGGTGCACTCAAGGAATACCATCGGCGATCCGATGGACTGCATATCATGACGCGCTACGTTGTGCCGTGATCCCGATCCCATTGAAGCTGAGAATACCATGACGACTAACGTTAATACCGTTTTCTCCAGACTTGACCGACTACGAAAAGTAGCCGACAGAATGATCAAATGGCTGGCCGCCGATTCTGCCGCGCGCTGGCTGCTGGCTTTGATTGTGATAGCTGGCGCCATCTTGCGCTTGAGTCATATGAACTGGGACATGGGCACGCATGTTCATCCGGATGAGAACTTCTTGACCATGGTGACCAGCTCAATGCACCTGCCAGGCAGCCTTAAGCAGTTCTTCGATAGCACCACATCGCCGATGAATCCCTATAACCTGGGGTACGGGCTCTTCGTTTATGGTACTCTGCCCATTTTCATCGTGCGGGTGCTGGCGGAACTCGCCAACTATCTTAACCAGATCCTTCAGTTTTGGACCTTGGGGCCGGGCATTCCGGTCGATATGACCACTTACGGTGCGGTGTACATGGTCGGCCGCGCCGTTTCCGCGCTGTTCGATGTCGGCAGCATCGGGCTTGTTTTTGTCCTGGGCCGGCGTCTGTACAAGCGAAAGGTGGGGCTACTGGCGGCCGCCTTCTATGCGTTTTCCGCCCTGCCAATCCAACTGTCACACTACTTCACGGTGGACACGGTCAGCACCTTTTTCACGCTCTTGACCTTATACCTTGCCGTGCGAGTGGCGCAGGGCGCTGAACCGGGACGGCGCGGGGGCGGCTGGGGTACATATCTCGCGTTGGGCGCCAGCCTGGGGGCCAGCATCGCTTGCCGCATCAACCTGGCGCCGTTGGCAGGCATCGCTCTGCTGGCTGCGGGGATTCGCGCGTGGGATGACTGGCAGCTCTTACGCGGCGAAGCGCAGATATCTCAGCGTAAGGGCGGCGAGGCCGCGCTGGTCAGCACATTGCTGCAGGCAACACTTTTCCGGTTTCTTCTGTTGGGACTGATGGCGATCGCCGTCTTCCGGGTTGCCCAACCCTATTCTTTCGGCGGCACCAGCGTGCTGGACTTCAGTTTTGCCACCAAGTGGTTGGACAACATGCGCGACATCAGCCGGTCCACCCGGCTGGAGATTGAGTCGCCGCCGGCCCATCAATGGGCCAACCGCACGCCGTTTGTCTTTCCCTGGGTCAACCTTGTGGTGTGGGGCATGGGGATCCCCTTAGGGTTGGCAGCTTGGGTGGGCTGGCTTGTGGCCACCTGGCAGGTCTTGCGCGGCCTCACGGTGCGCAACGGTAGCGCACTGCTGCGGGGAGCCTCCAAATTTCGGGCGCATCTCATTCCTGTCGTCTGGGTCGGCGGCATGTTCCTCTGGCAGGGCATGCAGATTGTATGTTCCATGCGCTATCTGCTGCCGCTCTATCCGGCTCTGGGGTTGTTGGCGGCCTGGTTCTTGTGGTGGCTGGTTGATAGTTCAGGGGTGAAGGTTGAAGGTTCAAGGTCTAAAGTTCAAGGACGCAATCTTCTACCTTCAACCTTGAACCATAAACGCCTTACCGCTGTTTTCCGTCCCGCAGCGTATGCGCTGCTGGCCGTGGTCACCATCGGCGCGATGCTTTGGGGTTGGGGATTTGCAGCGATCTACCGCCGGCCGCTGACACGCATCACGGCTTCGCGCTGGATCTATGCCAATATTCCGGCCGGTTCCCATTTCGGCATCGAGGATTGGGATGAAGGCCTGCCCCTCGGTATCGATGGGCGGACCGGCTACGGAGCCGGGGGCTATTACGGCTTGCAGAGCACCGACAGCGGCGCCATGTCGATGGCCTGGGAGGACATACCAGAAAAGCGCGAGCGGCTTTATCAATGGCTCAACGAGGCTGATTATCTGATCGTCTCGAGCAATCGGCGGTGGGCCTCGGCGCCCCGTATGCCTAAGCGGTTTCCGATGACGATCGAGTACTACAAGCGTTTGTTTGCGGATGAATTGGGTTTCAAGTTGGTCTATCACGTGTCCTCGTTCCCGACTGTGTTTGGCCACCAGTTCAACGACAACTCGGCCGAGGAAGCGCTCAGCGTCTACGATCATCCGCAGGTATTCGTTTTTCAGAAGACGGCGGAATACAGCGAGACGCTGGTGCGCAGCTACCTCGACCCCATCGATCTGGAGCAGGTAATCCCGCAGATCACCAAACAAGCCAGCCAGGCCCCCACGGCCCTCTATCTATCCGAAGAGGAAGCCGCGCGGCAGCAGTCCGGCGGCACCTGGACGGAAATCTTCGACGAGGCGGCGGCAGTCAACCGGTCCCAGGTCCTGGCGGTGCTGGCCTGGCTGGGGCTACTCCTGCTGTTGGGGGGCGCGGCTTTTCCCATTGCGTTCGTTGCGTTGCGCGGCCTGGCCGATCGGGGCTACGGAGTCAGCAAGACGCTGGGAGTGCTGGCCTTGGCCTGGCTCAGTTGGATCGGGCCGAGCCTCAAGATCGTACCGTATCAGCGTTGGTGGATCGCGCTTTGCCTGGGGCTGCTGCTCGGCGCCTCGACCGCGATCGGGTGGCGCCGGCGGCGGGCCATCGCTGCGTTTGTGCGCGACCGGTGGGGCCTCTTGCTGACTGAAGAGATGATCTTTCTGGTCCTCTTCGGGCTGCTGCTGCTTCTCCGCATCGCTAACCCTGACCTGTGGCACCCTGCCCGCGGCGGGGAGAAGCCGATGGATTTCGCTTATCTGAACGCAGTGATCCGCTCCACTACGTTCCCGCCCTACGACCCCTGGCACGCGGGCGGATTTATGAATTACTATTACTTCGGCTTCGTCATCGTTGGCACGCTGATCAAGTTGACCGGCATCGTGCCGTGGGTGGCGTACAACCTGGCTGTGCCGACGCTCTTTGCGTTGACCGGTCTCGGCGCGTTTTCCGTCGCCTTCAGCCTGGCAGACGGTGACCGGGCCACCGAGTTCCCTGGTGAGGAGGCGCCTGCTCAGGGGATGCGCATCGGGCCGTTGCTGGCGGGCCTGGCCGGCGTCTTCTTTGTGACCATCATCGGCAACTTCGGCAACGTCAAGCTGCTGATCGACCAGTTTGCGCAGCGCGCCCCTGCCAGCGCGGGCGAGGGCGCGTTAGCAAAGCTGCTGGCCGCCTTGGGCGGTATAGTGGCGGTGCTCAGCGGCAAGGCCACGCTGGAGTTCCCCAATGACTGGTGGTTCTGGAACGCATCGCGCGTCATTCCGGACACTATCAACGAGTTCCCGTTCTTTACCTTTACTTACGCTGATCTGCACGCACACATGATTGCGCTGCCCTTGACGCTGCTCGTGCTGGCTGTCGCGGTGGCGCTGGTGCGGTTGGTGGGCGACAGAGGTCAGGAGTCAGGAGACAGGACTGAGCCGAGCCCCTGGTGCATCTCGATGGCCGAGCTGCTGCCGCTGGCGCTGGCCGGTTTTGTGGTGGGTGCGCTGCGGGCGACCAATACGTGGGACTTCCCGACGTTTCTGTTAGCCGTGTTGGCCGCGATCATCGTTCTGGAGGGCACACGGCGGGCGCGCATGATGCGGGCGCTGACGAATGTCGCGCTGACCGATCGGGTGGCGTTCTGGTTCCGAGCGGTCGTGGCTGTGGTGTGGCGGGCCGTTGTCGTGTTCGCGATCGCCACCATCGCCTTTTACCCCTTCACCAGCCAGTATGCGACGGCCTATGGCGGCTTGCAGGCCTGGAAGGAAGCCAAGACGGCCATCCCTGACTACCTGACGGTGTGGGGCTTCTTCATCGCGCTGGCGGTGATATTCCTGGCGGCCGAGTCGGCGGCGCAGCTCAAGGCCCGGCAGGCGCCTGCATGGGTGCGCGAGTGGTGGCCGGTGCTGGCGGTGTTTGCTTTGGCTGTGCTCGGTGCCGGCTGGCTCTTGAAGGCGCGCGTGTGGCTGATCGTTCTGCCGCTCTTCGTGTTGGCGGTCCTGCTCGCGTTAGGGCGCGGGGTCCCCGCCACCAGACGTTTGGGCCTGCTCCTGCTCGCTTTGGCGCTGGCGGTGACCATGGGCGTCGAGGTGGTGCGGCTGAAGGACGATATCGGCCGCATGAACACCGTATTCAAGTTCTACATGCAAGCCTGGACCTTGTTCGGCGTGAGCACGGCGTTCGGATTGGCCGGGTGGGCGGCCCGGTCGGTGGAGTGGCGTCCCAATTGGCGGCGGGTGGCGGTTGCAGTGACCGTACTGCTCTTTGCGGGTACGCTGCTCTATCCGTCCTTTGCGGCTCGTGCCAAGGCGCGTGATCGCTTCTCAACCGCGGCGTCACCGCGCGGCCTGGATGGCATGGCCTATATGGATCTGGCCGTGCAGTACGAGAATGGCGCGGATGTGCGACTGGCAGATGATAAGGCAGCCATGCAGTGGATGATGCGCAACCTGCAGGGTTCGCCGGTCATCCTGGAGGCACAGCTCCCTGAATATCATTGGGGCAGTCGTTTCAGCATCTACACCGGCCTGCCAACCGTCCAAGGGTGGAACTGGCACCAGCGCCAACAGCGCTCCGTGGTGCCCGCAGTGGTGGAGCGCCGAGTGCAGCATGTCGCGGAGATTTATAGCACTCTCATCCTGCCGCGCGTCCAGCATCTGCTGGACACCTACAACGTCAGCTACGTCATTGTGGGCGGGCTGGAACGCGCTTCCTACCCAGCGGAGGGGCTGGCTAAGTTCGATGCCTTGGTCAGCCAAGGCTACCTGGCCGAGGTCTACCGGGAAGGAGTGGTGACGATTTACGAGGTAGTGGGGCGGGGCATGCGGGTGCAACCGGATGCCAGCGCCACAACCTTCGTCGGGCCCCAGCCGGTGCCAACGCCCACGGCGGCTGTGGCTGACTCGCCGTTGTTGTCGGAGGGGTTGTTCGAGTCGCCGCAGAAGTGATCGTGACTGCGTAGTGCGTGATGCGGGGTGAGTGATGACGGGTGGGGGGTGAGGTGGTAGGAACGGGGCGTACACCGCGACGTTGGGGGACTTGGGTGCGGGGCGTGTTCCTGGGCTTGCTGGTCCTCGCGGGCGCAGTGCTGCGCCTGTACGATGTCGGCTGGGATCAGTTTCAGCAGGTGCATCCCGATGAGCGGTTTATCGTATGGGTGGCGGACACCATTAAGTGGCCGGGCAGCCTGGCTGTGGCGTTGGATCCGGAACGCTCGACCATCAATCCGTTTCGCTGGCCGCCTGCTGATCCCACGGCTGCGCCCAATGAGTTGGCCGGACAGCCTCGCAACTATGCCTATGGCCATTTTCCGCTCTATCTGTTGGTGGTGACGGCGCATCTGGCGCAGGCCGGCGCCACCTGGCTGGGTGAAACCACCCTGGCATTGCCTGCCTTCTTGCAGCCGCTGCATACGGTGGGGCGTCACTTGGCCAGTTACTCCTATCTGCCTCTGGTGGGTCGCGTGCTTTCCGCGCTTGCCGATTTGGGAACGCTGCTGCTGGTCTATGTGTTGACCCGGATGCTGACATGTGCCTACAAGGACAAACATGTCATGCTGAGCGGGTTGACGAGTCAAGATGAGTCATGTCGAGACTCCAGCGAAGCATCTCGCCGCGGGAAAGGAGACTCTTCGCTGGCTGTGAGTTATCCAGAAAATCGTGTGATAGACCCGTTCAGGGTGACAGACGGAGCTGTTTTTGGAACAGGGTTTTCCGTGTGCAGCGTTCTGCCGCTGCTGGCTGCAGGCGCGTATGCTTTTGCGGTGCTGCCGATCCAACTCAGTCATTTTGCGACGGTGGATGCGCTGTTGACCTTCTGCGTGACGGCGACGGTGGCGTTGGCCGCGCGCTGCGCCCAACAGTCCGCATCGAGTACGAGATTCTTCGCTGGTGGCTCGCCGCAACGAGGTTTGTACCTACCACCCGCTCAGAATGACGCGCACTATGCAAGCGATGCGCAGATCGCCCGCACCAGTCGCTACCCCTGGCTTACCTGGCTGCTGGCCGGGGTCATGGCTGGGCTGGCGGTAGGGTCGAAATTCAGCG
>CAZELR010000033.1:0-48322 GCA_964513075.1 uncultured Anaerolineales bacterium
TGAGACAAACGGCGTTTTGGGGCCTCTCAGTCTCATTATCTTTGAGATACGACACACGCCGACGCATTTGGCGAACTAGAGCCGGTGGCACAGGTGCCAGTTAAAAGACAAGAGCGCCACTTGAGGCGAGTGACGCTCTTGTCTACTAACTGGACTTGCTCGGTTTGGTGTTAAGCGGTTTGCCTGTCAGATCTACATTCGGGCCACCAAGGCAGCTTGCGTGTTCAGCATTGGCTGTAGGCTCGTTCGAGAACTCATCTTAGCGACTGGGGAGCAGCGCCTTACCAACGAGAGGTCCTCTGTTGACATCACGAATTCGGAGTCCCTATTAGCCAATCTGCCATGTTTGTTACCTGCCAAGTAGACCGAGCGCCTTCGGCGTGGATTTGTTGCGCACGTCGGCTCGCCCTGCTCGGCGCCGTCCAGTAGTTGCGCCGAGGCGATTTCCCACTGATCCATCATCTGCTGCCATGCGACCACGCGGTCGCGTTTCGCATTGTGTTCCTCGTTAGTCATATCCTCCTCTCTCAATACCACGCTCTCGACAGTGGCCGGCCGCGGCGGTGTCGCTTGTGCCGTGCTAGCCAGGATCATCTGATCGCTCGCTGTCTGTATCGGGAGCGTCTCGGCAGATGAGCTCACCAATTGTGTCGGTCGTAGCTGTAGCCTCTTGGTCGGGACGCCGGCGCCGACGGTGCGGCCGCCCTCGCGGATCGCAAACCGGCTGCCCACTTCCAGCGCCACCGGCACGATCAGCTCCACCACCAGGTTCACGTTGTCGCCCGGCATCACCATCTCGACCCCCGCCGGCAACTCCGCCACCCCGGTCACGTCCATCGTCCGAATGTAGAACTGCGGCCGATACCCGTTGAAGAACGGCGTGTGCCGCCCGCCCTCTTCCTTCTTCAAGACGTACACTTCGCTCTGGAACTTGGTGTGCGACGTGATCGAGCCCGGCTCCGCCGGCACATGGCAGAACTCCGCGTCCGTGTGCTCGACGCCGCGCAGCAGACACCCGACGTTGTCCCCCGCGAGCCCTTCCGTCAAGATCCTGCGGAACATCTCGACGCCCGTCACCACCGTCCCCCGGCCCTTGAACCTGAACACATCCTCCGCCGGCATCAGGAACGGCTTGTCCGTCTCACGCGCCGGCGTCGGGATGTACTCGTCCACCGCGCGCAGCAACTCCCAGATGCAAGCGTACTCCGGCGCATCCGGATCCTTCGACGTCGACTCCAGCGCCTTTAAGGCACTCCCGCGCACGATCGGGATGTCATCGCCGGGGAACTTCTGGCTCGTCAGCAGCTCGCGCAACTCCAGCTCCACCAGCTCCAACAACTCCTCGTCTTCCATCTGATCGCACTTGTTCAAGAACACCACCATCGCCGGCACTCCCACTTGCCGCGCCAGCAACACGTGCTCCCGCGTCTGTGGCATCGGCCCTTCCGGCGCTGCCACCACCAGGATCGCCCCGTCCATCTGTGTCGCACCCGTGATCATGCTCTTGATGTAGTCGGCATGCCCGGGACAGTCCACGTGCGCATAGTGCCGCTTTTCCGTCTGGTATTCCACATGCGCAATCGCAATCGTAATCCCACGGGCTTTCTCCTCCGGCGCATTGTCGATCGAATCAAACGCCCGGAAGCTCGCTAGACTCTTCATGCCCAAGACCTTTGTGATCGCCGCCGTCAGCGTCGTCTTGCCATGATCGATGTGCCCAATCGTGCCAACGTTGATGTGCGGCTTCGTCCGTTCGAATATTGCCTTCGCGTGATGGTCTTGCTCCTTCCAAGCTATGCTACGCTGCGCATCAGCCAAGGTGTCGAAGCCCATCTTCACCGCCACCGGCCGGCCCTCGTGGTAGGTGTCCTGAGCCTGGTACACCGTGCCCATCCCGCCCTCACCTATCTGCCCGGTGATGTGATAGCGGCCCCGGAGCGGACTGCCAGGGAGAAACGCTGCCGTCAATTCGCGGTCACAGGTATAGCAGAACTCCGCGACACGCCTGTGCTGAACTCCACAGCTAGGACATGGGTGCATAGGCCTTTCCTGAGGCACAGCGGGCAACCGCGCAGGGCCAAGCTCTTCTGCGATACTTCGTGCAAGCGGGCCGAGACTCTTGGGGTCCACCTGTACCCTCTTTCCTGATCCACCCACCCCGATTGTCAGTACTCTATTCATGATTCTTCGCCTTCTCGAACAACTGTCCGTATCGGTCCAGCTAGGGCGTATGCCTCGTACGCCCTAGCTGGCCTGAGAGACCAAATCTCGCGTGTTTCTACTTTTTGCGAGATACCTTCTTGGTTTTCTTGAACACCATCCCGAACAGCTTCTCCAGTGGTATCTGCAAAGGCTTTTGCAGCTTTTGGTGCCAGCGGTAACGAACTTTGTGCATCTGTCCGTTAGTCCATCCCTCGGGTGGAGCTTCTTCACCAGCCATGTCTCTGTAAAAGATCCTTCGATCATCCTCGTTGGTAAGGCGCTGCTCCCCAGTCGCCAAAAGAAGTTCCCGAAGTTCCCGGTTTATCACTTGCTGCGACAGGTCGTCCTGCTGCTTACAAAGGCTGGCTTCAATGCCGATGACTGCGACTTCATCGTCCAGAGACTCTACCGTCAGCAATTTCATAACTTTCGATTGATTCCGGTAGTAGTCAAAGATCCTGCGTCGGAGCACCTTGAAGAGCCAACCTCTTGCCTCTGCCTCTCCCTGATACTTAAACCCACCTGATTGGATCTTCAGCCAGACCACCACCCAAAAGTCACTTAGGACATTTTCAGGGATCTCTGGTGGCAGGTTCTTGCGGGCATATCCTGCTAGTTCCAGTGAGTGTTTTTCGTACAGGTCATTAAAAAACCGCTCTAGCTGTGGGTCAGTTAACTCTTGTGCTTCATCTATTGGTCCCTCAGGGGTCCCCGATTCGGTGTTGCTCATCTTCGTGGCTCCCCTGGTTGATATGAAGGTTGCGTATCCCGGCCTCGTGATCGCCTTGTGATATGTCTGCCGGCCCCGGGCGGACCGAGTGTCATCTGGGGTAGAAATGCCATGGGTGCATCCTTTCGATTGCGCAGATCTGCGCAGGTGTGTACGTCACAGAAACATGGTAATCGTTTCTGGTGTCTTCTAGCCGGCGGGCCGGTGGCCCGGATAAGTTTCTCCCAAGGATCCCTTTTATTGTCTAGTCCTTAGCATTACATACTCCTGCCAGATTGTCTATAGCCCATTTGTATAATAGCGCACGAACATCCCTGCATACTTGACGGCTACCCGTTGTTTGTCTGACTGATCAACTCCCCCACCACTGCTAGAGCGTCCGTTTGAGTCGGGCCAGAACGCCAAGCAACCAGTCGTGTGCGCCAGCCAACCAGCTGTAGCCGAACCTGTACCGTTTCACCAGGGCGATCGAACGCCGATTGGCTCTGCGAGCCATGAACGCATCGTGAGAAATGCGGAGTGCGGTTGCTAGACGGCTTATATCCTCCTGGGTAGGTTCACCGGCCAACAGCAGGCCATTTTCGATAAAGGCCAACCGGGTCGGGTCAATGCCGGACAACTCAGCCAATCGCGAACGCAACATGCGTAGCTGGAGCCGCCGGCAATACACGTAGGCCGCGTAGTTGAGTTGGATGGGATCTCTGCGGGCGTTTTGCACTCTCCTGGGCAATTCCTGGATAAAGGCATCCATTTCTACCTCGATTTGATACGCGTTGGGCCGAACGGCCAGAAGCCGCTGCTCCCGCCGACATTGAGACACCAGAAGCGAACCGATTGCTGGACAGGCTAGCATGGATGCTCTGCTCCTCTACTTCTGATATCGTAAAAGCGGGCCAAATCTCGCGGATTGGCAGACGAGTTGTCGATGAATTTCAGCGCCTATCTGCGCGAAGTCCAGCTTAGTGCCGTTGCTGAGGCAGCGATCGTGAGTACTGCGTGCGCTGCTACTCATGATATCGTAAGAACAGAGCGAAATCTCGCGGGTTTGCTGAGAATTTGATGGTGAGTTGTTGGCAGTTTCCTCTTTGTCGTCAGCCAAGTCATGTTGGTAACTTTGTTGCTCAGTGATTGCATGGCGTTTGGTCGTAGTCGATATGTGATAAGAAGCACCGACCAGAAGATGGGCTGGAGTCTAGCACTACTACAGCTAAGTGTGGGAGCCATCATCTAGCTCCAGGGACGCTGGTTCTGAGCGTGTAACACTGATCCGACAGTGAGGATAGCCCGGACGTTGTTCACGTGCTGGTGGCGTTGGCCAACGGGTGGCGGCAAACAGCACGAAACTGGACACCAGGACCGAGACATACTTGTTGCAGTAGCCAGCGGCATTGCTGGAGCACTCACAGCCAACCAGTTACTGCAAATCGGTCTTTCCCTACTGCTATGTAAAACCGCGAGATTTCGGGAACCTTCCCCGATATCATGAGTGTGGACTCATGGATGAGCCAGGTCCAAGTATCAGGAAGGTGCGAAATGGCAACACAGAAAAGATTTGAGGAGAGGTTGGTAGTGAACGTCCACATGACAGCCCGGCTGTGGACGCTCCTGAAGGCCGGGGCAGTTGTTGGTGGGGTGATCCTGCTTCTGGTGATCGCCGCACACTGGAGGCTCACGGCAGAGCAAATGATGAGTTTACTGGAGGCGGTGTTCCAGATCAAGTAAGCTCCGGAATCATCTAGTGGGCAAAGGACCGCAGTCGAGGGCAGGAGAAGCCGGGCAATGGACGCACTGAGAGCACAATTGCAGCAGGTTGATCGAGCCAAGCTCCGTCAGATCCTCGTCAATCACTTTGACGATGGAGAACTGCGTGATTTGTGCTTTGACTTAGGCATCGCTTACTCTGACCTACCTGGGGAGTGTGCCAGGGACAAAGCCCGCGAACTGATCGCATATTGCGAACGGCGCGGGCTTTGGCTGGACCTGGTAGGGACAGTATACGACGCGCGGCCGCGGGCTCCCTGGCAGTCTGAATCAGAAACAAAAGATGATTCTCGCGAGGTTTGGGAGCAGGGCGTGTCCAGCCATTCCAAGGTGAATCCATCCAGCGGCAGTTGGACTTGTTCGACCTACTATTGGGCCAGTCAGATTACTGCGATCTTCTGGGAGTGACCGGAACTGTTCTCCGGCCAGGGATGTCCCGAACCGGACCGCTTTTTTGGCGGAAGCAGCGCCGCGGGGCACAGTTTTTCTGGGGGGAGGCAGCGTTGCTCGCATGCGCTTTGATAGTCGTCAGATGCTGGATGAAAGGTGCGTCACGCGGATTAGTCTGCGTTCTTTGTCGATGATATAGGGGTCCGTACACGCTTTCTTCGCTTCAATCCGCGATGAGGAGAAGTTGGTTGAGATCACGCGCCCCTTGAACCGCTTGGCCGACGTAGTGATTGTTGAAGTAGACCAACGTCAGCGCAGCCGCCGCGTCGAGCGTCCGGATCTGCGGCGCCCACTCCTGCAGCTCAGCCGCCGGATAGGTGTAGTTGTAACGCTCCCAGGCCTGGTCGTGGTTGTACCACTTGGCCGCGTTGCGGCCGTGGAAGCGTACATACGCCACCGGGCCAGTGGCGACGGCCACAGGCGGCAGCAGACCGCGCAGCCGCGGCTCGTCCACGCAGCAGAAGCCCAGCCCCAAAGACCGCAGCAGCTCGAAGATCCCCTGACTCAGCCAGCCGGCGTGCCGAAACTCAATCACGGCCGGCAGGTCGCCCAGGCCAGCGCGGACCCGCCGCAGATAGTCCCGGTTGTCCGGCGTCGGGTGAAAGGAGTACGGGAACTGCGCCAGCACGCACGCCAGCTTGCCGGCCTCCACCAACGGTTGCAGCGCGGCCACAAACGCCGCGCAGTCAGGGTTATCCCGCTCGTGCGTGAGGCCCTGGTAAGCCTTGACGGCAAACAAAAAGTCGGCCGGCGTCCGCTCCGCCCAGCCCTGCACCAGGCGCGGATCGGGGATGCGGTAGTAGGTCGTGTTGATCTCGACTGTCGCGAACTCCCGCGCGTAGAAAGCCAACTGCTCACGGGCCGGCAGCCCCGGCGGATAGAAGGGGCCGACCCAATCGTCGTATGAGAACCCGGATGTGCCGATTCTGATCATCTGTCCCTCCTGCGCGGCCCCTGGATTATACCACGCGCTCCGCTAGGCCGGCAGCGTCCGCACCTCTTGCACCAGCACGCTGACCGCCGCGCCTTCCCGCTGCAACCGGCCTGCAGCCTGGAGCAATGTTGCGTTGTGCAACACCGCGCGTTGCTGTGCGTATAAGTCTGGCCGCAGGATCAGGTTCACCAGCCCAGTCTCATCTTCCAGCGTGATGAACAGGTGTCCTTTGGCCGTGGGCGGCGCCTGGCGCACGACCACCAGGCCGGCCACCTTGACCGGGCTGCCGACCGGCCGGGCGGCCAGTTCCGCCGCACTGAGCACGGCTTGGCCCTGCAGCCGGGCCCGCCACAGCCGCAGCGGATGGTCGTCCGGCGCCAGGCCCAGCAGCTCGTAATCCCAACCCATCGCCTCGCGTTCGGTCAGGTCGGGCAGCTCGGCCGGCGTATCGGGCGCCTCGACCAGCGCGTCCTCGGCATACTGCAACCCGCCCAGCGCCCACAGCAGCTGCCGCCGGGGCGCCTCGAAAGCATCCAGCGCGCCGGCTCGGATCAGGTCGCTCACCAGCGGCCGCGGCAGGCGGGTGCGCCGGCAGAAGTCAGCCAGATCAGCAAAGGGCTCCTGGCCCCGGGCCGCCAGCAGCCGCTCACGACCGGCTTCCCCCAGGCCCGCAAGGTAGCGCAGGCCGAGACGGAGCCGGGGTGCAGGGGAGCGGGGGAGCAGGGGAGCAGGGGTGCATCTTTCCTCAGCGCCCGCTCTCCCTTGCTCCCTTTCTCCCTTGCTCCCCCTCTCAAGCGTGCAGCCATCGGCACTGGCGTTGACGTCCGGCCGCAGCACCGTGAGGCCGTGGCGCTTGGCGTCGCCGATCAGCACTTCCGGCGTGTAAAAGCCCAGCGGCTGGTGATTTAGGAGCGCGCAGTAGAGCTCGGCCGGGTAGTGCGCCTTGAGCCAGAGGGTCTGGTAGGCGATCAGCGCAAAGGTGGCCGCATGGCTCTTGCAGAAGCCGTAGGTCGCAAAACCCTGGAGCTGGCCGAAGACCGCCTCGGCCACGGCGGTTTCGACGCCGTTGGCCTGGCTGCCGGCCAGGAAACGGTCGCGCAGCGCGGCCATCGCCGCGGCCGACCGGCTGCGGCTCATGGCCCGGCGCAACAGATCCGCCTCGCCCGGCGTGAAGCCCGCCAACGCCATCGCGACGCGCAGCACCTGCTCCTGAAAAATGATCACGCCCAACGTTTCAGCCAGCGCCGGCTCCAGGCTGGGATGCGGATAGGTGACCGGCTCCAGCCCCTGCCGCCGGCGCAGATAGGGATGCACCATGCCGCCCTGGATCGGGCCGGGCCGCACGATGGCGACCTCGATGATCAGGTCCTCGAAGCGCGCCGGTTTGAGCCGCGGCAGCATCGAGCTCTGGGCGCGGCTTTCCACCTGGAAGCAGCCGATGGTGTCGCCTGCCGCCAGCAGCCGGTAGACCGCGGGATCATCCAGCGGCAGCGCGTCCAGGTCGAGGGCGAGCCCGTGGCGCTGCTCGACCAGCGCGCACGCCTCGGTCACCATGCCCAGGGTCGCCAGGCTCAAGAGGTCGGTCTTGATCAGGCCGGCGTCCTCGACCGAGTCCTTGTTCCACTGCGCCACGACGGCGCCCGGCTTGGTGGCATGCTCCAGCGGCACGACCTCGACCAACGGCTGCGCCGTAATCAACATGCCGCCCACGTGGACGGACAGGTGCCGTGGCACGCCGATCAACTGGGAGGCCAGCTCGGTGAGAAGGTCCAAGCGATGCTGCGCATCGTCGGAAGGTTGCATGTTCGATTCTGGATGCTGATTGCCCTCCTGCGTGCCCATGTCTCCGTGTCTCCGCGTCTCCCCATCCCCCCCTCTCCGACTCTCCCCCTCTCCCTCGCCCCCCTGCTCCCCTGCTCCCTCGCTTTCCTGCGCCTCGGCCCACGCCTTCACGCGCCCCAGCTCCTCCGGCGGAAAGCCCAGCGCTCGCGCGGCATCGCGCACGGCCAGGCGCGGCTGATAGGTGACGACGTTGCAGACCAGCGCGGTGTGCTCGCGGCCGTAACGCTCGTAGACGTAGGCGATCACCTCGTCGCGACGGTCGCGGTCGAAGTCCAGGTCGATGTCCGGCATGGTGTCCGTGCGGTCGCTGAGGAAACGCTCGAACAGCAGGTGGTGCGCCAGCGGGTCCACCGGCGTGATGCCGAGCAGGTAGGCGACGAGCGAGTTGGCGGCCGAGCCGCGACCCTGGCAGCGGATGCCGCGGGCGCGCGCCTCCCGCGCGATGTCCCAAACGATCAGGAAGTAGTCGGCCAGGCCGGCCGCTTCGATGACGGCCAGCTCGTGGGCGAGCTGCTTGACCGCGGGCGGGGTGACCGGGCGGCACTTGGCGATCAGGCCGGCCTGTGACAGGGCGTATAGATGGCTGAACGCGGTCTCATTGGGCGGGATGCCGTGGGGAAACGCCGCGGAGCGGGGCGGAAAGGCGGGCAGCCGGCGGCGCGAGAAGTCGAGCAACACGTCGCAGCGCTCGGCGATCTCCTGGGTGACGGTCAGGGCAGCCGGCCGCTCGGCAAACAGGGCGGCCATCTCGGCCGCGCTTTTCAGGTAGAACTCGCTGTTCGGCCGCTGGCGGGCGCCAAGTTCCGCCAGAGGCACGTTGTGGCGGGTGGCGGTCAGCACATCGTGCAGCCGGTGGCCGTCCGGTCGCGCGTAGTGGACATCGTTGGTGGCGACGACGTTGGCGCCGACCGCCGCAGCCACGGCCAGCAGCCCGGTTAGTAAGCGGTCATCATCCGGCAGCCAGTGATGCTGCAGCTCGATCCACAGCCGGTCGCGGCCGAAGATGTCGACCAGCTTGCCTGCCGCGCGCACTGCGCGGGGCAGATCATCGGCCAACACCGCCTGGGCGACCGCGCCCTGCCGGCAGCCGGACAGGCACAGCAGACCCCCGGCTTGCTGCGCGACGTCCGCGATGGTCAGCACCGGCGCGCCCTTGGCACCCGCTAGATGGCCGGTCGCGAGCAGCCGGCTCAGGTTGGCATAGCCCACCTGCGTCTCGGCCAGCAGCGTCAGGTGCGAGCCGTGCGCCAGCGTGACTTCCGCCCCGATGACCGGCCGCACCCCCACCGCGCGCGCCGCCCGCCAGAATTCGACCGCACCGATCAGCCCATCGTGGTCGGTGATCGCCAGCGCCGGCAGACCCAGGGCCACGGCCCGCGCCAGCAGCGCTTCAGGCGCTGACGCGCCGTCCAACAGGGAGTAGTAGGTGTGGCAGTGGAGTTCGCAGTACATACCAGGAGTCAGGGATCAGGCATCAGGAGTCAGGCGGCAGGCGGCAGGCGTCAGTGGTCAGGTGACAGACTGCTGCTTACTGACCACTACCTACTGATCACTGTCCACTGTCACCTAATCGTACAGCCGCACCAGCCGCCATTCGCCGCTGCGCAGATCATGGGCCAGGATGCACAGCAGGCCGTCGGCGGTGGTGAGCTTGACGTACTCCTGCCAGGCCTCGGCTTCGGGCGTCCACCAACTGGCCCGCACGCGCCAGCGTTGCGCCACGGCGGCCACGGGATGCCAGGCGCCGGCCCACGCGAACGCCTGCGGCGCGCCGGCCGGGTCAAGCTGCATCGGCACGGGCTCGCCCTGCGGCCAGAGACGCGTCATTTCACTGCCACGGCGCAAAAACCGCCCGGCGTTCGAGCAGCAGATTGTCGGGGTCGGCCAGGCTCGCCAGCCGGAAGGCGTCGGCGCCGAAGCGCGCCGCCAGCCGCTCCAGGGCCGCGGTCAGCCGGGCGCGGTTGTCGTCGTGCGTGTCAGCGAAAAGCATAAGCTGCTGGCCCGGCGTGTCAGTGATGCCGGCCAGGGTCAGCGTGATCTCGGCCGCGCCCTGGCCCTCCCACGGCATACGTTCCAACAGGCCCGCCAGCGCCAGCCGCACCGGTGCGGCCGCGGCGGTCGGCTGGGGGAAGGTATGCGTGAGGGGCAGCGTCCGGCCGTCGGCGCGGGTGAGGTGCAGCAGAATGCGGGCCACGGCTTGCAGCCGATCGCGCAGCGGACCCAGCAGCCGGTCGGCCTGGCGCAGCAGCGCGGCCAGCAGGATCTCGGCGTCCGTCAACGGGGCCGCAAACTCCAGCCGGGCCGTGACTTCGGGCGCCTCCCAGGGCGGCGTGACCGGCCGGTCGTCCAGCCCCTGCGCCCAGTGCTGCGCCGTGCGCCCGGCCGGGCCGAAGCGGGTCAGCACGCCGGTCGCGGGCAGCCGCGTGTACTGGCCCAAGGTACGAATGCCCAGGTGGCGCAGTTGCAGCAGCGCGTCCGCATCCAGCGGCAGGGTCGCGACCGGCTGGCCGGCCAGGAAGTCGCGCTGTACGGCCGGCGCCAACAGCAGCGCCGCATTTTGCCAGGCGACCTGGCCCGCCACGCTGGCGCCGAACTTGCTGCCGGTGGCGCCCAGGGCCGGCTGCCAGCCCAGTTGGCGGATGTCCGCCGCCACAGCCTGGCACCACGCCAGCAGGTCTTCCGAGTGGCCGGCCGGCGCCGCGAGGGGCGCCTGGAGATAGACCCGGCCCAGGCCATCGGGCTGCCAGCGGTCGGTAGTGTTCTTGATCCGGTCGAGGAACTGCTCCTGGGCCTCCCAAAGCGGGAAGCGGGCGGCCGGTAGCAGGACTGCTTCCGGGCAGCGGGCCGCGGCCTGGTGCTCGGTCAGGTCCGGGCTGATGCCGGCCTGCACCGCCAGCGCATCCGCGGCCAGCACGCGACCCTGCTCGTCGAGCAGCGCCAGCGGTCGCGCGGCCAGCTTGGGCTCCGCGCGCCGCGCCACGCCGGCCCCGAAATAGGGCGCCCACAGATAAGCGATGCTGCGCCGTGTCGTTTCTTGCCGCCGTTCGGCCACGCTGCCCCTCTCCATGCACTTTGGATATGCAGATTATATAGAACGGGCGTTCAAATGTCAAAGTGCACTCGCCTCAACTCAGTATCTTTCCCTCCTCTGCCTCCGCACTATCGCACCGCACTCCCTAACAGTCCTCACTCTCCGCGCACCGTGCCGTTAAAAGTGATGCGCAGCGGCACAACCGCGCCGGCCTGGCCCAATTTGTGCTTGAGGAGCGCCACCTGGCCCTCGTAGCCGCGCACATCCTGGCCCAGGGTCAGCCAGCGTTCGCGGCGCAGCGCCAGCCGCACGGTCGCGACGTGCGCCAGTGTTCGGGACTGTGCGCCAGGTTCTGCGAGGAAGAGCACGGCAGTGGGCGTTTGGGCTACGGCCACGGCCAGACGCTCCAGCGCGCCGGCTACCAGCGCCTGATCGATCTCCTTGAGCTGCACCGTGCTGTCGAAAACCAGCGCGGCCAGAGTGCGGCTCTCCACCAGGTGCAGCGCAAGCGCCAGCCCATCCGCGCCATCGCGCGGCCGGACTATCAGCAGCCGGTCGAGCGCCAGGCCGCAGCGGTGCAGATAGTCGGGGTCGCAGGTGCGGCTCAAATCCAGCCAGGCGACCAGCGCTTGCGAGTCCTGTTGCGCGGCCGCGAGCGCCTTCGCGGCCAGCGTCACCTTGCCGGAAGTGGCCGGCCCGCCGATCTCCGTGATCCGGCCGCGCGGCAGCCCGCCACCCAGCGCCGCGTCCAGCGCGGAGAAGGTGGTGGGCAGCTGAGCCACAGGCTCCGGCTTGGGCGCGGCCTTGCGGACGGCCGTCGGGCCGTATTTGACTTGCAGTTGGGCGACGACGGCATCGAGCTTGCGTTGGCGGGTTGACGGCATGTCTCTACGCTTTACACCGAACTTATGTTCTTGTATAATAGTGGACGGATGAGAAATGTGGAAGTTACGCCGAGGAAAAATGAAAGGTAGGCGCACCTTCGACGAGTGGAGCGAGCCGCCAGCGGATTTCAGCCTGGTGCGCTTCGACCGCACCGATCTGGCCGTCAACGCGCGCCGCTTCTACCAGGTGAGCTGGGAGCCGACGCTGCTGGACGACGGCGCAGTCGTCCGCACCTACGGCCGCAAAGGGCGCTGGAAACGGGTGGCGGTCACGCCGTTCCCGTCGCTGGCAGCCGCCTGGCCGTTCATCCGGGCGACGATCCGGACGCGGCTGCGGCATGGCTATCGGGTTGTTGGCAAGGCCTAGGGTGCACAAGCTCCCATCCGATCGAGCACGGCGTAAAATCATAGCAACCAGCTCGGCGGCGTTTGGACTTGGGGAGAGCCCACGTTGTCGCGCTCAAGGCAGCGTGCATCTGAGTGAGCCAGCGAGCAGCCACCGCGCTGTGAGGCGGCGCAGCTCCTCCTGCCCACTCAGGCGTAGAGCTGCCAGGGATAGATCATCCCACTCCGCTGTGCTCCGGGGACAGGCATCTGATCATCGGCCGGACGCCCGTACAGGCCCACGAGCCGGTAAGCCTCAGCCGCATCCGCCGCCTCGGGATCCGGGCGCAGCGGCGCAGGCAGCCCGCGCGGGAAGGTGAGCTTGGCCTCGATCAGCAGGGTGGACGCGGGCTGCCGCACGACGAAGTCAATCTCGCGCCGGTCGGCGGTCCGCCAGTAGCCCACCTGCTGGCTGCCGTAGCGCTTGAGCAGCTCGACGTAGATGCTCGTCTCAAAGACCGGCCCGACCACCTCGCGCTGCAAGCGTTTCAGCCAGAGCATCTGCATCAGCCCGGTGTCGCACAGGTAGACCTTCGGCATCTTGGAGATCTCGGCGCGCAGGTTGCGGCTGAAGGGTCGCACCAGCCGGATGATGTAGGTCTGCTCCAGCAGGAAGAGGTAGCGCTCAACCGACGGCCGCGCCAGGGCGCACGTGTTGCTCAGCTCGGCGATGTTCAGCAGGTTGCCGCTTTGGCTGGCCAGCGTCTCCAGCAGGCGGTTGAATTTCGTGATGTCGCGGATCTCCGCCAGATCACGGATGTCTTTGCGCACATAGGTGTCAATGATTTGCTGGAGGTAGCGCTCCTTCATGTCAGCTTCCGGCGTCAAGACGATCTTGGGGTAGCCACCATACAGGGCGTACTCGACGTAAAGGGCCTGCAATTCAGCGCTCTTCTTCTCGGTGTAGGTCGGACTGGGCGCAAAGGGTACGCCGCGAAAAGTCAGCAGCTCCTGAAATGCGAGTGGGTAAATCTCGAAGTTCACCGTGCGGCCGACCAGCGAATCGCGAAACTTGCTCTTCATCTCGAAGCTGGAAGAGCCGGAGACGATCAGCTTGAGATAGCGATGATGATCCGCGATCAGCTTCAGGAAGGAAGATGGGTTGGCCAGATACTGCACCTCATCGATCAGTACGAAGAGCTTGCTGCCGGACGTGGCGGCTGCTGCCAGGTCGGCCCCCTCCTCCTGCAGATAGCGCAGGAACTCCTCGACCCCGCGATCCAGCACGGCCACCAGGCGGCTGTCCTCCAGGTCGAGGTAGAAGGTCCGCTGGCCCTGCGCCGCAAGCTGATCCTGGAGATACATCAGGATGCTGGTCTTGCCGACCTGCCGCGCACCGTGCAGCACGATCACATCATCGGTGTGCAGGTAACGCTCGATCTCATCCACCACAGCGCGTCTGAAGATCAGCGCAGCCATGTTGTGCCTCCGGAGACCATAGGATAGCTTAATTATACTCCCATTTTTCTTATAGTCAACATTGAGATCAACAGAATCAGCTACGCGCGACTGTGAGAGCCGGACCGACGCAAAGATGACGCACCATTCACCGGGTGCGCCATGAGTGAAGGTAGGATGGTCATGGTTTCGGGACGGTAAACGGTGGCTTCCGTGCTGCTTGTCCCAGACAGCTTCGCGCCGATTTCCCGACGCAGGATTCCCTTTTGACCATGCTGAAAGAGCGCCTCTTGGCGTGCAAAGTCATTTGCAGTATCCATGAAACATAAGATGTAATCGGTCCATACCACAATCAATGATTGTGATATGGACCTGATAAATGCGCAAAGCCGGCCAATTGCGAGCCGGCCGGCTTCGAACCCGTCTCCTGTGTACCCCAGGAATCGGGCGTTGCAGCCTTCAAGACAAAATGCTGTGACGAGGATTCGCTTACCCCAAAGGGCGTTTTGCCGAATCCGCCCACGCCTGGCACCTATTGGTTTCAGTCCCCTGACGAGGATTCGCTTACCCCAAAGGGCTAACAGTCCGAGCTGAACCGGAGCGCTATAGTAGCAGTTTCAGTCCCCTGACGAGGATTCGCTTACCCCAAAGGACGATATGTGGGAGTACTTGGAGTATGGCGATGCCGTCGTTTCAGTCCCCTGACGAGGATTCGCTTACCCCAAAGTTCCTCAACCAGTTGGAGACTTGGTCTGCGCGATACGCGTTTCAGTCCCCTGACGAGGATTCGCTTACCCCAAAGTAACCATATCTAGTGCGCGATAAGGAGGCCTCTTATGTTGTTTCAGTCCCCTGACGAGGATTCGCTTACCCCAAAGAGTCCTGGGGATATCTTTGGCTAGATAGGAGAGGTCAGATGTTTCAGTCCCCTGACGAGGATTCGCTTACCCCAAAGGGGAGGAGGAGCATTACCCTTCTGCCGTGGCACATGAGGTTTCAGTCCCCTGACGAGGATTCGCTTACCCCAAAGGGGGGGCAATGGCAGCCATATGGCTCGCCCCGGAATCCCGTTTCAGTCCCCTGACGAGGATTCGCTTACCCCAAAGTTCGGAGTGGCAGCCCTAGTGGGTCTGCTACTGGTCTTGTTTCAGTCCCCTGACGAGGATTCGCTTACCCCAAAGTCGATGTAACTGTGTACGGTGTCTGCTACCGTAATTGTGTGTTTCAGTCCCCTGACGAGGATTCGCTTACCCCAAAGCCCGTAGCGAGTGGAAGCCCACGAAGTAGACAGAGCACGTTTCAGTCCCCTGACGAGGATTCGCTTACCCCAAAGGCCCCGGCACGAGTTTCGATGCCCCCCGTGTCTGACATGTTTCAGTCCCCTGACGAGGATTCGCTTACCCCAAAGGCACCGATTGGGGCTCCTACAGCTGGCGATTCCAAGATGTTTCAGTCCCCTGACGAGGATTCGCTTACCCCAAAGTTTCGATTGGGACAACAAGGACGGCAAGGCGGTCAGTTTCAGTCCCCTGACGAGGATTCGCTTACCCCAAAGCTATGGGTACAGAAATGCGTCTTTGCCGTTTTGTTAAGTTTCAGTCCCCTGACGAGGATTCGCTTACCCCAAAGGTGGCCAATACCACGCTGTTGATGGAGCTCTACAAGCAGGTTTCAGTCCCCTGACGAGGATTCGCTTACCCCAAAGGGATGAACCCGATCGTGGCCATCGTGATTTTGGCTGTCGTGAGTTTCAGTCCCCTGACGAGGATTCGCTTACCCCAAAGGTTGAGGCAAATATCCCGGCAGTCCAGCCGGATGAGTCGTTTCAGTCCCCTGACGAGGATTCGCTTACCCCAAAGTGCGACTGTTGAAAATCGTCAGCGCATGCGCCAAGGGGTTTCAGTCCCCTGACGAGGATTCGCTTACCCCAAAGCCCGCCGAAAAGTGGGAGCCCCAAACCCGAGGAGGTTTGTTTCAGTCCCCTGACGAGGATTCGCTTACCCCAAAGTTGAACCTTTGTCTGATCGTAGGGACGATCGTGTCTTTGTTTCAGTCCCCTGACGAGGATTCGCTTACCCCAAAGGAGTGATTGACTTCTGTCTATCGCTAAACGGTGGCATTGCCGAGTTTCAGTCCCCTGACGAGGATTCGCTTACCCCAAAGACGAAATCTAGAGTTAAGGTATACATCGTGCCCTCCTAAGGTTTCAGTCCCCTGACGAGGATTCGCTTACCCCAAAGTCGCTAAACGGTGGCATTGCCGAAACTCCTGGGAACAGGTTTCAGTCCCCTGACGAGGATTCGCTTACCCCAAAGAGGGTCGCATGGGCAACTTATACTGCAGCCGACTACCGGTTTCAGTCCCCTGACGAGGATTCGCTTACCCCAAAGGTTCTGCCATTGGGGGTAACAATCCCCCAACCCACATTGTGTTTCAGTCCCCTGACGAGGATTCGCTTACCCCAAAGGACGAAGTTCCGTCGTAGTTGCGTGAGAGCGTATTAATCAGTTTCAGTCCCCTGACGAGGATTCGCTTACCCCAAAGGGGCTGATTGGCTTTGGAGTGCAGGCCACGGCTGCACGTTTCAGTCCCCTGACGAGGATTCGCTTACCCCAAAGAATGTATCCCAGACACGTGATTTTGTCTGGAACTGTCTATGTTTCAGTCCCCTGACGAGGATTCGCTTACCCCAAAGATGATGCTTACCTGCGCAGCCTGTTACGAGAGGAGGAGTTGTTTCAGTCCCCTGACGAGGATTCGCTTACCCCAAAGCGAATAGAAGATTGGTGCAAGAGGATGTGTCCAGATTGGTTTCAGTCCCCTGACGAGGATTCGCTTACCCCAAAGCGACGTGGGTCAGGTCGCAGAGTGGGCCGGTGATCGTGTTTCAGTCCCCTGACGAGGATTCGCTTACCCCAAAGGATTACGAGCGGCTGCTGGCGCAGGGTGTGCAAAATGTGTTTCAGTCCCCTGACGAGGATTCGCTTACCCCAAAGGTCGAGGTGGATGGAGATGGTGCCTGGCAGAAGGTGCGGTTTCAGTCCCCTGACGAGGATTCGCTTACCCCAAAGAAGGTAGTTCTGGGATCGGGTGTCTTCGTCGGTGCTGAGGTTTCAGTCCCCTGACGAGGATTCGCTTACCCCAAAGTGTGGAAGCAAAGGCTGACATCAGCCTGTGCTACTACGAGTTTCAGTCCCCTGACGAGGATTCGCTTACCCCAAAGTAACCCGCCTAGAGCAGCTGGGGATTGTGTCGAGGTACTCGTTTCAGTCCCCTGACGAGGATTCGCTTACCCCAAAGCCAACGTCCTCCCCGATAAATGGGCCCGAAGAGGGACTGGCGGTTTCAGTCCCCTGACGAGGATTCGCTTACCCCAAAGACCGCAGGCCTTCCCTGGCAGCCAGACCGGCTACGGTGGTTTCAGTCCCCTGACGAGGATTCGCTTACCCCAAAGCGCAAGAAGCCACTTGGAAAGCTTTGAATATCATGGAAATTATGCGTTTCAGTCCCCTGACGAGGATTCGCTTACCCCAAAGTTCGAAACTTGCCGAGGGGTGACATATGCACCACTGGTTTCAGTCCCCTGACGAGGATTCGCTTACCCCAAAGTGCAAAGGCATTCCCCTGACTTGCGGGGTACACGACATGTTTCAGTCCCCTGACGAGGATTCGCTTACCCCAAAGAAGCGAAAGGAGGTGTGCCATGAAGTGGCGCATTCTCTTCGTTTCAGTCCCCTGACGAGGATTCGCTTACCCCAAAGGACGGCCGTGGCCGCCCTATTGGCGGACCCCCTCGTTTGGTTTCAGTCCCCTGACGAGGATTCGCTTACCCCAAAGTTGGACCTGTCCAAACCACCACCCCTGGTGGTGTGAGCGTTGTTTCAGTCCCCTGACGAGGATTCGCTTACCCCAAAGCGTTGAGACGACCTGCCCGGAGCCGCTCGAGAAGTACGTTTCAGTCCCCTGACGAGGATTCGCTTACCCCAAAGGAACCGCCTCCAACGGTGGAGGAGGTCGAACTGGAAGTCGGTTTCAGTCCCCTGACGAGGATTCGCTTACCCCAAAGTCCGCACGCACACCCACTGGAGGAAGATATGGGTCTGGGGTTTCAGTCCCCTGACGAGGATTCGCTTACCCCAAAGTTGGTCTCACCGACTTGACCCTGCCAGTGTTCACTGGGTTTCAGTCCCCTGACGAGGATTCGCTTACCCCAAAGCAGCTCTTTGACGAGCGATTCGGCGGCCAGTTCCAGTTCGTTTCAGTCCCCTGACGAGGATTCGCTTACCCCAAAGCTCACCGTACTCACGGCAATCTTCATCGGCCGGATGTGGTTGTTTCAGTCCCCTGACGAGGATTCGCTTACCCCAAAGCGACAATGCTGGCTCCGTGCCGACCGCTGCCCCGACGTTTCAGTCCCCTGACGAGGATTCGCTTACCCCAAAGCCTCCTCGACAAAGCCCGTGAAGAGCGGCTGGGGATGCGGTTTCAGTCCCCTGACGAGGATTCGCTTACCCCAAAGTGGTAAGAAGAGGTGTAGTGACGCCTACTCCTACCTCCAGGTTTCAGTCCCCTGACGAGGATTCGCTTACCCCAAAGCGTGGAGGTTGACAGCACCGACGGTGTCGGACTGTGCAAGTTTCAGTCCCCTGACGAGGATTCGCTTACCCCAAAGCACAACGCCATCGGAAACGACAGAGAGGGGCGACAGGTTTCAGTCCCCTGACGAGGATTCGCTTACCCCAAAGCATCACGCGTGCCGGGGAGAAGACGCCCCCCCTCAATGTTTCAGTCCCCTGACGAGGATTCGCTTACCCCAAAGAGCCAAGAGTCTTGGGGTCATCCCGAACATGACCACAAAGTTTCAGTCCCCTGACGAGGATTCGCTTACCCCAAAGTCGAGATCGGTATGTTGGATGGCGAGGGCACGGCTAAGTTTCAGTCCCCTGACGAGGATTCGCTTACCCCAAAGCCCCGACCCCGGGTGCGGTTGCCCGGATCATGGCCTATACGTTTCAGTCCCCTGACGAGGATTCGCTTACCCCAAAGCTGACGGCATGGGCGCCCGCCCAAATAAGGAGAAAAGTTTCAGTCCCCTGACGAGGATTCGCTTACCCCAAAGGGAGAGAGTAACCATGGCTAATCGCTTGCCGGGAGAAAGGTTTCAGTCCCCTGACGAGGATTCGCTTACCCCAAAGTACGGTAAATGAGACACAGCGTCCTGGTCGCCAAGATAAGTTTCAGTCCCCTGACGAGGATTCGCTTACCCCAAAGCGATTACAACCTCGACCCCAACGACGTGGATGATGACTGGTTTCAGTCCCCTGACGAGGATTCGCTTACCCCAAAGGAGGGATTGATCCCGAGCAGGTCACGAATTGGGAAGAAGTTTCAGTCCCCTGACGAGGATTCGCTTACCCCAAAGCACTATGAACAAGATCGCCGCGGGTTATCCGGGCGTGACGTTTCAGTCCCCTGACGAGGATTCGCTTACCCCAAAGTGCCAGGCCACGTACACGGTAAAAGGCGGCGACTTGGGTGGTTTCAGTCCCCTGACGAGGATTCGCTTACCCCAAAGGTACAGCATTACGGTTGGGAGTAATTACTACAACCCAAGTTTCAGTCCCCTGACGAGGATTCGCTTACCCCAAAGTTTTTCTGTTGACGGCGGCCATGACCATTTGGACCGCCAGTTTCAGTCCCCTGACGAGGATTCGCTTACCCCAAAGGGGGCCAAGCTTACCAACCCTCAACGGACGAGCGCAGTGAGTTTCAGTCCCCTGACGAGGATTCGCTTACCCCAAAGACGGCGACGCAGACCCCGAGTCCGACAGTGACGCTGATCGTTTCAGTCCCCTGACGAGGATTCGCTTACCCCAAAGCGGAACACCACAACAGATGACGAAGAGCCCATGCTCTCTGAGTTTCAGTCCCCTGACGAGGATTCGCTTACCCCAAAGGCGGCAACGGCAAGCTCATGTTGCCGGGCGGTATCTAGTTTCAGTCCCCTGACGAGGATTCGCTTACCCCAAAGTTGGGGCGTCAGTGGACGGGATGGGGCGCAAGCTCCTGGTTTCAGTCCCCTGACGAGGATTCGCTTACCCCAAAGACAGGTGAGAACAAGCCGCCCGAGGGGAAAAAGAAATAAGTTTCAGTCCCCTGACGAGGATTCGCTTACCCCAAAGCCGCCGGCTGGGCCCGGCACTGGCGAGCGTCGCAGGTTTCAGTCCCCTGACGAGGATTCGCTTACCCCAAAGGCATCCAGGCATGGTGCCGGAAACTTTTGGCTCAAAGGAGGTTTCAGTCCCCTGACGAGGATTCGCTTACCCCAAAGTTACCACGCATGTCCTCTCGGTAGGAGTGGACACCTATCTGTTTCAGTCCCCTGACGAGGATTCGCTTACCCCAAAGGCCCCGTTCAAGAATTCCACCATGTGGCTTCGGAAGCCACGTTTCAGTCCCCTGACGAGGATTCGCTTACCCCAAAGGAGCAGGGAAACGATACGAAAGGCGGTTGATCTCTATAAGTTTCAGTCCCCTGACGAGGATTCGCTTACCCCAAAGCGTCGGTCAAGCCCAACCTCCCGCCCGCCCCCGTCAACGGTTTCAGTCCCCTGACGAGGATTCGCTTACCCCAAAGAGACGGGAAGACCGTTGCTTCGGGAAACTATGTACTTAGTTTCAGTCCCCTGACGAGGATTCGCTTACCCCAAAGCGACATTGAGCAACGACAGGCTGCGGAGGCCAAGAGTCGTTTCAGTCCCCTGACGAGGATTCGCTTACCCCAAAGTTTCTGATAACCCTCGGCCTGATGAAGCTGTACACATAGTTTCAGTCCCCTGACGAGGATTCGCTTACCCCAAAGCAGTCAGTGCATTTATGAAAGGACAAGGAGGACACCATGTTTCAGTCCCCTGACGAGGATTCGCTTACCCCAAAGCGATTCTAGCCGGGGTGTACAACGAGAGAGAGCAGTATGTTTCAGTCCCCTGACGAGGATTCGCTTACCCCAAAGATTGAGATTGTTCTTGAGATAGTAAAGGTCTAAAAACAAGTTTCAGTCCCCTGACGAGGATTCGCTTACCCCAAAGCGCGACGGCACACATTGTCGTCTCGGTGGTGAACCGCAGCGGGTTTCAGTCCCCTGACGAGGATTCGCTTACCCCAAAGACATATCGCAAATTGCCCACAAAAACCGCCGATTCAAGTTTCAGTCCCCTGACGAGGATTCGCTTACCCCAAAGAGTCAATCGCGCCACATTTTAGAATCCCGCCCACCTGCACCACTGGATGCAGGGATGCCGACGGGCTTGAACACTATATCCTGGGCTTCGACGATTCATCAGAGTTCTCCAGTACCTATACGACAACCGCTGAAAAAGCGCGCCACATGGCGTGTTGTTGGCCGTCGCCATTGTTTGCCATTATAATCCAGGTTGTCGTTAACGTCAATGCCCGTTCTTGATGAGTTTCCCATGCCCACTTTGCGCCAGTCTTTGGAAGCTCTGCCACATCGCGATGTGCGCGGCATCGCCACGCGCTTGGGGACCCGCCGACGCGGCGAGAATCGCAAAGTGGACTGGATCGAAAGAATCATCGAGGCCTGGTCAGCTTCTGCAAGCCGGACGCAAATCATGGCCACCCTCTCGCCGGACGCGCTGGGGGCTGCTGTCCGCCTGGCGCAAGGCGGTGAGTTTCCTGCCCCGCTCTTCTTTGCCGAGTACGGATCCGTCCGCCGGCCGCGCCCCGGTCAACGCTGGCAGCCGCCGCCCTGGGGAGCCCCGCAAACGATCAGCGAGGAGCTTTACTACTGCGGTCTGCTGACCGCGACGCCGCCCACCTTGCTGGAGCGAGCCGTTCGGCTAACCCTGCCGGCCGATCTACGGACTTTGTTCACCACCGACATACCGCGCGGTCATCGTCTTGCCGTTGCGGATGAGGCCAGTGACTCTGGCGCGAGTCTGTTGCATGACGTGGCGCAGACGCTATGCTTTCTTGTCGAGCGGCCTGGCCTCACGCTGCTGCATGGCCGGTGGCTGACGTCCACCGCGTGTGCTGACCTCAACGGCCGGCTGCTCAGGGCCGAGCGCACGCCACTGCCGCGGGCTCACGCACGCGCCCGGCGCTTGCGCCTGCTTTTCTTTCTGGCAACAGCTGCCGGTCTCTGTTCAGGTGGCAACCTCACACCGCTTGGTTGGCTGTGGCTGGCCGAGCCGCCAGCAGCGCGCCTGACGCTGCTTTGGAATGCCTGGCGTACGGCGCCGCTGGCGCTCCGTCAGGCCTATCGTCAAGCCACGGCTGCGCTGCCAGAGCCCTGGCCCGACCTGGCCCTGCGGCATCTCGTCAACCTGCCACCGGTGTTCACCGCAGCCCAACTGGGCCAGGCCGTGCTTGGCCAGGAAACGGCCTTAGCTGCCTACTTCACTGCCCATCTTGTCGACATCTCAGCGCTTGATGCCGCCGCGTCCGGCTTAGTCGAGACACTCGCTGCGGACTGGGGCGCGCTTGTACCTGTCGCGCCGGACGATCCCGTTCCTGCCTTCAGTTTGACCGACCTTGGCCGGTGGCTGATCGCACCGACGCGCGGCGATTTGCCCGCTGCCTTCCTTCCCGATCAGACTGGCCCGGCTGCGCAGCTGCACGTACACGAGGGCGCCGGGTGGCTACTGATTGCCTCGTCAGGCGCGCCGCCCCTGCACCTCGCGCATCTCGCAGCCTATGCCCGGCACATCCGCCCGCAGGACGTAGGACTCCCTCCGAAATCTGTTTCACCCGACTTTATGGGGTCTGGTGAAACAGCGTCTGAAAGCGCAGAATTGCCTGGGAAGGCCTCACGCCCACCACTCGCTCATGTTTATCAGCTGGATGAAGGCACAGTTGCGGCTGCTGCGGCAACCGGCCACGGGCTGCCAGACCTGCTCCAAGCGCTCGCCGGCCTGGGCGTGCAGCTCACAGCGCAACAGCAGGCCGCACTGCAGGCCTGGCACGCGCGCGGGCATGAACTCCAACTGACCGTTCTCCCCCTCCTCCGCGCGGCCCGTCCGGAACTGCTAGCCCGGCTGTTGGCCCGCGCCGACGTGCGCGTTGGTCTCGGCGAGTTACTTTCCCCCACCCTGGTGGTCGCCGCACTGCCCCCGGCCGATCTCGCGGATCGCCTGCGCAGCGCGGGGTTCTTCCCGCAAGGGCCAGAGATCAACGGCCCGGCGTCCGGCCGCGGTGAGCAGGTAGTAGACGCAACGGCCGATGCGCCATCCGCCATCCGCCATCCGCCATCCGCCGCCGCTCTCTGGCTGGCCGGCCAACTCTACGCGGCACTGGGGGAGCACACGACTCTGCCGCTGCCGCCGCCCTTCGCCGAGCTAACTGCGCTCCTTGCGTCACTCCCGCTGCTTGACCAGGCGGTTGTTCAGGCCCAGTGGGAAAGGCTGCGTGACGATTTGCTGGCGCTCCTCGATGGGCGCACCTTCGCCCCGCCACCCGAACCAAGTGATCCGGAGCGTTGGCGTCCGCTGATCGAATCCGCAGTGGCGGCGGGGCGCTCGTTGACCATGCGTTACTTCACTGCCGGCCGCAACGTCCTCACGCAGCGCACCGTCACGCCCTATTGGATCGAAGAACAGCGCGGTATCCGCTACCTGCGCGCCGATTGTCATCTCGCCGGCCGGGTCCTGCTCTTCAGGCTAGATCGGATTCAGGAGATTCAGGAGTCGGGGACGCGGGATCCGGAGTCAGTCGACCCCCGGCTCCCGGCTTCTTGACTCCTGCCGCCTGCCCCCTACTCACACCACCACCGATGCCTTCTGCCGGTACATCTTCGCTCGCCCCAGCATCGTCACCTTACCCTGGCAGCTCTCGCACAGATCGTAAAATCGGATGTCGTCCTCCTCAGGCTGAATCAGGGCCTTCAGCCGTGTCGTGAGCTTTTCCAGGTCGGCCGGCCGCAGCTCGCACTCGAACACGCTGTACTGCACGCGGTGGCCGTAGCCCTCCAGCGTCTTCATCACCTTGACGCGCCGCCGATCGTTGGGCGTGTCATAGCTGACCACGACCCAGTGACGACGGTTGCGTTGCGCTGGCGGCACCTTCTCATCTTCGGCCGCCGAGCGCGCCTTCGGCTTCTTCAACATCTCCGCCGGGGGCTGGTCATTAGACGGCATCCTGTCCATCCTTTCGGGAGACAGGCAGCAGGCACCAGAACGCTTTCTCCTACCGCGCGCCTGCGCGCCCGTGTCCAATCTGCCGATTTGCCGATGTCAACCTGTTTCCTTGTCACCTCGTCACCTTATCCACCTCGGCCTTCAGCCACGCCCACGAGATGCCGGCCTGACACGCCAGCCCATCTGCCACGCGGTTCCACTCCCGCGGGATGGCCACCAAGCGGATGACAGGCAACGCACGTGCTGCCGCGCACGCCTGCCAATGCCAATGATGCAGCGACCGGCTGTTGACCGCACACCGGCCCGTCATCTGCCCGACCACGATCGCGCTGTCCAGCAGGAAGATCGTTTCCTCCGCGCTTAGTCTCTCGGCCAGACCGATCCCCAGCAGCAAGCCCGCATATTCCGCCTCATTGTTGGTCATCGCCGGCAGCGGCCGCCACTCCCAACCCACAATGCGCCCTTCTGCATCCAGGGCTACGGCGCCGGCGCCGCACGTCGTCTGCGCACGCGGCCCAGACGCCGGTGCCTGAATCACTCCGCTAGCGCCGTTCCCGCCTTGCCCTTCCAGCGCCCCCGTACTGCCGTCGCAAAATACCCAGATACGTTTCATGGGCCCACCACCCCCTCATACTCCTCCCGCGCGCCCATCACGACCCGGGCAAAGATGCGCGCCTGCAGCTCGAAGCAGCGGCGGATCGTGTTGCGCTCACCGCTGGGGGTGTGCACCAGCGGACTGTTCACGCGCGCCTCATACGCCTGAATGAGGCGCGGAATCAACGCGCTGCCCAGTTCCACCGGCCGCTCCTCGTTGCCCGTAAAGGTAAACTCTGCCGGCTTGAGCTTGCCCGCCAGCGCAAGATCGAGGATCACACGGTCCACCGCCAACGGCCGAAACTCCTCCATCAGATCCAGTACGAGCGAGGGCCGGTCGTACTGCATCGCATGGAAACACCCCAGGAAAGGATCCAGCCCGACCAACTGCACTGTGGCCGAGATGTCCTTCTGCAGCAACGCGTAGCCAAAACTCAACGCCGCATTGAAGGGGTCAGGCGCGGGGTAGTACTTGCGGCCCTGGAATGACCAACTGCGGTCCAGCAGTGCGGAAACCGCCGCAAAGTAGAACGCGCCGGCCTTGCCTTCATAGCCGCGCAAGGTGTCCGGATCGCGCGCCAGGCTACTGTCGCGTTTCATCCGTTCGATGCCGTCGCCGGCCTGCGCCAGGGTTGCCGCGGTCTCCGGCCTGCCCTCCTTGGCCAGAAGTGCCAACAGGTTGCGCTGGTTGGCCAGCTTGGCCCGCACGATGCCTTTGGCAACCTCGACCGAGCGCCGCTGATCACCCGCAAGCTGCAGCTGGGCATGGCGCAGCTTAGCGAACTTCAGGCCTTCCCCTTTCACCCAGCGGCCGCGGAACGCGCCGTGATAGCTCAAGAACACCACGTCCACGTCGTTTTGGAGCAGGAGCGCGCCGGCCTGGGTGGTGATCTGGACGTTGCCGCATACCACCACCTGCTCGACCTCACGCACCGGCGCCCGGGTCAGCACCTTGTCATCCATTGTCACCCGCACCTCTTCCCCGTCGCGGCGCACCACCGCGCCTTGTTCCTGGATGTAGAGAATAGTCATGGAGATTCCTCCTCACCGCACCCGTCCCGCACCCGCCCTCTCCGCGCAGGAGCGAGCGGGTCAAGGAAAGAGCGAGGTCATAACCTGAAGCACTCTTCGCGCAGCAAGAAGTATCCTAGCCACGCGAAACCCTGATCGAAATGGACGATGTGTGTCTTGTGCGCGTTCAACCGCAAGCCCCACTCGCCCAGCGCCTCGCTCGTCGCGGTCAGCGCCGCTTCCGCGTCAGCTTTCCTCTGGGTGCAGATCACCAGGTCATCGGCATAGCGCACCAGCGCCAGCTTGCGCGCCAGCAACCGGCTGTCCACTTCGTGCAGATAGACGTTCGCCAACAGCGGCGACAACACGTTCCCCTGGCTGGCGCCTGCTTTGGCCGGCCCGTCGACGCCATTAAGGATCTGTGCTTCGAGCCAGCCGCTGATGTAATGCTGCAGCACGGGGTCTTCGACCCGCCGGGCGACCAGTCCCATCAGGCGCTCGGTTGGGATGCTGTCGAAACAATCCTGGATATCGCCGTCCACTACCCAGCGCAGGTTACGGTCGCGGTAGGCCAGCACCTGGTGGACCGCATCCTCGGCACCCAAACCCGGCCGGTAGCCGAAACTGCACGGCAGAAAAGTGGCCTCGAAGCTGGGCGCGATGATGTCGTACACCACCCGCTGCGCCACCCGATCACGCAGCGCCCACAGCGCCAGCGGCCGCAGCCCGCCGTTGGCTTTGGGCACCAACACACGCCGCACCGGCCGCGGCCGATAGCGGCCGGACGCCAACTCCTCGCGCAGCCGCCCTAGCTCCTCCACTAACCGGGCAGCAAAAGCCGTCAGCGTCACGGCGTCCACGCCAGCCCCGCCCCCGGCGCGTTTGACGGCCAACCAGGCCCGCTGCAGCGCCTCCGGCGTGAAAAACCGCGCCGGCGCCCCCGCCCTGACCGGCCCTGCCGGCTGCAGGAGCGAGATTGGAACGAGTGCCCGTTCAGCAGACATGGGAACCTCCTTCTGCTCCGCCAGCAGTGACCCCGGCTCGCCGCTTGCCGGGTGTGACTCTTTGGGCCGCTATCTGCCCCCGCAAGCCTGCGTAGCGCGTCGCCGCGGCCTGGCGCCACTGCGCCGTCGCCCCGCGCAGCTCGTCCACGACCGCGCGTCCTGTTTGCTTCACCGCCTGCTGCCTGACGCCTGGCCGCTGGTCCCGGTCTCCGGTCTCCGGTTTCCTGCTGCTGGCTGCCTGGCCCTCCACCTGGTAATAGCGCACCAGCGCGTTGCCCAGGACCCAGGTGCCGGCGCCGCTGAGCGCCGCGCTGCCAACCCAGCCGAGCACCGGAGCCAGTTTGAGGACTTGTTGGGTGACGTAGCGCAGCGTCAGGTTCCAGAGCACGGTACCGATCATCTCGCGGCTGCGATGATCCAGTCCGGGATGGCCGTGAATCGCGGCGAGTTGCAGCGCCAGCTTCCAGTTGAGCGCTACCTGCAGCGGCAGATCGAGCAGCGGAATCGGCTCCGCGCCCAGCAAGGTCGTCATCAGCATGCCGGAGCGGATGGCGCGCTGGGCGATCAGGGCCCGGCAGCCGGGGATTTCCTGCGCCAGCGGAATGCCCAGCTTCGGGCGCTGCGTCAGGATGCGCTCCACCAAGGCCAGCACATCGGCTGAAAGCCCACCGCCGGGCGCATCTATGTCTGACAGGCGCACCTGCACCGCCCGATCGCCGGCCGGCGCGGCGGCGCTGCCGTCCGCAGCCTCGGCTGCTTCCCGATCAGGGGTAGTTTGATCTGCGCGTAGCGCCGGATGGTCGGGGGCTAGGTCCGCCTCCACCAACACCAACGGCAGACCGGTGGCGTGCAGCCGTGCGTACCAACGCGCATCGTCGGCCTGCCAGCCTGGATCGCGCCGGAACACATACAGCAGCACGTCAGCCTCTCGACCTAGGTCTACCCACTCCTCGGTCGCCCAGGCCGTTTCTGCGCGGCTACCGTCGGCCGACGGCCCGCGCGGCGCCGCGGTTGCGGGCAAGGTCGCCAGGGTGAAGAAGCCCTCACGATAGACGGGACCTGCCGGCGGCACAGGCGGCTGGCCGCGCAGCTGCGCCAGGAGCTGTCGCACGGTCGCATCGCAACGGCCTACCACCAGGATCTGCCCGCGGCATTCGGCTGCCACCTCGGCCTGCACCTCGGCGATCTCCATACTGCGGCCGGTCAGCCCGCGCAGCACCGAACCAGCTGCACCATAACCGTCCAGCAGGCCATCCCGCGCCGCGCCGCCCGCCGCTTGCGAACGCAAGCTGGCCCCAACTGCCTGCCATGCCTTCCGCGGCCAACCCTGCATGTTCATACGACCTCCTGTGTTTGTGGTGATTCAACCGGAGTGAAACGATCATCTGCGCTGTGTGCGCCATCCAGTCTCACTGCCGTCGCCCGCAGGAGCAGCAAGGCGCTGGCGTTGCCCGCAGCAGCATGCGTTTGCAGCCACGCCGCGGCGGGCAGGCTGGCCCAAGCCTGCAAAGACGCCTGCAGGCGTTCTTCAGCCGGGTGATACGCCGGTGCGCCAGCCCTGGACGGCCAAATCAGCCACAGCGTCGCCGCGGCTTCCTGGTCCGTCTCCGGCCAGAGCGGCAGGGCCGTGTCTGCCAGACTACCCAGCCGCTGCGCCAGCTCGACATCGTCCGCGGTGTTGGCCAGACAGTCGGCGGCCGTCCAGGTAGCCAGGTCGCCCAACCGGTTCTCAACCCAGCCCAGGAGCTGCGCGGCCGTCAAGGTCGCTGTGCCGCCTGCGCCTGCGGGCTGCCGCGTGCCATTCAGGCTGCTCGGCGCAGGGCTCCCCCCGCCGCCAAGCGTTGCCAACGCGGCCGGCCAGGCTTCCGGCAGCAGGGCCTTGGCGAGCCGTTGCAGCTCTGCCTCGGCCCAGGGTTCCGGCGGGGCGCCCAAGCCCCTGAGCTGCTCAGCCAGCTCGGCTTGCGCCTCTCCCAGTGCAGCGAACAACTCATGGCTCTCGTCCCGGTAATCGTGCGCTTCTTGCGCCATGGCCAGGTAGGCCTGGCGCAAAGCATGCACGTTCGCCTCCAGCCAACGTGCCTGCCCCTGGTGATAAGCGGCCTCAAGGTACTTCTGGGCGTGGCGGGGCACCATGATCCAGTAGGCCCACGCGAGCGCCAGCAGGCGCCAGGGCCGCACCAAGATCGCCCGGGCGGCGGCCCAGGTCGGCGTCGGGAACCCCGCACACAGCTCTTCCAGGGCTTGCAGCGCCTGCGCCACCGCTGTCTCGGCCCCGGCAAACCGGTGCCCGGCTGCCTCGAGCCAGTCCTCGATGGTCACACACGCCGCCTGGAGCTGAGCGGCAAGCGCTTCCAACTCCTGCCGGTAGAGACCCACGCGCGGCCAACCAGCCGCCGGCAGCAGGCGCTCCCGCCGGAGTTGTTCCAGGGCGGTCTTCCAGGCGGTCACCTGACCGTCCAGCCATGCACCACGGGACGTGTACTGTTCAGCATGTGCCTGGCCAGCCCGTTTCTCTACCGCCGTGCGCAGCACGGCCGGCAGCTTCGAGAGCGCGTGCCAGGCGGGCCGCTGGCGCTCCCAAACCTCCGCCGGCGGCTCCAGCGGCACTGCGCCCTCCAGAACCAGGCGGTGACGGCCGGGCGCCACTGCCAGCCCGGGCAGCTCCCAGGGAGGAAGATCAGCCTCCACCAGGACCTGTGAGGTTGCTGAATCCTCAAGAATCCGAGCCTGGCCGATCAACTGCTCCGCGATCGCCATGGCGCATCTGACGGCCACCTGTTGCCGGATTTGGGTGAGGGGCGCCTGCCAGGCAGCCGCGCCGATGCTCCAAGCCCCGCCGACCGTGCCATCAACCGCAGGCGCTTCGTGGCGCAAACGACCTGCCGGGGCTTGTAACGCCACGTCGCTCCAGAGCAGCGTCGCGAGGGCCGTTGCTGCACGCGCCTGCCAGGCCCCTGGTTCCCAGCGCAAACGCGCGGCATCCACAGGCCCCGCGATGAACACCTGCTCGGCGCCGGCATCAATCAGCGCGTGCGCCCAGTTGGCTGCCAACTTCTCGGCCGCCGGTTCAGCCAACAGCAGGCCGCGCGTTGTGACGTGGATGCGCAGACGCCGCCACACTGTCTCAGCGAGCCTGGGCAGCAGCGCGGGCAGCGTCTGCAGGCGTCGAGTCGGCGACTCAAGGTCGCCTGTGATATCCACCACGGCCCAGAGCTGGATTTCGTCCTGCCGCGCCAGCGCATACCCGGCCGCCCGGAGCCGGCCGCTGGCTTCTCCGCTGGCCAGGCAGTCACACGCTTGACTGAGTGCGCTCAGCGTGGCGGCCAGCTCCGCCTCCCCTCCGGCGTCGCCCTGGGCCGCGCAGCGCACGGCCGCCAACGGCGGTTCCGCACCCAGCCAGGCCCGACTCAGCACCTGTAGCTCCCCCGCCACGGCCTCGGCTGCCGGCCCAGCCATCAGAATTACCGCCCGGCGGATGCGGCGCTGGGCTGGGGGTGAAGTCTGTTCGGTCATCGTTGCCCTCCTCAAGTCGTCGGCAGCCTGGCAGCTTGGAAAACTGGGCGACCAAGCTGCCAGTTGTCGGCTCGCGCGTTGTCACCCTAGCACCCGGCCTCCGCAGCCCCCATCCGCACCACATGCAGCGGCGTCCCCCTGCGGCGTGCTTCGGCATAGGCGCGCTGCCAGCCGGCAGCGCCTTTCAGCGTGTCAAACGACGCGCCGTAGATCGTACGCAGCGCCACGATGCGTTCCGGGTCGTGGGTGCTGACCAGCGTGTAGCCGCTGTTGGCGAAGATGCTTTCCGTCGCATCCGGCACGCCAATGGTCAAGAAGTTGGCCTGGCTGGCCCCGCCGTCGGGCATCAGCGCCCGATCCTGGTTCCAGGCGCCCGCAGCCAATCCGGTCAACCGGCTGATCCACTGGCCGGCCGACCGCTCATCCCAACGGATGGCCAGCACATCTTCGACGGTGATCTCGCGCAGCGACGCAAAGGATTGGGCCGCCACCTCGATCAGACGCTGCGCCAGCGCTTCGGCCGCCAGCTCGCCCCAACCCAGCGCACCGGCAGGGGCCGCCGCATCCTGGCCGGCAACCTGCAGTGCGAGATCGGCCGGCTGGCCGCGCTGCTGCTCATAGAGCTGCTCCACCAGCTCCGGCGTGGCCAGGTTGATCTCGCTACGCCCCACGGCCAGGCGGGCCAGCTCGACCTCACGCCCCGCCAGCAGGCGGCGCGCTTGCAGCAGGCGAGTCTGCGCCTCAGTGACTTGTAGCACCCGGCTGCGCACCTCGCGCAGTCCTGCCAGCAGCACTTCGCTGACCGCCTCAGCGACACGTTGGCCCAGCGCCAGGCGGGCGTATTGGGCCGCCTCATCCAGGTAACGGTTCGTCGCGGCGCGCATTTGCCCCTTACGCATAAAAAAGAGCGCCTCAGCCGCCCGGTCCAGCGTTGCGCCGGCTGCCTCCAGCGTCTTGCGGTTCCCCTCCAGCGCTGCAGCCTGGCGTTCGGCCTCGGCTCGGATGGCCGCGTGCTCCGCCTGCAAGGCAGCTTCAGCCTGGCCCAACCACCCGACCGCCTGGGCCAACCGGCCGCCGGTCAGGGCGCTTGCCGTGCCGTTCCTGATCTCGGCTTGCAGCTCGCTTGTCAGGTCCTCCGCCGTCTTGATGATCTGGCCGAACGCATCGCCGTAGACCCGCCGTTGCATGAAGTGCGTGACAAAGGTGCGCGCCAGGGTCGGCTGCTCCTCGACCGGCGCCTGTTCCAGGCTGGCAGGCGGGATCATTTGGACGTCGAGCGGTGCGCCGTTGGCGTTCAGGCCTAACCGTTCGCGCAAGGCCTGCGCGCCCGTGAAGGCCGCCCCCGTAAGCGCGGCGGGTGCGTCAGCGAGGCAGACCTCGGCGATCTCGCTGGCCAGCCGCACCGTGCAGCGGTCGGCCGTTGCGCCGGCCGGGAAACGGATGATCGCCTGGCCGGCCGTGCCGAGGTACGTGCCGCGCCCGGCCGGGCTGACGCCTTGCAGCACGCCCCCTTCATTGACGGCGGTGAAGATCTCCCGTGCGCCCACGTCGGTGCTCAGCAGCAGCCCGATCGTCTGGCTTGCCAACTCACAGACCTCCTCATGGTTCGCGAACGCCTTGCCGCGCTCGTCCACACCATCGAACACGAAGACGAGGTCGAACGGCGGCTCCTTGCTGGTGACCTGGATGCCGCCGGGATAGCGCGCCTGGAAGCCGCCGCCCGCTTGCAGATAATCCAACTCGACGGAAAACGCCTGGGTGTTGGCATCGAAATTCGGGCCGTGCACGCCGGGGAAGGCGCCGGGCAGCACGACCAGGCCGACCACGCGGCTGCTCTCGCCGAGCTCGCCCACGGCCAACAACGCCTCACGCACCAGGTAGGCCAAGTCCACCATCCCGCCGCTGTTCTGGCCCCCGCACGCAGAGCCGGCGATGACCACATTGATGCCGCTGCGGTCGGCGACATCGTGGCGCAGGTCATCGCTGCGTTCCACCAGCCGGCGGATCACCGTTTCGATCTGACGGTTCACGGCCGGTGTGTTCCACATCAGCGACAGCAGGCCCTGCGTCCGCTCGCCGGCCGCACCATCCTGGATGCTGGTGCGGCGGATGCGGTACAGGTCGGCACCGAGCCGTTCGACCACATCCGGGTGGCGTTCCGGCGTCCGGCGCATGCCGGCCAGCGGCACCCGTTCGAGCAGGAAAAACTCACTTCCGGTCTCCAGCGTCACCACGCGCCCCCGCCGGCCTTCCCGCACGGAGATAGGATCTTCCGCGCTGTCGAAGGCCTGGATGACGGCATTCTCCGGCACATGGCCAAAACGTTCGATGAACGCGGCCTTGAGCCGGGTTGCAATCTGCCGGCCCGAACCGCCGATCCCCACAAAGAGCAGCGCCTGATCCAGCCGCACGCGCGCCGGGCGACTCCCGGCAGTGGCCCGCCGCCAGGGCGACGGTTTGACCTTGGCGGTGCGCGGCGCGCCCACCAGCGCGTTCAACTGCTGAAAGACCGTTTCGGTTGTAGAAGTCAGTTCCGGCATTGTCACAGGATTCATCGGAGCGCCTCCTTTCAAATTGCCATTCCCTGGCGTGAATTGGGTTGCCATTCGACCTTCAGTGCCGTTGCCGTGCATGTCCATGAGACCCTCCTCTTACTGACCTTTGTCAGGCCAACAAATTCTCGTACCGAATCTGATACTCGCCGCAGCCGATCACCGCACCGTCTTCCAGAGACGTGGCGTGGCGCAACGGCTGCCCATCCAACGTTGCCTCACCGTCGAGAGGGCTGATCGTGACCGAGCGGCGGCTCTCGGCCGTCAGGCGCACCGCGCCTGACCAGCCCTCCAGCCGCCACGCATGCTCCCCGCGGCGCCCCAGGATCACCTGCCGCCGGCGTTCGTGGCCCAGATCACGGGCCAGCGCCAACGCCGAGCCAGCCGGCGTCGCCACGGGAGCTAACTGCCCGGTCAAATACGGGCCCCGGCGGCGCAGGGCGATCAGCCCCACGGCCGTTAACCCCAACATGGCGCCACCGCCGGTCCAGAGCGGCCAGGTCGGCCGGAAGGCGTCGCCGCTTCCTCCCGGCAGCGGCCCTCCGGCGGCCGCCAGCCGCAGCCCCGGAGTGGCTGAGGGGGTCACCGTCGGCGTTACCGTAGGCGTTACCGTCGGGCGCGGCGTGGCGCTGGCCGTCGGCGTGCGGCTGGCAGCCGGTGTGCGGGTGTGCGTGGCTGTGCTGGTCGGCGCCGGGGTGGCACTGGGCGTCGGCGTGGGCAGCCGGAGCTGATCCTGCCACACGCTCACCCGTCCCTGACCGGTCAGAATCACCTGCCAGGCGCCCTGGGCTGGCCGCGCCACCCGCCACACCTCCTCACGGCCGGCCGGGCCCTGGCCGGTCACCGTCACATCGGCCTGCCCCGCTGTCGCGCTGCGCCCGCTGGGATCGCGCAGCGCGACCGTGGTCGCCGGGTTGTGTCTCCAAATAGTCAGGATCAAGGCGGCCAGCGCTTCCTGCACCGGAATCTCCAGCGTGAAGGGTGTGTCCGGCGCCAGAAGCGCCGTGGCCGCCGGCGCCGCACTGCCGGCCGAACCCAGCAGCTGCCGCACGATGGCGTGATAGATCGGCAGCAGGTCTGCGGGCTGGCCCGCGGCATACAGCTCGCCGCCCGGCGTCGTCTCGGCCAGAGCCGTCCAGCGGTCAGCCCAGGCCGCCGCGGCGCGTCGGCCACAACTGGTGCGCGTGTCGCTCAACAGAACCACCGCCAGAGTCGTGTCGGCCTGGGCCAGCTCGGTCGCCGCCGCTTGCAAGGCTGCCACATACCCTGTCTCGTCATAGCTGCCCGGGTGCGTGGTCGGGTTGGGGGCCGGCTCGCCATCCGTCAACAGCACGATCAGGCGTTGGCTGCCCGGTTGCCCGGCGTCGTTCAGCAGCCGCCCGGCTGCCCGCAGCGCCAGCAGATGATCGGTCCAGCGCAGCGGCTGCGGGTGGCTGGCGGCTGCGATCAGGCTCTGGCGGGCCGCCGCATCCGCCAGGTCGGTAAGCGGGGCCACCTGCTCCACCTCACCGCCAAAATTCAGCAACGCTAGCCGATAGTGTGCACTGCTGTCGGCGCCCAGGGTGTTGATGAACAGTCGGCTCGCATCCACCCGCAGCAGCTCCGGATCGGTGCCGATCCCATCGCAGTCCCACATCGAAGTGCTCTGGTCGGAGACCAGGACCACGTCGTAGGCCGGCGGCAGCTCGCTTTCCGCACTGGCGGCCCGCACAATCACAAAAACCAGTCCCGCTACCAACAGCAGGAACCCAATTACCACCAACAAACAGCACCCACACGACCGCTTTTCGACCCGCTTGAAGATCCTCATCGCAACCTCCTGGGTTTTAATCGTTAGTTCGGCTTCTGCAGCGCCGGGGCGGCCGGCGCCCGATGGCCATTGCCGTTGAGCGCCAGGCGCTCCGCCGCCACTGGGTTGACATACCGCACCTCGCTGGTTGCGGCTGCCAGCGGAGTTGCTGAGCCGGTGCTTGCGCTGGCTGCCGTCTCCACCAGTCCCGGCACCTGACTGGCATACACGAAACAGCTGGCTGCCACCGCCAGCTCGATCGCCGTTCCATTGTCTGGCCCGATCACGTGCACCTCGATCCCCCGCTGCACCAAGCCTTCCACCAATGGGACAAAATCCGAATCCCCCGTGGCCAGGACCACGATGTCAGTTTGTCCTGCCACCGCCGCGCCCCACACCACCATCGTAATCACCGTGTCGATATCCGACTTGTAGGCGCCGTCAGGCCGTTGCCGCACAGGACGCACTTCCATCTCGGTGAAACCGGCCGCCTGCTTCAGGCCGATCAGTTGGCTGCGCTCCCGCTCCATCCCGTTGTAACGCGGAAAGTAGATGCCCGCCTGAACGATGATGCCCAGGTGCGCGGCGTAAGCCAGCAGCGCCTCGTGATTGACCCGCCAACCGGTGTCCCGATCCTGAGCCAGGTTCGCCGCATCATCCGCCACCCAAACTCGCTTGCGATTACGCATGATCGTCTCCTTTCCAGCGCTAGCTGCTTATACTTAGGAGCCTGTCGCCCGCCCCGTTCTTACTCAGCTCCGGAGCAGCAACTAAAAAGGCCAGACAACTTATCGTTGTCTGGCCTAAGTAAAGCAGATCAGTTGCGCCTCGTCATGCCCTGGCGCTAAATCGCTTTCAAGATGTATGTGATTGTGCAAATCGGCGTCTTTTTACAGTTCGCTCCCGCACAGGTGTGGTAAAATGATGTCACAAAAAAGACGGTAGCGCCGTTCCCACCCAGCCGCGCTACCGCCATCCCGACTGTTGGTGACCGGAAGAGCTTTTGACGGCGCTTCCCCCGGCGCAGCGGATGGGGTGTGCCGGCTCGCCGGGTCCGCTGTCGGCTCAGGCCCGGTTACACATCGCATTATATGTCTCTTGCCGGGGAGCGCAACTTTGCGCAACCGGCTCTGGAGCCTCGCATATGCCTGATCTCAACGCTGCACCTGGCGTCTATCATCCCTTTCCGTTTGTTCCCGGCTTATTCTACGCCGTACCGCTACAATGGCTGGCCGACGTACAGGAGACCGGCGATCTGGACACGCGCCATTTGCTGCTGGCAATGAACAGCGGCACAGACGACTTGCTAGTTTTCCCGCCTGAGCACAACGAGGCCTACTGGACGCGTGAGAATCCCGAGCAGCTGCCCAATATCGTGAGCTACCCCACCTATCTGCGCTACCTCAAAGCGCTGATCGCCCGCGGTTGGCTCCATGTCGATCGCCATGACACCAGGGCCGCTCACGTCTACGCGTTGGCCGGTTGGCCGAACTTCGATGGCGCGGGGGTGCTCTATGTGCCGCGCTCTCACATCCAATACCGCTGGCCGGCGTGGCTGGGCCAAGGTCAGTGGGCGCCGCGGGCGGCCTTGCTGGCGTTCCTGGCGAAGATGACGACCGAAAAGACGGGCGGCCCGGTCGCCGTGGGCCAGCCGCTTGACGTAACCGCCTATGTGAAAGAGTTGCGCCAGCGCGCCCAAACCATCCTGCCCAGTGCACAAGTCGCCGCGAAGGTCGGTGACGGCATCGCGATGCTTGCCGACCTGGGCCTGGTCACCGAGGTTGCCCACAGCCGTTTCAACCACTGTTATCGGCTGCGCACGGATGCCTTCGACCGTCCGCCCACGTGGCCCCTGGCCGAGATCGCGGCCCGCTGCGGGCTTGATCTGGCCCGGGATGAGCCGTGGGTGGCCCTGATCCAGGCCTTCCTGCGCTCCAACTTCTGGCCCCTCACGCGCAGCCCTGAGGTGTGGGGGGCCATCCGGCGCCACGTCCCTGATGGCGTGACGCACGACGCGGCCCAGGCGATCGGGCGACTGCTGGCCCAGCGGGTTGCCCGGCCGCGCGTCAGCCGCTCGGCTACCAGCCCAGGCGCAGTGCTCAAGGACTACGCCGCGCAGCAGCGGCGTCCCTGGCTCCATGGTCCCACCTTTACGCTGCCCCTGGTCAACGGCGCGGCCAGTGAGCTGGGCCTGTGGCTGCCTGTAGTTACACCAGCCAACAGCGACGCCACCCAGCTGATTGTGCGGCCCACCTGCGGCCCGCGTCTCAGCGACGAAGACGCGGTGGCCCTGCTCGAGGGCACACGCTGGTTCATTCGTCAACCGACGGCGCGCTACGTCGAGCAGTTGATCGAACTGCCGCTCCCCCTCCGCCCCGATCGGCGCGCGTTGATTGATGGCCTCTTTCTGGAAGGTAGTCACCTGCATACGGCTCTGAATTTTAGCTTGCCCTTCAGAGTGGCACTGGAACCCAGGCAGCAGAACGCCCGGCTCACCCTCACGTGTCAGTTCCGCGTCCTGCCGGGGCGCACGGCCGCGGTCACGCGCCAGAACGCAGCCCAGCCTGCCCCGGACCTGCAGGCTCAGCGTAGCAGCTAGCGCGGCCCGCGCCTAGCCTGCTTGTAAAATCAGCGCGAAGTTGCGTGTCAACGGCGGGGATAGGTGGGGGTGAGTATCTCGCGCTGCAAAATCTCGCCCAGGCGCGCTAGATCGCCGCCGGTCACCACGACGATGCGCGCCGCGTGTGCTTGCGTCAAGAATTGCGCCCAGGGGTCGATGCCGTCCGGCGCGCGCGCGGGCTGGGTCTGATCGGTGATATAGAGGCGGACGCAATACCGGCCGCCGAGACGCTCAGCAACCGTTTCCAACTCGTCCAGATGCACCTTGTTGCGGGCATCCTTGCCAGTCTTGCACGATGCGATCAGCGCCATACCGTGCCGCACCCCGATGAAGTCGATCTCACGGCCAGCCTCCACGAATTTAAAGCGCAAGCCCTGCCGGCACTCATCGAACAGCGGTTGGCCCGCATAGCGCAAGGTCTGCGCGGCCTGCCACACGTAGTGTTCCAGCCATTGACCACCGTCATCATGCGCCGGTGGTCGGTGCCGCGAGTCCGGCCGCAAGTCGTAGAACGCCAGATAGGTGTCGACTGAGACTTTGATCGCCAGCGGCGCGGTCGCTTCTGGATCGGTGAGGTCGATGGCTTCGCTGTTGTTGGTGTTTATGTAATAGAGCGGGCAGGCAGCCTGCTTGGCGGCTTCATAACCGGCAATGCTCATCGGCAGCGGCGCGCCGGTGGCGCTGATGCAGGGCGCCAGATCGGGCGCCGCGGCCAGCGCGTGTTCGATGGCGCGCCGGGTTTCGGCGCTGCGATAGGGATGAACCAGGCGGTGTTCACCGAGGTCCACAAAGCGGACGCGCGGGAGCATGCGCCGGAGCGTCCGCTCCACTTCGGGCACATCTTTCTGCGAATCGCGTGAAGCGATCAGCGCGATCTGCTGCGGCTGAAGCTGCGCGGCGAGGAAGAACAGGCCGGACGGCCGGCCCCCCAACAGCAGCACCAACAACTCCGGCCGCGGCGCATCACCCGCACCCGCGCCGATCATCATCTGCCGCCTCCACGGTCGTTACGCCGCACACATGCCATATCCGCTTACTCGCTATATCCGCCGGCATTGCCCCATCCCTGTCGCCGTCTGCACCCCCACGCCGCTGTACAGCGCAAAATCGGCCAGGATATTGAGCGCCGCAACGGCGTAACGGTCATCATCCAGCGCCGTGTACGTCACCTGCCCGACGCCGCCGACGCGCAGCGCGCTGTTCTTGGCCGGCACGGGCTTGCTCTCCAACCGGTAGCGGCTGATCGCCACCCGCTCGTTGGCAAAGCGGCGCAGATCGGGGTCCAACGCCACCGCGCTGAACGCGTTCCACCGCTCAGTCAGGCTGCCAAACACCAGCCCCGGCAGCGGCACCGGCACCTGCATCTCCTGCGATTTGAACGCCGTCGGGCTGATAAACTCCAGCGTCACCGCCTGGGGGAGGTGACTCCCGCGTTGCAGGGCGGCGGCGGCCAAGGTTTCGCAACTGGTTTGGCCCGTCCAGCCAGCGCGCGCTGGGTCGCAGACCGCCTCCAGGACGCGAAACGGCTGCCCGTGCAGCGTCCAGCGCGCCGGCGGCTGCTCGACCAGCCCGGCCAACAGCGCCCGGCTCACCGGCTCGCTCAGGCCGGTCACCCGGACGAAGTAGCGGCTGCCGGGCCGCACCGGCACGCTATCGGCCGGATGGCGCAGTTCCGCTGCCGGTTCGGCCGCCACCAGTCCAGAGCAGGTCAGCGGCTTGGGACCGTCGCTCGCGTGGATTGCCTCGGCCAGCGCGGGATCCGCTTGCCCCAGCCGCGCCAGCGTCTCCGCCTGCACCGCGCGCCCCAACTCCGGCGGCAGCGTCGCCGGAGCTTCAGGGGTGAGGGTCAGGAGAATCGAGATGAGCATCATGACACCAGGTACGGTGTAATATCGATCAACACCGGTTCCATCTGGCCCTTGGGCACGGGGTCGCCTTTCCAATCGCGGGCACTGTCCATATATTGCATGGTGCGACCTTCCTCAAGACACGCCAAGGCCGCCCCGATACTCATCAGCTTCAGTCCCCCGGTGATATCGCAGATAATGTGTTCCGGTTTCAGCGAAGCCGCCCCGAAGACCCGGTCCACGGCCGCCCAGAGCTGACCGTAATTGCGCGCCGGCACCTCCTGAGTGGCGTGAAACGTAACGCCGGTAGCAGGATGCAGGCATTCATACCAGCGCTTCAGGATCTCCCCGAGCCACGCGGAGCCGCTGGCGCCCGCTTGATTCCCCGCGGCCGGCTCGTCGGGTGAGCCGATGGTCCAACAGTGCTCCAGTTTCGCCTTGGCCAGATGCCATTCCAAAGCCCGTAACGCGGGCTCAAGGTTGGTATTGAGCAGTGCCTCGAAGTCGGCCGCTCTCAGGTTGCCAGGTTCAGCCTGCGCGATCCAGGTGGCTGCCGCTTGGACCGCCTGCCGTCGTTGGGTGGCCTCCTCTTTTGTGCCGGTGCTAAAGGGATTCAGCGTGCTGAGCAGGATGATCAGACCGGCCTTGCCTTCCGGCGCGCACACGCTGATCTCCACTTCCCCGCGGTGCGTGCGCCGGCGCTGCACGTACCATAAGACGACCACCAGCAACGTAATCACAAACACGATGATCCAGTTGCCCGAGATGCCCCACAAGCTCCAGCTGCCCAACAGATTGGCCAGGGTATTACCGAGCAGGCCCAGGAGAAAGGCCGTCAGCGTCAGAGTGAGGTTAGGCTGGCCAAAGGCGTTCTGGACAAAATCCGTGAATCCCGTTTTGCTGCGCTTAATTTTGGGCAGGGCAAGCTCGTTCACTCAGACCTCCAGGAATCACCGCCGCGCGCGCGCGTTCTCGCGCACCGTCTGCAGATTGAGCACCTCTGCTACTTCGAAACGCGGCGGCACGCTCTCGGCCACCGGCCGCAGCCGCACGATCGCCGGGAAATAGCCCATGCGGCCGTGCAGCTCGGCCAGCAGCACCGCGGTGATGAAGTTCAGCGCCGGCGGCACGACAAGAAATGGCAAGGTCTGCCACTCCTCGGCCGCTAGCGAGACCTGGGCCAGCATGGTCGCCACCTGCGGCACGAACGGCTGCGCCGTGTCGAACTGCACCGGCACGGCGATCACGCGCTCCACCCCCGCGCCGATCAGCGCCTCAAGCTGGCTGAGCTGGGCGGGGGTGAGGGGGTGGGAGAAGTTGAGCAAGATCATATTGCCTCGTCCGCTTCTGGCAGGAAATCCCAATAGATCTCCTCCAGCCCGTCGTGAAACCCCCAACCAATGCTGCCTGTATCCCGGACGATCTTGGCAAAACGGGGGCGAAGCGACTCGATCTGCGCTGGGTCTGAGAGCTTCTGGGCCAGTTGTGCTGCGCGATTATAAACGGCTAGTAAGCTCTCGTAGAACGGCGCGTCGATATCGCCGTAGCTGTTGGTGCAGATCACGCCTTGTTCCATATAGAAAAGCATGAAGTCAATGACCTGGAGTGGATCGGCGCACGCCTTCTTGAAATCGTTTAGCGCCTTGCGCGCCGCGGCCAATTGCAGGCTCGGCATCCCGAGGTCAGGGTTGAACACCTGGCGGACGACCCGGCGATAGGGCGCGGCCAACTCCTCCGGCGTCGCGGCCAGGAAACGGGTGGACAGGAAGACCTTATTGTCGGCGTTCAACGCATAGAGGTCGCGCAGAAGTGCCAGCAGCGCGTCCTTATCCAGGGCGCTGAGGCGACTCTTGAGGTTGGACCAGGCTGGAACAGGTTGGGTGGGCATAGGTCATCAACTCACGAGTCGGTCAAGCGTTGGCGCAACCAGGCTAGGCAGTCGCCAGGTGACCCCACCTTGCAGGGCAGTGCGTCCAACCTGGGATTGCGCAGCAAATGCTCCTGATCGTGCGTTACGAGATAATCCGCCTGGGAGGCGAGCGCCTCAGCCACGACCCGGGTATCGGGCGCATAATCCACGACCGCGGCGGCGCGCGCCTGCTGCTCAACATTGGCCATAGGCCCTACTTGCACTTGCGCCTGGTGCAGCAGGGCAGCCAGCAGGGGAAGCAGATCAGGCGACTTGCGCCGAAACACCTCATCGGCCTCCTGCAACACGGCCGGCCCAACCCAGACCTGGATGGCTCCTGCCTCGCTGAGCTTCAGGATCGCGCGCGCGCCGCCTGTAGCTGACATCACCGCTGCGAAGAGTGCGCTGGTGTCCAGGAAGACGCGCGCCTCAGGCATATTCCGCTCGTACTTCGTGTAATATTTGCAGCATGGAGGCCAGCGTCTCGTCTCGCTCGGCCAACGCGGTCGCGATGCGGTCAGCCAGTGCATCCACCTGCGACGGTCGCAGGCTGAGCACAAACACGCCATCCAGGTCCAGCAGGGTCATCTGCTGACCAGGCTCGATGTTGTGCGCCTTGCGCACCTCTTTGGGCAAAGTCACCAGGCCACGTTGGGCGACCTGCACGGTGAAAGTTGTTTGCATCGCGATACCTCCTTCTGAAACACTGACGATCTGATCGTCTGATTGTCAGTATAGCAGAAATAGAATGCTCCGTCAACAACCAGACGGGTTGCCCCGTGCTTGTGCTGACACGGCGATCGCCCGTTCCACCCCCGCGCCGGTCAGCGCCTCAAGTTGGCTGAGCTAGACGGGGGGGTGGGAGAAGTTGAGAAACGTTATTACTGTAGATGTTGCGCGTGTTGCGCACCTCCTACGGCTTGACCCTGGTTACTTTCACCACCCGACGCCGCCCATCGGGCAGTTCCTCGTATTCGTAATCCACGAACGTCTTTTCGGCCAGGCTGTCCATGCCTAACGCCTTCCAATCGACCCGCAGCCGCAGCATTGCATCTGCTGCATCCACGATCACTGGCCGGCCGCCTTCGTAGCGCACCTTACCCTTTCCAGTACTGCGCGGCCGCGAGGGTTCGCTTTTTTCCCGCTCGGCAACCGGCCAACTGGAAGCACCGCGCGGTGCGATCGGCGGTGTAGCCCTACTAACTTCCTCGAAGTAACCGTAGCCGGCTGTAGTCTTGGCGCCTGCACCCAGTTCCTTTAGCCCTCCTTCAAGCCATTGCCGAGCCAGGGCCAGAAGGCGCAATCCCGTCTCATCCAACTCAGTGCGCCAACCGACCGCGAACGCAATTTCAGTGCCCGGCGCTACAGTCAGGAAGTAAACCGGGATGGGGCTTTGCCAGGCGGTCGGTGGCTTTTTGTGCTGGTAATACTCCGGGTAGTGGGGATTCATCACGTCTAGCTCAAGCTTCGGCGCTCGTACAGGAATTGCATCGAAGTAGATGGCTCCGCCAGCTTGCGCCATCTCCTCCTTTTCACCCTCTGGGGGCCGACCGAAGATCGCCACCAAGTCGGGGGAATCCGCTTCCAGGCCCTCAACGAGAAGTGCATAGGCCCGCGCGATTCCCTTGACGCTGCTGCCGGGCAGGATGGGGAAACCGTATCGGCTGAAGGAGAAGCCGACTTCCAACGGCCCCTTGCGTCCAAGTCCAGCTACGAAGCGCCAATCCGTCTGCAGGGTGAACGGCTCGGCATGCGCCCAGCGCGCCGCTGCTGACCATCGCGCATAGATGCTTTGCAGTAGGTTAACATCAACGCGCTCGGCGGCCGTTCGCACGGCGTCCAGGCCATCTTTTTTCAGCGTCGCTTGTCGCACCCAATCGGGGGCCAAGCGGTCAAAAAGCAAGCCGGGATTCTGCGGTGCCTTGCCGCGGTGGACAAGCAGTGCGGCAACCGTAGTCTTCGGGATCGGATAGTCCATCAGGCGCCTCCTAGCTCAGCCTCCGCAAAACGCTTCAGCCAGGCAAGGAAGGCCAGAGCCTCGGCCGTTGCCCGTCGGTACTCGTCAGTGGTCGCGCGTTGCATGATCCACTGCAACAAGTCTTCAGGCTGAGTGATACCAAGACGCGAACGCACCCATTCATCAACATCCTTCTTCAGGGCCTTATGCTCTGGTTTCCCCTTGGCACCCCAAAAAGCCAAGACCTGTCCCAGTCCGTTCACTTGGATGTCTGCAGCCGCACTACGCGCTAACTGGCCGTATTCCTTCTTGTGGTTTTCTCTCTTGGCGGCACCAACGTCTTCCCATGCGGCTTTGGCCCTCTCCTGTTCGATTGCCCGCTGTCGGCTGGTCGCCGGCTTCTGTGCTTGCGCGACCATCATGCACCTCCCGCAAATCGCAAAGCCACGACGCCTTGCCCTGTGGTTTCATCGCCACCCAGTTGGATACGCTTCAGTTCTAGTCCCGACAATTGGCCCAATACCTGGCTGGCCGTCAAGTTGGCCTTATCGGTGCGTGATCCAGTTGCCATCAACGGAGCATAAAGTAGCGTGTCGGTCGGCAGGCTTTCTGACGTCCAAAGCGCTCCGGAAACCACCGTTTTCTTAGTCGGATCGAGCTTCACGTGTGTCTGCACCTCGGTGCCGTACTGCACGAAGTCACGGAATGCATCCTCGGGCAGGACACACAGCTTGTTAGGCAAGGCATTGCGCCAGTAAGCGTACTCACTGCCCTGAGGCAAAGCATTGTCGGCTAACCACTTGCCGATGATGCCCACCACAGCGGCTTGCTGCGGCGCAAAGCTGAACTCCTCCAACACAACACTGTCTCCGGCTTTAAGTGTGTCGCCGTTAATCAGGCACGCATTCTTGTCCTTGTCGGCCTCCTTCAGCTCGTCAACCCATCCTACCGTCAGATTGACCATGGCTGCATCGCGGCGGAAGCGCGCCAACGCTTCTGCGCTAGTCACCCAAGCGAAGACTCCAGCTAGTGAACGCACGGGGAAGAGCAGAGTTCGTGCATCGGCCACAGCTAAGGCGCCGGCATGTTCACTCGCCTTGTCCGGATCTTCTGGTCCGAAGATTGCCAGATGGACAGCAAGGTCGGATAGCTTCTCCTTGGTCTCTGCACGCAGAGCCCCTTTGAGTCCACTCGCATGGACCAAAGGATAGTGCGTCGTCCGGTCCCGTTGGATCGGCAAATCAACCGTGCCGAGTCCGCGCCCCGTGCCAGCATGAAGGGGGGTTTCTACGTAAAGAAAGAGCATACGAGTTGCCTGGAACATGGTTACCACTCCTTGATGAGAACCTGACCGAAGCCCACTTCGGCTCCAGCACCGTTAGTTAGCGCGAAGTCGCAGAACGCGTTTTGAATCAGATCGGGCTTCATGCGTACCCGACCTTCTGATCGGAAGAAGTACACACTGCCAGCTGGTACGAAACGCCGCGCGGGACGGTGGGCGGCAGCGCTCGTGGCATCGGCGGCATAGTCAAAGCCACCGATGCTCTCATAGTGGCTGATCGCTGCTGCGACCAACTGCACCTCACCCTCGAAGAAGCGCCCCCAATCGCCTTGCCTGGGTTGCCAGCCGCCATCGAAGTAGGTTGGCGTGGCGCAATAGACACAGAAGCGCTGTGGGAGCATTTCGGTAGGCGCAGGCCAGGATGGTATTCCTGCAGCCTCGGAGAAGGCTGCCCCATGTCCTTCGCCACCGATCCGCAGCACCCCGGATTTGGGCCAATTATCGTAGCCCGACATTTGTAGCCATAGGCCGACACCCGGCAACGGTCGAACGAACTGCACCTCGAATAACGCGCCCTCTCGCACGGTGCGCTTGCCTGCATCATGACCGATGCCGATGCGGGTTTCCATGCAGAACAGTGACTCAGAAAGGGTTAGCTCGGCTGGCTTCCCTTCGAGATAAGCCAGAAGATTATCTTCATCCAACCAGCCGCCGCCTTCTACTTTTTTGGGTTCACCTAGCGGCATAAGCCATTCTGGAGTCATCAGATTACTCAGCACGCCTGTCGGCGGTTCTGTCGGCCTGATCGCTAGCGCTTGTGTTCCATCCACCCAGGCATCGGACGGTAGCGGGAAGTAACGAATCAGGCGGTTGCCGTTGCATCTGGCGATCAAGGGGCCGCAGATGCGCAGCGCCTTGTAATCGGTCCCTGTCCCCACAGCTGCTGCAATTTCAGCTTTTTTGCGTAAATCCACCCCCAGCAAGGTGAGCTGATGTGAACGGATGGCACCCTGCATGACACTGGGATACGGCGGAAACAGGCTCTCGGCGCGGTGGTCGCTCAACGCATCAAAGGGCCGTCCGTCACGAAAAAGCCAGACGTCAATCGGTTCGATGAACAGCTGCATCATTCGCCTCCGTGTTGCGCTACAAACCGGGCATACCCCAGCCAGTTGGCAAGTTCGCCGGTCTGTTCGCCAGGTAGGGTTGCGGCCCAGATTTGGAGCCGATCAGCCCATGCGGCCGGATCGAAGGCCCGCAGGCCACGCCCCTCATCGTGACGCTTGAGCAGCCGCATCATTTCGGACCTCCATTGAGGATCAGGTTCCGGCATCGCGTAAGCCGCGCGCAGCGCATCGTAGGGTAGCTTGGAAGAGATCTTGTGACCATGCTCATTGCTGCCAGCGAACAAGGCTACCACTTCGTCGAAAGTGTTACCGATTGCTTCCCACCGGCTGCGCACTTGCACGGTCTCACCGCTGCGCTTGAGGATACGCACGCACACGGCAGCCTTGTCCGCATGGGTCTGCTTGGCATCGTGTTCGGCGCTGCGCGCGGCGCGCAGTGCCGCGCCTAGGGGCGATGTGTGATGCACGACCGCGATACCGGCTGATGCCGTTCTGTCTGTTCGGTTGAAGAACTTTCCCGCCAATTCCTGGGCTGTCGTGAGAGCCGCCCCCAAGGGCACAAGCGCCAATACATCATCGCCTCCGCTATAAACCGGTTCGCCTGCATGGTTTCCGATGATCGTCGGAACATCGCTAGCGAAGAGGCTAAGACTCCGGCTGAAAGCTACGTGTGCCTGTTGTGGATCAGCTTCCTCAAGACATGCGTTGATTCGTGCGCCCATGTTGTCACCATCCAGGGCAATGATGGCATAGTAGAGCGCTGGACGCCAACCAACATCTTCATAGACCTGCCCCAAAGTACGTTTGGCGTCAGCCAGCAGGCCCTTGTCTGGGTTTTGCAGCCGGTAGCTCTCAAGCAAGCGGCGCTCGGTAAGGCCCTCCATATAGAGCAGGTCGCCATCATAGGGCCAGAACTCATGAGTGGGATGGGTCTTGTAACCGTAACGTCCTAACAGCCTCTCCACGGCAGTACGGTGCGAGTCGAGTTTCTCTCGCGCTGCCCAGACGAAATCAGCACTGGCGACAGAACTTGTGGAAGGGAAAGTCTTAGCTTGCGCTAACTTGCTAAACCGTTTCACCACACCCAGAGCGTCCAGTCGTTCAGCGCCGTCAGGACGCAGATCTGAAGCCTGAATCTGCTCCCCTTCACTCAGTGCTCTCCAGTATCGGGGGGCATCGAGGTCGGCTGTACGTAGCGCCGCGCGCCGACCGCTCAATGAATCTTTATGTCCTGCTTCCTCTGCAGCCTCGAAGACGCGCGTGCGCTTAGCTGTATCCAGCGCTTTGCTGGCTGATTCATAAGCTGCCCGATAGCCGCCCACCGGTGTGATTTCGGCCGCAGCCCAGTATGTTTCCCACAAACCATCGACCTGGCGGCTCCAGATCTGATCCCACTCGATGTCAGGGACCGGCATCTTGCTGGCCATGAATTGTCGCCCCGAGCCAGCGATTCGGCGCCATTTATCCCACAAGGCATCCCGTGCAGCCTCAGCGAGGCTCTGTGCATTCGCCCAGGGCACTTGGGCGACAAGGCGGTTAGGGGCGTCGCCCTTCAGATCGGCTGGGTAGATGATGACGCCATGACGCTCCTGGATAGCCTGTCCAGTGGCCTGAGCCAACTCAACCAGAATCCTGCTGCCTGTGTATAGATCGGCCGTTCGCCGGGCCTCAGCGATGAATGACTGTATCGGGCTGAAGGTAAAGATCAACACTGCGTCAGACATATCGCACCTCCCGCGCCGATGCCAGGCTTTGTACAAATTGCTCGATCAGCGCATAGTCCGCCGGTGGATTAATCGTGGGGGTGCTACCTCGCGTCTTAGCGTACAACTTATCTCCGGGTCCCAAGAAGGCCGACTTGAATAGGGTGGCGACACCCACATAGCGACCGTCGGTTGTTTTCGACACTTTGAGCCAGAGAGGTGACGCACGACGATCAACAACGGCGTCTCTGGATCGAGCTTGTACAGTCCCAGATGGCCCACCGTTGGAGTAGCGGTAGGGAATGGGTAACCCGAAAACCGAGCGTTCGACGGTGAGGATGGGTTTGCCTTGCAGCCATCCCGCGACCTGACCGTGGTCCGGTTCTCGGTAAGTTCGGAAGTCGCGCAGAGCCGCGCCGATAGCTTCCACTGCATGCTCCGAGCTATCCCACGTCCCCAAGACCCAGACTCGACAGTGATCCGGATGCAAGATATCGAACTGTGGCGGTATTCGGAAATGTGGCGGAGCCGATACAGCAAACTCCGAACGCACCTGAGCCAATCCAGCAGCAAGCTGTTCTCCCGCACGCGATGCATTCAACCCAAAGCGCAACCCGTTGACTTCAATCTCTTGCTGCACCGTCAGGCTGCCTGCGCAGCGACGTGAGCGGGAGCCAAGGCCCCCGAAATTCAGCAATAACCAACACGCAGCAAGTGCGCGTCGGTAAGCTGCTTCGGCCCCAGGTGCTCCTGGACGGACTCCAAGGATCAAGTTGAAATGCATTCCGGGCGGATAGTACTGCTTGGCCGGCTGAAAGTTTCCATACTCAACCTTGCCACTCTCAGCCATCGACCAGAACAGATAGTCGCGTCCGGTGGGCTGCCTAAGTTCCTTTCCGCCCTTGCGAACCCAGGTAGATGGCCGCTTATCAAAGACCTCAGGAGGAGGCAGCTCTGAATGAGTGGTCCTCAACACGACTGCCGAGGCATGCCCAGTTTCCTCAGCCGCACTACCGAATACCGCAGATTCCTGGATACTAACAACCCCTTCGTCATCTCCCAAACAGCCACCCAATGCTGCGCGCAGCCAATAACGCAATGCGCCGCGAAAGCTAGGAGCGCGAAGCTCGGGTGCACTCCGAGGTTCGGCACCGCTCAAGAAAAGCGGCGTAACCGTTTCTAGCTCGAGTTTCAAACCAGGTCTTGGATCTGGCATGTGTCCTCCTTTTTGATCCCATGCCATGCAGCCTCGATTACGTGAGTCAGGTGTGTTGTATTTTTCGCGGCTATGCCTCCTTACCTACCGAAGTGTCACCACATGCTGGCCTTATTCTACTACCAAGGCATTCCTTCCGCCACCGAATTCCCTCTGATCAAAATCAGACCTTTCTCCGATTCCTAACACCCCCTTCCTATGCTATCATACTCCCAACCCAGTGAAATACCGCCCGAACTTCTCGCGCAGCCAGTGGTAGCTCAGCCGGGCGTCCTCGGGCAGGTTCCAGGCGATCCGGCATTCCGCCAGGATGGCGGTTTTATGGGCGTCCACGGTCTTCGGCGTGATGGATAGGCGGTCGGCGACCTGGGCTGGCGCCAGGCCCGCGGCGAAGGCGCGCAGCACGGCGGACTGCCGCTCGCTGAGCC
>CAZELR010000034.1:0-46674 GCA_964513075.1 uncultured Anaerolineales bacterium
AACTTCATTTCGGAAAGACTCAGTGACCGGCTAACAAGCGCGTGCAGTCCGACGCAAAGGTAAGGCGCTATGCTAGCGAAAATCGCCGGAATTGTGGAAGAAACATGTGCCAAAGAGACCAACATTTTTGGCTATGGGATCTGGACGCATCACATCACGCAAGTCGTCAAGCATGGGAAGCGCCTGGCTGATCTGTTCGGCGCCGACCCGGAAATCGTCGAGATTGCGGCTTTGCTGCATGACTATGCCAGCGTCAAGGACGAAGCCCTCTACCGAGACCATCACATCCACGGCCCCATTGAAGCGGAAAAGCTCTTGCGAGGCTTCGGTTATCCCCAGGAGCGGATCGAAGCCGTCAAAGCGTGCATCGCCGCACACCGCGGGAGCGTGCCCGGAGGAAAGAGGAGCACGGAGGCGGAGTGCCTGGCCAATGCCGATGCGATGGCCCACATCGAACAAGTGCCGGCCCTGTTGGAGCTGGCATTCGTTCAGCACGGGATGCAGATTGATGAGGGGGCAGAGTGGGTGCGAGCCAAGCTGGGACGCAGTTGGAACAAGCTGCACCCGGCGGTGCAGGCGCTGATGCAGGAGAAGTACGACGCGGCGCTGATGACACTCACCAGTCTCAATGAGGCCGCCGCATAACCTGCGCTGGCTTGACGGCGCCCTGATAGCCCGGCCGATTCAACTCGGCCATGATTGTGTCGAAGAGGCTGGGGTCGAGATAGGGTTGCGCGCTGTTCAGCAGGAACCGCTCAACCGAACGGCCAGGGTCAGCCAGGCAGGTTGCCTGCGGATTGGCGCCGGGATAGCCGAACCAGAGCGTGCCGCCGTACGCGGTCATCCGGCTCTCGTCAGCCATGCCGAGGCCGACGACGACCCCGCGATAGCCGAGTTGGCCGGGCATGGGGGGACAATCGACCGCCGGCAGCTCGTCGAGCAGCGCGTCCAGTTGGACCAGGTCGAGCTCGTTGAGATCCCACCGCGGGTTGTCGCTGCGGCCGGAGTAGAGGTCGATGTGCGCCCCCGTGGCGCTGATGTCAGGCCTGGGCTTGACAGTCTCGGCTGCGCCCAGCGGCGGCAGCGTCGGCCAGGTCAGCCGGCGCCGCGCGTGCTGCTCCAACCGCGCGAGCGTCGCTTCGGGCAGCCGGCGGAAGATCTGCTGCTGGACATCGGCCGGAAACAGCGCCCGGACGTCATCGGGGTAATATGTTCCGTCGCGCGGGATGCGCGCGGTGACGGTGTGGCCGTCGTCTGCCAGGGAGAGCACCGCGGGCAGGCTGGCCGCCGTGATATCTGCGCCTGCCTGGTTTGCCGCACAGAAGGCCCACACATAGACTTCCTGCCCGGTGTGGCCAAAAATCTGCCAGTCGCACACGCCATTTGCCAACGTGGCCGGCAGGATGGCCCGCACCAGCGCGGTCTCGTAATCGCGCCAGGTGTGCGTCATGCCGTTGGTTGGCGGCAGGAGGTCATTGAGGGACGGGACCACGGGCGTTTCGGGCGCACCGCGCACGTGCCCCTGCGCTGCCAGGTCGGCCAACGCCTGCTCCGCGGTCTTCTCGCCCTTCACCACAGCCACTACCGCTTCCATCTGGGCCACGTAGTCTGAGGGGAGCTGCCCCGGGAAGGCTGCCAGGTGGTCCAGCCCATAGCGATACGCCGCCGCGCTGGCCGGGTCCAGCTTTGACCAGAAACGCGCGGCCTCGGCCAGCGAGCGGCGGGCCTGGATGTGCTCGCCGTCGGGCAGATGCTGCGACAGATAGCTGATCCAGCGCCAACTGGCGTCGGGATGCGCGGTCTGGCCGCTCATGACCAGGCCGGCCAGGGTGAGCATCGGGATCTGCGGTTCGCCTGGCCGGGCTTCCGGGTAGGGCGCGAGGCGGTCCGTTTCCGCCTTTGCCCACCAACTCGCATCCCACAGCGCGCTCTTGTTGCCGTTGCGATAGGAGTCCAGATCGACGTCCGAGTAGGTCTTGCCCGGCTTCCAGCCCAAGGTGAGGGGCGCCGGCGCCGCTTGCGTCCGGACGTACAGTGTCTCATACCAGGCCAGGACGTTCGCCAGTGTAGCGTAATCCGGCCCGACCTGCCAGTCCGAGTTCCATGCACTGATCAGGCGCCGGTTGATCAGGCCCGTGCCCACCTCGCTGAAACCCCAGCGCACGATCTCGTCACCCTGGCGCTGAGTCAGTTGGACCGCCACAGCCAGGAAGTTGTCCCAGCTCCAGCCCGGCTGCGGATAGGGCAGGCCGGCCTCATCGAACGCGGCGGGCTTGTAGGCAATGAGCCCGACGTTGAAATAGGTCGGCACGGACAGAATGGATCCGGCCGCTTCCTCCCATCTGAACAGCAGGCCTGGAAAGAAATCGTCCGGTTGAAACGATGCGTCGGCGGCGATGAAGGGCGCCAGATCGCGTGCCGCGCCGATCTGCAGGTGTGTGGGCGAGGGCATTGCGCAGAAGACGTCCGCCGTCTCCGCGGCCTGCTTCACGGCCGCGTTGTACGACGCCTCATCCGTGCCCGAGAGGTAAACCGGGGTGTAGTGCACCTTGATATCGGGATTCTGCGCCTCGAAATCCGCGATCACCGCGGCCAGGGCGTCGTGGTCCGTGATGGCGTCGCACTGGAAATCGAGCTCGGCGAGGGCGGCCGCGGCGGGCGGGATCGCCGCCTGGCTGGGGCTCTCCTCAACGCCTGTCCTGTCCGGATACGTGGCGAACCACACGGTGGCGACGATCAGCAGCACCGCGGCGGCCGCCGCGAAGCCCAGGAACCATTGCATCGGCCCGCGGCGCGACCCGGCCTCGGCCTCCGGCGCGTGACCGCCGGCCTTGACCGCCGCCAAGTAGGCCGTCCGCAATCGTCCATCCGGACGCGCATCCCGCAGACCCTGCAACTCCACATCCATCGCCCGGTATTCCGCCAGCCGGGCCGCACAAGCGGAGCAGGACGCCACGTGCGCGTCCACCTCGTCGCGCTCCGCGCCGCGCAGGCCGCGATAATCCGCCAACAGCAGTTCGATCGTGGTGTGATTCATGCTTGATCCTCCTTCCGGTACACCTGCCGGAACATCTCGCGCGCCCGCTGGAGCCGCATGCGGGCCGCGCCTTCGCTGAGGTTCAACGCCTCGGCCACTTCCATGATCTTGAAGCCGTAGTGCGCATATAGCAGCAGCGGCGCGCGGTAGTCGGGCGGCAGGGCCGCGAGCGCCATCTCGATCAGGGTCTCCCGGCCCACTTCCTCTGCGATGTTGCCGTTGGCTGGCCGCTCTTCGTGCCCATGCCACGGCAGCCATGCGAACCGGCGTCTGCGTTTGAGCTCGTTGAGTGCCAGGTTGGTTGCGATGCGGTAGAGCCAGGCCCGTGGATTGTGGAGGCCCAGGATCTGGTCGCGCGCCCGGTACGCGCTGAGAAAGGTCTCCTGCGCCAGATCCTGCGCCCACTCCCGGTCGCCCAACATGCGGTGCAGATAGGCGAAGATCTCAAGGTGGTAGTGCTCGAAAAGATGGGTGGCGAGCGCATCAGCGTCCGTTTGCACCGCGGCAGGCGGCGCGACGGTGGCTTCGTCGTAAGCGCTATGGGTCATGCCGTGGGTTCCTCCGTCCGGTGCGCCGTGGTTTCTGCGCATGTGCTTCTGATAGATATGACAATCGAACTGCCCGATTAATCACGCTGCTGCGATCTGCGTCAGCTTCCCACCCGCAATCGAATCACCGCGATCTCCGGCCGCGTCAACACGCGCACCGGCGGGCTGGCCTGGCCGATGCCGCAGCTGACGTACACCTGGCCCCAGGCCGTGCGCACCAGCCCGCGCGCGAACTCGCGGTGGCGGATCGGCAGGATCGGCGCGCCCAGGCCGGGCAGGGTGACCTGGCCGCCGTGGGTGTGGCCGCACAGCATCAGCCGCACGCCGTGGCTCGCCACCGCCCGGTTCGCCGCATAGTCGGGGTTGTGAGACAGCAGGATGCGCGGGGCCTGGCCGGCCGGGGGCGCGCCGGCGAACGCGGCATCCAGGTCCTGCACCCCTTCGTATAGATCGCCTACGCCTGCCACCACCAGTTGGGCGCCATCTCGGACGAGCACGCGATGGCGGTTTTCCACCAGCTCGATGCCGTTCTGCGCCAGGGCACGCCGCGCCGCGGCTGCATCCAGCCAATGGTCGTGGTTGCCCAGCACAGCAAACGCGCCCAGCCGTGACCGCATCTGCGCCACCCGGGGGATGCAGACCCCGAACAGCGCCTCTGCCACGGCCAACCGATCGGGTTCGCCATCGGACGGCCCTTGGGCCAGCACGGTCAGGTAAGCCTGGGCGCGAGGCCGGCTCACGAAGTCGCCGGTCAGCGCGATCAGGTCAGCGTCGAGCGCGTTCACCAGGCGCACGACGCGTTCGAGCCGCGCCAGCGGCAGATAGCTGCCGTAGTGCAGGTCGCTGACCAGCGCAATGCGGAAGCCGTCGAATGCCGGGGCCAGGCCGGGCAGCGCGACGTCGGTTTCGGTGACATCGAGCCACGCCGGTTCTATGCCGAAGCCGTAGCCTGCGCCCGCAAGCGGCGCGCTCACAGCCAAGCCGGCCAGGTATTTCAACAGCTCTCGTCGCGAAATGCCCATGCGTCCCTCAGGCCGACCGGCTCGGCCGCACCAGCGAGATGCCCATCACCATGCCGATGATAAACGAGATCAGCATCAGGATCAAGATCGTGTTTATGTCCATGATGAGGCTCCTTTTTTGCGCCTGTCAGCACCGTCTCCAGCAAAGGCAGGAATCCTGTCACCCGCTTCGCCCGGATGACCCAATCCCACAGCAGGTCGCATTTCTTCCAGCCCGCGACGTAGGCCAGGTGGCGCAGACGCTCGGCCGGCCCCTGCTGCGCCCAGGCCGAGCGAAAGATCGCGGGCCACGCGTAGAACGACCGGTAGGCGTCCCAGTAGCCGGCCTCCAGCTGCGCCGGGGTCATCCGCGCCGGTTGGTAAACGACGTGTCGCGTGTCGTAGCGGTTCCAGTCGTGGGTCAGGATGCGCCCGGCGGCAGCCATGCGCTCGTGCAGCGCGGTGCCGGGATATGGGGTCAGGATGTGGAAGGTGGCCGTCTCGATCCCCTGCGCCACGGCCCACCCGACCGTGCGTTGGAAGACGCTCGCGTCGTCCTCGTCCATGCCGAAGACGAAGCTGGCATTGATCATGATCCCCAGGTCGTGCAGCCGCCGGACGGCTGCGGCGTAGTCCCGGCCGAGGTTGTGATGCTTGCCTTGTGCGGCCAGGTTGGCCGCGCTGAGGGTCTCGAACCCCACGAACAGGCTGCGCAGTCCCGCCGCGGCCGCTTTCTCCAGCAGGCCGGGCGCCAGCACGCCTGCCACGGTGGCGGCCGCCTGCCACACCCGCCCCATGCCGGCCATCCCGTCGAACAAGGCCGCGGCAAAGCGCGGGCTGCCGAGCAGGTTGTCGTCCAGGAAGAACAGATGGCGCCCCGGCAGACTGTCGATCTCGGCCAAAGCGGCGTCCACGGCCTGGGTGTAGAAGGAGCGGCCGCCCCGGTAGAAGCTCTCCTTGTAGCAGAAATCGCACGCGTGCGGACAGCCGCGCGAGACCACGATCGTGTTGGGCGCCAGGTACAGGGGACGTTGGATCAGGTCGCGGCGCGGCCTCGGCGCGCCAACCAGCGTGCGCTCGACCGACCGGTAGACCGATCCCGGCCGGCCCGCGCGGAAATCGGCCAGGAACCGCGGCCATGTGTCTTCGCCCGGCCCCAGGAAGATGGTGTCCGCGTGGGCCGCGGCTTCGGCAGGCAGGCTGGTCACGTGCAGGCCGCCCAGGCACACGTGGCTGCCGCGGCGCCGGTAATGATCCGCCAGCTCATAGGCCCGGCGGGCCGAGGTGATGTAGACCTGGATCACCACCAGATCGGGCGCGTCGTCCAGCGTCAGCGCCTCAACGTGCTCGTCCTGGATCGTGACCTCGTCGTCGGGCGCCAGATAGCCGGCCAGGGTCGCCAGGCCCAGCGGTGGGAACAGCGAGTACTTGATGGGCCGAAACCACGGGCTGGTGGCCTCGGTGAGGGCCGGCAGGATCATCTTGACGCGCATCGTTCATTCTCCGATGGGACTTATCTTGTGTTGCATGGAGCACCCTGAGCGGAGCACGGCGCAAGCCGTCCACAGTCTTGCATGCTCCCTACGCTGCGCCGTGCGGAGTCGAAGGGGCGGCCCATGATGCGCACAGCATACCCGTCGCGACAGCCGGCAGCAACCATCCACGCGCGGGAAGGCGCGCACTCAGGTGCTTGACAGGCCGCCGCTGTGCGGCGACAATAGGGCCGCTATGACACATCCCCTGACCATCCTGGTCGTCGAAGACAACCCCCGGCTGCGCCCCGCCCTGAGCGAGGGACTGGCCGCCACCGGCGAGGCGCGCGTGGCGCACGCGTGCGACAGCGGCGAGGAGGCATTGGAGTTCTGCCTGGCGCAGGGCGTGGACGCGATTCTGATGGACGTGCAGCTCGCCGGCCGGATGAACGGCATCGAGGCCGCGGTGGCGATCCGGCGGGAGTATCCCCGCCTGCCGGTGGTGTTTTACTCCATCCAGGACGACGACGCGTACTACCGCGACTTCCGCCGCGCCGGCATCCTCACCCATTTCGCCTACGTCCGCAAGTCGAACTATCTGCTGCCGGCCATGCTCCTGCCGCTGTTTCGCGATGCCATCGCGGGGCGCAGCTTCATCGATCCCGACATCGCAGCGCGCGTCCACGAGGTGCGGCGCAAGGACGAGACCGACCCGATGGCGCTGCTGGAGCCCACCGAGCAGACCGTGGCCCGCCTGCTGACCCAAGGCCTCACCAACGAGCAGATCGCGGCCCGACTGGGCTTTCGGGACAAACGTACCATCAGCCGGGTCAACGGCCAGATCTACGCCGCGTGGGGGTTGAGCGATTCCGCAACGGACGAGAAGATCGCACGCACCCGCGCCGCCATCGTAGCCCGCAGCGGCCGGCTGATCCGATGGGACGAGGATGGCAACGCGTTCATCCTGGGCGAGAAGGACGCGTGGATACCCTGGACGTCATGATATGATCCCGGATTTGCTGATCACGTGGGCGCTGGTCGCCGTCTCCCTGTTCAACACCATCCTGCTGTTGTGGTTGGGCCTCACCCTCTGGCTGAACGCGAACCGCCACGACCTGGGCATCGCGGTAACCGCCATCGGTTTTCTGTTGGGCAGCGCGTTCTTCGTCAGCCATGCGGCGCTGCTGTTGAGCGACACCTGGCAATTGACCCGCAGCACCACCCTGTGGCTGGCCGCGGGCATGACGCCTATCTTGCTGCTGCCGTTCGTCTGGTATGTGGTGCTGCTTCGTTACAGCGGTTTTTGGACCGACCGTGAGAGCAGCCTGCGCCGGCGCCATACCCCCTGGGTGGCCGCAATGGCTGTCATCCTGGTGATCGGCCTCGGCTGCCTGGCGCTGCTGGGGATGCCGTACATCCCCGGATTGCGCGCGCTCATTCCCTGGGTCGGGCCGCTGCGCGAGCTGGTCAAGACAGCGATCTTCGGCGTGCCGTTGGTGGCGTTGGGCTATCCGTTCTATGTGCTGGGCTGCGTGCTGCTGTCGCTGGAGGCGCTGCGCCGGCCGGGCGCCAGCAGCCGTGTCCTGGGCGATGTGGCGCGCGCGCGGGCTCGTCCCTGGTTGGCGGCGGCATCGCTGCTGTTGACGCTGGTCGGGGCGCTGGTGGCCGCGGTGCTGGCCTGGACCATCCCGAACGCATCACGGGACGGCTACTACGTTTTTACACGGACAGTGCTGACCACCATCGGTCGGTTCGACCTGGTGATCTCCGCACTGATCGCCGCGGTCGTGCTGTTGCTGGGTCAGGCGATGACGGCGTACGAGCTCTTCACCGAGAAGCCGCTGCCGCGGCAGGGGTTGGCCCGTCAGTGGCGTTCTGCGATCGTGCTGGCGGCCGGTTACGGCGTGTTGATGGGCGGGGCGTTGGCCTGGGGCCTTGAGCCTGAGATTGCCGTCCTGCTGACTGCCCTCCTGATGACGACTTTCCTCGCGTTGTCGAGCTGGCGCGCCTCGGTGGAACGGGAACAGGCCATCCGGCAGCTCCGGCCCTTTGTTGCCAGCCAGCGCTGGTACGAGGCGCTCATCACGGCTCAGCCGGGCGAGCCGCCCCCGTCCGATCCTTTCCGTGCGTTGTGTGAGGATCTGCTCGACACGACGACGGCCTACCTGCTCCCGGTGGGCCCGACCGCGGCGCTCGTCCCGGCGCGGAGTTATCCGTCCGAGCGCCCTGCACCGGCGGTGGCCGCGTTGGCGCCGCAGGTCAGCCTGCCCAATCAGCTCATCAGCGCGGTGGATCCGGCGCAGTACGGCGGCGCGGTCTGGGCCGTGGCGTTATGGCGCGAGCAGGGATTGGTCGGCGTTTTGTTGTTTGGCCCGCGGCGCGACAACGGCCTCTACACGCAAGAGATGATCGAGATCGCGCGCGCCACCTGCGAGCGACTCATCGACCTGGCGGCCGGCGTGGCGCTTTCCCAACGCCTGATGCTGTTGCAGCGCGAGCGCATGGCCGCCACCCAGGTGCTCGACCAGCGCACGCGGCGAGTGCTGCACGATGAGGTGCTGCCGCTGATCCACACGGCCATGCTGTCGCTGGCATCCGGCGCGACCGCGGACAAGGCGATTCAACAGCTTTCGGCCGCGCACGGGGAGGTTGCCAACCTGCTGCGGGCGCTGCCGCCCACCGTGATGCCGGAGATCGCCCGGCTGGGGCTGCTGGATGCATTGCGCAGGATGGTGGCGGTGGAATTCGCCACCGCGTTCGATGAGGTGACGTGGCGCTGTGATGAGGGCGTGGAGGCCCGAGCTGAGGCGCTCAGCCCGCTGGCCGCCGAGACATTGTACTACGCGGCGCGCGAAGCTGTGCGGAACGCCGCCAAGCACGCGCAGCCTCCCGATCGAGCCGGTGGACTGCGCCTGGAGATCCTGGCACGCATCGTCGGCCAACAGTTGCAGTTGGTTATTGCGGACAACGGCCCCGGCCTGCCGTCTGCGCCCGGCAGCGGTCAGGGGCTGGCGCTGCACAGCACACTGATGGCTGTGGTCGGCGGCTCGCTGGCGCTGGAGACGACGCCGGGGCAGGGGGCGCGAGTGGTGCTGGCGCTGCCGGCGGGGTGAAGCATGCGAAATAGAAAGTCACGGTAAGATCTCAAAGCTTACGCAATGCCGCGGGCGGATCATTTCGAAGTGGCGGCGATCCAGCGTTAAGATGCGACGTATCTTCAGGCGCTCAGCCATTGCGGCCAGCGAAGCATCCACGAACCCGATGTTGGCATCGGCGTAAGTGCGCAACAGGTCAGCGGCGCGCAGGCAGTCCGCGCGCGTGACCTCTTCCAGTTGCATCTCCCCATTTCCCAGGCTGGCGATGAGCCGCGCTTCCGCTTCGACGCCCAATACGCGGTTCGTCAGATAAGCGGCCTCGGTCAGGACAGGTGTGGGCACCAGCAATGCTTCTCTCAGAGAAGTGAGCAATGTGACGGCCGCCTGGTGATTCTCATCGCGCTTGTTGGCCAATGCAAGCAGGATCCCGGTATCTACTAGCGCGGCCATTAATCCCACCCATGCTCAAGGGAAGTGATCTGCTCCAGCAGTTCCTCGGCACGCGCACTTAAATCGACCGGCCCTTCACCGATGCCGACAAACGAGGGGAGCGATCGCTTGGCCTGTTGGTTGGTACGGGCCGTCACCACGTATTCGGCGAGAGCTTCCCGGATCAACTGGCTAGCGCTCGTGCCGCGCTCGTCAGCGATCTGGCTCAGCTCCAGCAAGGTGCCTTCATCCACCATGATGGTTGTGCGTTTCATGCTCGTTCCTCCACAGCGCTTTTTTGACTACAAGGATATGATAGCATAACCATATCCATAAGTCAATCGCTGCCGGCTCTAGCGCGCGTTCTGAGTATGAGGGCGAGCTTTCGGAATCGAGGCTTCAGCCGGTTTGCGTGGATGACGGGCGCTGTAACGCAATCCGCCGGATTGCGCTTCAACAATCCAGCGGATTATTTTACAAAACGTCCCCTAACTGTTCCCCCAGTGCCATTGGCTCCGTGACCGGCAGCTTGCACGCGTAGTTTCGGCACACATAGGCTGCCGCCTTGCCGCGCACCAGCCCGCGATCGGCCAGCAGCGGCACCAGTGCGGCGGCTGCGTTATCCCCCGGCGCGGCCAGGGCCAACACGCTGTTCGGCAGGAAGGGGCGCCGGGCTTCGGCCAGCAGCGCCTGGGTGTCGGCGGCGGCCGGCTCGCCGATGATCGCGATCTCGACGCCTGGGTTGAGGTGCAGGTCGAGCGCGCACAGCAACCGCCCGAATGCGCCGGGTTGCTCGCCCAGGGCATCGGACATCAGTGCCATGATACCCGTTGCGTGCTCGACATAAGCGGATCGATCCAGCAGCTTCGCCAGCCGCAGGAACAGCTCGGCAGCCAGCGAATTGCCCGACGGCACCGCGCTGTCGATGAAGTCCTTGCGCCGCGTGATCAGCACCTCGTGATCGTCTGCGGTCTGGTAGAAGCCGGGCCGGGCCGGGTCGCGGAACTGCGCCAGGATCGTCTCGGCCAGGCCGGCCGCGGCCTCTAACCAGCGTAGGTCAAAGGTGGCCTGGTAGAGCGCGATGAGTCCCAGCGCCACGGCCGCGTAGTCCTCCAGGTAGGCGTTGAGGTGGGCGCGGCCGTCTTTGGAGGTGCGGAAGAGACGCACTGCGTGTTGCGTACTGCGTGGTGCGTGGTGCGTGGTGCGTGGTGCGTTATCATACTTTGGGACGGCCATCTGGGTAAGGACGAAGTAGGCGGCTTTTTCGGCGGCTTGGACATAGTCCGGCCGATCCAGGGCGACGCCGGCTTCGGCGAAGGCATGGAGCATCAGACCATTCCATTCGGCCAGCAGCTTGTCGTCGCGGCCGGGGTGGACGCGCTGTTCGCGCGCCTGGAATAGCACGCTTCGGCCGCGTTCAACGGCCTGTGCCAGCCTTTCCGGCGTTACCCCCAGGTCGGCGGCGACCACGGGCAGGTCGCGCCGTGTCCGGAGGATGTTGGCGCCCGGTCCGCCCTCGCGGAAGTTGCCGCGCGGGGTCACGTCGAAGTAGCCGGCAAACAGCCGAGCGTCCTCCTGGCCCAGCAGCGCCGCGACCTCTGTGGGCCGCCAGAGGAAGAACTTACCCTCAACCCCTTCGCTGTCTGCGTCCTGGGTGCTGTAGAACCCGCCCTCGGGCGACGTCATCTCGCGCAAGGCGTAGTCCAGCGTCTCCTCGAGCACGCGGCGGAAGCGCGGCTCGCCGGTGACCTGCCACGCGTGCAGATAGGTGCGGGCAAGCTGGGCGTTGTCGTAGAGCATCTTTTCGAAGTGCGGCGCCAGCCATTCGTCGTCGGTGCTGTAGCGGTGGAAGCCGCCGCCAAGCTGATCGTAGATGCCGCCGGCCGCCATTTTGTTCAGGGTGAACGTGACCGCGTTGAGGGCCGCCGGATCGTGGGTGCGCAGGGTGTGCTGCAGCAGGAAGTCGAGGTTCATCGGCTGCGGGAACTTGGGTGCGCCGCCGAAGCCTCCCTCCACGCGATCGAACCCGCGCAACAGGTTGCGGGCGGCCCGGTCGAGCAGCTCAGCGTCCAGGAGCGTGCCGGCCGGTTGCAGCGCTGCGCTGCGGTTGAGCGCGTCCGCCAGCCGGTCGCCCGCGGCGAGGAGCTCGCGGCGCCGATTCTGCCACGCATCCGCGATGGCCAGCAGCACCTGGCGAAAGCCGGGCATGTTGTAGCGCGGCTCGGGCGGGAAGTACGTGCCGCCGTAAAACGGCTTGCCGTCCGGGGCCAGGAACACGGTCATGGGCCAGCCGCCGCGACCGGTCATCGCTTGCACCGCCTCCATGTAAATCGCGTCGATGTCCGGCCGCTCTTCCCGATCCACCTTGATGTTGACGAAGAGCTCATTCATCAGCGCGGCCGTTTCCGCATCCTCAAACGACTCGTGGGCCATGACGTGGCACCAGTGGCAGGCGGAGTAGCCCACGCTGAGCAGGATCGGCTTGTCCTCGGCTGCTGCGCGTGCCAGCGCCTCCGGGCCCCAGGGGTGCCAGTCCACCGGGTTATGCGCGTGTTGGAGCAGATAAGGGCTGGTCTCGTTGGCCAGACGGTTGGATGGGTGAACAAGGTGAGTGTTAGTCATGGAAGACTCCGATCTAAAGTTCACCCATTCCCGTGCCCGTTGCGCCGGACGTAGGTCTCGACTTGTAGCGTCACCTGTTCGGGCGTGCGACCCTTGCCGGCCACCTCCCGCGCGTGGGCGCTGAGCACTTGCATCTGGGCGCGGGTGGCGAAGAAGCGGGTTTCGCGCGGGTCGCGCTCCTCGTCCTCGTCCAGCGCCTCCTGTGCAACCAACAGGATGCGGTCGCGGTTGGCATCGTAGCCTAACCCCATCGCACCCACGGGAAACAGCGGGTCCACCGGCTCCTTGAGGGCCATTGCGGCCTCGTCCACCTGTAGACCCTCATGGCGCAGCAGGCCGAACTCATCTGACAGGTTCTGGATCATTTCATCCACGGCCTCGGCCAGAGCCAGCACTTGCTCCTTCTCGCAAAGCAGCGTCACACGCTCCAGCCCGCGCTCGGCCTGGATGAAGAAGGTGCGGTGGCCGGGTTTGCCCAGCGCGCCTGCGGTGATATGCGTGACAGGATCCAACTCGATAATTGTGTTAGCCATACATTACGCTTCTTTCATCCTTGGTTAAGGCCTTGGTACAAAAACGGCGTTCCCGCCAGGTAGTCGGCCAGCGACGGCGCGCAACGATCGCGCTCCGACAACAACGGTTCGGCCACCGGCCAGACGATGCCTACCTGCGGGTCGTTCCACGCGATGCCCTGCTCGTGAGGCTTGCTGTAGACGGCGCTCGTCTTGTAGAGCACTTCTGCCTCGTCACTCAGCACGCAGAAGCCGTGGGCGAAGCCGGCCGGGATGTAGAGCTGTCGAAAGTTGTCGGCGCTCAACTCAACCCCGACCCATTGCCTGAAGGTGGGCGATCCCATCCGAATATCGACGGCTACATCCCAGATTGTCCCTTGCGTGCAGCGCATCAGCTTGACCTGGTCCATGGGCGGAAGCTGGAAGTGCAGTCCGCGCAGCGTGCCGCGCGTAGAGCGCGAGTGATTGTCTTGCACGAACACAGTATCGATGCCGTTGGCTCGCCACGTTTCCTGGTTGTAGCTCTCGAAAAAGAAGCCTCGCGCGTCTTGAAACACGCGGGGGGTCACGATCAAGACATCATGAAGCTTAGTGGGCTCGATTTGCATGGCCATAATTCTCCTGGAAGCTGCAGATCGGCCCTTGGCCGGCGTCTGCACGTGTATGGCCATTCTACCGCGCCGGCTGTATGCTGTCAATCGGGTTCGTGAACGTGCATGTTTCTGAGATGCTAAGGTTTCTCGCCTTATCCGTCGCTGTGCTATAATTTTGGCATGTGTGCGGATTCAAAGATTTTGACGGGGCTGCTGGAACGCCGAGCCCTGGAAGCTGCCATCGCGGAGTTGGCTGAGATTGCCGACCCTGTCCGTTTGGTCGAACATGCTGCGTCCATTGCTCGGCAGGGCAACGCGGCCCTGCCGGCGCTGCTCGCCGCATTGGACACCGACGATCCGCAGCTGCGGGGCGGTTTGGGCCAGGTTGCAGTGCATTTGCCGCGGGAGCAAGTTGTCGCGGCATTGCGCGGCGCGGCCCGGGCGCAGGATCGCAGCCCCCAGGCGCGTTTGACAGCCCTGACAATCCTGGAGCGGTTTTTCGACGAGCCGCCCGACGAAGCGGTGTTGGCCGGCCTGCAGAGCTCGGATGAGATCGCGTTAGGCTCGCTGGGCGAGCTGGTGCGCGCCATGACGCAGGATCCGCTGGCAATTCTGGAGTACGTCTCTCAACTGGCCGCGCAGCCAGCGGATGTGCAGCACATGATCCTGAGCGCAGTGCCGGCCGCGCCGCCCAGCCCGCACCTGATCACCTTATTGCGAATGTTCGCCCAGGATCCTGACCCGCGGCTGGCAAGTGACGCGCTGGAACAGTTGGGCCGGATTCGCACGCCCGGTGCAGCACGGGCGCTGACAGCACTCGCCGCAACGCTGCCTCCCGCTCTGACAGCCTTGGCGACGCGCGGCGTGCGCAAGTTGCGGTTAAGCGGCACACTACCCACCGGTGACGACGCAACCGACGAGCCCTGGTTCGTGCCTGCGCGGCGGTGGCGGGTGCTGCTGTCAGTGGTCGATGGCGCGGGCGCACAGCTCTTGTGGTTCATCGGCCACACGCCGGCAGATGAGCAGGCTGTAGTGCTCAGCGTGGTCATTGAGGATGCCCATGGCTTGACGGTCGCTTCCGGCTCCCTTGACATGGGGCTGGCCGAATTGCCGCCCGCGCGGCCGGAGGGCACCCTGCACCGCCTGGCCGTGGGACAACACGCGGTCCCGCTGATGTTGTTGGAAGTTTCCATGCAGGCGGGCCGGCATGCCTTGCGGGTTGCTCTGGAGCGGAACTGGCAGAGCGGTGCACCGACTCCGTTGGCATACCGCCTGCTGAACCTCCCTGTCTGGCTGGCGGAGCCGTCGGGCGGCGCGGAGTCTCTATGTGAGACGGCGGATGGGCTGGATGTTGCCGGCGCGGCCGATGCCCGGGATACCGCCGGCTTGCTGGATCATCCGGCATTTTGGGGCTGGGCCTGGCCTCTGGAAGAGGAAGTCGCCCGGATGGCAAACAAGGGCGCGGATGTGGATCGGCCTGCGCTGGTGACACGCCTGGTGAAAAGCCGATTTACCCCGGCTGTCGCGTCCAGCTACCTGCGGCGATTGCAGCGCATGGCTGAGTGGCTGGCGTTGGCCGGAGATGCGCCGGCGGCGGCTCTGGCGCGCGCGGCTGCCGATCAATTGGCTGTGCTGCGGCCGGAGGACGCGGCGTTTTGCCGTCGATTGATCGATATCGGTTTACAAGCTGCAAAACCTACCTTCACTTCAAAGGGGACGAGCTAATGTTTAATTTGGGTGGTTGGGAGTGGGCTATCCTGTTGGTGATCGTTCTCATCGTGTTTGGCGTGGGCCGTCTGCCCGAGATCGGCGGCGCGATCGGCAAGAGCATCCGAGAGTTCCGTGAGTCTTCCAAGAGCGATGACAAGAAGGACGAGAAGCCCGAAGAGGACAAGACCAAGAAATCGGAGTGAGATGTTAGCAGGAACTCCGGAGCAGCGCCGAACGCGCGAGCTGGCGGCGCTGGCAGCTGTTCTGGCAGCCATTAGCGAGGCGCCGACCGAGAAGGAGGCGTTGTCACAGGCCCTGAAGCAGGTTCTACCTGTGCTGAACCTGGACAGCGGCCGCATCTACTTGTGGGACGCAGCCTCGGAGCATTTGGTTTTGGCCGCTGCCGAGGGTGAAGCAGGTGCGCCGGATTCCACGGAAAGTACGCTTGCGCCCGGAGAATGCCTGATTGGAGATTCCTGTGCTGCCGTGCCATTGCTGGCCGGGGAACGGGCCCTGGGCGTGCTGCACGTGGCTGGCCAGAGTGCAGGGCCGTTCAGCGATGGCGATGTAGCGCTGCTGCGTGCAGTGGCCGCGCAGATGGGCATCGCGCTGGAGAACCTGCGCCTGCGCGAGGAGGCCCATCGGGCCGGGGCCCTGACGACGCTGATCCAGGAGATGCACCACCGGATCAAGAACAATCTGCAAACTGTCGCCGACCTGCTCAGCCTGGAGATGTCGGCCAGTCCCAGCCCGGCGGCGCGTAAGAGCCTGCGCGACAGTATCAGCCGCATCAAAAGCATTGCGGTGGTGCACCAGCTGCTGTCGGTGGAGCAGATGCGGCTGACAGACATCACCGAGCTGACCCGGCAGGTGTGCGATATTTCGTTGCACCACTTCGTGCGTCCTGATCAACAGGTGCACGCTGAGATCGATGGGCCGCCGATTTACCTGCCTTCCAAACAAGCGACCGCCCTGGCGTTGGTGATGAACGAGTTGCTCTCTAACGCGTTGGAGCATGCCTTCAGTTCCAGCAAGAGGCGCGGGCTTTTGACGATCCGGCTGGCGTCTGAGGGGCCACAGGTTACGGTGACGGTCAGCGACGATGGGCAGGGCTTGCCGCCGGATTTCGACCTCGATCGCATGGGCGGGCTCGGTCTGCAGATCGTTCGCACACTGGTTGAAAAGGATCTGGCTGGGACCTTGCAGCTTGAATCCCGACCGAACGGCGGCAGCCAGGTTACATTGATCTTCTACAAGTGATGGGGATCACGTGATCCCGAGGATCAGACGATCCGATGCGAGCTTTGCGTGTTTTGATCGCCGACGACGAGAGCATTCGCCTGCTCAGCTTGCGGGCTCAGCTTGCTGCGTTGGGACACCAGGTCGTCGCTGAAGCCAGCACGGGCGACGAAGCGGTCATCCTGGCGCGGTCAACCCAGCCGGACCTGGCCATTTTGGATATCAAGATGCCCATCATGGACGGCATCGAAGCGGCCGAGCAGATCACGCAATCGCGCCCCCTGCCCATCATCCTCGTCACAGCCTACGCCGAATCCCAACTGGTTGAGCGCGCGGCGCGTGCCAACATCTCGGCCTACCTGATGAAGCCTGTTGCCAAAGAAGACTTGCTCCCTGCCATCACGCTGGCCCTGGCGCGTTTTCGCGAGTTCCAGGCCATGCGCCAGGAAGTGGCCGACCTGCGCGAAGCATTGGAAGCGCGCAAGGTGATCGAAAAGGCTAAGGGCATCCTCATGCGCCGCCTCGACCTGACTGAAGATGAGGCGTTTCGCCGGTTGCAGCGGCAAAGCCAGGAAGGCAACCGTAAACTGGCTCAGGTCGCTGAGGCGATCGTGGTGGCGGATCAGATGCTGTGAGATAAGAATGTTTTATGGCCAGGCCCGTGCTGTCCTGTGAAAACAGGCGCAACATGACGTGCGTCATTGTCTCTGTTCGGCCATCTCTGGCATACTAGTTTAGTACAATAACCCGGCAGGCTGATGGGGGCCTGCACCTGGCACAGGTGGTGAACGCCTGCCCATTTCGCTGTGCGCGAGGGGCAGGCGTTTTTGTTTGACCACGCTGCGGAGCATGCGGTGCGAAACTGTTGGCAGATCAGGCAAGAACTCACTGATAGAACCGGCAATGGCTCCAAGCCGAACGGCTGGTTGGTCGCGTGCGCCGACTGCGTCATGGTTGCGGGTGAGTCATCTTGCTGGGAACAGTGCAGCGGTTCACCGTGCTGCTGTGCGCCCATCCACGTCACCTGCGATTTCTGCGTTCTCTACATTGAGCATCGGCGCGAGATCGCCGGCATATTGCACTCGAACGGAAATTCACTCCCAGTAATTCCAGGGGCACCGGCGCAAAGTCCTTCGTTTGCGCGGCTGCCCGTTCTTGCGAAAGGAGAAAGTTCAGCGACTATGGAGAAATTACAACTTAACGTCCCTGACCTGTGGGCAGACCACCACGTCCTCAAGGTGCGGGCGCTTTTGACCGCGCTGTCCGGCGTGCAGGATGTGATCGCCAGCTCAGCTTTTCGCATGGTTATCCTGAGCTATGACCCGACCCTCACCAGCCCCGGCGCGATCATGGCCGAGCTGGAGGAAGCGGGCTACCCGATTGCCACCGATGGCACGGGTGTAATCGCTGAAGGTGTACCTGTCGCCGACGGCCACCGTGATCCGGCCTGGACTCGTCTGGGCATGCGCCAGATTAAGACTGACGAGCGGGATTTGAAGACGAAGAGATGAGGAGCAACACTTATGGCTAAAGTAACTATGGTTCCGAGCATCGACCCGGCCGCCTGCGGCATACTGGACTGGGCCAGCGAGGCGGGCATCCAGACCTCTTTCAGCCGCGCGGCCGATTTCAAGCCCTGCACCATTGGCAACGGTCAGTCCGGCATCTGCTGCAAGAACTGCTACATGGGACCGTGCCGCGTCACCAAGGACGGGCAGGTGGGCATCTGCGGCGCGACCGTGGAGACCATTGCCGCACGCAATCTGGCGCGTTCCATTGCAGCAGGGTCGGCCGCACACTCCGACCATGGCCGCGACCTGGCTTTTACCTTGCAGGCCGTCGGCCTGGGCGAAGCCCAGGGCTACGAGGTTCGGGATGAGGCCAAGCTCTACGCGGTTGCGGCCAAGCACGGCATCCCGACCAAGGGGCGCACGATCAAGGAGATCACGCTCGACATCGCCAATAAAGCAATCGGCGAGTTCGGCCAGCAGCGCGGCCAGTTGAGCTATATCTCGGTGGCGCCGCCTAAGCGTCAGAAGATCTGGAAAGAGCAAGGGGTGATTCCGCGCGGCATCGATCGCGAGGTCGTCGAAATCCTGCATCGCACGCACATGGGCGATGATCAGGATGCCAGCCACATCTTGACCGCAGCGATTCGCACCGCCTTGTCCGATGGTTGGGGCGGCTCGATGTGGGCCACCGATATCTCCGATATCCTGTTCGGCACCCCCAGCCCCAAGGTGGGCGAGGTCAATCTGGGCTGCCTGGAAGAGAATCAGGTCAACATCATCGTGCACGGCCACGAGCCGACCCTTTCCGAGATGATCGTGACCGCGGTGCAGGATCCCGAGCTGATCGCCTATGCCAAGAGCAAGGGCGCAGATGGCATCAATCTGGCGGGCATCTGCTGCACCTCTAACGAGGTGATGATGCGCCAGGGCATCCCGTCGGCCGGCAACTTCCTGAACCAGGAGCTGGCGATCCTGACCGGCGCCGTCGAAGCGATGGTGGTCGACGTGCAGTGCATCATGCAGTCGCTGGTCGGCGTGGCGGAACACTTCCACACCGACATCATCACCACCAGTCCGAAGGTGAAGATGACCGGCGCAACGCACATCGAGTTCGATGAGCATCACGCGCTGGACATCGCAAAGGACATCGTGAAGCGCGCCTGCGATAACTACACCCGGCGCGGCGACACGCGCATCCCCCAAAACGCTTCGCAGATGGTGGTGCCAGGCTTCAGCCACGAGTACCTCAACTACATGCTGGGCGGATTCTACCGGCAGTCGTTCCGGCCGTTGAATGAGGCCATTGCGACCGGCCGCCTGCGCGGCGTGGCAGCCGATGTCGGCTGCAACAACCCCGGCATGACCCAGGACAAGGCGCACATGGACGTCATCACCGAGCTGCTGAAGAACGACGTCCTGGTCGTCAGCACCGGCTGCGGCGCGCTGGCCGCGGGCAAGTACGGCTACCTTAAGGGCGAAGCGGGCCTGGACAAGGTCGGCCCGGGGCTGCGTGAAATCTGCGAGACGCTCGGCATCCCGCCGGTGCTGCATATGGGCTCCTGCGTGGATAACAGCCGCATCCTGACCGTCCTCAGCCAGATGGCGACCGAGGGCGGCCTGGGCGATGACATCAGCGATATCCCAGCCGTAGGCCTGGCGCCCGAGTGGATGAGCGAGAAGGCGCTGGCCATCGCCGCGTATTGCGTCGGTTCCGGTGCATATGTCCTTATGGGCGTTCGCAATCCGGTGGAGTTTGCCGACGCAGTGACCGATATCCTTTCCACAGAGTGGGAACAGAAGTACGGCGGCAAGCTGGAGTTTGTGGTCGAGGCCGAGGAGATGGTCAGGCGGACGCTGGAGCACATCGACAAGAAGCGCGCCGCGCTCAAGCTGCCCGCCTACGACCCGACTCGCTTCGGCGCCTCCGGTGATGACGCGATGAAGACGTTTGTGGAGCTGCCGGTGGAACAGCAGATGGCGGAGCTGTACGGATGACGAAGGACGAAGGACGGGCGACGAAAAAGCCTTTCGTCTTTGGTCATTCGTCTTTCGTCTTCACGTAAAGGAGAGAGTAAGTCTATGTCTCGCTACATCGCCACCCGCGCCATTCGCGGCGCGAACTTGCTCACACAGGAAGCCGAGGCGCTGCTGAATAAGGCCCTCAAGGAAAAGGGGCCCGAAACGCCGGTCGCTTTCCCGAATACCGCCTACTACCTGCCGGTGATCCTGGGCTTCACCGGCCGTGAGATCACCAAGCTGGGCGAGCTGGTGCCGGTGCTGCAGCACGCCAAGGATCTGCTGCATCCCGTCCCGTCGGCTCAGTGCTGGACGCCTTACCTGGGCGAGACGCTCGACTCCGGCTCCGCGACACTGCTGTCCGCAGAGATCATCGAGGCAGTGCGCTTTGTCTACGGCGAGGAGCCCGGTGCGATCACCGGCTTCCACGGCGTTGGCGGCAGCTTCACCAGCCCGGACATCGCCGGCGGCAACGGCAACGGTGCAGGCCGCCTTAACGGTCCCATCGACGACATCCAGCTCCGCGCTTGGGGCATCCAGCTCGTGGACGGCCGCATGCCCGGCTTCGCAGCGATCGTTGGCTGCGCCAAGAGCAACGAGGTCGCGGTCAAGATCGTGCGCGAGCTGCAGAAGCGCAACATCCTGATCTTTCTCTGCGGCAACGTCAACGGCCGCTCCGTCATCCACCAGCTCATGGAAGAGGGGGTGGAGATGGGCTACGACACGTATATCGTGCCGTTCGGCCTTGACACCATCTCCGCAATCTACCCGCTGGGCTTTGCCACCCGCTCCGCGCTCACCTTCGGCGGCATGAAGGGCGGCCAGGCCAAGGATATCCTGATTTACAACCGGCAGCGCGTGTTCGCGTTCGTGCTGGCGCTGGGCGAGGTGGATGACCTGAAGTATGCGGCCGCAGCCGGCGCCATCAACTACGGCTTCCCGGTTATCGCCGACACCCGCATCCCGCAGATCCTGCCCACCGGCGTCACCACCTACGAGCACGTCATCTCGATGCCGTTCAACGAGATCGAGGGCAAGGACGACCTGGAGCGCGCCGAGAAGCTGGTGCAGAAGTGCGTCGAGACCCGAGGGGTCAAGATCAAGCTGACCGAGGTGCCGATCCCGGTGCCCTACGGCTCCGCGTTCGAGGGCGAGGTCGTCCGCAAGGCCGACATGCGCGTCGAGTTCGGCGGCAAGTACAGTCGCGCGTTCGAGTACCTGCGCATGGTGGACATGGACCAGGTCGAGGACGGCAAGATCGAGCTCATCGGCCCCAGCTTCGAGGATCAGCCCGAAGGCAAGGCGATGGACATGGGCATCCTGGTCGAAGTGGCCGGCCGCAAGATGCAGAGCGACTTCGAGCCGGTGCTCGAGCGCCAGATCCACTACTTCTGTAACGGCGCCAGCGGCATCCAGCATATCGGCCAGCGCGATATCACCTGGATCCGCATCAGCAAGGCCGCGGCTGAGAAGGGCTTTAGCCTGAAGCACTTCGGCGAGATCCTCCATGCCCGCCTTATGGCCGACTTCGGCGCGATCGTGGACAAGGTGCAGGTCAAGATCATCACCGAGCCGGCCCTCTTCCAGGAATGGCTGGCCAAGGCGCGGGCGGCCTACGACTATCGCAACAACCGCCTGGCGGATATGACGGACGAGTCGGTCGAGGAGTTTTACACCTGCACCCTCTGCCAGTCGTTCGCGCCGACGCACCTGTGCCTGGTCAGCCCGCAGCGGCTGGGCCTGTGCGGCGCCTACAACTACCTGGACTGCGCCGCGTCCTTCCAGATCAATCCCACCGGCCCCAATCAGCCGATTCGCAAGGGCCGCATGATCGATCGGGAGAAGGGCATCTACTCCGGCCTGAACGAGATCGCGGTGCAGAAGTCGAACGGCACGGTGCAAGAAGTATCGATGTACTCGATCATGAATAATCCCATGACCGCCTGCGGCTGCTTCGAGTGCATCGTGATGCTGATCCCGGAGGCCAACGGCGTGATGGTGGTGAGCCGCGAGGACACCAGCATGACCCCCGCCGGCATGACCTTCTCGACCCTGGCCGGCATGGCCGGCGGCGGCTTGCAGACCCCCGGCGTGATGGGCGTGGGCAAGTACTACCTGACCAGCCCCAAGTTCATCTCGGCCGACGGCGGCTTCAAGCGCGTCGTCTGGATGTCCAGCGTGCTCAAGCAGACCATGGCTGCCGAGATGGCCGAAGTGGCCGCGCGCGAAGGCGACCCCGACCTGATCAGCAAGATCGCGGATGAGACGATCTGCACCGACGTGGATGGACTGCTGGCCCATCTGGAAGCGAGCGGGCATCCGGCGTTGATGATGGATCCGATCTTCTGATGACGAAGGACGAAAGACGGAGGACGAAGATCAGCCTGGTCTTGCGTCCTTCGTCTTCCGTCAGACTGGCGCTTATCCCATGCCCGCACCTCTGCTCATCCGCGACGTCATGCGCATCGGCGTGCCCACGTGCAAGCTGCAAGACTCGCTTGCGCATGTCGCCGCGCTGATGATCGACGGCGGGCACACCGCGGTGATCGTACTGGACGAGGATGCCGACACGCGCGGGTGGATCAACGAGCATGTCCTGGCCTCGGCGTTCGCGCGCGCAGGAGCGTCTGAGAATGCGGCGGCGCTGGTCGCGCAGGATGTGATGGATGAGGACGTGCCTGAGTGCGCCTCTGACCTGCCGCTGGCCGCGGCGGTTGGGATCATGGCCGACCTGGGCGTCGACCACCTTTTTTCTCTGCACCGGGCCTTTGGCCGCGCCTGGCCCGCGTCGGTGCTGAGCCTGCGCGATGTGGTGAAGGTGTTGGCCGGGCCGGAATACATCAAGAACCAGGGGATGCACGCCATGCGTCCCACGCCGATGGATCTGTTCCGCCAACGGCACGGCTTACCGAGGTAAGGGCGAGGCATTCCCTGGCAGGTCCGATGTAGCGACAAGCCTGGCTTCAGGCGAAGCCTCGTTGTGTTGGCAAACCCGCGTTGGAATGCCTCGCCCCTACGTGTTACGTGCGCAATCTTGCGCATTGCAGTATAATCGAACCGGACATCGATGAGAGTCATAAGTGCCCGATTTGCAAAGGAGCATCCCTCTTGGCCGAGCCTGCCCTCAACGCTGTTGTTGCTTTGCGCACCGAGATTTCGCCCTGGTTGATCATCCTGCGCATCGTGCCTGAAGGCTGGCGGCTGCCGGACTTCACCCCCGGCCAGTTTGCCGTATTGGGCTTGCCTGGCTCGATGCCGCGTTGTGCCCTGGCTGAGCCGGATGAGACGCCACCAGACCCCAGCAAATTGATTCGGCGCGCGTACTCGGTAGCTTCCTCTTCGATGACTCGCGAATACATCGAGTTCTACGTTGCCCTGGTGACTACCGGCGCCCTGACCCCGCGCCTGTTCGCCTTGCGGATGGGCGACCGGGTTTGGCTCTCACCCAAGATCACCGGCATGTTTACCCTGGACCAGGTGCCGGAGGATCAGAACGTCGTGATGATCGCCACCGGCACTGGCCTGGCCCCTTACATGAGCATGCTCACGACCCATCTCGTCTGCGGCAGCTCGCGGCGTTTCGCTGTATTGCACGGCGCGCGCCACTCGTGGGACCTGGGTTACCGCTCCGAGCTCATGACGCTGCAACACCTCTGTCGCAACCTCTGCTACGTCCCGGTGATCAGCCGGCCGCAAGGCGAACCGACTCCATGGCCGGGGGCAACCGGCTATGTGCAGGACCTCTGGCAAACCGGGGTTGTCGAAGATGCTTGGGGGTTCAAGCCGACCCCCGCGAACACGCATTTCTTTCTCTGCGGCAGCCCGGCCATGATTGAGAGCGCAGTTGGGGCGTTGGGCCAGGCAGGGTTTCGGGAGCACACCAAGAAGGACGCCGGCCAGATTCACGTCGAGAGGTACTGGTAGGTTGGGGAGCGCTGGAATCGAGCCCTCAGGCGGGGGTGACCGGCTCGCCTCGATTCCGAATATCACGGCGATCTGCGGATCGTCCGCAACACGCAATACGCAACACGCAACACGCAGCACGCCAAGGAGGTTCTCATGCCTGTAACCGTCGAAATCCCGACTGAAAAGTGGGCGGGCAGCATCCGGTCGATTACGCTGGGTGCGACCGCTGCCGAGGGTGGCACGCGGAGCAAAACTGTCACGCTGGGCGGTCAGACGACCTTGCCGTTCTTGGCGTTTGAAGACGCAGCCCCCCATCACCCGCTGGTTGCTGTCGAAGTTTGGAATCGCAACCCGGGCGATGAATGGCCGGCGCCGCTCACCGATGCTTGGGGTGCAGTTTTGGGTGATCCTGCAGCGTGGGCCAAGGCTGCCGAGGCCGCAGGTGCAGATCTGATTGCGCTGCGCTTTGCGACTGTCGATGCGGCAGGCGAGCGGATGACCGGTGCGGCGGCACGCAAGGTGCTGGCTGTGGTGCTGGGCGCCACCGGCCTGCCGTTGATCGTGCTTGGGCCGGGGCAGGCTGAGCTGGACAACGACATCCTGATGGCTTGCGCGGAGGCAGGGGCCGGCGAGAAACTGGTGCTGGGCGCGTGCGAGGATAAGAACTATCGCACCATCGTCGCCGCGGCGATGGCCAACGGCCATCTGGTCACAGCAAAAACGCCCATGGACGTGAACCTGTCCAAGCAGCTCACGATCCTGATCCACGACATGGGCATGCCGATGGAGCGGATCATCACCGATCCGACCACCGGCGCGCTGGGCTATGGCATCGAATACGGCTACAGCGTTATGGAGCGGTTGCGGCTGGCAGCCCTTCAAGGCGACGGCATGACCCAGCAGCCGATGATTGTGACCCCTGGCGAAGAGGCCTGGCGCACCAAAGAGGCGCGCGCCGGCGAAGGCGTACCCGCGGCCTGGGGCGATTGGGGCGCGCGGGCGGTCAACTGGGAGACAGTGACGGCCGCAGCCCTGGTAGAATCCGGCGCCGATGTGGTGGTCATGCGGCATCCTGATGCAGTGGCGCGCGTGAAGAAGATGATTGCGGCGTTAGCGGTTCAACAAGGTTGAAGGTTAGAAGGTTGAAGGTTGAAGGTAGCAACATTGAACCTTGAACTTTGAACCTTCAACCTTCTAAGGTGATAAATCAGGAGGACTACAATGGCCTTGAGTGGTCTTGACATCTATAAACTGCTCCCCGCCAGCAGCAAGGACCCGGCGGAAAAAGCCCATGCCAACTGCAAGGAGTGCGGTTTCCCCACCTGTCTGGCGTTTGCCATGAAGCTGGCGGCCAAGCAGGCCGAGTTGTCGGCATGTCCCTACGTCAGCGAGGACGCCAAGGCCAAGCTATCGGCCGCAGCCGCGCCGCCCATCCGCCTCATCACCCTCTCAGCCGATGGCCGCCAGGTGAAGGCGGGCAACGAGACGGTGCTCTTCCGCCACGAAAAGACTTTTTATAACCCGACCGGCCTGTTTGTCCGCGCGGCTGACACCCTGTCCGCGGATCAGATCGCGGCGCTGGCCAAAGCCGTATATGACTACAAGGTCGATTATGTCGGCATGGCGCTGCGACTCGACGGCCTGGCTGTGGATGCGGCCTCAGGCGATGCCGGCAAGTTTGCCGCCGCGGTGGCAGCCGCGCGCGAGGCATGCAGCCTGCCGTTGATCCTGCTGACAGAGGATCCGGCGCTCATGGAAGCGGGGCTGGCCCAAGTCGGCGGCGTAACGCCGCTGCTCTGCGCCGCGACTGGCGGCAACTGGGAGGCCATGGCCAAGCTGGCTAAGAGCGCCAAGGCGCCCCTGGTCGTCCGCGCCGAGAGCCTGGCCGACCTGGCCGAGCTGACCGAGAAGTTGGCCGCTGCGGGCGTAGAGGATCTGGTGCTCGACCCGGCCGTGCGCGACTTCGCCGGCTCGCTGTCCGCGCTGACGCAAATCCGCCGGCTGGCGCTGAAGAAGAATTTCAGGCCGCTGGGTTACCCCACCATTGCTTTCCCGCACCTCGCGGCGGCCGATCCGGAGATGGAGATGCTCCTGGCCGGCCAGCAGATAGCCAAATACGCGGGGTTCGTGGTGCTGGGCGATTGCGACCCGGCCAGGGTCTACCCGCTGCTGGTGCTGCGCGCCAACCTGTTCACTGACCCACAGAAGCCGATCCAGGTGGAGCCCGGCATCTACCCGATCAACAAGCCCACCGCGGACGCGCCGGTGCTGGTGACGACCAACTTCTCCATCACCTACTTCGCGGTGGCCAACGAGATGGAGTCCAGCGGCCTGCCCGCCTGGCTGTTGGTGGCCGATGCTGAGGGCATGAGCGTGCTGACCGCCTGGGCCGCGGGCAAGTTTGACGCCGAGAAGATCGCCAAGACGGTGAAGAACACCGGCATCGCCGAGAAGGTCGGCCATCGCAAGGTGGTCATCCCAGGGCACGTGGCGGTGCTGATGGGCGAGCTTGAAGAGGAGCTGCCCGGCTGGCAGATCAAGGTGGGGCCGCGCGAGGCGGTGGATTTGCCGCGCTATCTCAAGACGGCGTGGTGATCAGGATGTCGTAAGTTGGAAGCTGGAGGTTGGGAATTGGTCCGTCAGTTTCCAGCTTCCAGTTTTTGGCGCGCAAGTGCTGCCAGACGAGGCATTTTCCCCCCGGTGTGATGCGCATCAATGATGCGCATCAATGATGCGCATCATTACGAAAACAGCTGAAAAGGCTTAGAATTGGGAAGATGGTCGGTAGCGCCTTGCACTTTTTACGTGACTGAACATCAATCGAATTGAACCGAGGGACAAATTCAATGTACAAGATTCTCGAAAAGCAAGTCCTGAGCGACGTGACCAAGCTGATGGTGATCGAAGCGCCGCACGTGGCGCGCAACGCCAAGGCGGGGCAGTTCGTCATCGTCATCACTGACGCGCAGGGCGAACGCATTCCACTCACCATCGCGGACCATGACTCGGTCGCAGGGACCATCACGCTGATCTTTCAGGAAGTCGGCAAGTCCACGCTGCAGATGGGCGCGCTGAACGTCGGTGATAGCTTCCACGCCGTTGCCGGGCCGCTGGGCCATCCTACTGAGATCGAGCCTTACGGCACCGTGGTCTGTGTGGCGGGTGGCGTTGGCATCGCGCCGATGTACCCCATCGCGCGCGACCTGAAGCAGGCCGGCAATCATGTCGTCGTGATCATGGGTGCGCGCAACAAGGAACTGCTCTTCTGGGAAGACAAGATGCGGGCGGTCTCCGATGAGCTGGTCGTGTGCACCGACGATGGGTCCTACGGCCGCAAGGCGCTGGTCACCGAGCCGCTCAAGGAGCTGCTGGCCGCGCGGCCGGGCGAGGTGACCAAGGTGTGGGCCATCGGCCCGACGATCATGATGAAGTTTGTCTCGGCGACCACCCAACCCTTCAACGTGCCGACCATCGTCAGCCTGAACTCGATCATGATCGATGGCACGGGGATGTGCGGCGGGTGCCGGGTCGCGATGTCTGACGGCGCCAAGTTCGTGTGTGTGGACGGCCCGGAGTTCGATGGCCACCTGGTGGATTGGAGCAACCTGATTTCCCGCGTGCAGTACTATAAGACCGAGGAGCAGGCGGCCGTCGAACACTGGCGCGATCATGTCTGCAACCTGGATAAGGTGTCCGTAAAAAGCAACCCTGGAGAAGAATGAGTATGTCTCCGCTTTCTAATAAAGAGCGTATGCAAATCAGCCGGCATGAGATGCCGACACAAGAGCCGGAAGTGCGTGCGGCAAACTTCGTAGAAGTGGCCCTGGGCTATACTTGGGAGGACGCTCAGTCTGAAGCCGAGCGTTGTCTGCAATGTGCCAAGCCGCACTGCGTCGATGGCTGCCCCGTTGGCGTGCAGATTCCCCAGTTCATTCGGGCGCTGCGCGAAGGCGATCTGCCCGGCGCGGTCGACGCGATGAAGGTCAAGAATAACTTGCCCGCTATCTGCGGCCGCGTCTGCCCGCAAGAGACGCAGTGCGAGGCGAATTGCATCCTGGCGAAGAAAGGCCAGTCGGTCGCCATCGGCCGGCTGGAGCGCTTTGTAGGGGACTATGCCCTGGCCGAGCAGCTCAAGCCCGAACCACCCGCTCCGCCTACCGGCCGCAAGGTGGCCGTGGTCGGATCGGGTCCCGCAGGCCTGACCTGCGCCGTCGATCTGGCGAAGCTGGGACACAAGGTGACGATCTTCGAGTCGCTGCACGTGCCGGGCGGCGTGTTGGTCTACGGCATCCCTGAGTTTCGTCTGCCGAAAAGCATCATCCGGGCTGAGATTCAGACTGCGGCCGACACCCTGGGCGTCGAGATTCGCACCGACCACGTGATCGGCAACACCTACACGCTGGATGAACTGCTCAACGAATACGACGCCATTTTCATGGGCACAGGCGCCGGCTTGCCGAGCTTCATGCGCATCCCCGGCATCAACCTGAACGGCGTGATGTCGGCCAACGAATTCCTCACCCGCGTGAACCTGATGAAAGGGTACCGCTTCCCGGAGTACGATACGCCGGTGAAAGTGGGCCGCAAGGTGGCCGTGGTCGGCGCCGGCAATGTTGCCATGGACTCTGCGCGCAGCAGCATCCGCCTGCAGAGGCTTCAGGCGCACGACCGGGCGGACGAGGTGCACATTGTCTACCGCCGCTCGCGCGATGAGGTGCCTGCCCGAGCGGAGGAGTTCCACCACGCCGTGGAGGAAGGCGTGATCTGCGACTTCCTCACGAACCCGGTGGCCATCCTGGGCGACGAACAGGGCCGGGTGCGGGCGATCCGCTGCATTCGTATGGCGCTGGGCGAGCCGGATGCGTCGGGCCGCCGGTCGCCGATTCCCATCGAGGGCTCCGAGTTCGAGATGGAGATGGACACAGTCATCTTTGCCTTGGGCACCAGCCCGAATCCGATCGTCTTCAACCGGGCGCCGGATCTCCAGCGCACCAAGCACGGCACGGTTGTGGCCGATGAGACCACCGGCCGCACCAAGAAACCCGGCGTCTGGGCCGGCGGCGACGTGGTGACCGGCGCGGCCACCGTCATCAGCGCGATGGGCGCCGGCAAACGCGCCGCAGCGGATATTCACAGCTTCCTGGCAGACGAGGCGCGGTTTGATGTAGGGTAGAAACTGGAAGCTGGAAGCTGGAACCTGGAAGCTAGAAGCTGGGATCGCGCCCGCTCGTGGCTAGCATCCGACATCCAGCATCCAGCATCCAGCATCCAGTATCAAGCACATGACCACCTACACCGTTCATTTTGGCCCCAATGACATCGCCGTCACGGTTCCCGGCGGGATAACGGTAGGCGAAGCCGCGCGCCTGGCCGGGCTTGACCTGAACCAGCCGTGCGGTGGGCAGGGGCGATGCGGCCGGTGTGCCGTCATGGTCGACGATGCGCGCTCGGTCGTGCGCCGCCGCTCCACAATCCGGCTTTCTGCCGAGGATGTGGCGGCCGGCTACGCCCTGGCTTGCCAAACGGTGATCGAAGGTGATGCCTGGGTCACGGTGCCGCCGCAGGAAGCGATTGAACGCCGCCTGGTGACTCAGAAGACGGCGGCGCACGTGCAGGCGCCGTTTGACTATAACCCCGATCGGCACCAACCGATCCGCCGCTACTTCTTGCGCCTGGACCCGCCCGACTATGCCGATCAAACCGACGATTGGGCGCGTGTCGGGCGTGCGTTGGCGCAACAGGGGATCTCCAGCCCGTTCACCAGCGTGGCTATGCTGCGCGACCTGGGCCGTGTGCTGCGCGGCGAGGGTCAAGAGGTGGAGGCTGCTGCGGGGGCGGAGCCGGCGCAGGGGCAAGACTTGCCTCCACAGGGAGATGAGCCCGGCGACGCGTCGCCGTGGGAAGTTACGGCCGTCGTCGCCCTGGATCGATGGGATCAGCCGAACGGGCCGGGACAGGTGTTGGCGGTTTTGCCCGGTGATCAGGTGGAGCGCAATTTCGGCGCTGCGGTGGACATTGGCACCACCACGGTCACCGTCTGGCTGGTGGACCTGGAGAGCGGCGAGGTGGTGGCGCAGGCCAGCGACTACAACGCCCAGATTTCACGCGGCGAAGACGTTATCTCCCGGATCATCTACGCCAAGAAGCCGGAGAACCTGGCCGAGCTGCAGGGGCTGGTCGTCGGCACAATCAACCGCTTGTTGGGTGTCGTATGCGCGCAGGTGCACGCACGCCCCGACGAGATCTTCAAGATCACGGTGGCGGCCAACCCCACCATGATCCATCTCTTGCTTGCCATTCCGCCCGATCAGATCCGGCTGGCGCCGTTCATCCCGGCTGTCAACCACACGCCTACTCTGGTCGCGGCGGAACTGGGGTTGGCGGCGCATCCGCAGGCGTTGGTCGACTGTCTGCCGGGCGTGGGCAGCTACGTGGGCGCCGACATCAGCGCAGGGGTGCTGAGCGCGCGCATGGACGAAAGCGTGGAGCTGACGTTGTTCATCGACGTGGGCACCAACGGGGAGATCGTGCTGGGGAATGCCGACTGGCTGATCACCTGCGCCTGCTCGGCCGGCCCGGCGTTTGAGGGTGCGGGCGTGGAGCACGGCATGCGCGCGACCCGTGGCGCCATCGAAGAGGTGTGGATTCACACTGACACATGGGAGCCCACGTACCGGGTGATCGGTCGGGAGGGCGAAAAGCCTAAGGGAATCTGCGGCTCCGGCCTGCTCTCCGTGCTGGCCGAGATGTTTGTGACCGGCGTGGTGGACAAGGCGGGCAACCTGCAACTCGGCCGCTCGCCGCGCATCCGCGTTGGCCAGCACGGGCCGGAGTATGTATTGGCCTGGGGTCAGGAGTGCGCCCACGGCCACGATATCGTCATCACCAAAGTCGATATCGACAATCTGATGCGCGCAAAGGCAGCCATCTACGCCGGGTTTACGGTGTTGGCGCAAAGCGTGGGGGTCGAGCTGGGCGACGTCTCGCAGATGCTGATCGGCGGCTCGTTCGGCCAATACATCAATGTTGAGAAAGCCGTGCAGATCGGCCTGCTGCCCGACCTGCCTGCGCCGTCGGGTGCAGCTTCAGCCTGGGATCGGTTTCGTTTTCTGGGCAATACATCTATCCGCGGCGCCTACATGGCGCTGCTGCGCCGCGATGCCCGCGTCCACCTGGCCGAGGTGGCGAAAATGATGACTTATCTGGAGTTGTCGGCCGATAATACTTTCTATGACGCGTTCACCTCAGCTCTGTTCTTGCCCCACACCGATCTGGCGCAGTTCCCGACGGTGAAGGCGGCCTTAGCCAGGTGATATCGAGGAGGAATCCATGGCCACAGTCGAGACCGTAGACCAACTCATCAACTATCGGCACCTGGTGACGCTGCCTGATGGGCTGCGGGTGTTGGTGCGGCCGTTGGTGCCGAAGGATCGCGATGCTTTGGTCGCGTTATTCACCAATCTGGGGACAGCGGAAACGCAGTTCTTTCGTTCCAAAATCACCAACGCGGAAGTGGTGGCAAGTTGGGCCGAGAAGGCGGACTACACCAAGATCTTTCCGCTGGTGGCCCTGATCGGTGATCGCATCGTGGGCAACTCGACGCTGCACCTGGGAAGCGGCTATACGCGCCACGTGGCAGAGATTCGCATCTTCCTGGCGCGCGAATTTCGCCGCCGCGGCCTCGGCTCGGCCTTGATCAAGGGCCAACTGGAAATCGCCCATAAGCTCGGCCTGCACCAGGTTCATGCCGAGGTCGTCGAAAACACGCCCCAGGTCATCCATGCGTTCGAGCGCCTCGGGTTCGAGCGTCAATTTGCCTGGAAAGACCTTTTTATGACCGCGGACGGGGAAACGCTGGACATGATCGTCCTGGTGAATTTTCTTAAGCGGCCAGGTGAGATATTCTAATTGCACGCATCGCAGCTCGGCGCATCGCGGATTACGCAATACGCAGCACGGCACCTTAGGGAGCATTCATGACGACCACTATCGCCATCGCCGGGAAAGGTGGCACCGGTAAGACCACCCTCTCTGGCCTGTTGATCCGTCACCTGGTCCAGCATAAGGGCGGCAAGATTCTGGCCATTGACGCCGATCCAAGCAGCAACCTGCACCTGGTCCTGGGCATGCAGTTGAGCCAAACCATCGGCGACATCCGGGAGGATGCGCGCACCGGCGTGCAGCCCGGCCAGACCCGCCAAGATTTCCTTAACTATGCCGTGCGCATGGCCGTCGAAGAGGCAGATGACTTCGATCTGTTGGCGATGGGCCGGCCGGAAGGACAAGGGTGCTACTGCGCGGCCAATCACATGCTGCGCAACATCATGGACGGCATCAACAGCGGCTATGATTGGGTGGTGATGGATAACGAGGCCGGCATGGAGCACCTCAGCCGGCGCACGACGCGCGATGTGGACCACCTGCTCTTGATCAGCGATGCCAGCCTGCGCGGCATGGTGGCGGCCGAGGCGATGGTGGGGATGAGCAAGGAGCTGGAGATCAACGTCCGCCACAGCCACCTCATCATCAATCGCGTCCAGGGCGAGCTGTCCCCGGCGCTGCGGGCCAAAGCCGAGGGGATGGGCGTGCCACTGCTGGCTGCGCTGCCTTATGACCCGCTCATCGCCGAGTTCGACAGCCAGGGCCGGCCGTTGATTGAGTTACCCGCGGACGCCGCTATCAGCCGCGCAGTGGCAGCGGTGGCGGAGAAATTGTTGCCCTGAAGGCGAAAGATCGCTTGATGAGGCTTGTTTGAGGAGGAAGAATGCTGGACGCAACCTATCGTAGGATCGGCGAGCTGCTGGCCAGTCACGACCCCGCTGAGTTGCAGCAGGGGTTGGCGCTGGTGCAAGCTGAAGCGCCGGCCACCGGCCCGGAAGATGCTCAGAAGCTATGCGAATTGATCCTGCCGCTGTTTTACATCGACCCGCTGGACCACCCGGAGCATCTGCCGGTGATCGAAGAGGCCATCACGGTCGTGACCGGCCTGGGTGAGACGGTGATCCCGATCCTCATCCGTGACCTTGAGTCCAGCGATGTCAAGGCCCAGATGGCCATCGGCACGGCGCTGGGGGGGATGGGCGCCAAGGCCATTGATCCGCTGATGAACGAGTTCGAATGCACCTGCCCCGATCTCTCGTGCCGCGCCTTCCTGCTGTTCGCCCTGGGCAAGATCAAGTCGCCTGAGATCGTCAAGGCGGCCGCGCTCGCGCTGCAAGCCGCTGGCTCGCCGGATCTGGAGATGCGCGACACCGCCACGCGTGCTATCGGCAAGTTTGTGGAGTCGATCCCAGCCGGAAAGCTGCCGGAAGAGATACGGAAGGGCTTCCAGGAGCGCCTGACCCGCAATCTGGCCGACCCCAGCCCCGGCATCCGCGCCAAAGCGGTGCGCAGCCTGGGCAAGCTGGCGCAATACGGCCATCTGACCCCGCGCGAGCGGTGGGAGCTGGCCGCCACGCTGCGACGCCTGCTGGGCGAGGATGAGCACTATGAGTGGGACCGGGCCTACGTGGTGCGCAAGGAAGCCAAGGAAGCGCTGCAATACACTTAGAAACCAGGTTTCTGTCAGAAACCTGGTTTCTCTGGATGATTATCCAACGGAGGAGCCAAATGAAAATCATCGGCGAGAACATCCACATCATGTCGCCAAAGGTCAAGGAAGCCTTGGCTAACCGCGATGCACGGTTTTTCCAGGAAGCGGCCGTGCGGCAGGTGGCAGCTGGCGCGTGGGCCGTCGACTTGAACATTGGCCCGCAGAAGAAACTGGGCCACGAGATTCTCCCTTGGATGGTGAATGCCGTTCAGGAAGTGGTGGACGTGCCCCTCTGCCTGGACACTACGAACCTGGCCGCGATCGAAGCCGCCTGCGAGATCATCAGGCGGCAGCCCATCATTAACTCCACCTCGGCCGAGCCCGAGCGCCTGGAGAAGGTGCCGTTGGTGGCTGCGAAATACAATACCAAGCTGATCGCACTCACCATGAAGACCGAGGGCATCCCGGTCAGCGCAGACGAACGCGTCAACATCGCGTTGGAATATCTGATCCCGCGCTGCGAAGAGGTCGGCCTGCCCCTGGAAGACCTGATTGTCGATCCGTTGGTGCTCACTGTCAGCGGCTGCCAGCAGTATGTGCCCGAGTGCATCGAAGCCGTCCGCACCCTGCAGGTGACCGGCGCGGGGGTGCAGGTGGGCCTCAGCAACGTCTCCAATGCCGTACCCAATGAGATGCGGCCGCTGATCAACCGCACCTACTGTGTCATGCTGATGGGCGCGGGCTTGAACACGATGATTGCCGATCCGCTGGACAAGCAGCAAAATGAGTTCATCCGGATCGTGGAGCAGCGGGATGACAACACGTCGGTGGGGCGACTCCTGTTGGCGCTGTATGACGCGGTTGCTGCCGGTGAGGAGTTGTCTGCTGACGCGGTCGATATGAGCGACCCTGAGCAGGCTGCCATCTGGAAGACGGTCCAGATCCTGCTCAACAAGGTGATTTACGCGGATTCGTATCTGCGGGTGTGAGTAAAGACGAAGGACGAAGGACGAAAGACGAAAGAAGTTGACCTGCGTTCGTCATTCGTCGTTCGTCTTCTCTGCATGGAGGCGTGGAATGGACAAGGTCAAAGAAGTCCCCAATGTCCAGGAGTTACTGGCCAAGGCGCAAAAGCCTTCGGCCGATGCGATGAAATTGCATCCCTTTTATCGCGGCAAGATTGAGACAGTCCCCAAGGGATGCATCCGCTCCATAGATGACTTCGCCATCTGGTACACCCCTGGAGTCGCAGCGCCGTGCCGGGCCATCCAAAAAGACCCCGAGCTGGTCTACGAGTATACCAACAAGTGGAACACGGTGGCGGTGATCTCCGATGGCACGCGCGTGTTGGGGCTGGGCGACATCGGCCCCAAGGCGGGATTGCCTGTGATGGAAGGCAAGGCGCTGTTGTTCAAGTGGCTGGGCGGGGTGGACGCGGTGCCGATCATGCTGGACACCAAGGACCCGGACGAGATCATTCGCACCACGCTTCTGCTGCAGCCCTCTTTCGGCGGCGTTAACCTCGAGGACCTTTCGCAGCCCAAATGTTTCCGCATCCTCGACACCTTGCGCGAGCAGGCAGAGATTCCGATGTGGCACGACGACCAGCAAGGCACCGCCTGTGTGACCGTGGCTGGCCTGCTGAACGCGCTGAAGATCGTCAACAAACCCATCGACCAGGTGCAGGTCGTTTTCATCGGCTCAGGCGCTGCCAACGTCGCCATCACCCGGCTCTGCCTGAAGGCCGGCGTGGACCCTGCCAAGTGCCGGGTGGTAGACAGCCAGGGCATCCTGCACGACAAGCGGCAAGATATCTACCTGCGCCGCGCTGAGTTCGTGGATAAGTGGCGGCTGTGCCAGATCACCAACGCGGCGGGCCGGACGGGCGGGATTGCTGAGGCGCTGGTCGGCGCGGACGTCTGTATTGCCGTGAGCAAACCGGGGCCGGGCACCATCTTGCCCGAATGGGTCAGCACCATGGCCGAGGATGCCATCGTCTTTGCGTGCGCCAATCCTGTGCCTGAAATCTGGCCCTGGGAGGCTGAGGCGGCGGGCGCACGAATTGTGGCTACCGGCCGGTCCGATTTCCCGAACCAGGTCAATAATTCGTTGGGCTTCCCTGGCATTTTCCGCGGCGCGTTGGATGTCCGCGCGCGCACCATTACCGACGAGATGTGCATTGCCGCCGCGGAGGCGTTGGCGGGCGCGGCGCCGGATGGCGGCATGGATCCGCATTGCATCCTGCCCACGATGGTGGAATGGGAGGTCTACGCGCGCGAGGCGGTTGCCGTGGGCATGAAAGCGCAGGAGCAAGGCATTGCCAGGCTGAGCGTCGCTGAAGATGTCTTGTTCCGCAATGCGGCCGACATCATTTTGCGCTCGCGCAAGCTGACGGAAGTGATGATGGAAACCGGGCTGATTCAGGCGCCACCTGTTGATTGAAAGGAGTTGCACCATGTATGATCTCATCATCATCGGCGGCGGGCCGGCGGGATTGACCGCAGCCATCTATGCCATCCGCAAGCGCTTGAACTGCCTGCTGATCAGCCCCGATCTGGGCGGCAAGGCCAATGCGCACATGCAAATCGAGGGTGTGGACACGCACAACGTGGTCAACGGAGCTGACCTCGTGCGGCGCTTCCGTAACGAGATCGAGTATCTGGACTTTGCCCGGCTGCTGGAGAAGGTGACTAAACTGGAAAAAGCCGATCGGGGTTTCCTGGTCACGACCGCTGGCGGCAAACAATTGGAGGCACGCACCGTGATCCTGGCGACGGGCGCCGACGCGGTGCGGCTCAAGGTGCCCGGCGCCGACCGCTTCTTCCTGCATGGCGTGGCCTACTCCACTGTCAGCTACGCGCCTTTGTACATCGATAAACGGGTCGCGCTGGTCGGGTCCGGGGCGATAGCGCTGCGCGGCGCCGGAGAGTTAGCCCAGATTGTGCAGCAGCTTTACCTGGTTGCCCCGGATCACGGCGACCTGGATACGCCGCTGGGCCGGCATCTGAAGCGGGGAGTTCAAGTCGAGGTGCTGGAGAACTGGGAGCCGGTGGCCGTCGAAGGCGACTCCTTCGCGCGCCGGCTGCTCGTCAAGTCTTCGACGGGTGAGGAGCGCACCCTGGATGTGGACGTCATCTTCGTGGAGTTGGGCCTGCGGCCGCACAGCGAGCTTGTGCGCGGCCTGGCCGATCTCGACGAGCAGGGTCGCGTGATCGTGAGCCGCACCGAAACGTCCGTGCCGGGCCTGTTTGCTGCCGGCGACGTGACTCAGTTGCCGGCCGAGCAGGTTGTGATTGCGATCGGCTCAGGTGCGATGGCCACTTTGGCAGCCTACGAATACCTGTTGAAGTGCGAAGGCTGCTGACCTTGTTTCACAAACCGGGTTTCTCCGAGAAACCCGGTTTGTGAAACAAGCCGCAACACGGAGGACTCATGACAGCTAAATTGATCGATGGCAGGGTCATCGCAGAAGCGGTGCGCCGCGAGGCCGCGGAAGAGACGGCGAAGCTGAAGGCGCAGACGGGCCAGGTTCCTACCCTGGCGGTCGTGTTGGTCGGAGACAATCCGGCTTCGCAGAGTTATGTTACATCCAAGGGGAAAGCCTGCGAAGAAGCTGGCATGGGTTCGATCACCCACCGGCTGCCTGCCACCGCCACGCAGGCCGAGGTCGAAGACCTGGTGCGCGCGTTGAATGCTGATCCGGCAGTCAATGGCATCCTGGTGCAGTTGCCGCTGCCCAAGGGGCTGGATGAGCAGGCGGTGCTCAACCTCATCAGCCTGAACAAGGATGTAGACGGCTTCCATCCGATGAACATCGGCCAGCTCGTGATGAAGGGCCGCACGCCGCAGTTCATCCCCTGCACGCCGGCCGGCTGCATCGAGATGCTGATCCGCTCCGGTATTGAGATCGCGGGCAAGGATGCGGTGGTCGTCGGCCGCAGCAATATCGTCGGCGTCCCGGTAGCGGCCTTGCTGCAGAATGCCGATGCCACCGTGATCACCTGTCACAGCAAGACGAAGGACCTGCCCGACAAGGTGCGCCGCGCCGATATCGTGGTGGCAGCCATCGGCCGGCCGGAGTATGTGCGGGGTGATTGGATCAAGCCCGGCGCGGCGGTCATCGATGTAGGCATCAACCGTATTCCTGACGCAACCAAGAAGAGTGGATCCCGCCTGGTTGGCGACGTCAACTTTGCCGAGGCGATCGAGGTGGCAGGCTATATCACCCCGGTCCCGGGCGGCGTCGGACTGATGACCGTCGCGATGCTGTTGACGAATACGGTGCGCGCGTTCAAGTTGCAGCACGGGATAGCGTAGACGAAGGACGAAGGACGAAAGACGAAGGACGAAAGATGCCGTTTAAGTTTGAACAGCTTGAGGTCTGGCGTCTGGCGTTGGAGTACATCGATGTAGTAGATCAGATTGCCGCGCAGTTGCCCAAGAGTGAAGAGTACAACCTTAAGTCGCAGATTACGCGAGCGGCGACTTCGGTGGCGCTCAACATTGCCGAAGGCTCCACAGGTCAGACAGATATCGAGCAGGCGCGGTTTCTTGGACTTTCGATCCGTTCGGCGCTAGAAACGGTGGCCTGCCAGCATATCATCAATCGGCGCAAGCTCATTCAGGACAGGACGATCCTGCGCACGGCCTACCAGCAAGCCGAGTTGTTGGTCGCCAAGTTGCACACCATGCGTAAGACGTTAGTTCCTGAACAGACCTGGCTGCGCGAAGAACAGGCTACCTATGACCCAACTGCAGGACGGAATCCCTTCGACGATGGCGTGGACTAAAGCACACAATCAACAGGTTCCACTCCTTCGTCCTTCGTCCTTCGTCTTTCGTCTCGCACCTAACGCCTTCTTTGCACAGGAGACTAACGATGTCGTTACGAGCCTTCATCCAAGACCACCCCATGCCCCTCGTTTGGTTCTGGGAAGCGACGGCGTGGGCGCTGAGGCGCATGAAGCCGGTCTTCGCCAGGGTGGGCATGGAACGATCGTCCAGGATCGTGAAGCCGCCGGAAGAGCTGGCGAAGCATCTGATCTTCAACTGCCAGAACTGCGCACAGTGCGTCTTGCACTATACCGGCATGACCTGCCCGATGAACTGCCCGAAGAATCTGCGCAACGGGCCCTGCGGGGGCGTGCGGCTGAATGGCAAATGTGAGGTCAAGCCGGAGACCGACTGCGTGTGGGTCCAAGCGGTGGCGCGGGCCAAGAAGACTCCTTACCTGCACGAGCTGCTGCGGCTCAACCCGCCCGTCGATTGGCGTCTGGAAGGCCAGGCGTCGTGGGTGACTTACTCGCTCGGCCGCGACCAGGTGCCCACCGGCACCGATGTCACAGTGCGGTACGCCGACGAAGTGCTGCCCTCGGGAGCATTCAGAAGCCTGGCTTCTAAAGAGGAGGCAGCGCGATGAACGCCCCCACGCCTCCTGTGGCGCCGGCCGCGCCCATCCAGACCGGCCTGACGGGCCAGAGCAGCAACCTGGCCAAGGTGCTGGCTGCCGGCCACTTCGCCGTCTGCGTCGAGGTCTCGCCGCCGGTCGGCCCGAACATCGAAGCCATCCAGCGCGAGATCAACACCCTGAAGGGTTACGGCGACGCCTACAACGTCACCGACAACCAATCGGCCATGGTGCACGTCTCCAGCCTGGCGGTCGGCATCATGCTGAAGCAGGCCGGCATGGAGCCGGTGATCCAGTTCACCTGCCGCGACCGCAACCGCCTCGGCATCCAGGGCGACATGCTGGGCGGCGCCGTGTTCGGCATCAACACCATCCTGTGCCTGTCGGGCGACCACCCGATCTGGGGCGATCATCCGCAGTGCAAGGCGGTGTATGACCTCGACTCGATGAACCTGATCCGCATGGCGCGCATGATGCGGGATAACCAGGTGTTCGAGAACGGCAAGCAGATTCCCAAGAAGGCGCCGGACTTCTTCATCGGCGCGGTGGAGAATCCGTTTGCGCCGCCGTACGAGTACCGGCCGTTCCGGCTGGCCAAGAAGATCGTGGCCGGCGCCCAGTTCATCCAGACCCAGCTCATCTTCAACGTGGACCGCTTCCGCGAGTTCATGCAGCGCGTCGTCGATCTCGGCCTGCACGAGAAGGTTGCGATCTTCGCAGGCGTCGGTCCTACGCGCTCGCTCAAGGTGGCTGAGTACATGAAGAACGAGGTCGCCGGCATGGACGTGCCCGATTGGGTGCTCAAGCGGCTGGATGGGCTGTCGAAAGAGGATCAGGCGAAGGCCGGGCAGGATATCTGCCTGGAGATCGCCCGGCAGGTGCGCGAGATCGAGGGCGTGGCCGGCCTGCACGTGATGGCCGTCAACTGGCCCGCCGCAGTGCCGCAGATCGTCAAGGAGTTGGGGTTATACCCCAGGCCGGTGGTGTAATAGGTCCGGGCGAGGAAGCTTTTCAGCGGGGTGTTTTGGACAATGAAACAGTCCAAAACACCCCGCTTTGTTGTTGAGCGCCTTCAGCACCGGTGCGTCGGGCGCGGGTGGTCAGCGGCGCAGCACCAACGGCAGATAGACCTTGGTGCGGGCCTTGAAAACGGTGGCGCTGCTGCTGTTGTTGTTCGGATTGCTGTCATTCGCGGCCGTGACCGTGGCCGTGTTGACCACCTTGAAGTTCTGGGGCAGGGCTGGGCTGAGCGTGCCATTGATGGTGATCGTGCCGCTGGCGCCCGCAGCCAGGGAAGCCAGGCTCCAGGTATACGTTGTGCTCCCGACGCGCGCGACCGGAAGCGTGCTGCTGTAGCTCAGATTGGTCACCTGGGCGGGCACGAGATCGGTGATCACGATCGATGATGCTGCGGCGCTGCCTTGATTGGCGATCGTCAGCGTGAATTGGACCGGACCGCCGGGTGCGAAGTTGCTCCCGTTCACCCGCTTGGCGATGCTGACATCAGGCGTCAGTACGACCGGCGGCGCGCCGAGGTTGAGCCGGCCGTAGCCGTAGAGCGTGTCCTTGCCCGCGGGGCCCATGTCGATCGCCCGGCCTTCGAGGAAGGAGCGGATCTGGGCCGGCGTGTAGGCCGGGTTAGCGCCCTTCACCAGCGCCGCCGCGCCGGCAACGTGCGGCGTCGCGGCCGACGTGCCGTTGAACTTCTCGGCCGGATTCGGGTAGCTGGCCGTCGAAACATTGGCAAAACCGGCGATATCGGGCTTGACGGCCCCGCCCGCCGCCGTGCCGCCGGGACCGTTGGTGGGGCCTTCGGAGCTGTAGGACTCCTGGGGGAAGGGCGCATTGACGTCCAGCGCGGCGACCGTCAGCGCGGCAGGTGCATCGGCCAGGTTGCCGAGACTGCGCGCGTACACGCGTTCGTCCACCGGCGCCTTGGGCGTAAAGACCTCGAGGTTGACGTTCCGATTGCTGTCGTAGCGCACGACCGCATAGCCGTAGGGCGCGTCGCTGCCGCTGGTCGTGCCGATAGCGAATTCGGCCGGCGTCTGGCCCGCGCCGCCATTCTGTACGTCTTCGCCCCACGCGATGGCCTGCCACTCCGAACCGTTCCAGCGCACCAGATACAGGTCGTAGTCCTGGTTCACCGCGGTCCAGTCGTCCCAGCGCAGAAAGACCGAGAGCCGGTAGCCTGCGGGGATCAGGTAGGCGTTGCCGTTACCGGGGCCGAAGTAGTTGACCTCCTGCGCCCCATTGAAGTTGTGGGAGCCGTTCGAGTTGGGGTCGCTGAAGGCCCCGCCCCAGTGCGACTCGCGATCGTTGCCCGCGGCGGTGGTCCAGAAGATGCCGGCATTGCGCGCCGTCTGGACCAGGTTGGCGAAGTAGCCGGTGCCATCGCCCGGGGTCAGGCTGTACCAGCCCAGCGAGGTCGAAATGACATGGACGTTCTGGGCGATGGCCCAGGTCACGGCCTCTTGGAGGTCGATGTCGGTGCTGACCTTCACCAGATAGATGCTCGCATCGGGCGCGATATCGTGGATGATTTCGGCGCACGCCGTCCCGTGTTCGCTGGTCCCATCCACCTGGGCATCCGATTCGCCGTCGACGAAGTTCTTGACCGTGACCGCGGCCGGCAGCTCCGTGCCGCGCAGGGCGGTGTAGCCCAGGAAGCCGCCGTCGATGATCGCCACCTTGACGCCGGCGCCGCGGAAGCCTGCGCTGTGCCACGCCGGCCCGTTGATCACGGCCAACCCTTCGGTCGTCGCCGTCGGAGCGAGCGGCTCCGCCAGCACGGCTTCGGCCGGCCGGCTGATGGTGTCCACGTCGTTCTCGGCCGCCAGCGCATCCAACGCGGCGATCGGCAGCCAGGCCTGCAGCCAGGTGGCGCCGTTGGCGCTGCCGGTGACCTCTCCCCCGGCGGCTATGACGGCCTGGGTCACAGTCTCTGCCGCGGCAGCGCGCGTCACGATTTTGACCTGCACTCGCTCGCCGGCGAGCTTGAGGGAGGAGGCTTGTGCCAGCGCGCGCGCTTGCGCCGGCGCTGTCTGGCCGGCAGCGGCCAACTCGGCCAGCACAGAGTCCAGTTTCGGGTTGCTGGCGGCTGTCTTGGCCTGGGCGAAGCCGGCCGGCAGGGACAGGGCCTGGGCAGGCAGCTTGACGACCGCAAAGCCGTCGCCGCCGGAAGTTGCAGGCGCCGCGGCGCTGGCGAGGCTGCTCGTCAGGAGCACTAGGCAGACTAGGGCCAACAGAATGCTGCGGGCTGCGCCGCGTGAGGTGTGGATTAAATAGTTGGTCACGTGTTTGCTCCTTGAATTAATGTGAGATCGTAATCAACTGGAAACCCTGCTGGGGGGCGAATGACTATTACGGAGCTGCTTGCGCCGGCAGACTGATCCTCAGCACCTTGCCGCTTTTTGCCAGGTCGCACAGCCGCCCCGGTGGTGCGAATGCCTGCACCCGCGCCTCGGCCTGGGCGCCGATTTCGACGTCGTAGCTTTGCAGAAAGCTGGTGTCCGCCTGGTTCAGCAGCAGAACTACCTGAATCTTGTCGTTCTTGATAGTGAGCTGCAATTGCCGGGCCTGGGCCAGGGGATCTGGGCTCGCGGCGATCTGCGCCAGGGCGCTATCGAGGCCCGGGCAGTCGTTCGACTTTGCTCGAGTGGACAGCTCGGGCGCGGCCTGGGCCGCGGGCGGGAGCTGCTGCGTCTCGAATTCCGGGGTGCGCACAGCATCTTGCAGTGCCGGAGCCGGTGGGGGGGATGCCGGCACTCCCACGCAAGCGCCGGCCAGAACCGCCAAAGAGACGAACATTGCGACAATCAGGAGCCTGAGGGGAAAAGCTTTCGTAAATCGGAACATCAGACCTCCTTCAGGTTGTTGGGCCCGAACTTTTCGGGCGGATGTCGGAGCAGTAGATCTGCCCGGCCATGCGGGAGGCATCATCGCGCTGATTCCCGCGACGGTCAAGTAGTCTTGCAGACATTGCCTTGATCCCACCTTATATACTTGCAATTCGCATCCGCCTGCTGTCTCATCTAGCGACGCCGGGCCATTGCAGTAGTTCCACTGACTTGTGGTAGAATCTGTGTGGCACGCAATTAACGCAGTTGTTACATGTCAGGGAGAGGAGCCCGGCTATGATGGATACCCATGAGATTTACTCACTGCGCGCGCGGGAAGTGATGAACTGCAACTTCATCCTGGTTTCGCCGATCACCAGTGTGCAGGATGCCGTCGCTGCCATGTTAAAAAACGACTGTCAGATGGCTATCGTGGATCGGTCTGACGAAAATGACGCGTACGGCATCCTGACTTTTCAGGAGGTCGTCTACCGCTTGGTCGCCAAATCGCTTTCGCCCACGCGTACGCGCGTGGCTGAGATCATGGTCAAGCCGTTGATCGTCGTCAGCCCCAACCTGCGATTGCCCTTTGTGGGCCAGCTCTTTGCGCGTGTCGGCATCCAAAACGCCATCGTCATCGATGAGCACAAGCTGGTGGGGGTGATTTCCAGCAGCGATCTGGTGCAGGCGTTGATGCGGTAAGCGAGCCCTTATCAACCACTTCAAGGAGGAAGTCATGGATTTCGGTTGGTCTGAAGAAGAACAGATGTGGCGCAAGGCTGTGCGTGACTTTGCGCAAAAGAAGATCGCCCCGCGCGTGCGCGAGATCGACAGCACCCATAACATCCCGGCCGATATTCTGAAAGGCATGTCGGACATGGGGCTTTGGGCGCCGACAGTCTCCGAGAAGTATGGCGGCCAGGGCATGAACGTCACCATGGCCACCATTGCCGCAGAGGAGCTGGGCCGCGCCGACATCAGCCTGGCGCTGCCGGTGATGTACCTGGTGCAGGCGAGCTGGGGGTATATCTTCGAGCGTTATGCCAGCGAAGCCCTCAAGAAAGAGATCCTCCCCGGCGTCACTGCGGGCAGGAATTTCCTGGGCATTGCCTCCACGGAGCCCGGCGGCGGGTCGGACCTCGAGGGCGTGACGCGTTCGCGCGCCGAGCGCACCGCCGATGGCAACTGGGTGCTGAACGGCGAGAAGCTCTACATCAGCGGCATCACGGAAGCGCTCCGGATGGGCGGCGCCTATATGACGCTGGTGCGCTCCGATCCCAAAGCAGGCCACAAGGGCTTTACGTTCTTTGCCGTGCCCATCAAGGACAATCCCCACGTTACGACGACCTTGATCCACAACTGGGGCCGCACGGGCATCTCCACCGGCGGGTTCAACATGGAGAACATGCCGCTGGACGATCATTATCGTATCGGCAAGGAAGGCCAGGGCTTCTATTACGCGATGGAAGGCTACACCTACGCGCGGGCGCTGATCGGTGCGACGTGCGTGGGCGCGGCCGAGACCGCGTTGCAGATGGGCGTGGACTATATCAGGCAGCGGCAATCGTTTGGCAAGCCGCTGGCGGCCTACCAGGGCATCAACTTCCCGGCCGCCGAGCGTTTCACCGATATCGAGTCGGCTCGACTGCTCACCTACAAGGCTGCCTGGATGGCCGATGAGATGTACGCCAAGGGCGCGTTCAAGAACAAGGATGTCGCCTTGTTCGGCGCCATGGCGAAGCTGCGCGCGCCCATCATGGCGTTCGAGACCTTCAACGAGGTTGCCAACTGGCTGGGTGCGATGGGCTACACCACCGAGTACCCGATTGAAATGGGGATCCGCGGCGTCCGCTCCTACTCCATCGGCGCGGAGGGCGGCATGAACATCATGCGGATGATCATCGCGCGCGAGCTGATCGGCAACGAGTACACCAACCCGAGGCAATGAGCCAACTCGATCCTAACCGCCGCTTCCAAATTGCCTACGACCGCACCCGGATCGAGTGGGCCGCGGCCGATCCCGCGCGCTGCGCAGCGCTGGCCGGGTGCGTGTTGACACCGGAGGGTGTGCTGGCGCCGTACTTCGGCCGTCCGCACCTGGTGACGCACCCGGGCGGCGAGGCGCTCGTGCTGGCCGCAGGCAAGCCGGCGCACGTGACCACCGCGATTGTTCTGATGCACTACCTGCTGATGGCCGACGGGATCCCGCCGGCCGACCGTTGGCTGGCATTCCGGCAACTGCCGGACGGCTTGTTTTATGCGCAGGCGTTTGCCAGCCACGCGGAGGGCCTGTTGGCCGGCCGCTTCGGCAGCGATGTGGCCGGCTTTGTCCGCGCGGCGACCGCATTGGGCGGCGTGGCTTTGGACGTTGCGTCCGGCGGTCTGGCTCCGCCGGACGCTTTTTTCAGGTTCCAGGCGCTGCCCAGGCTGGCCGTGGCCGTGCAGCTGTGGGCCGGAGATGATGAGTTTCCGGGCCAGGTGCAGGTGCTGTTCGATGCCCATGCCGGCCATTACCTGCCGACGGAGGACCTCTCCGGCATCGGTGACTGGCTGGCCCATAAGCTGGCTCACTGATTTGGTGTTGTAGACCAGGGACGCATCTATGATACATACGCACATGATCTTGTTTGCGCGGCGCTGGGTCCCGCTCCTTACGGTTGCCGTGGTGCTTGCCGGCCTGGCTCCCGGTGTTTGGGCCGCGCCTGCGGGCAGCTCCCATCTTCGCCGGCTCACGCAAGCCACCTATCCGGATCTCGACAGCCCCGACCCCGCAGTGCGCGCGGCGGCTGTGCAGGCCATCCGGGCGGCAAAAGATCGGCAGGCGGTGACGGCGCTGCTGGCCCACATCGAAGACCCGGACGAACGCGTGGGCCTGTACGTCGCGCAGGGATTGGTTGAGCTGGCATCCTCCACCGATCTGCTCCTGTTGCGCGCCAACCTGTGGGGTGCGGAACCGAGCGGCCGCTGGCGTGCAGCCTTTGTGCTGGGAGAGCGCCGGGATTTGCGAGCAATCCCGGTGTTGGCGCACGTGTTGGCCGATCCGGAGGTTCTCGTTGGCCGGACCGCGGCGGAGGGGCTGGCCAAGATCGGAGGCCAGGCCGCCGTCAATGCCTTGGTCCGCAGCCTCTACAGCTCCCGCCCGGCGGAAGTCATGGCTGCTCGCAACGGCCTGCTGATCCTGGGCGATGCGGCCGTGCCGGCCCTGGCAAGGGCGATGGATTCGGGCGACCGCGAAGCCGAGGTCAACGCGTTCCTGGTGTTGGAAGCCATCGGCACGCCGGCCGCGCGCGCGGCCTATTCCTAGCCTGCCTTACGAAATCGAAAGGAGGTCAATCATTCATGGCAATCGCATGTGGACAAGAGGCGCCTGACTTCGCCCTGAAAAGTCACCTGGGCCAGATGGTGCGCTTGAGCGACTATCGGGGCCGGCGCAACGTCGTTCTTGCTTTCTTTCCCCTCGCCTGGACGCCCGTCTGAACGAGTCAGATCCCTTCCTACCAGGTCGCACTGGCCCGTTTCGAGGGGATGCAGGCCCAGGTCTTGGGCCTCAGCGTTGACAGCACGGATTGCCTGCGCGCCTGGGCGGAGAGCCTCGGCGGCATCACTTACCCGCTGCTTTCCGATTTCTTCCCACATGGACAGGTCTCTCAGCGCTACGGCGTGTTGCGTCCTGAGGGCTACTCCGAGCGTGCGATTTTCGTCATCGATAAGCAGGGCATCGTCCGTTACGTGGACGTGCACGACATCAGCCAGCAGCCCGATAACGACGAAATCTTCAAGGTGTTGAACGAGCTGGAGCCGCAAGCCGCGGCCGTGCTGGCTGCGGCTGAGCAGATCGCGGCCGTCGCCGCCCCTGCTGAACCTCCGGCCGCGGGCGTGGTGCTCTACTGCACCCCGTGGTGCGGCAGCTGCCGGCAGGCGCGGGCGTGGCTCAAGGAGCGAGGCATTGCCTACGTCGAGGTGGATATCTCGAAGGACCGTGAGGCCGCCAAGCGCGTGCGGGGCTGGGCGCGCGGCTTCGAGACGACGCCCACGTTCGACATCAACGGGCAGATCATCGTGGACTGGCAGCCGGCGGAGGTGGCCAGGGCGCTGTCATAGGATCACCATCGCGTCCCCGAAGCTATAGAACCGATACCGCTCCCTGATCGCCTCCGCGTATGCCCGATCGATCGTTTCCTTCCCTGCAAACGCGCTGACCAGCA
>CAZELR010000035.1:0-45700 GCA_964513075.1 uncultured Anaerolineales bacterium
CCACCGCCACCGCCCAGCCCTGAATCCCCTTACCCGAACGGTGAACAGTTACTGTAGCGTAGCCCCTTGTGGGCGTCCAAAACATATTTCTCAATCTTCAAGGAGCGTATCTCATGGCAGAAGAGTACCAAGCACCAGCTTCCATTCTCACTCCGGAATACAAGAAGACTCGTCCCGGAGCCATGTTCGCCTTCGCCGTCGGCACGATGAGCGACAGCATGGAAGGCGGCCTCATCAACACCCTGTTCCCCGTCATCTCGAAGGCGTTGGGGCTCGATATCGGCGCGCTGGGCACCCTGTCCAGCATCAGCAAGTGGGCTAGAATGCTCTTCGGCACCATGTGGGCCATCGCCGGCGATAAGTTCGGCCGCAAGAAGATCCTCGTCTGGATGACCGGCGCTTGGGGCCTCTGGACTGCGGCCGCCGGCTTCGCGCAGAACTTCACCCAATTGTTGATCCTCTACAGCATCGGCGTCATCGGCACGGTGGCTGCGGAACCCATCCAGAACGGCCTCATGGTGGACATGTTCGATGAGGACGAGCGCGGCAAGGCCTACGGCACCCTGCGCACCATCGGCGTGGCCGCCGGTCTCGTCTTGACCCCTCTCATCGGCCGGCTCTCCACGTGGCCCACGCCGGAAAATGGCTGGCGTATCGGTATGTACATCATGGGCGGCCTCAGCGTCATCAGCGGCCTCCTGCTCCAGATCTTCCTCAAGGAGCCGCCCCGCCGCGTCGTGGCTGGTGACCCGGATGCCGGCAAGTTCAAGATCTCGGACATCAAAGAAATCGTCAAGATCCCGACGTTCTGGCTGCTGGCGGTCATGCTGCTCTTCGTCACCTCGATGGTGTTCTTCGCCTTCATGGTGACCTACTTCGTCAACGTACGCGGGTGGGAGACTGCCGCGGCGGCCGTCCTCTACACGGCCTTCATGGCCGGCTGGGCGGTCGGCGGCTTCACCGGCGGCACCCTCGGCGACTGGTTCCAGAAGAGATTCGGGGACAAGGGCCGCATCATGTTCATGCAGATCTACCTGTTTAGCTGGGCCATCGGCACCTTCCTGTTCACGCAGATCGACTGGGGCAAGGGGATCGTGGTTTACATCATCGCCTTCCTGGTCGGGTTGATCGGCTCGTGGGGCTTCTCGGGCGCGGTGCTGCCGATGGTCGGCCAGATCGTGGAGCCGCAGTATGCGGCCACCACCTTCGCGCTGCTCTTCTCCTTCATCCAAGGCGCGATCACGGCCATCTACCTGCTGTTGATCAAGCCGCTGGCCAAGTCACTGGGCAGCCTCGACAAGGTCTTCCTCTACATGCTCTGCATTCCGTACGCGGTCAACGGCGTCTTCTGGTTCCTGTTCTACCTTACGTATCCCAAGGACGTCCAGAAGCGCAAGGCTCGCATGGCTGCGCGTGCAGCCGGCACGCTGAAGTAATGACATGATGGGCGGGCCCCAGGTGGTCCACCCTGTAGGGGCGGGGTTTCCCCGCCCCTACGCTGAAAGCACCCTGTAGGGGCGGGGTCCCCCCCGCCCCTGCCAAAGCGAAAGGTACTCGCCTGCCGACACCAAACCGCGGCAGCCGCGCTTGGCAACAGCGGCGCCCGCGACACATCAAGCGTCCGTAACACCCGACGCACTCAAATCGCAAACTACCAGGCCCCCCACGTGGTCCAAACGATGGCGGCCTGTTCCATAATAAACTCTGTATTCAATCGTGAGCTCAAATTACTAGCCTTTGACCTTAGACCCTCAACCTGTAACCAATCCGATAGGAGGCAATGGTGCTTTACCCGATCCAAAACAGCGTCCGCAACAAGCTCGACATCTCCGGTATCTGGGACTTCAAGTGCGATCCCGAGGGCGTGGGCGAGGCCAGCGGCTGGGCCAACGGCCTGACCGGTTCCCGCCCGATGGCCGTTCCCGGCAGTTGGAACGAACAGTACGATGATCTCTTCGGTTATTTGGACCTGGCCTGGTACGTCAAGAAGGTTTACGTCCCGTCATGCTGGCAGGGCCAACGTATCTTCGTCCGCGTCGGCTCGGCGGTCTACTGCGGAACCGTCTATCTCAACGGCGTCAAGATCGGCTCGCACGAGGGCGGTCACCTGCCCTTTGCCTTCGAGATCACCGACCAGGTCAAGTGGGACGAGGAGAACGTCCTCGCCATCAGCGTCGAGAATGTGCTGAAGCCCGAGCGCGTGCCCTCCGGCAACATGCCAGGTGCAGACATGAGCATGTTCATGAGCACGCCGAAGACCACTTACGATTTCTACCCGTTCGCCGGCATCCATCGGCCGGTGGTGCTCTACAGCGTCCCGCAGGACTACATTGAGGACCTCACCGTTGTCACGACCATCGACGGTGGGGCCAAGGTCAATGTCAAGGTCAGGCTAAACGCCGCGGCCGACGGGATGGGCTCCGTGGAACTTCGAGACGACGACACGGTCATCAAAGCCGACCTGGCCTTTACCAGCGGCGAAGCTGAGGCGACGCTGAGCGTCCCCTATGCGCACCTATGGTCGGACAAGGATCCCTACCTCTATGACCTGATCGTCAAGAGCGAGATTGACCAGTATGCGCTCAAGGTCGGCATCCGCACCATTGCAGTCGATGAGGGCAAGATTCTGCTGAACGGCAAGCCGGTCAAGATGAATGGGTTCGGCCGGCACGAGGACTTCATCGCCAGCGGCAAGGGCCTCAACCTGCCGTTGGTGGTCAAGGACTACCAACTCATGAAATGGGTCGGCGCCAACGCCTATCGCACCTCGCACTACCCGTACAGCGAGGAAGAGATGCAGATGGCGGACCGCGAGGGGTTCCTGATCATCGATGAAATCCCCGCCGTCAGCCTGCAGATGGCCGATGAAGCCAACAATGCCGAGCGTTTGCGCATGTGCCTGCAGCAGATCGGAGAGATAATCGCTCGCGACAAGAATCACCCCGCGGTAGTGATGTGGTGCGTGGCTAACGAACCGATGCCTAAGGGGTTCGCCGTGGGCGCCTTGGGCGAGAGCGATCTGACAACCGAAGACCTAAACAAACCCGGCAAAGAGTTTCTCGAGACCGAAATCACCCGGGTGCGTGAGCTGGATCCGACGCGCCTGGTGACGATCGTGACCGTGATGGGCGGCCCGCAGACTTGGATGGAGCAATGCGACGTCGTCTGCATTAATCGCTACTGGGGGTGGTACACCCTCGGCGGCCAGTTGGATATCGCGCGGCGCAAGCTCGAAGCAGAGCTCGACCAGCTCTGGGGCCGCTTCCACAAGCCGATCATCATGACCGAATTCGGCGCCGATACCATCGCCGGCTACCACGGTAAGCCCAACGTGATGTGGACTGAAGATTACCAGGCCGACTATATCCGGTTCCACATGGAAGTGGCAGCCGAGCGGCATTTCGTCGCCGGCATGCAGGTCTGGCAATTCGCGGACTTCGCTGCGGTGCAGAGCATCATGCGGGTGGGCGGGCTGAACCACAAGGGCATCTTCACCCGCGTCCGCACGCCGAAGATGGCGGCGAACGTGCTGCGTGAGTTTTGGGTTAAGTGATTCTAGACCCTAAAGGTCTGCGAGACCTTTAGGGTCTCCTTATGGAGGGATACATGCCAGAAAAGCAACCGCTCTTGTCTCCTGATCGTTTCTTCTCGCCTGACCCTGGACAGCGCCGCGTGGCGCGCGAGCTGTACGCCAGCATCGCGGGCCTGCCCATCGTCTCACCGCACGGCCACGTCGACCCCACCCTGTTGGCCGACGAAAACGCGACCTTCGGTTCGCCTGCCGACCTGTTCATCATCCCCGACCATTACGTATTCCGCATGCTCTACTCCCAGGGCGTCCCCCTCGAGTCGTTGGGCATCCCGCGGCGGGACGGCGGCCCGGTTGAAACCGATCACCGCAAGATCTGGCAGACCTTTGCCGATCACTTCTACCTCTTTCGCGGCACGCCCAGCGGCGCCTGGCTGGCGCACGAGCTGTACGAGATCTTCGGCATCAAGGAAAAGCTGACGGGCGCCACCGCGCAGGCGACTTATGACGAGCTGGCCGCCAAGTTGGCCACCCCCGAATACCGCCCCCGCGCGCTGTTCGAGCGCTTCAAGATCGAGGTGCTCTGCACCACCGACGGGGCTGCCGACTCGCTCGAACATCACAAAGCAATCAAAGAATCGGGGTGGAAGGGGGTCGTCCGGCCGACCTTCCGGCCCGATGCGGTCACGAATCTCGCACTGCCTGCCTGGAAAGCAAACCTCGACGCGCTGAGCACAGTCGTCGGCCGGGAAATCACCACGGCCAAGGCGCTCATCAAGGCGCTTGAGGAGCGGCGGGCCTTCTTCAAGAAGATGGGCGCCACCTCCACCGACAGCGGCGTTGAGACTCCGTACACCGAGGCGATGTCCTCCGCCGATGCCGAGGCGATCTTCGCACGCGCCCTGGCCGGCAAGGCAACGGCTGAGGATGCGCGGCGCTTCACGGGCTACATCGCATTCGAAATGGCGCGCATGAGCGTGGAGGACGGACTGGTGATGCAGTTCCACGCAGGCTGCTACCGCAACCACAACCCGCTGGTGTTTGAGAAGTTCGGCGCAGACAAGGGCCACGATATCCCAATCGAAACCGAGTGGGTGCGGAACCTGAGACCGATCACCGATGCCTTCGGCAATGACCCGCGGCTTTCGATGCTGCTCTTCACCATGGACGAGACCAGCTACTCGCGCGAGCTCGCGCCGCTGGCCGGGCACTATCCCGCGCTCAAGCTGGGGCCACCGTGGTGGTTCCAGGATAGCCTGAACGGCATGGCGCGCTACTTCGACCAGGTGATGGAGACCGCAGGCCTATACAACACCATCGGCTTCATCGATGACACGCGGGCCTTCGTCTCGATCCCGGCGCGGCACGACGTCTGGCGCCGTGCGTCCGCCAATTGGCTGGCCGGGCTGGTCGTGCGCGGGCTGATCGATATGAACGATGCTGCGGAAATGGCGCCCGACCTGGCCAACGGGCTGGGACGGCGCACTTTCAAACTCGGATAAGGTCAAGTGAAAGGTTGTCAAAGGTTGCCAACTTTCGGAAAGTTGGCAACCTTTGACAGGGGGAAGGCCAGATGATCGGGCTGGATCTTGGGACAACGAACTGCAAAGCCGTGCTCCTGGATGCGGACGGCCGCGTCAGGGCAGCAGCCTCCGCCGGCTATCGTCTGCAGGTCCCCCACCCCCGCGCGGCCGAGTTGGATATCAGGCACGTCTGGGCAGCCGCGCAGGAGGTGCTCCGCTCGGTGGCAGAGCAAGGTTGTCAACTTTCTGCAAGTTGGCAACCTTCAGGCATCTGCTTCAGCGGCGCGATGCACAGCCTGTTCCCGGTTGCAGACGAAGCCGGCACGCCCATTGCAAATGCGATGACTTGGGCCGACGCCCGGGCGACCGCTGTGTATCGCAGCCTCATCGCCGACACCGACATTCACGCGCTCTACCGGCGCACTGGCTGTCCGGTGCATTCGACCTACCACCTCCAACGCCTCCGGTGGTGGGAACGGGTAGAGCCTGAGCAGATGCAGCGGGCCCACCTATGGGTGGGGATCAAAGATTGGATCCTGCATGCACTGACCGGGGTCTGGGCGTCTGACCTCAGCCTGGCTTCCACAACCGGGCTGCTTAATCTACAGTCGCTGACGTGGGATACAGGCGTCCTGCGGTTGGCAGGCATCCAGCCCGATCGCCTGCCGCCACTGGTTTCACCGGCCGCGGTGGTAGGCGGGTTGACCGAAGAGGCTGCGGCCGCCACTGGGCTGCCGGTCGGCCTGCCCGTGATCGCCGGCGGCAGCGACGGCGCCATGGCCAGCCTGGGCACCGGCATCGCGAGCCCCGGCCAGATGGTGATCACCGTAGGCACCAGCGGCGCGGTGCGCAAGGTCGTTGCCGAGCCCTGGTTCGATCCGGGCGAGCGCACCTTCTGCTATCTGCTGACCGATAGGGTTGGCAACCGTGACACGGTTACCAACCCTGACCCAAGCCCACTCTGGTTCATCGGCGGGGCGATCAACAACGGCGGCCTCACGTTGCAGTGGGTGCGCGAGAAGCTCTATCCCGACCTGGCCGGGGCCGCCGGCTACGAGCAGTTGGCAGCCGATGCCGCGTCCGTCCCGCCCGGCGCCGAGGGCGTTTTCCTGCTGCCCTACTTTGCCGGCGAGCGCAGCCCGCACTGGGCGCCCAAGGACAAAGGGATGATGTACGGCCTCGGGATGCAGCACAACCGGGCCCACTTTGCCCGGGCGGCCATGGAGGGTGTAGCCAACTGCCTGGCCGACGTCTGGGATGCCCTGTACGGCTCGGAGACCAGCAACGAGGTGGTGCGTCTGACGGGTGGGATCACCCGCACGCCGCTGTGGGCTCAAATCCTGGCCGACATGTTAGGCGTGCCGCTGATGGCGCTGGAGGTTGCCGACACCTCCGCGACCGGCGCAGGGCTGCTGGGCATGTTTGCGCTGGGCCTGATCGGGCCCGATCGTCTGATCGGGGCCGATCAGATGGCAGCCCCGGTGGAGCCGGGCCCGATCTACACTCCCGACCTGAGACGCCACCAATTCTACAAGCAACACCATCGCGAATACAGAGCCCTGCGCCGCGGCATGGCGGCCATGGGCGAGACACTAGATAATCTAAAGGAGAGCTTCTTATGAACCATGACGATCTTATGAAAATGTACGACTTTACCGGCAAGACCTTCGCGGTGACCGGCGGCGGCGGCGCGTTGGGCGGCGATGTGGTCACTGCGCTGGCCGGCTGCGGTGCGAACGTGATGGTCCTTGATCGCAACCTGGCAAGGCTCGAAGCCCTCAAGGAAAGCCTGGGAGAGCGCGGCAGCCTGGTCGACGGGGTTACTGTCGACGTCATGAAACGCGATAGCCTGGAAGCGGCCGCGGAGGCGATCAACAAGCGCTTCGGCACGCTTTACGGCCTGGTCAACGCCGCAGGCGGCAACAGCCCGCGGGCCACGGCTTCGCCAACCATGAGCTACTTCGACATCCCGGAGGATGCGCTGCGATTCGTGCTCGACCTGAACATTCTCGGCACCATGATGCCCTGCCAGATCCTCGCCAAGCAAATGGTGGAGGCCGGCGAAGGTGTGATCCTCAACTATTCATCGATGAACGCGTACCGCCCGTTGACCAATATCGCGGCGTACTCCGCGTCCAAGGCCGCGATCACCAACTTCACCGCCTGGCTGGCCACGTACCTGGCGCAGAACTTCTCCGGCAAGATTCGCGTCAACGCGATCGCACCGGGCTTTTTCCTGGGCGAGCAGAACCGCTTCCTGGTGCAGGACAAGGAGACCGGTGGGTGGACCGCGCGCGGCCAGAAGATCGTGGACCACACGCCCATGGGCCGCTTCGGCAACCCCGAGGACCTGCTGGGCGCCGTGCTCTGGCTGCTCTCGCCGGCCGCAGCATTCGTCACGGGGATCACCGTGCCGGTGGACGGCGGATTCTCGGCATACGCCGGGGTGTAAGAACCGATTGCAGGCTCAAAGTTCAAGGTTCAAGGTCGTTTCCCGCAGCCTTCGGTCTTGAACCTTCACCCAACAGGAGGTCGCTATTCATGACACCTATTAAAAAAATTGCAAAACACGGCGTTTTGTCCCACGACCAGATCATGCAAGTGCTGACCAAGGGCCTGGGCGGCAAGTTCGCGGGGCAGAAGGTGCTGGTGCTGATCCCCGACCATACCCGGTCAGTACCGTTGCCCGAGCTGTTCCACATGATGGTGGAGGTGCTGCACGATACGCGCGAGCTCAACTTCATGGTCGCGCTGGGAACGCATCCGGGCTACTCACAAGAGGGTCTGAACCACCTGGTGGGCATCTCTGCAGAAGAGCGCGCGACGACCTTCAAGCACATCGGCCTGCTGAACCATGCCTGGGACGATCCGGCGGCGCTGACCTCGCTCGGCGTGATCGAACAGGACGAGATCAAGCAGCTCGCCGGGCCGAGCTATCACTATTCGTTGCCGACCGAAATCAACATCCGCATCAACAAGGCGGTGCTGGAGCACGATGCCGTCATCATCCTCGGCCCGACCCTGCCGCATGAGGTGGTTGGCTTCTCTGGCGGCGCCAAGTACTTCTTCCCGGGCATCTCCGGGCCCGACGTGATCAACTTCACCCACTGGCTGGGCGCGCTGGCAACGGTGCGCGGAACGATCGGGATCAAGGATACGCCGGTGCGAGCGACGATCCATGCCGCGACGCGACGCCTACATACGCCGACCACGCTGGCAGCCCTGATTACTGAGGGAGCCGAGATAGCAGGCGTGCTGATCGGCGACGTATTCGAGACCTGGAGCGAGGCCGCAGACGAATGCGAGAAGCTCCACGTCAAGTTCTGCGACCACCCGTACAAGAGCGTGCTGTCGGGCTGCCCGCCCATGTACGACGAGCTGTGGACCGCAGGCAAGTGCATGTACAAGATGGAGTCCGCGGTGGAAGTGGGCGGCGAGCTGATCATCTACGCGCCGCACCTGGACGTCGTCAGCCCCGTGCATGGCAAGTACATCTATGAGGCAGGCTACCACATCCTGCCCTACTTCCTGGCCGACTGGGACAAATACAAGCATCTGCCGCTGGGCGCGCTGGCGCACTGCACCCATGTGCGCGGTTCGGGCGTGATGGAGAATGGGGTCGAGAAACCCAATGTCAGGTTGACGCTGGCGAGCAAGATCCCGCCCGAGGACTGCGCCAAGCTGAACCTGGGCTACCGGGATCCGGCCACCATCAATCCGGCCGACTGGATGAATCGCGAAGACGAGGGCTACCTCTATGTGGCCAAGGCCGGCGAGATGCTCTACAAAGTGAGGGGCCAGAAATGAAGTACGGCATGAACTTAAAATCCGAGGGCGCGCTGGACTTGGTGTCGTTGGGTGCGCTGGTCCATCGCCTGGACCCGGGGATCATCCCCTTTCGGAAGGCCACCCATTGTGACATCCATGTGAGTGGCGGCGAGTTCAACGTGGCCGCGAACCTGGCCGACTGCTTCCGCCTAAAAACCGGCATCGTCACCGCCATGGTAGACTACCCGATCGGCGACCTGATCGCCGAACGCGTGCGCGCGATGGGCGTCACTCCGTTCTACAAGCGCTTCGAGCACAACGGCGTGACCGGGCCAAACATGGCAACGGTCTACAGCGATCGCGGCCAGGGCGTCCGTGCGCCGGTAGTATTCTACAACCGCTCGAACGAAGCGGCCGCGCAGCTCAAGCCGGGCGATTTTGACTGGGACAAGATCTTTGCCGGTGGCGTGCGCTGGTTCAACAGCGGCGGCATCTTCGCCGCGCTATCAGAGACCACCGGTGAGCTGATCATCGAAGCGATGAAGGCGGCCAAGGCGCACGGCGCCATCACCTCCATCGACCTCAACTACCGCGCCAAGCTCTGGAATCTCTGGGGCGGGCACGCGATCGCACTGAAGGTGCTCAGACGGATCGTCGAAAACGTGGACGTGATCGTGGGCAACGAAGAGGACCTGCAGATGGGCCTCGGCATCGAAGGACAGGACGTCCACGCCAAGTCCAAACTCGATCCAAGCGCCTTCTTCGGCATGATCGACAAAGTGGCCGAGATGTATCCGAACGTTAAAGTCGTGGCGACCACCCTGCGCGAAGTGCATTCGACCAACCGCCATAGCTGGAGCGCGGTCGCCTGGATCGACGGCAAGACCTATCAGGCGCCTACCTGCGAGCTGGACGTGGTCGATCGCGTGGGCGGCGGCGACGGCTATGCTGCCGGGTTCTTCTACGGGCTGTTGTCCGGCGCGTCGGAGCAGGAGGCGGTGAACCTGGGCTGGGCGCACGGCGCGCTGCTGACCACCTTCCCCGGCGACACGACGATGGCCACGGTGGAGCAGGTGCGTGCGTTCGCCAAAGGCGGTTCAGCGCGCATCCAACGCTAGCCAGGTTGAAAGTGCAAGGTTGAAGGTTCAAGGTGGCGTAGCAACCTATCAGACTCGTCAACTTTCGACCTTCAACCTTAGACCTGTAACCTGTAACCTAGGAAGAGGAAAACACTTATGAGCAAAGAAATCAACCTTGATCAGTTATCCATTGCTACGATTCGCACGCTCTCGATGGACGCGATCGAACAGGCCAACTCAGGGCATCCCGGGACGCCGATGGGGATGGCGCCCGTCGCGTACACCCTGTGGCAGCGCTACTTGCGCTTCGACCCGGCCAACCCGATCTGGCCCAACCGCGACCGCTTCGTCCTGTCGGCCGGACACGCCTCCATGCTGCTCTACAGCATGTTGTTCCTGACCGGCGTCAAATCCGTCGACCCGGACTACGAGATCCCCGGCTCGCCCGCCGTGACGCTGGACGACATCAAGCGCTTCCGGCAGCCCGACAGCAAGTGCCCCGGTCATCCCGAATATCACATGACCTCGGGCGTCGAAACAACCACCGGGCCGCTGGGCAACGGCGCGGCAACCAGCGTGGGCATGGCCATTGCCAGCCGTTGGCTGGCGGCGCGCTACAACAAGCCCGGGTTCGAGCTGTTCAACTTCGACGTCTACGCGCTCGCCGGCGACGGCTGCATGATGGAAGGCATCAGCAGTGAGGCCGCCTCGATTGCCGGCCATCTCAAGCTCTCCAACCTGTGCTGGATCTACGACAACAACCACATCACGATTGAGGGCAACACGTCCCTCGCGTTCTCGGAAGATGTGGCGGTGCGGTTCCTCAGCGCCGGCTGGAACGTCTGGCGCGTTGGCGACGCCAACGATCTCGAGCGGCTGCAAGGCGCCTTTGAAGTCTTCAAGAAGACGACCGATCGCCCCACGTTGATCATCGTCGACAGCCACATCGCCTACGGCGCGCCCGGCAAGCAGGACACCAGCGGCGCGCACGGCGAACCGCTGGGCGAAGAGACGATCCGCAAGACCAAGGCCTTCTACGGCTGGCCCGAAGACGCCAAGTTCCTCGTGCCCGACGAAGTCCTGAAGAACTTTGCCGACGGGATCGGCGCCCGTGGCGCGCAATTGAGCGCCGGCTGGGCCCAACTTTTTGCTCAGTACAAAGAGCAGTATCCCGAGCTGGCGCGCGAGCTCGAGCAGATGCAGCGGCGTGACCTACCGGATGGCTGGGACAAGGACCTGCCGGTCTTCCCGACGGATGCCAAGGGCCTCGCCAGCCGCGAATCCTCAGGCAAGGTGCTGAACGCCATCGCCAAGAACCATCCGTGGCTGCTGGGCGGCGCGGCGGACCTGGCGCCCTCGACCAAGACGCGGCTCACGTTTGAAGGCGCTGGCGATTTTCTGGCTGACAACTACGGCGGCCGCAACTTCCACTTCGGCGTGCGCGAGCACGCCATGGCGGCAATCGGCAACGGTCTGGCCTTGTCCAAGCTGCGCGCCTTCGTGTCGGGCTTCTTCATCTTCACCGATTACTGCCGCGCGCCGATTCGGCTCGCCGCGCTCATGGAGATCCCGACCGTCTTCATCTGGACCCATGACTCGATCGGCGTAGGCGAGGACGGGCCCACCCACCAGCCCATCGAACAAATCGCCTCCTTCCGCGCCATGCCGGGCATGATCGTGCTGCGCCCCGGCGACCCGAACGAGGTGGTCGAGGCGTGGCGTGTGGTCATGCATTTGAAGCACCACCCGGCCATGCTCGTCCTGTCGCGGCAGGCACAGGCGACGCTGGACCGCACGAAGTATGCACCGGCCTCGGGTGTGGCCAAGGGTGCGTATGTCCTGGCCGACGCGGCTGACGGCAAGCCCGACGTGTTGTTGCTTGCCACCGGCACGGAGCTGCAGTTGGCCGTCGCGGCGTATGAGCAACTGACCGCCGAAGGCATCAAGGCGCGCGTCGTCAGCATGCCGTCGTGGGAGTTGTTCGAGCAGCAGGATGCGGACTATCGTTGCGCCGTGCTGCCGCCCGAGGTCACTGCTCGGGTCGCGATCGAACAGGCCTCCACCTTCGGCTGGGCACAGTGGGTCGGCATGGACGGCGCAGTCATCGGCATGAAGTCGTTCGGCGCCTCGGCGCCGCTGAAGTTCCTGCTGAAACAATTCGGCTTCACCGTCGAGGGTGTCGTTGCCGCGGCCAAAGCCCAACTAGCCAAAGCCTAACAAGGTTCACGGTTTAAGGTTCAAGGTTGCGACCTTGAACCTTAAACCTTCAAACCTTAAACCAGCAAAAGGAGAAATACATGAATACATCTCAGCAACTGCACAAAGTCGGCCAATCGATCTGGTACGACAACGTCGAGCGCCGCCTGCTGAACAACGGCTACATGGCGGGCATGGTCGAGCGCGGGGAAATTCGCGGGGTCACCTCCAACCCGACGATCTTTATGAATGCGGTCACCAAGACGCACGATTATGATGAAGGCCTGATACCGCTGGCCAAGGCCGGCAAGACCGGCGAGGAGATTTTCTGGGACCTGGCGGTCGAGGATATCCGGAAGGCCGCCGACCTGCTCAGGCCGCTCTACGACGAGAGCAACAAAGAGGACGGCTACGTCAGCCTGGAAGTCAACCCGTATCTGGCCCATGACACGGCCCAGACGCTGTCCGAAGCCAAGCGGCTCTGGAAGTGGGTGGACCGGCCGAATCTGATGGTCAAGATCCCTGCGACCGAAGAAGGCCTGCCGGCGATCCTGTCGGCCATTGAAGCCGGCATCAACGTCAACGTCACCCTCATCTTCTCGCGTGAGCGGCATTGGGCCGTGATGGAGATGTACATCAGCGGCCTCGCCCGCCGTGCGGCCAAAGGGCTGCCGATCGACTCCATCGCCTCGGTCGCGTCCTTCTTCGTCTCGCGCGTCGACACCAAGGTGGACGGCATTCTGAACGGCATGGTTGACCGCGGGGGCGCACGGGCCGAGAAAGCAGCCCAATTCCTGGGCCAGGCTGCGGTCGCGAATGCCCGGCTGGCCTACAACGACTTCAAGATCATCTTCGGCTCCGAGCGCTTCGCCAAGCTCCAGGCTCTGGGTGCACGCGTGCAGCGCCCGCTGTGGGCCTCCACCGGCACCAAGAACCCAGCATACCGCGACGTGATCTACATCGAAGAGCTGGTCGGTCACGACACGGTCAACACCGTCCCGCCCGCGACCCTGTCGGCATTCCTGGATCACGGCATCGTGCGCGCCGACAGCCTGGAAGAGGACCTGGCAGGGGCCTATCAATCGATGGCCAGGCTGGAAGCGTTGGGCATCTCGATGGCTAACGTCACCGCTGAGCTTGAGGCTGAAGGCGTCAAATCGTTCGCCAGCGCCTGGAAGGCCCTCATGGACGCGATGGAAGTGAGCCGTAAGGCCGCACTCGGCGAAGACTGATCGGTTGAAGGTTTAAGGTGGAAGGTGGCAGGTGGGGACCTTGAACATTAAACCTTGAACCTCTGAGGTGGGTATGCAACCAGAACAGTCGCTAAAACAGCAGGCAGCCGACCAGGTCCTCACATACATCAAGTCAGGTATGGTCGTGGGCCTGGGCGCCGGAAGCACGGCGATCCTGGCCGTGCGCGGCTTGGCTAAGAGGCTCGCCCACGGCGAGCTGACGGACATCCGCGGGATTCCCTGCTCGCGAGTGATCGAGGCGGAGGCCAAACGCCTGGGCATCCCGCTGACGACGTTAGAGGATCATCAGGTGATTGACTTCACCTTCGACGGCGCCGACGAGGTCGACCCGGCCTTGAACCTGATCAAAGGCGGTGGTGGGGCCTTGCTGCGCGAGAAGCTCGTCGCGCAGTCCAGCCGCTACGAGGTCATCATCGTAGACGAATCGAAGCTCTCGCCCGCGCTCGGCAACCATTGGGCGGTGCCGGTTGAAGTCATCCCCTTCGGCTGGCGAACGCAGTTCGCTTACCTGGAGCGCCTCGGGGCGCAGCCCACCCTGCGCCCAGGCCCCGACGGGGCTCCGTTTGTGACGGACCAAGGCAACTACATATTGGATTCCGCCTTCGGTCCCATCGAAGATCCGGTTAGCCTGGGCGCTGACCTGGACGCCCGCACAGGCATCGTGTGCCACGGGCTGTTCCTGGGGCTGGCGAACGAAGTAATCGTGGCTGGTGCTTCGGGTATGCGATACCTGAAGCGAGACGTTTAGGCTGATCTTTGGTCAGCCATCACCACTACAGGAGGCTAATATGCAATTGGGAATGATCGGTTTGGGCCGGATGGGCGCGAACATGGTGCGGCGGTTGATGCGCGGCGGGCACGAGTGCGTCGTCTTCGATCTGAGCGCCGATGCCGTTAAGCGGTTGGCGGACGAAGGCGCGGTCGGCGCGTCATCGCTGGAAGATTTCGTCAGCAAGCTGCAAGCCCCGAAAGCCATCTGGCTGATGGTGCCGGCAGCAGTAGTCGATGCGCAGCTCAGCAAATTGGTGCCGCTGCTGTCAGCCGGCGACATCGTCATCGACGGCGGCAACTCGTACTACATCGACGACATCCGCCGCTCCGAGGAGTTGAGCGCCCTGGGCATCAAGTACATGGATGTCGGCACCAGCGGCGGCGTGTGGGGGCTGGATCGCGGCTACTGCATGATGTTCGGCGGGCCGGATGATGCGGCCAAGCACCTCGATCCCATCTTCAAGACGCTGGCGCCGGGACGCGGCACCATCGAGCGGACAAAGGGCCGTGAAAAACTCGGCGGCACGGCAGAAGACGGCTACCTGCACTGCGGGCCGAGCGGCTCCGGGCACTTCGTCAAGATGGTGCACAACGGCATCGAGTACGGCATCATGGCGGCCTATGCTGAAGGTTTGAACCTGCTCCACCATGCGAACGTGGGCAAGCAGAGCCAGCAGGCCAGCGCCGAATTGACACCGCTCCGCCATCCCGAGCACTATCAATACGATCTGAACCTGGCCGACATCACCGAACTTTGGCGCCGCGGCAGCGTTGTCGCGTCATGGCTGCTTGATCTCACCGCTATCGCCCTGGCAGAGGATCCGGAGTGCTCGAACTTTGCAGGCCGCGTGTCCGACTCGGGCGAAGGCCGCTGGACCCTCCTCGCCGCCATCGACACAGGCACGCCCACACCGGTCTTGAGCAGCTCGTTGTATTCGCGCTTCGAATCGCGCGGCGAGGCGGATTTCGCCAACAAGCTGCTGTCGGCCATGCGCTTCCAGTTCGGCGGGCACCACGAGCTGCCGAAAAAGTAACACCAGTTCAAGGTTGAAGGTTGAAGGTTCAACCTTCGAACCTTCAACCTTCAACCTTCAACCTATTAAGGAGAGGAGTCATGGCAGAAAAAATCAATGCCCATGCCTGGACGATCGAACAGACTGCAAAAGAGCTGGGCACCGACGTCACCAAAGGCTTGACGAGCGCAGAGGCTCAAGCCCGTCTCGCGAAGTACGGTCCCAACGAACTAAGAGAGAAGCCGCGGCCCGGTTTTCTCAGCTTATTGTTCGACCAATTCAAGGACTTCCTGATCATCATCCTGATCGCGTCCGCCTTACTGTCGATCTTTCTGGGCGAATGGATCGATGCGATCGTGATCCTGGCCATCGTCGCGCTCAACTCCATCATCGGCGTCGTGCAGGAGTCGAAGGCGGAGGCATCGCTGGCTGCGTTGAAGAAGATGTCCGCACCCAATGCCCGCGTCATCCGGGACGGCCAGGACATGACGATCCCCGCACGCGAACTGGTGGTCGGCGACCTGGTGCTGGTGGAGGCCGGGAACTACATGCCGGCCGATCTGCGCCTGGTCGAAGCCGTCAACATGAAATCGGAGGAGGCTTCGCTCACCGGCGAATCGGTGCCCGTCGACAAGAATGCGAAGGTCCTCCTGGAGCCCGACGCCCCAGTTGGCGATCGCGACAACATGGCGTTTAGCTCCATGCTGGTCACCTACGGCCGCGGCTCCGGCATCGTCACCCAGACCGGCATGGATACACAGCTCGGCCAGATCGCCGAGATGCTGCAGACCGGCGGGGACGAACAAACCCCGCTCCAGATCAAGCTGGATCAGCTCGGCAAGACGCTGGGCATCGTGGCGCTCTCCGTCTGTGGCTTCATCTTGCTGTTCGGCATCATCCGTGATACGAACCCCGCCATGGCATTCAAAGAGGGGCTCGGCGCGTACTGGGCCGAACATGGCAAGGAAGTCATCGAGCTTGTGATGACCGCTGTCAGCCTGGCGATCGCAGCCGTGCCCGAAGGCCTTTCTGCGGTTGTCACCGTCTGTCTGGCGCTAGGCATGGGACGCATGGTCGCCCGGCAAGCTCTGATCCGCAAGTTGCCCGCGGTAGAAACGTTGGGCTCCTGCACAACGATCTGCTCCGACAAGACCGGCACCCTCACTCAGAACCAGATGACCGTGACGGCCGGCTGGGCCGGCGGAAACACCTTCACGGTGACCGGTGAAGGGTACGCGCCCGTAGGCGAGTTCTCCCAGAAGGGTGCGCCGCTGACTGCGACCAGTGACTCCGGCACCAACCTGCTCCTGCACGGCATGATGCTCTGCAACGACGCCAAGCTGGAACAGGTGCCCGACGAGAGCGGCAAGAACGTCTGGAAGATGATCGGCGATCCCACGGAAGGTGCGATGGTAGTGGCCGCGGCCAAAGCAGGCCTGGCCCTGGCAGACGCCAAGAAAGCCTTCCCGCGCGTTGCCGAAATCCCCTTCGACTCCGACCGCAAGATGATGACCACCATCCACGAAGCGGGCGAGCTGGGTGCACGCATCAACGGCATGAAGAACGGCAGCGCGGCGCCCGTGCCTGACCCGTATGTGGCGTTCGTCAAGGGCGGGCCCGACCTCGTCCTCAGCTACTGCGATGATGTCGTGTTGGGCGACAAGATCGTGCCGCTGACCCCCGAGCTGCGCGAAGAGATCCTGGCCGCCAACAAGGGCATGGCCACCTCGGCGCTGCGCGTGCTGGGCGCGGGCTTCAAGACGCTGAAGGCCGTGCCGGAAGAGCCAAAGCCGGAAGAGCTGGAGCGCAACATGACCTTCCTGGGCCTGGAGGGCATGATCGATCCGGCCCGGCCCGAGGTCAAGATCGCTGTTGCCACAGCCCAAAGGGCGGGCCTGCGCTGCATCATGATCACGGGCGACTATAAGGACACCGCGGCCGCCATCGCGGGCCAGATCGGCATGCTCACCGAGGGTGGTTCGGTTGTCTCCGGCGCGGATATCAACGCGATGAGCGATGACGAACTGGACAGCATGGTGCTGCATCTCAACACCTGTGCGCGCAGCTCACCGGAACACAAGATGCGCATCGTGGACTCCCTCAGGCGCCGCCGCCAGGTGGTGGCCATGACCGGCGACGGCGTGAACGACGCGCCGGCCCTCAAGCGCGCCGACATCGGCGTGGCCATGGGCATCACCGGCACCGATGTGACCAAGCAGACGGCGGACATGGTGCTGACCGATGACAACTTCGCCAGCATCGTTTCGGCCATCGAAGAGGGCCGCATCATCTACTCCAACATCCGCAAGTTCGTCTTCTACCTGATCTCGTGCAACATCGGTGAGATCCTGATCATCTTCCTGGCCATGCTGGCCGGCCTGCCTTCGCCCCTGACGCCCACGATGCTGCTGTTCCTGAACCTGGTCTCCGACGGTGCGCCTGCACTGGCGCTGGGCATGGAAAAGGGCGAACCCGGCATCATGGAGCGGCCCCCGCGTCCTGCCGGTGAGCCGATCATCAACCAAGAGATGCTGATCGGCATCGCGGTGCAGTCCGTGGTGATGACGGTCGCAGTCCTCTCGTCCTACCTGATGGCAGGCGCTCGGCCGGGCGCGTCCCTGGCCGATCCGGACCTGGCCACGTGGCGGACGGTGGCATTCGGCACGCTGACCCTATCCGAACTGCTGCGGGCGTACACGGCCCGCTCCGAACGCGTCTCAGTGTTCAAGCTCGGCTTCTTCTCCAACAAGACGATGAACATGGCCGTGATCTTCTCGATCGTCCTGGTGGTCGCAGTGATGTACGTGCCGTTCCTGCAGGTCGTCTTCAATACGGTGACCATTCCCCCGATTGACTGGCTGTGGGTCATCCCGTTCTCACTGATGGCCTCGGTGGCTGCTGAGCTGACCAAGATCTACCTGCGCGCACGCGCAAGAAGGATCGAGTCCGTTCGCGCGGCTGAGATGGAAATGGCATAAGCCCAAACCTTGCCCAGGGCCGGCCTAAGACCGGCCCTGGGCAAGATGTCGTATCAAGGAGGCAAGTATGCCCGTACTCAGGGATCTGCCTGCCTGGCAGGCGTTGGACGAACACCAGAAAGAGATCGCCGGCATGCACATGCGCGATCTCTTTGCCCAGGATCCGCAGCGTTTCGCGCGTTTCTCGCTGCGGATGGATGAAATTCTGTTCGACTACTCCAAGAACCGCATCACCGAAGAAACCATGGCACTGCTGCTGGACCTGGCACGCCAGGCGCACGTGGCAGAGAAGATCGAAGCCATGTTCAGCGGCCAAAAGTACAACAACACCGAGAAACGCGCGGTCCTACACGTTGCCCTGCGCAACCGCTCCAACCGGCCGATCCTGGTCGATGGGGTGGATGTGATGCCCGAGGTCAACCGGGTGCTGGCACACATGCGGGAGTTCACCGAAGCGGTGCGCTCCGGCAAGTGGACCGGGTACACGGGGAAGGCGATCACCGATATCGTCAACATCGGCATCGGCGGCTCCGACCTGGGCCCCAAGATGGTTTGTGAAGCGCTAAAGCCCTACGGCAAACCTGGTCTCAAGGTCCACTTCGTTTCCAATGTCGACAGCACCGACATGGTCGAAGCGTTGAAGCTGGTGAACCCCGAAACGGTGCTCTTCCTGGTGGCTTCGAAGACCTTCACCACCCAGGAGACGATGACCAACGCGCAGACCGCACGGGCCTGGTTCCTGGAAACCGCTCAGGACAAGGCTGCGATCGCCAAGCACTTCGCCGCGATGTCCACAAACACGGCCGAGGTGAAGAAGTTCGGGATCGATCCGAAGAACATGTTCGAGTTCTGGGATTGGGTGGGCGGCCGCTACTCACTCTGGTCCGCCATCGGCCTCTCGATTGCGCTCTACATCGGCATGGACAACTTTGAGGCGCTGTTGGACGGCGCACATGCCGTGGACGAGCACTTCCGCACCACTCCCTTCGAGAAGAATCTGCCGGTGATCATGGGGCTGCTAGGCATTTGGTATAACAACTTCTTCGGCGCCCAGTCGCAGGCCATCCTGCCCTACGACCAGTACCTGATGCACTTCTCGTCCTATTTCCAGCAGGGCGACATGGAGAGCAACGGCAAGGGCGTCACCAAGGATGCCGAGCCGGTGAACTACACCACCGGTCCGATCATCTGGGGGCAGCCGGGCACCAATGGCCAGCACGCCTTCTACCAGTTGATCCACCAGGGCACCAAGCTCATCCCGTGCGATTTCCTGGCTGCGGCGCAGAGCCACAACCCGCGGGGCGATCACCATCCCATCCTGCTCTCGAACTACCTGGCCCAGACCGAGGCGCTGATGAAGGGCAAGACCACCGCCGAAGCGCGCGCTGAGCTGGTGAAAGAGGGCAAGAGCGGACCCGAGATGGAAAAGCTAGCCATCCACAAAACCTTCCCCGGAAACCGGCCAACCAACTCCTTGCTCTATCCAAAGCTGACCCCAGCCGTCCTGGGTTCGCTGATTGCGCTGTACGAGCACAAGATCTTCACCCAGGGCGCGATCTGGGATGTCAACTCCTTCGATCAATGGGGCGTTGAGTTGGGCAAGCAGCTCGCCAAGGTCATCTTGCCGGAGCTGAAGAGCGACGCTGAAGTTCACACCCACGATGCTTCAACAAACGGCTTGATCAACGCGATCAAGGCTATGCGCTAGCACGGTTGCCAACTTTTCGAAAGTTGGCAACCATGCTAAAAGGGAGAAAACCATGGACGTACTCACAATGATCCTGGCAGGCGGCCAGGGCAGCCGGCTGAGCATCCTGGGCGAGAAGCGGGCCAAGCCCGCCGTGCCGTTCGCCGGCAAATATCGCATCATTGACTTTCCGCTGTCTAACGCGGTCAACTCAGGCCTGTCCAAGGTGGCCGTGTTGACTCAATACCGGCCGCACTCGTTGATGCAACACATCGGCATCGGTGAGCCGTGGGATCTCAACCGCCGCTGGCCCAATGGCATCCAGCTCTGGCAGCCTTATCGCGGGCGCGGAGAGCAGACCTGGTATCGGGGCACCGCGGACGCCTTCTATCAAAACCGCAACTTCATGAAGGAAAGCGGATGTGACACCGTCTTGATTCTTTCGGGCGATCACATCTACAAGCAGGATTACCGGGAGATGCTGCGCTTCCACGAGGAAAAGAAGGCCGATCTGACCATCGCCGTGATGAATGTGGCGCCGGAAGAAACCTTCCGCTTCGGCATCATGACCACCAACGAAGAGCAGCGCATCGTCAAGTTCGTCGAAAAGCCGAAGAAGTCGGAAAGCACACTGGCGTCGATGGGCATCTATGTCTTCAACATGGACTTCCTGCTGGAGAATCTGGAAGCGGACGGTGCGGATGCGAATTCATCCCACGACTTCGGCAAGAACCTGATCCCGAAGATGGTGAAGAACGACGAGGTGTTCGCGTTTCCGTTCGAGGGTTACTGGGTGGATGTCGGAACGATCCAGGCATACTGGGAAACCAGCCTCGCAATGGTGGCGGAGAAGCCGGGGCTCGATCTCTACGACCCGAAGTGGGTCATCCACACCCGTTCGGAAGAAAGGCCGGCCGTGAAGCTGGGCCCGACAGGGCAATCGCGCGACAGCCTGATCTGCAACGGCTGTGTGATCGACGGCACGGTGATGAACAGCGTCCTGTCGCCCGGTGTCCGCGTCGAGCGCGGCGCCCTGGTCAGCAACTCAATCGTCATGAACGACACCGTGATCCGCGCGGGTGCGCTGGTCGATAAGTGCGTAGTGGACAAGGACGTCGAGGTGGGCGCGGGCGCACAAGTGGGCGCGGGCGATGATATGACGCCCAACCAACTCGAGCCCGGGAACCTCGACACAGGGATCACCATTGTGGGCAAGCGCGCCCGCATCCCGGAGAAGGCGGTGATCGGCCGCAACTGCCGCATCGACCCAAGCACCACTGCCGATGACTATGCTGAGCTGCAAATCCCGAGCGGCGGCACCGTGGAACGAAAAGCGCCCGCTGTGCCTGCACTCGAGGATGTCGACTGAGTTGACACGGTGATTCCATGCTTGCGTGCTTGCGCTGCTGATCGGCTCACGCAAACACTACTCTCAGAAACAAGAAGGGATAGCACACATGCCTAACATAGCAATTCACGGTTTTGGCCGCATTGGCCGGTCTTGCCTGAAAGCGGCATTGAAGCAGAACCTGTGGTCGCCGGTCTCGATCTCGGACATCCGAGACACCGCCACATTCGCCGCGCTTTTCGAAGTGGACTCGAACTACGGCCGCTGGCCCGAAGAGGTCAAGTCGACCGAAAACAGCATCACCATCGGCGGCCGCGAGATCCCCTACTACAACACGCTGCAGGCGCTGCCGGACTGGGGGGCGATGGGCGTTGACCTGGTGATCGATTGCACGGGCAGGGCGGTCACACGGGCAGGCGCGCAGCCCCACCTGGATAAGGGTGCGAAGCGCGTACTGGTGAGTGGGCCAAGCAAGAAGGCGGACGACTGCGACAAGGTGCTGCTGCCGGGCATCAACCTCGAGACCTACGATCCGGCGAAGCACTTCATCGTCAGCATGGCGAGCTGCACCACCAACGGCCTGGCGCCGGTGGTGAAGGTGGTTATCGAGAACTTCGGCATCAAGTACGGCCTCTTCTCGACCGTCCACGCCTACACCAACACCCAGTCGCTGACCGACCAGCCGATGAAGGATCGCCGCGACTCATGGGCCGCAGCCGAGAACATCATCCCGTCTTCGTCGGGTGCAGCGCGGGCGCTGGGATACGTCTGGCCAGGGCTCAAGATCACCGGCAAGGCCTATCGCGTGCCGACCCGCACGGGCAGCATCGCGGAGCTGAACCTGCTCACCGAACGACCGGCGACAGTCGAAGAGGTGAATAATGCCTTCCGCAAAGCAGCCGCCGAGGCGCCGCTGAAAGGTGTGATGGGCGTGCTCGAAGACGAATGGGCGTCGAGCCGCATCATCGGTGATCCGCACTCGTGCATCGTCGACCTGCCACTGACCGCGGTGATGGGCGACCTGCTGTCAGTCGCTGCCTGGTACGACAACGAGATGGGCTACTCGACCCGCCTGGCCGAGACCGCCGCACTGCTGGCCAAGTGACAAGGCCTTGATTGAAAGTTGAAGGTTACAGGTTCAAGGTTTAAGGTTCGGTGACCTGCAAGGTCGAAACCTTCAACCTTGAACCTTCAACCGTCACAATGGAGGATCGAATGGCTATCAGCCCTTACGCCGGCAAACCGGCGCCCAAAGAACTGCTCGTCAACGTGCCGCGCCTGATCTCAGCGTACTACACCGGACATCCCGACCCGGATGACCCGACCCAGCAGGTCGCGTTTGGCACATCGGGCCATCGCGGCACGTCGTTCAACACATCGTTCAATGACGACCACATCGCAGCCACCAGTCAGGCCATCTGCGAGTATCGCGCGGCTCAAGGCACCACCGGCCCGCTGTTCATCGGCATGGATTCGCATGCGCTGTCGGAGCCGGCGCTGAGCACCGCGATCGAGGTGTTCGCGGCCAACGGCGTCGAGCTGATGGTGCAAGCCGGCCTCAACTATACGCCGACGCCGGTGATCTCGCACGCTATCCTGGCCTTCAATCGCGGCCGGAGTTCCGGCTTGGCCGACGGCGTGGTCATCACCCCCTCACATAATCCGCCCACCGACGGCGGCTTCAAGTATAACCCGCCCAATGGCGGCCCCGCCGACACCAGCGCGACCAAGGTCATTCAGGACCGGGCCAACGATATCCTGCGGGGCGGGCTCAAGGACGTGAAGCGGATGACGCTGGCCCGCGCAAAGGCCTCGGGCCGCGTGCACGACTACGACTACATCACCCCCTACGTGCGTGATCTGGGCAACGTCGTGGACATGGCCGCGATTGCCAACGCGGAACTAAAACTGGGGGTCGATCCGATGGGCGGCGCAAGCCTGCCGTTCTGGGCGCCGATCGCTGAGATGTATGACCTGGATCTCGAGATCGTCAACAAATACGCGGACCCCACCTTCGGCTTCATGACGGTGGACAAAGATGGCAAGATCCGCATGGATTGCTCGTCGCCCTACGCGATGGCCAGCCTGATCGGCCTCAAGGACCGCTTCGAAGTGGCCTTCGGCAACGACACAGACAGCGACCGGCACGGCATCGTCACCCGCAGCTCCGGGTTGCTGAACCCCAACCATTACCTGTCCGTCGCCATCTGGTATCTGTTCCAACACCGCCCCGGGTGGCGGGCCGATGCGGCGATAGGCAAGACGTTGGTCTCCAGCTCGATGATCGACCGCGTGGCGGCATCCCTGGGCCGGCGGCTGGCCGAGGTTCCGGTGGGCTTCAAGTGGTTTGTGGATGGCCTGGTGGATGGCTCCTTCGGCTTCGGCGGCGAAGAAAGCGCGGGCGCTTCGTTCCTGCGTCACAACGGCACGGTCTGGACCACCGACAAGGATGGCATCATCCTGGACCTACTGGCGGCTGAGATCACCGCAGTGACCGGCAAAGACCCTGGCCTGCACTACAAGGCGTTGGCGGAGAAGTTCGGCGCCCCGGTCTACGAGCGCATGGATGCACCGGCCAACGCGGCGCAGAAGAAAGTATTGTCCGCGCTGTCGCCCGAGATGGTTACGGCCACTGACCTGGCCGGCGAGACGATCGTGGCGAAGCTGACGCACGCGCCGAGCAACGGCGCGGCCATCGGCGGCCTGAAGGTCGTCACCGAGAACGGCTGGTTCGCGGCACGCCCGTCGGGCACCGAGGATGTCTACAAGATCTACGCCGAGAGCTTCCTGGGCCACCCGCACCTGCGGCGCATCCAGGCCGAGGCGCAGACGATTGTGGCTGAGGCATTCAAGGCAGGCGGGGCCTGAGTTTAGAACAAGGTTAAGGTTAAGGTTGCCAACCTGTAGAAGGTTGGCAACCTTAAGAAACCAGCCGCTGGCACAAGCGCACCCCCTCCATGGCATCGGTGGTCCAATAATCAGCGTTGACGAACTTGCAGACCTGTTCATCCACCTGACCGCCAAGTAAAATGGGGATACGAGTACCGTCCTCAGCCATCATGGCCCGGAGCGCCATGACGGTTGCGCGCATGGTGGTGTGAGCAGCGGTGATGAGCCCGGACAGGCCGATGACGTGGGGCTTGAAGATGCGGGCTTCTTCCACAAACTTGCCCGGCGCCACGTCAACCCCCAGGTCCAGCACGGTGAAATCATAGCCTCGCAACAACATCAACAGCAGATTTTTGCCCAGGTCATGGATATCGCCCTGCACGGTGCCCAGCAGCACTCGCCCCGCGGTCTTGCCGGAGAGCTGCTCTTCCACCGATGGCGCGTCATGCCAGGGCGCCACAATCTCCATCACTTCGCGCAGAATCTCGCCGGCCATGATCAAGCCGGAAAGAAAGTATTGCCGCTGCGCGTACCGCTCACCGACCTTACGCATGCCCTCCTGGCAATCCTCGATGATCTGCAGCGGGTCGTCGCCGCGCGCCATGCGCCCCCGGACAATCTCCAGCACCTCGTTCTCTCGCAGATCAGCTAACGCCGCCGTAAGGGGCGCCGCCGCCGTGAGGGGCGCCGCCGCCGTCACGCGTGTCAACACGTCAGATTCCGGCGTCTCATCACTGTTCTCAGGTCGATCCATGGCTGCTCCCATCTGGGCGCCGTGTATGGCGCTAGGTCCCCGGTGAGTGTACGCCAATATTGGCGACGCCATATAATGGTGCGCCGACGGTCGCGTTGAACTGCAAGCAATCGCCGCGCACGATGAACCAGCCCCAACTCACGGGCCGTTCATCGAAGTCAAAAAAAGTGTGCTCAATGCGAAAGGCCGCGCTGCCGGTCGCGGCGTCCAGCAGCCGCGCCTCCTCCTCGGTGAGCACCGTGGTCTGAATCCCCAGGTCACCGCGCTTCAGCACCGTTTCGCCCTGGCCATCGAACAGTCCCTGCAGGCTGGTGATGCCCATCTCCGCTTCGACGATGGGCCGGGTCGGGTCGAAGATCAGATACTCGCGATGATAAGCCACCGGCGCGGCATCGCGCGAGAGGAGCCGGCGAATGGCGATGACCTTGCCGTTTGATAACGGGCCGTTTGATAACGGGCCGTTTGACAACGGGCCATTTGACAACGGGCCGTTTGACAACAGGCCGTCAACCGGAATGGCCAGTTTTTGGCTGATGCGGGGGGTAACGGGAATGGTCCTGACCGATAGGAAGCGAACCGACGTGCGCTCGCCATTGAAAAGTTCTTCCAGCGCCTGTAACCCGAAGGTAGCCGCACCCAGCACCAGCGGCTTGACAAAGGTGCCGCGACCGCGCGCCGCTGTCACCAGTCCCTCGTCCAGGAGGAGCGTCAGCGCGCGGCGCGCGGTCATCGGACTGACCTCGTAACGCTCGCAAAGCTGCACTTCGGACAGAACACGATCCCCCGGCCGCAACTCACCCGCGGCGATCTGCTGGCGCAAGATGTTTGCAAGCTGATAATAGGGCGGCTCAAACGAGTCGCGGTCGATGCGCGGCCCGGCCGGACCCTTCCTGAACGAGACCTGTGGTTCTTTGCTTGCCATCCCTCTGCCCTTTCAAGAAGCATTATACATGGCTCTCTAGATTTGACAAGTTCCCTAGGGTATTATAGAATCAAGTCGCGCCAAACAAATCGCATCCTTCGACTCCGCATCGCGGACTGCGGCGATGCTCCGCTCAGGATGCCTGTAGCTCATCAATCAGGAGAGCACGTGCCCACTTCCCGCAAAATTCTGGCTTGCGCTACTGTCATGGAGGAGATGCTCCCGCTGCTTCCGCCCGAGGTGACGTATCAAGTCCTTGACTTCGGCCTCCACATCAACCCGCCGAACCTGAAACGTGCGCTTCAGGATGCCATCGACGCGGCCGCTGGCACGGCCGACGAGGTCATCCTCGGCTATGGCTTCTGCAGCATGGCCGTGATGGGCCTGCGCGCCAACGGCTGCACCCTCGTCGTGCCGCACGTCGATGACTGCATCTCCATCTTCCTCGGCTCCCGCGATGAATACAAGAAACAGATCAAGACCGAGCCGGGCACCTACTACCTTACCAAGGGCTGGATCGAGGTTGGCGACACTCCGTTCAGCGACTACGAGCGCCTCGTCGAAAAGTACGGCGAAAAGCGGGCCGATCGCCTCATCCGGCTCTCCATCAAACATTACACCCGCCTGGCCCTCATCGATACCGGCCGCGGGGAGATGGATCGTTACCGCGCCTACGCGCAAGGTCTGGCCGAGCGCTGGGACCTTCGCTTCGAGGAACTGCAGGGTTCGAACTCGCTTGTGCGCAAGATGCTGACCGGTCCCTGGGATGATGAATTCATCGTGGTTCCGCCCGGAGAGACCATCCGTTACGAGCATTTCTTTCCGACAACGCCCAAACAGGACGCAGCACAAAAGAAAGAGGTTGGCACATGAAGATCATCGGTGAAAAAATCAACGGGACCCGTAAGGCAGTGAAACAGGCCGTGCTCGACCGCGATACTGAGTTCATTCAGAAGCTGGCCGCCGCCCAGGCCGACGCGGGCGCAGCCTGGATCGACGTCAACGCGGGCACCCCCACAGAACGCGAGCCTGACGATCTGGTCTGGCTCGTGCAGACGGTGCAAGCGGCGGTGACCAAGCCGTTGTGCCTGGACAGTGCGAATTCGGTTGCGCTGGCGGCCGCGCTGCCCGAGGTCAAGCAGCCGCCGTTGATCAACTCGATCAGCGGCGAAGCCGGACGGCTGACAGGCGTGCTGCCGCTCGCAGCGCAGGCCCAGGGCGGCGTGATCGCCCTGGCCATGGACGACAAAGGCATTCCCGCAGACGTGGAAGGCCGCCTGGCGATTGTCCATCGCCTGATCGGTGAGACCCGCGGCGCGGGCATCCCGGACGAACAGGTGTACGTGGACCCGCTGGTGATGACCATCGGCGCAAGCGGCAGCGCCGCGCGCGTGGCGCTGGCTACGGTGCGCGCGGTCAAGGCCGAGTACCCGAAGGTCCACTTCACGTCGGGCCTCAGCAACGTGTCTTACGGCCTGCCCGTGCGCACGCTGATCAACCGGGCGTTCCTGACGCTGATGCTCGAAGCGGGTCTTGACAGCGCCATCCTCGACCCGCTTGACAAGGAGCTCCGCAAAGCGCTGCTGGCCGCCGAGGCCACGCTCGGCATCGACAGGCACTGCCTGAACTACACCCGCGCGTTTCGGGCGGGATTGCTGGAATAAACATAAACACCATTCCATTTCCCATTAAGGAGGAAAACACATGTCGGACCAACTGATCAATGCCATTGCGGACATGGACGAGGAAGGCGCGATCGCGCTGACCAAGGAGCTGCTGGCTGCCGGTGCAACGCCGACCGCCATCCTCGACGCCTGCCGGGCGGCAATGGAGCTCGTCGGCAGCCGTTTCGAGCACGGCGAGTACTTCATCCCCGAGCTGATCCTGGCGGGCGAGATGCTGAAGGGTGTCTCGGCCGAGATGAAGCCGTACATGACCGGCGCGCAGGCGGATGTCAAGAAGGGCGCCAAAGTCATTGTAGGCACCGTCAAGGGTGACATCCACGACATCGGCAAGGATATCGTGGTGTTCATGCTGGACGTCAACGGCTTCGAGGTCACCGACCTGGGCATCGACGTGCCAGTGCAGACGTTTGTGGACGCGATTGCGAAGGAGAAGCCGGCGGTAGTGGCGCTGAGCGGCTTCCTGACGCTGGCGTATGACTCGATGAAGGAGACCGTGGCGGCCATCGAGAAGGCCGGGCTGCGCGACAGCGTCAAGATCATGGTCGGCGGCGGCACGGTGGATGAGCAGGTGTGCAAGTACGCCGGCGCGGATGCGTTCGGCCTGGACGCCATGGCCGCGGTCTCGCTGGCCAAGGGCTGGATCGGAGGGTGAATCAAATGACAGCCATGTCCCGAGAACAAAAACAGGAAGCTCGCTTCGCAGGATGGGCGTCGCCCAAGATGGATTTCGCTACACCCCAGGCAGAAGCGGCCTATAAAGAACGCGTGCAGATGTTCAAGGACGTCGTGCAGCTCAAAAAGCCCGTACGCGTCCCGATCATGCTCAACTCCGGCATCGTGCCCTTTGCACATGCGGGCATCACCACCGAAGAAGCCATGTATGACTACGAAAAAATGAGCTACGCCTTCAAGAAGTACAACGCGGATTTCCAGACCGACACCGTCGTCAGCTGCGGCATGGCCGGTTCGGGCCCGCTATTCGACATTCTGGACTACAAACTTTACCAATGGCCGGGCCGCGGCGTGGATCCAAAGGCCTCGTACCAGGCGCTCGAAGGCGAGTTCATGCACGCGGATGAGTACGATCTGCTGATCAATGACCCGACCAACTATTTCATGCGCTACTACCTTCCGCGGGTGTTCAACTCGCTCGCCGGCTGGTCGACCCTTGGCGCCCTCACCGACGTCATCGAACTGCCCTTCACCGGCGGCTACATGATCGGCGCGGGCCTGCCGCCCGCGGTAAAGGCTTGGGAGACGATGCTAGAGGCCGGCCGCGAGGCGCTCAAATGGGCCGGCTTCGTCGGCGCCACCGACGGCTACTCCATGGCGACTTACGGTCTCCCGGCGTTCATCGGCGGCGCGTGCAAAGCACCCTTTGACACCCTGGGCGACACCATGCGCGGCACACGCGCCGTCATGCTGGACAAGTTCCGCCAGCCCAAGAAGGTGCTGGCTGCTATGGAGCGCCTGGTTCCGCTCGCCGTCGAATCCGGCGTGCGCGGGGCGACCGGCTCCGGCGTCCCGGTCGTCTTTATACCGCTGCACAAGGGCGCGGACGGGTTCATGTCGGACAAAGACTTCAAAACCTTCTACTGGCCCACGCTCAAGGCGGTCATCGTTGGCCTTGTCAACGAAGGCTGCGTGCCGTTCCTGTTCGTCGAGGGCGGCTACAACCAGCGGCTGGACGTCATCGCCGGCGATCCCGATATCCCGGCCGGTTCGACCATCTGGATCTTCGACAAGACCGACATGCTGGAAGTAAAAAAGCGCTGGGGCGGCTGGGCCTGCTTCGGCGGCAATGTCCCGGCATCCACGCTGTCAACCGGCACGCCCGACGACGTGGAGGCCTACGTCAAAAAGCTGCTGGGTGATGTAGCCGGCGACGGCGGCTTCATCTTGTCGCCTGGTGCGGTGGTGGATCACTGCAAGCCCGAGAACATGCACGCGATGATTAATACCTGTCGCAAGTACGGCGTGTACTAACCTCACCACCTGCCCCCTCTCCTGAACCGCGGTTCAGGAGAGGGGGAGTTGGCCGGAGATTTAATGCACACAAACGCACCGCTGCCCACGCGGATAACTGATCGTGCCCGTACGGCCTGGCTGATCCTGGCCGTGCTCCTCTTCTTTAGCATTGCAGCACCGTTGAACCAGTTCAAGGTGCCGCCTATCATGCCCGTGCTCATGGACGCCTTGGGGATCACGGTCAGCGGTGCGGGCTTGCTGATGTCGGTTTACGCCGTCACCGGCCTCATCCTTGCGCTGCCCGCGGGGCTCATCTTCCAAAAGGCCGGCTTCCGCGTCACAGGCGTCCTGGCCGGCGGATCCATCGTCATCGGTGCTGTGCTCGGCGCGCTCAGTCAGAGCATGACCGGCCTGCTGGTCAGCCGCGTGATCGAAGGGGTCGGTACGAGCTTCATGGCCGTGCTCGCCCCCGCCATCATTGGGCAGTGGTTCACAGCCGAGAAGCGCGGCACGGCGATGGGCGTCTGGTCAGCCTGGGTGCCTGTCGGCACCGTTGTCATGCTCGTCGCTGCGCCCACCCTCGTAGGCGGGTCCAGTTGGCGATCGGTCTGGTGGCTCGGCGCGGGCTATGCGCTCGTCGTCACCCTGCTGTACCTGGTCCTTGTCAAACCGGCTCCGTCCGCCGCCGCGCCGCTTCAGGGCCGCGGCGCAGGAGAGGCGCCGGGGGTCGGGACGGGCCAGGTGCTGCGCAACCGGAACATCTGGCTGTTGGCCGCGGCCTTCGCCGCGTTCAACGCCGCGGCCATCGGCATGAGCACCTACCTGCCCACGTTTCTAACCTCGCAGCACGGGCTGGCACTCGGACCGGCGTCATTGATCGCCAGTATCACGAGCTTGATCACGATCTTCTCGGCGCCGGCCGGCGGCGTCCTTTCGGACCGGATCGGGTCGCGCAAGAAGCCCTATCTTGCCGGTTTCGCAGCTGCGATCATTTTGCTGCCGTTGACAGGTCTGGTCAGCCTGACCGGGTTGATCATCCTTGTAGTCATCACCGGCATCGTACTGGGCGTGATCCCAACAAACATCTTCGCCGGGGCGGTTGAAGCTGCAGGCGATCCCCGGCAGGGCGGCGCGGCGATGGCGGTGATCATGGTGGGCCAAAACGCAGGCATGTTGCTCGGGCCGCTGATTTTTGGTACACTGGCCGAGTCGGCCGGCTGGCCGGCCGCTTTTGTCAGCCTGGCTGTGATGTCGGCGTTAGGACTATTGGCCGGTTGGCTGGCGAAGGTGCACTAGCGCGCTTCAGCTGGCCCGGGTGCTAGCAAGGAGATCCCTTTGCCCCACATCATCGACTTTGAACCTGTTGGCCGGCGCGGCCCTTGTCCCGACGGCGGCACGCTGCTCGACGCGGCCCGCGCCCTCGGCGTGGACCTCGCCAGCGTCTGTGGCGGTGCAGGCACGTGCGGCCGCTGCAAGGTGCAGGTCATTTCGGGTGAGGTGGCAGAAACCCCAGGTGGAGCCCGGCGAGGCCTTACCCAGCGTGAGATCGACGCAGGCTACCTGCTGGCCTGCCGCACCTTCCCCCTCAGCGACGTCAAGCTCCACGTCCCGCCAGAGTCCCTGACCGCACTCCAACGCACCCAGGTCGAGGGTCTCGATGTTCCGATCGAACTCAAGCCGGTCGTTTCCCAATGCGTCGTGCGAATGGATCCCCCCAGCCTGGAAGACCTGCGCGCCGATGATCAGCGTCTGTACGACGCAATTCACGCGGCCACCGGCATCGACGCTTATCTATCCGACCTGGAGGTCATACGCGCCGTAAGTGCGGGGCTCCGCGAGTGGGGCTGGGAGGCGCGCGTCACGCTCTACGGCCGCGACATCATGCACATCAGCCGGGTCGACGCACCCTGGCTCGGGCTGGCCGTCGATATCGGCACCACCAAGATCGCAGCCTACATCGTTGATCTGGCAACCGGTCACACAGTGGCGACTCGCGGGGCAATGAACCCACAGATCGCCTATGGCGAGGACGTCATCGCCCGCCTGATGTACGCCAGCCGCGGACCCGCCGAAGCGCTGCGTATGCAGGACCTGCTCACCGGCGCACTCAGCGAGTTAGCCGCCGCAGCTTGCGCTGAGATCGGCGCCTCGGCCCAAGACATCGTGGAGGCAGTGATCGTGTGCAACACCGCCATCCACCACCTCTTCCTGCGCCTGCCCGTAGAACAACTCGCTGCCGCGCCCTACGTGCCGGCCCTGCGCGGCGCAATCCACGGCCGGGCTCGCAACATCGGCCTCCACATCGCCCCGGGCGCCCACGTTCACTTGCTTCCCAACATCGCCGGTTATGTCGGCGCCGATCACGTTGCCATGCTCCTGGCCACGGATATGGCCGGGCGTTCCGATACCGTGCTCGCCGTCGATATCGGCACCAATACCGAGATGTGCCTGGCTCATGGAGGCAAGCTGACCAGCCTCTCCTGCGCCTCCGGCCCCGCTTTCGAAGGTGCTCACATTAAGTCGGGCATGCGCGCCGCTCCCGGCGCGATCGAAGGCGTTCGGCTCGAAAACGGCCGGGTCAACTACAAGACCATCGGGGATGAGCCACCGGTAGGGCTGTGCGGCTCCGGGCTGCTCGACGCGGTGGCGCAGCTCCGTCTCACCGGCCAGTTGGACCGCTCCGGCCGGCTGGCGCAGGGACCCCACGTACGCGAGGTCGACCACGATCTCCTGTTCATCATTGCGGGGGAGGATGAGTCAGGCAACGGGGCCGTCATCGGGATCTCACAGCATGACATCCGTGAGCTGCAGCTGGCGAAGGGCGCCATCCGCGCCGGAATCGAAGCCCTGCTGCAAGAGGCCGGTATCACAGCCCTGGATTTGGACCAGGTTATCATCGCCGGCGCGTTCGGCACCTACATCGACATCAAAAGCGCAATCACCATTGGGATGCTTCCGGATATCCCGCTCGAGCGCATCGTCCAGGTTGGCAATGCTGCGGGCGCCGGCGCACGGCTCGCGCTGGTCTCGCGCGCCCAACGCCGCCGCGCTGCAGAGATCGCCCACCGCGTCCGCTACCTCGAATTGGCGCGCACCCCACGATTCATGCGGAATTTCGCAGAGGCGATGTATCTGTAGCGATCGACGCAGGATCGCCTCCGCGCTATGCTCCCTCGCACCCATTTGACACGGGAATAGCACCCCGTTACAATGCCAAGTCAGATCATCTATCGGTTCGTCAAGGAGGACACCGATGACACTTCCCCAACTTTTCGAGTTCCAGGTGCGGCCGCGCATCCTCTACGGCCCAGCCAGCGTACGTGAAATCGGCTTTGAGGCGAATAAGCTCGGCGGTACGCGCGCCTTCATCGTTACTGATAAAGTGTTACGTCAAGTCGGATTAGCGCAGCGAGTAGCGAATGGCCTGGACGGCTCCGGCGTGGCCCTGGTTGGCATCTTCGACGACGTGCCGCCCAATTCCGAGGTGCAGGTCGTGGAACAGGGCGCGGCCCTGGCCCGCGAGGCCGGCTGCGACCTGCTGATCGCCCTGGGCGGCGGCAGCGTGATGGACACCGCCAAGGGGATGAACCTGCTGCTGACCGAAGGCGGCAACCTGCTCGACTACGAAGGCGCCGGCCTCCTCACCCGTCCCCTGGGGCCTTTCATCGCCATTCCCACCACGGCCGGCACAGGCAGCGAGGTCACCATCGCCGCAGTGATCCGGGATGAAGCCCAGGGGCTCAAGCTGGAGTTCAACAGCCCCTTCATGATGCCGGACGTCGCGATCCTGGATCCGGAGCTCACCCTCTCCCTGCCCCCAGGCCTCACCGCGGCCACAGGCATGGATGCGCTGACGCACGCCATCGAAGCGATCATCTCCCTGGGCGCCCAACCGCTGAGCGACGCGCTGGCCTTTGGCGCCATCAAACTGATTATAGCCAACCTGCGCCAGGCCGTGCACCACGGCGACGATCTGGAAGTGCGCGGCAACATGCTGCTGGCCTCCAACATGGCGGGAATCGCGTTCAGCAACTCCATGCTGGGCATCGTGCATGCCATGGCGCATCCGTGCGGCGGTCGCTACGGCGTCCCGCACGGCATCGCCAACAGCATCCTGCTGCCCTTCGGCATGGAGTACAACCTGCCGGCCTGTGCGCCGCTGCTGGCAGACGTGGCGGCCAGCCTCGGCGTCGACACGCGCGACTTGGACGATGAAACCGCGGCGCGCGCCGGCATCGCGGCTGTGCGCCAACTGTCAGTCGACTGCGGCCTGCCCACTCGTCTCTCTGAGGTTGGCGTGCCCCGCGATGGCCTGGCGCAGCTGGCTGCCGATTCGCAGGGCGACGCCATGATGTTCACAAACCCCAACCCCGCCGGCGAGGAGGATGTCCTCGCCCTGTACGAGCGTGCGTTCTAAACCCAACAAATAAGGAGACCCCCATGCCAGTTTTCAAAGATGCCGAACAGCTCTATGATTGTGTCGGCGCCGTCCTGGACTATCTGCGGACCGATGAGACGGTGTCCGCCGCGTCCCGCAAGTCCGGCCTGGTCATTCGCTTCAAGTACAGCGACCCCGACAGCGAAATCACCATCGACGGCAGCCAGGATCCGATCTCCCTCGCCCTCGGTCCGTGCGACCGCACACCGACGGTGGACATGACGATGTCGGCCGACACTGCGCATCAGTTCTGGCTGGGCAAGGTGAACCTCGTCGCCGCCCTCACCCGCGGCACCATGAAAGCCAAAGGCCCCATCCCGGCCATCATGAAGCTGCTGCCGGTGATCACGCCGGCATACAAGAAATATCCGGAGATCTTGCGCGAGAAGGGATACGAGAGCCTGATCAAGGCGTAGGGGTGTCACCATGCACGGTTACGCTGGAAAACTGCTCGAAATTGACCTGGGCGCGGGCACGACGCGCGAAGTCGCGCTGGACCCGGAGCTGGCCCGGGCCACCATCGGGGGCAGCGGGCTGGCAGCCCGGCTCTATCTGCAACAACTATGCCGCGACCGCCTCGGCGCGCCGCCCTATCCCGGGCCGCTCGATGCGGCCGCGCCCCTGATCGTGATGACCGGGCCGGTAGCCGGCCATCCATTGCCGGGCTCCAGCCGCTTCGCCATCTGCGGCCGTTCGCCTCAAAGCGGATTCTGGGGCGAGGCAAGTTGCGGCGGCTTCTTCGCGCCTGCGCTCAAAGCAGCCGGGTACGACGGCCTGATCATTACCGGCGCCGCAACGGCGCCGGTCTATGTGCTCATAGAAGACGGCCGGGCCGAGGTGCGCACAGCAACTGATCTATGGGGAAGCGACACGTACGCGACCGATGACGCCCTGAAAGCACGCCACGGCCGATCGGCTCGCACGCTGAGCATCGGTCCGGCCGGCGAGAACCTGGTGCGCTATGCTGCCGTGGTCCACGATAAGGGTCATGTGGCCGGCCGCACCGGCATGGGCGCGGTGATGGGGAGCAAGCGTCTCAAGGCGATCGTGGCGCTGGGCAAGAGCAAGCCAGAAGTGGCCGCGCGCACGGCGCTCAAGCCATTGCGCGAGTCTGTCCTGGCCAAACAAGGCGAGAATCTCACGTCGCAGACCATCCAGGCCTACGGCACTGACGGCGCGATGTACGTGGGATCACTGATGGGCGACGTGCCCTTCCGTAACTGGCGCCTCGGCGAGTGGGATGACGCGGCTATCCAGGCGCTTGACGGCGCCGCGATGCAGGAGACGATCCTGACCGGCACCGGCACCTGCCATTCGTGTTCAGTGGCGTGCAAGCGCGAAGTCGCAGTGCCGGATGAGCCGTTCCGAGTGGAGAAAGGCCCCGGTCCTGAATACGAGACCGTGGCCGCGTTTGGCTCGATGGCGCTGGTCTCGGACTTAAAGGCGATCGCGGCCGCCAACGACCGCTGCAACCGCTACGGGCTGGACACGATCTCGTGCGGCGCGACGATCGCATTCGCCATCGAAGCCGCCGAGGCCGGACTCCTGGAGAGCAACCTGACCTGGGGCGATTCAGCTGCAATCCTTGAAATGGTGGACGCCATCGCCTACCGCCGCGGCATCGGCGATCTGCTAGCTGAAGGATCGGCACGGGTCGCCGCCCGGCTCGGGCCGGACGCCGCCAGGTTCGCGGTCACAGTCAAGGGGCTGGAGCTCCCCATGCACAGCCCGCGCGCATATCACGGCCTCGGGATCGGCTACGCCACCGCGCCGCGCGGGGCCTGCCACAATGCGGCCAATGTCTACCTGGAGATGGGCGGCGTGCTGTATCCGGAGCTGGGGCTGGAAGGCGGCCAGATCGAGCAGTCGAGCGAGGGCAAGGCGCGCGTCTCGGCCCTGGGGCAGGACTACGCGTGCGTTCAGAACGCGGCGAGCTTCTGCGTCCTGAACAACCTCAACTTCACCGTAACCGAGCTGGTGGAGGCATTGGCCGCGGTCACCGGGATTCCCTACACGGTGGAAGAGATCGTGCAGACCGGCGAGCGGCTGTGGCAGCTGAAACACGGCATCAATGTCCTGCTGGGCGCCACCGCGGCCGATGACCGGCTGCCGCCGCGGCTGCTGGAGCCGCTGGAGGACGGCCCAACTGCCGGTTCCGCGCCCGACATGGCGCTGATGCTGGCCGAGTTCTATGCGCTGCGCGACCTGGACGCTAACGGCCGGCCCGCGCGCGCCCGCCTGGAGCAGCTCGGCTTGCACGCGCTGGCAGACGCGCTTGAGGTCTGAAAGAAACGTCTACTGTCTTGGTGGTCTGAGGAAGCCAGTGAACGCAGCCGTGGGCACATCCGCGGATCGCGCTTGGGCGCAACGCTTCGAGGCCGAGCTGCTGGGAAACATCCTGCCGTTTTGGAGCCAGCAGACCATCGACACCCGCAACGGCGGCTTCTACGGTGCGATCACCAATGATCTCCAAGTCCTGAATGACACGCCGCGCTCAGCGGTGCTCACCGCGCGCATCTTGTGGACCTTCGCTGCCGCCCACCGTCTCACCGGCGGCGAGACCACTCGGGCCACTGCGCAGCGCGCCTGCGACTATCTGCTCCGCTGCTTCCTCGATCCGCAAAATGGCGGGGTGTACTGGGCAGTTGACCGGGATGGTCGACCGCTCGACGATCGCAAGCACACCTATGCCCAGGCCTTTGCGATCTACGGCCTGGCAGAGTATCACCGGGCGACCGGCGATCCCAAGGCGCTGGCCGCCGCGCAGGGGCTGTTCCGGCTGATCGAGGCGCACGCGTTCGATGCTGTTAACGACGGCTACATCGAATGCGCCACGCGGACATGGGGTCCTCTGGACGATATGCGCCTCAGCACCATCGACGTCAACTCGCGCAAGTCCATGAACACGCTGCTGCACGTCATGGAGGCGTACACCAATCTTCTGCGCATCTGGCCTGACGAAGGCGTGCGCGGCCAACTGCGCAAACTGATCGAAGTCTTTTTCGAGCATGTCATCGACCCCGAGACGCATCACTTCCGGCTTTTCTTCGATGATCATTGGCGTTGGGCGCACCTCAGCACGACGATCTCCTATGGTCACGATATCGAGGGCAGCTGGCTGCTGGTGGAGGCGGCCGAGGTTGCGGGTGATCCTGAACTGCTGGGCCGCGCCCGCGCCGAAGCGGTCAAAATGGCTGACAGAGTGTTAAGGGAAGCCCTGGAGCCATCTGGCAGCATCCGCTATGAATCCGGGGGCCACGGCGAATCGGCTGAGCAGAAGCACTGGTGGGCGCACGCGGAAGCGGTCGTAGGATTCTACAATGCCTACCAGCTCTCGGGCGAGGAGCGGTATGCCAGGGCCGCCGCGGCGGTGTGGGACTACATCGACGTGCACTTCGTGGATCGCGTCCACGGCGACTGGTTCAAGGTGCTGGACTCGGCCGGCAGCCCCGTCCGTGATCACTTCAAGGCCGGCCCGTGGGACTGCCCCTATCATCACAGCCGCATGTGCTTCGAGATGCTGTCACGGCTGACCGACCGTCAGTCATCATAGGGACCCAGACACTAGATAAGACAATTCTTCAATGCGTATTATGTCTCATTCCGAACCGACCAATAGCTTCCCCACTTACCTGCGCCGCCGGCTGCTGACGGGCAGCTTGACGCTGCTTGGGGTCGTCACGGTCGTCTTCGCGCTGGTGCACCTGCTGCCAGGCGACCCGGCGGAGACGATGCTGGCGCGCGCGGGCGCGGGGCCCGAGGCGGTGGCCAGCCTGCGGGTGGAGCTGGGGCTGGATCGACCGCTGCCGGCGCAGTACCTGGCATGGCTGGCGAGTCTGGCGCGCGGGGATCTGGGCAAGAGTCTCTTCAACGGCCGGCCGGTGGCAGCACTCATCGCCGAGCAGTTCCCGTACACGGCGGCGCTGGCACTGGCTGCGTTCGCCTGGGCCGTGCTGTTAGGAGTGGCCCTGGGCGGCGCATCGGCTTACCGGCCCGGCTCGTGGCTTGACCGGATCGCCATGGCGTTGGCGGTGGGTGGAGTGGCGGTGCCGGTGTTCTGGTCGGGGCTGCTGCTGATCTGGCTCTTCAGCGTGCGGTTGGGCTGGCTGCCGCCGGCCGGTGCCGACGATTGGCGCGGCCTGGTGATGCCGGCCATGGTGCTGGGCTACGCGTCCGCCGGCCCGCTCGCACGGCTGACCAGGGCGAGCCTGGGCGAAATCTTGCGCCAGCCCTACATCACAACCGCACACGCCAAGGGCCTGACCCGCCGTCAAGTGCTCCTCCGCCACGCCGCGCGCAACGCGGCAATCCCTGTGCTCACCATCGCAGGTCTGCAGCTCGGCTTCCTGCTGGGCGGCACGGTCGTCACCGAGACGCTGTTCAGCCGGCCGGGGCTGGGTAAGTTATTGGTAGATGCCATCGTGTGGCGCGATCTGCCGGTCGTGCAGGGAGTGGCGCTGGTCGTGGCAGGAATCTATGTGGTGGTGAACCTTGTCGTAGACGTGGCCGCGGGCTGGCTGAACCCGCGCGTGGGGTGGGAATGAACACGACAGGCAGGCGGCCGCGACACGGATGGAACGAGTTGCCAACTTTTCCGCAAAGTTGGCAACTCTTCCGCGGCCCATCCGCGCTCATCGGCGGCGCGCTGGTGCTGATGGCGCTGCTCGGCGCCCTGTTGGCGCCCTGGCTGGCCCCGCAGCCGCCCGCAGCCATCGACCTGGCCGCACAGCTCCAGGCCCCCTCGGCCGCGCACCCGCTGGGCACCGACTTCTATGGTCGCGATCTGCTCAGCCGGCTGCTGTTCGGGAGCCGGGCGACGCTGGCAATCGCGGTGAGCGCGGTGGTATTCGCAGCCCTGATCGGCGCCGCCGCCGGGCTGTTGGCTGGAGTCAGCCGGGGCTGGATCGGTCAGGCCTGGGTGGCGCTGTTCGACCTGCTGTTGGCGTTCCCCGCATTGTTGCTGGCGCTGATCGTTGTGGCGGTGCTGGGGCCGGGGCTGCCCGCACTGGCCGCCGCTGTCGGCATCGCAGGCACCGCCGGCTATGCCCGTCTGGCGCGCAGCGTCGTGCTGACCCTGCGCGACGCGCCGTTCGTGGAGGCCGCGCACGCGTTGGGCGCCGGCCGGCTGCGCATCCTGACACGCCACCTGCTGCCCGGCGTTATCGGACCGCTGCTGGCGCTGGCCACGGTAGACCTGGGCCGTGCGATCCTCAGCGTCGCGGCGCTGGGATTCCTCGGGCTGGGCGCGCCGCCTCCGCAGGCTGAATGGGGCCTGATGCTATACGAGGGCCGGGGTTACCTGTCCACTGCACCGTGGGCCAGCCTCTTCCCCGGCCTGGCGATTGCCCTGACCGTGTTAGGCGTCACGCTGTTGGGAGATGCGTTGGAATCCTCGTGACACGGCCTACTTCCGCCGATAGCGCACGTGCGTCGCTTGCGGCCGCGTCGCGCCCATGCCGTAGACCGGCTTGGGGTCCCTGTCCAACAGTTCCAGCTCAAACTGCTGGAACAGGAGCGCGACAATCACCATCATCTCGTTATTAGCGAAGTTGATCCCCGCACACCGGTGCATCCCGCCGCCAAAGCCGATCAAGGCAAAGCGATGTTGTGCATCCTCGGCCCGGCCCGGCGCATAGCGCAGCGGGTCGAACTGCTCCGGGTCGCGAAACACGGTGGGCAACCGGTGGGCGAATCCAGCCATGACCATCACTAACCAGCCCTTGGGCACCACGGTGTCGCCCACCGCCAGATCCTCCTCTGCATAACGCATCAAAAGATCGGCCGATGGGTGCAGGCGCTCTATTTCTCGCACCGACCACGCCAGGTTTTCCATCTTGCGCAAAACACTGCTATCGATGCGGGCGCCAAACGGCAGCTGCTGCTCAACCTCTGCGAGCACCCGCTGCTGGGCATCGGGATGCCGGAGAAGTTCGATGATTGTCCATGCCGCTTGTCCCGCGGTCGTCTCGTGTCCGGCGAACATAAAAGCGCGGATGAGGCTGCTGATGGTCTCATCATCCATCGGCTGGCCGTCCTTCAACCGGCCATTGACGAAGTCCTGCAGAAAGTCATCGTATTGATCAGGATTCTGGCGCCGCTCCGCGATGATCGGCGCCAGGATGGCGCGCATCTTTGCCTTAGCCCGGTCACGGCGGAGGTTCTTAGGCAGTGGCAGGTCGGGCGGCATCGCCAGGTCGATGCTCCGACCCAGTACGGCGTATTGGTCCCAGAACTCGCGGCCGGCGCGGCGCTGAAAGTCCTCGCCCATCAGCGCATAACCCGCCACATTCTGCACCAGCTTGGCGATCTCCGCGGTGAGATTCATCTCGCCGCTCGCGCCCAGACCGTCCAACCAGCGCTGAATCACATCCTGCATGATGCGGACATACTGCACCATCTTCCCGCCGGCGAACGGCGCATACAGGACGGGGCGCTGCTGCTGATAGGTCTCTTTTGAGGCCAGGAACGCCACATTGCCGATGGCCGCGCGCAGACTCCGATAGGGCTTATCCATTCCCAGTTTCTTATCGGTCTCGGTAAAGAAAATCTGGTGCAGATCCGGCCCGATCAGCACCGCAACGGGCTGTGGCCCGAGCTTGAACCCGAAGATCGGACCGTGAGTTTCATACCCGCGCCGGACTAACGCCAGGCGATCCCGGTTGAACTCCAGGAAGCTGCCCAACAGCGGCAAGCCGGATAACATAGGCACCGTGGATTCCTTCATGATCTTCTCAACGCTCCTTCAAGGCAATGCTGGATATTTATTGAGTGCCGCGTAGGCGATGCCCACCAGCCCGGCCCCGGTGTGCGCGCCCAGTACCGGCGCAACCGGCGTCGTCGGCAGCCATTCACAGGGGTACTCCTGCTCCATTAACCTGCGCACCTGCTCGGCGTCCTCGTGATTGTTCGTGTGCATCACCTGCACGCGCAACGGCGTGCCGGGTGCGTGATCCTCGGCCACCACGCTCACCAGCTTGGCCAGTGCACGATTGAATGAGCGCGCCTGGCCCCGCTGAAAGTACTTGCCGTCCCGTTTGCTCACGCCGATGATCGGCTTGATATTGAGGATCGATGCCAGCAGGCCCTTGATGTGACTGATGCGGCCGCCGTGGATCAGGTATTTGAGATCGGGCAGTGTGTAGATGGTCTCGGTCGCATCTTTGACCTGCGCCACCAGCTTCAGAATCTTATCCAACGGCCAGCCGGCCTTGACAGCCCGCGCTGCGGCCTCCACCTGCCACCCCTCTGCACCGGAGAGCGTAAACGTATCGATGACGGTGACATGCGCTTCCGGAACCATCTTGGCGGCTTCGAGGGCCGTATTGTAGGTGCCGCTCAACCCGGACGAGATGTGCACCGAAAGGATCTCCGGGTCCCGTGCAGCCAACTCACGATAGAGCGCCATAAACTCACCCGGTGAAGGCAATGACGTTGTAGGCATGCTTTCGGTGGCTGCGAGCAGAGCATAGAACTGCTCAGGCTGAATATCCACGCTGCTGATGTAAGACCGACCATCCAAAGTAATCGTCAGGGGGGTGAAGTAAATATCCAACCCCGCCAGTTGTTGGGGCGACAGATCCGCGCCCCGATCCGTCACGACGATCATAGTTCTCTCCTCTAGTGGTTTTGATATTTAGTGTACAGCAGAGGACCGCCGCAGCAGCGCCGGTCCCAACAGATCGATGATCCAACCAAATGCAGGTTCCACCCACGGCACCACCTGCAGCCAGCTCGGCACATAGGCCACGCGCCGGGGATGCCGCAAGACCGCGATCACCCGCGCCGCTACCCGTTCGGGAGTAACTGCGAACCGCTCGCCAGGAATGCGCCGGCCCGCCAACCGATCGGCTGCCCGATCGTAAAACTCCGTCTGCACCGCGCCGGGACGCAGCAGCGTCACCCGCACTGCGGTGCCATGCAGCTCGCGGTGCAGTGCGGTCGTAAAGTTATCGACAAACGACTTGGTCGCACTGTAGAGCGCGATGCCTTGCTCAGGCAGGCTGCCGGCAATGGAGCTGATGTTGACGACATGCCCCGAGCCGCGCGCCTGCATGTCATGCAGCACCAACAGCGTTAAGTGCGCAAGCGCGGTCATGTTGGTCTGGATCATCTCCTGCGCCACCGACCACGGCATGTCGCTGCCGTAGCCGTACCAGCCAAAGCCAGCATTGTTCACCAGGATGTCGACACCACCCGTCAGGGCCTGGGCTTGCGCGAACACATCGGCGCGGCCGCCCTCATCGGCCAAATCGGCGACGATCACGTCTGCGGTGCCGCCGTCCCTGCGGATCTCGTCAGCCAGCAGCTCCAGTCGATCCGCGCGACGGGCGACCAGCAGCACGTGAGCGCCCCGGTGCGCAAGCTTCCGGGCCACCGCGGCGCCGATCCCGCTGGACGCGCCGGTGACCAGGGCCGTCTTCCCTGCCCAGTCCTGCCCGCGTAACCGGGCCAGGTGGCGGCGCCAGTGTGTGGACTGCGCCAACAGCGATCGCCTCACTACTGATTTAAACACCCGAATGAGCGTAAGTCGCGGCCCGATCAGGCGCTTCATATCTTGCAGATAGTCGTCCAGGGTGCGCGTCTGATAGCGCAGCAGCCGCTGGCTCTCCTCGGTATCCAACCAATCGGTGGCAAAGGGAACCGTGGCAAAGGCTTCTTTCGGGAGCATTTCCAACCCCATCGAACCCACGATGCGCGCCACCATGTCGCCAAACACGTGTTGGCAATGCGCACCGCCACCGATCAACAGCGTCTTGCCCCAGATCTCATCGCTGGATACTGCGTTGGCCAGCGCCAACCCCACATCGTGCGTGTGCACGTACTCCATCCGGTTATCGAGCGGCACATCGAACATGCCGGGGTCCAACTTCAAAGCAAGCGGAAAAGTGGCCGCCAGTCGCAGGATCGCCCAGCGCAGGCCCGAGGCGCGGATCATCTCCTCACATTTGATTTTATGTCGAGCGTAGTATTCGATGGGTTGGGGGATCTCCACCACGGTCCGCGGCGGCGACAAATGCTGCGTGCGGCCATAGACGTGCAACGAAGATGTGAAGACGAGTTTGGGAGGCACGGGCTGCGCCTGCAGCGCCTCGATCAGGTGGCGTGTGCCGCCGACGTTGACGCTCTCGGCCCACTCGGGCTGCCGCTCCGACTCGATGCCGGTGTGCGACATCTTGGGGATGATGAAGGCGACATGGAGCACGACCTCCGCACCGGCCACCGCGGCCGCCACAGCCGCCGGGTCGCGCAGATCGCCCCAGACCACCTCGATGCGATCCCGATACCGCCGGGCCGTACGCTCATTGGCAGCCGTACGGAGATCGAAGCAGCGCACCGCGTGACCCTGCCGTAGAAGCGCGTCCAGGGTGCTGACGCCGACGTTCCCAAATGCGCCCGTAAGCAAAACTTTCATGGTGAACCCCTTTTGGACTGAGAATCTGAAATGATAACTGGGACGCAAAAGGGGGAAATCGGGTCCATCACCTGTCAGCTAACCCCTCCAGCAACAATCGAACCGCCTGATCAGCCGCGCCGCGCCAGTCGGCGCCATCCGGGTCGAGCACGCCTTGCAGCACCAGCCCCACCCCCAGCGAAACGATCACATGGGCGGCCAGCTCCGGGTCCACCGGACGCAACGTGCCTTCGGCAATGCCATCGCTTACCAACGCCGCGAAGGCAGAGCGAAAGCGTCGATAGGGCTCAATGGTGACCTGCCACACGTCGGGGTCTTTGGCCGCCTGCCGCCAAAACTCAAGAAACATCGGGATCTCGCCCGCGGAGACCCGGAGCACTTGCTCCACCATGACCGCTAGCCCTTCCAACGTCTGCGGGACGGTCTCGCCCGCCGGCCGCGTCGCTAGCAGCACGCTATCCAACCCGCCCAGCCAACGTTCGAACAGCGCCAGGAAGGCCGCCTGTTTGGAAGGGAAGTGATGATAGAACGCGCCCTTGCTCACCCCGGCGCGCTCACAGATTTCAGCCACACCTGTAGCATCATAGCCGCCGTGCGTGAAGCACTCGATCGCGGCATCCAGGATGCGAGTCCGCGTCTCGTCGCCGCGAGGTTGATGAGTCATGCTACCTCTAAGTAAGAATAAGACCGACTGGTCGGTTTCTATTATCATCGCGCGAGCGCATGCTGTCAAATCCCACCAGCCCAAAAACGCACAAACGCTGCCGAATTGACGCTCGTCCGTGCTTCACATATACTTGCGACGGAAGATTAAACTCATACCCGGAGGACATCGTATGGAGGCATTTTGGCCTGCAACCGCGACAGTGGACGCGGGCGGCGCGCTGTGGCTGGGCGGCTGCGCCGCGCCGGCGTTAGCGCAGCAGTACGGCACGCCGCTCTATGTCTTCGATGAGGAAACGCTCCGCAACAATGCCCGCGCGTACCGGGACGCGTTGGCCCGGCTCTATCCCGGGACAGCCCAAGTGGCCTACGCCTCCAAAGCCTACCTGTGCACCGCCATCGCCCAGATATTTGCCGAGGAGGGTCTTGACCTCGACGTGGTGTCCGGCGGCGAGCTCTATGTCGCGCTGCGCGCCGGCTTCCCCCCCGAACGCATCCACTTCCACGGCAACAACAAATCCGGGGAGGAATTGACCCAGGCACTCGAAGCCGCTATTGGCCGCATCGTCGTCGACAACTTCCACGAGCTCGCCACGCTGGCAGAACTGACCCCCGCACCACGCAACACGCAACACGCAACGACCCGCAGGTCGCCGCACCACGCATCACGCACCCCCATCTGGCTCCGCCTCTCCCCCGGCATCCAGGCGCACACCCACAGTCACATCCAAACGGGCCACCTGGACACGAAGTTCGGCTTCGCCATCGCCACCGGCGACGCGGAACAGGCGGTCATGCAAGCGCTGACTGCGCCCGGCCTGGCGCTGGTCGGCCTGCACTGTCACATCGGCTCACAGATCTACGAGCCGGAATCGCTGGCGGACGCGGCGGCCGTGCTCATCGCGTTCGCGGCCGCGATGCGCGACCGTCACGGCTTTGAGTTGCGCGAGTTGAGTCCGGGCGGCGGCTGGGGGGTGCCGATGACCGAAGGCGATCCTGAAGCGCCGGTAGAACCCTACGTGACCGCGCTGAGCGCCGCGGTGGTGACCGCCTGCCGGCAGCACGCACTCCCGCTGCCTCACCTGGTGCTGGAGCCGGGGCGCTCGTTGGTGGCGCGGCCAGGCGTCGCGCTTTACCGGGTCGGCGCGCGCAAAGAGATACCGGGCGTGCGCACCTACGTCTCGGTCGACGGCGGCATGGCGGACAATATCCGGCCGGCGCTGTATGGTGCGAAGTACGCGGCGCGGGCGGCGGGCGGCGAATGGCGGATGGCAAGCGACGAAGGACGAAGGACGGATGACGAAGGACAAAGGACGAAGGACGGTTCGCAATACGCAATACGCAATACGCACCACGCACCACACACCACGCACCACGAAATCGTCTCCATCGCCGGCAAGTTCTGCGAATCCGGCGACGTATTGATTCGCGACATCGACCTGCCGCGACTGGCGCCGGGAGACCTGCTGGCCGTGCCGATGGCGGGAGCGTATACCCTGTCGATGGCCAGCAACTACAACCTGGCTCCCAGGCCCGCAGTCCTGCTGGTGAAGGATGGCAAAGCGCAATTGATCCAGCGCCGCGAGACCTACGACGATCTGCTTGCCCGCGACCTGCCACTGGGAACGGAGCAGTCGGGCGACTGTAAGTCGCTGCTACCATCGCAAAGTCGGCCTACGCCGACTGACGCCCAGTCCACGCAGGTGGACTTCGCACAGGTTGCCGCGGTTTCAACCGCCGGGCACGAGCCGCCTACGCCGACTGACGCCCAGTCCACGCAGGTGGACTTCGCACAGGTCGCCGCGGTTTCAACCGCCGGGCACG
>CAZELR010000036.1:0-44067 GCA_964513075.1 uncultured Anaerolineales bacterium
CAGAACATCCGGGTGATGTTTGACCGGCCCTGAACTCTGCGCAGTGGGCGGAAGAGCAGGATGAACAGCCGACCGCGCGCTGAGCGAGAGGCCCCCAACAGGAAGGAAGACCATGGACAGCAAAGACACAAGGGTTTTGACCGCGCCGAATGCAGCGCAACGCCCTGCACGGGAGATCCTCATTTTTATCTTGTGTTTCTTCGCAGTTTGGACGGTGCGCGCCACCTATCTCTATGCGATCGACGAGGCCATCGGGTCGGCGGCACTGCGCACGGTCTATTCGGTTGCCGTGAAGCTGCTCCTCTGGGCGGCGCCGGCGTGCGCTTTTGCCTGGTGGGTCCGGCGCACCTCGCCGATCCGCTATCTGGGGTTATCCGTCATGCCCGCTGCCCGGCAGTGGGCGCTGTACCTGGTCGTCATCGGGGCCTTCCTGGCTGCAATAGCCGGCTTTCAAATCATCACGGGCGGGAAACGGTTTGCCCTGGCCGGCCTCTCGCTCACGCTGCCCGGCCTGCTCTCGGCGCTTGTCGCACCGGTGATTGAGGAGCTGCTGTTTCGCGGCGTATTCCTGCGGGAGCTGGCCGATCTGCTGCCGCGGTGGGGCGCCAACCTGCTGACCTCGCTTCTGTTTGCCGGGATTCACCTGCCCTTCTGGTTGTCGCACGGCAGCGCGCAGACGGCGCTGCCGCAGGCAGGAGGCGTCTTCATCTTCAGCCTGCTGGCCGGGTGGCTCTATCTGCGGAGCTCGTCCCTCTGGCCATCCTCCCTGGCGCACGTTGCCAACAACCTTGTTGCGTCGTTGCTGATTTGAAGCACCTGGCACTCTGGAACACTATCGCCAAAATGAATCACCTATTCCAGGCGCCGGACCATGGTCAACCGGTGCGCTGGAGTGACCGACCCACGAGGAGGGCCGCGCGGCGATGAGACTACAAATCGAACCTTACCCAGCCCAGGCTGAGCGCCTGCCCCGGAGCGGCCGCCACATCCTCGCGCAGTTCGATGACGACGCCATCGTCGTCTACCAGGCGTTTCGACCGGCCATCGGCCACTGGGCCGCCGAGCACGGTCACTTCGGCGGCGAGTTTAGCTTCGCGCGCATGAGCTGGATCAAGACCAGTTTCCTGTGGATGATGTACCGCTCGGGGTGGGCCGGCAAGCCGGGACAAGAAGTCATCCTGGCCGTCTGGCTCCAACGCGCCGGTTTCGAAGCGATCCTGGCCGAGGCGGTCCCTGCGATCTACGATCCGACCCTCTACCGGGACAAAGCAGAGCGGGAGACGGCGGTCGCCCGTTCGACGGTCCGGCTGCAATGGGACCCAGACCGCACCCCCAGCGGGGGCCGGCTGGGCCGGCGGGCCATCCAGCTTGGGCTGCGCGGGCAAACGCTGGCCCGCTATGCCACGGAGTGGATCCTGGACATCGAGGACATCACCGGTTTCGTGCACGAGCAAGCGGCGCTGGCCAGATCGCCGGAGAGACGCCAGGACCTCCTGGCGCCGCACGCCGAGGTCTATTGGCCAGCCAGCGAAGAAACGGTCACCCGCCTTGGTCTCTCGTCCACCGGTACGAGCGTTATTCAGGCTTGGGCCAGGCCGCCGGCGTCACCGTGACGCCGCACATGCTGCGCCACACCTTTGCCACCCGCCTGCTGCGCGAGGCCGGCGCCGACCTGGTGACCGTGGCCGCGCTGCTGGGGCACGCCAGCATCGCGACAACGCAGATCTACACGCAGCCGGGCGAGATTACGACCGTGAGTCCGCTGCACGACTATGCATCCGACTACGCCTACACGGTCGTATTGACTGCGCAAGCCGCCGCGTGAGACGCTGGGCGGCAAGGAGCACAAGCGATGGAGAACAGCACCCAGATTCCGCGTGAGCGGGCTGCGCAATACGGCCAGGAGACCGTCCAGATCATCCGGCAGGGCGCCTACCGCGCGCCCTCCGGCCAAATGGTAAGCATCGCGGACCTCGTCGAGCACGCCGTACAAGGCACCGTCTCCTATTCTCCCGACCAGCCTCTGCCCCAAACGCACGTCGGGCCATATCAGACCCGCATCGAGGTTGCCAACGAGACCACCCTCGCGGCCGTGCGGCGCTTGCTTGCATCCGGGCAGCATCCCGTCGCGCTCAATTTCGCCTCGGCCACCCATCCCGGCGGTGGGTTTCTGTCCGGCGCGCGGGCGCAGGAAGAATATCTCGCGCGTTCATCGGGCCTCTACGCGTGCCTGCAGATGCACCCCATGTACGGCTACCACCGGGCGCGCCACGATACGCTGTACACCGACTATGTGATCTACTCGCCCGCGGTGCCGGTCTTGCGCGCCGATGACGGTGCGCTGCTTGAGACGCCCTACACCGTCGGAATCATCACCTCGCCGGCCGTGAATGCCGCGGCGCTGCCGCCTGAGCGGCGCGCGGAGATCGGCCCCGCGATGTGGCAGCGCATCCTCAAGGTGCTGGCGGCGGGCATCATCCACGGGCACGACAGCATCGTGCTGGGGGCGTGGGGCTGCGGTGCGTTCGGCAACAAAGGCGCGGAGATCGCGCCGCTGTTTCGGCAGGCCTTGGCGGAGAACTTCCGGGGCGCTTACCGGCAGGTAATCTTTGCCATCCTGGATAGGTCGCAGGAGAACCGGTCTATCGGACCGTTCCAGCGCGCCTTTGGGGGATGAGACGATGCCTCAGTTGAACGAGGTGATCAGACCACCCAGGCTACGGCCCGGCGATACGGTGGGCATTGTCAGTCCCTCGTGGGGCGGGGCTGGCCGGTTTCCCCACCGCGTCGAACGCGGGGTGCAGCACCTGCAGGCGCTCGGCTTCGGGGTGCGGCTGGGGCGGCACGCCCTCAACCAGCGCGGGTTCGTCTCCGACACGCCGCAGAACCGGGCCGCTGATATTCACAGCATGGTCGCTGATCCCGAAGTCAAGGCTATCGTGGCGGCGATCGGCGGCGACCATGCCTGCCATCTGCTGCCGCTGTTGGACTTCGACTTGATCAGGCAGAATCCGAAGATCTTCATGGGCTTTTCGGACATGACGGTGCTGAACGTGGCGATCTGGCAGGCAGCCGGCCTGGTGACCTGCAACGGGCCGGCGCTGCTGACCGATTTCGCCGAGTATCCCACCATGTTCGAGTACACGGAAACGCACATGCTGTGGGCGCTGTGTGCAGCGCAACCGCTGGGCATCATCGAGCCGTCGCCCTGGTGGACCGAGGAATTCCTGGATTGGGGAGCGCAGGCGGATCTGACGCGGCCGCGCGCACGCCAGGACTCCGCGGGCTGGAGCTGGCTGCGGGGCGGCGCGGCGGAGGGCGTGTTGATCGGCGGCTGCCTGGAGTCATTGGAGCATCTGCGCGGGACCCGGTTCTGGCCGGAGTGGCAGGATGCGATCCTGTTCTTTGAAACATCGGAGGAAGCCCCGCCGCCCGAGCGGGTGGACAGCCTGCTGATGGACTACGAGAACATGGGCGTCCTGCGCAAGCTGCGGGGCTTGCTCGTCGGCCGGCCCATGCGCTACAGCACGGCAGAGAAACAGCAGCTCCGCGAAGTGCTCCTGGAGCGGACGCGCGGGTACACGTTTCCTGTCGTTGCCGACATGGATTTCGGACACACGGCGCCGCAGTTCACTGTGCCGCTGGGGTGCCGGGCCCGGATCGATGCGGTAAACCAACGCTTCGAGGTCCTCGACGCCGCGGTCGAGTAGACAGGGCGATCGAGCACGCCTTGCAACAGCCTGCCCGTGCGGAAAACCCACGTTGTTCATCACCTGGGGGCTGGTCCACTGGGATCCTCAGCGGGCGCTTCGTTGACGTCTGGCAGAAGGTCTATAACTCGCCCCCAGCCTGAGATGCGCCCGTCTCAGCAGGGCGATTTCATTGTGTGACGCCCGACGAGGCCGGGCAACTGAAGTTGCGGCTACCATTGCAAAGTCTGCCTGCGCAGACTGGAATTCAACCGACGAAGGTCGGTTTTGCAACGGTAGGCGCAGTTTCAACTGCCGGCCCGCTCCGTCGGTTGCAACATGACTTCGCCCTGGCCCGTCTCAGTAAGTGATTGACACGACCCGCGGATTCTGCTATTCTTTTCAAGAACCTGCGTTCTTCCAATGCGTGGAGGCACAGCGTTTTTCCAGGAGGCACTATGTCCAACTCTCGTCGCGCTCTGTGCCTGACTGCTGGTTTAATCCTGACATTCCTCGCACTCCTGCTCTTCTTCACCGCGCCCCTCCTGCCGGCGCACGCCGAAAGCGAGCCGGTCGCCTCTGCGCCGGATGCTGTCCTCTCGCCCGGCGCATGGAGCAAGCGAGCGGGGAACCCGGTAATGTCCACGGGCGCGTGGGATAGCGGCGTCACAGCCTTCCCCAGCGTAGTGCTGGATGGCGCGACCTACAAAATGTGGTACGCCGGCTCAGGCGCATTGAACGACCCCCGAAGGATCGGCTACGCGACATCGCCCGATGGCTTCACCTGGACACGGCGCGGCAGCGGCCCGGTGTTGCAGGCTGGCGCCGCGGGCAGTTGGGAAGCCAATTCGGTCGGTTCCCCGTCCGTTCTCAAGGACGGCAGCACCTACAAGATGTGGTACACCGGCCTGGACGCCGCCTTGTATGGCCGCATCGGCTATGCCACCTCGCCCGACGGCATCACATGGACGAAGTATGCCGGGAATCCGGTGCTAGACGTCGGCGCGGCGGGGAGCTGGGATACCCTCTACCGGGGGAGACCCACCGTGGTCAAGGTGGGAGGCCTGTACCATATGTGGTTCAACGGCTACGCCAACAGCAGCATCGGCTACGCCACGTCTCCCGATGGCGTCACCTGGACCGAATACCCCGGAAACCCGGTCATCGCGAGCGGCAGCGGCGGATGGGACAACTACGTCTACCGCCCCTGCGTGCTCTATGATGGAACGCAGTATCACATGTGGTATTCCGGCGAAAATCCGGCGCACACGCTTTCCCAAGTGGGTTATGCGACATCCGCGGACGGCATACACTGGGCGCGCAAAGGCATGGTGCTGCCACAGGGCGCGGCGGGCGAGTGGGATAGCGGCAGCGCTGACTACGCGACGGTGTTGCAGGCGAGCAGCACGCTGAAGATGTGGTATTCCGGTTGGGATGGAACCTCTTATCAGATCGGATACGCCTCCGCCGCGGCTGTGGCTGATGGCGGCTCACGCGGCGGTGCAAGTCCGCTGCCTCCCGATACGACGATCCAGGCGACACTGCCGGGGCCCCGCGGCTGGCACTGGTACCAGATCAACGCACCGCAGGCCGGCTCGATCATCAGCGCCACCCTCGACCAACTGCCGGCCGATTACGACCTGTTGCTCTTTGCGCCCGAGATCGACCAGCAGACCGGCCAACTGCGCGATATCGGCCAGCTTGTGGATGTGGGGCAGCTCGTAGATGTAGGGCAGCTTGTGGATGTCGGTCAATTGGTGGATGTGGGCCAACTGGTGGACGTCGGCCAGTTGGTGGATGTCGGCGAGCTGACCGAGACGGGGCAGTTAGTGGACGTGGGACAGCTCGTGGATGTCGGCCAGTCCGGCGACCTGGGACAAGGCTGCACCACCTGCGCCAGCGGCACACACGTGCCGGCCGGCACCTTGGTGGCCGTCTCGGCCCATCGCGGCCTGGACGCCGAGAGCGTGTACTACCGGATCCACGAAGCTACGGGACCCTATTACCTGCTCGTGAAGCCGCACAACGGCGACTATGCCGCGCAACCGTACCGGCTGCGGGTGCAGGTCGTGGCGGACGCGACGCTTCCACCGGCGATCGACGATCCCGTGCCGGACACCTTCAACCTGCCGCCCAGCGATCCGAACATCAAGACGCTGATCCTCGTGAATTTAGCGCGCACCCAGGCCCGTTACGCGGCCAGCGACCCCAACGGCACGGCAGCCCTATCCGCCAAGCTGCAAACCCTTGCCAGCCATAGCCAGGTGCGGGGTAAGGTCATCGCGCTGGATAGCTTCCCCGAGCTGGTCGCTGCCTATGCCGTCTGGGACGCCCAGCCGGCCAACCCACACGCTGCCAATTATGTCGCCCGGTCCGTCAAGTCACTGCTCTACCGGCTGGCCCCGCTTTACCGCAATCTGCAATACCTGGTGATCGTCGGCGGTGACGACCTGATCCCTTACTTCCGTCTGACCGATGAGGCCCGTGTCGCCAACGAGCGCCGCTATCCCATCAGCATTCCCGCGGATACGCTGCTGGCGCAGTCGGTGGCAGCAAGCTACCTGCTGACCGATGACTACTACGCCGGCCTCCTGCCGGTAGCTTACCGCGGCCGCGAGCTGTACCTGCCGCAACTGAGTATCGGCCGGTTGGTAGAGACGCCCAGTGACGCCATTCGACAGATTGACACCTTTGTCGCCGCGCCCACAGCGGATGCGTCCACCGCCCTGCTCACCGGCTATGACTTTCTGACCGACCAGGCGAACGCCATCGCGACCCTCATGCAGGCACGGGGCATCCAAGTGACCACGCTCATCAACGACACCTGGACTGCCCCCGCCCTGCGGAACCTGCTGTTCACAGCGGGAGCCGCCAGGCGGCAGCTTTCGCTAAACGCGCACTTCGAGCACTGGCGCCTCTTTCCTGCCGTCTCATCCGGCGGCAACCTCCTTGCGTCGGAGGTGCGCGGCGCGACGACCGACTTCAGCCGCTCCCTGATCTTCTCGGTGGGCTGTCATTCCGGCCTCAACGTCCCCGATGCCGCGGCCGGCGGGGTTGCCACCGCAACCGATTGGGCGCAGGTCTTCACCGCCAGGGGCGCATCCTTCATCGGCAACAGCGGGTTCGGCTACGGCGACTCGGATCTGATTTCTTATTCCGAGGCCTTAACGTTGAACTTCGCGGACATCGTTAACACGCGCGGCGTGACGGTAGCCATCGGGGATGCGGTCCGGCTGGCCAAGCAGCGCTACTTCAACAGCCTGGGACCAAACTCCCTGAGCAACTACGACGCGAAGGTGCTGGCGATCTGGACTCTCTACGGGCTGCCCATGCGCGGCGTGCGTGCACCAGCGCAGACTGAGGCCGGTGCTGCGCCGGCGCCTGACGCAGCCGCCCCGCAGATGGGTGAACCGGCGGAGATTGCGGCGACGATCGCCGTCACCCACACCCTCACGCCGGCATTGACTGCCGTAAACACGGCCAAGGGCCGCTACTACACGGTGGCGGGCGAGACCCATGCCCTTTCCGGCCGCCCCGTTGAGCCGCGGCAGAGCCTTGACATCGCCGGGATTGCGGGCATTGCCCACGGCGCGCTGCTCGTCGGCGGCCGCACGCGCGATGAGGTCATCGATCCCCTCGTGACACGCGTCATCACCGACGACACCTATCTGCCCGCCGAGCCGATCTTTGATGGCTTGACCTTTTATCCGGGCCGGATTACGGCTATCAACCGGCTGCTGCGGGTGGAGGGTGACGTGCTGGAACGGCTGGTGGTGGTGCCGGGTCAGTTCCGCGCCACCGCCATAACGCCCAGGACAGTCGGCATCCAGCGCGTCTGGGAGCGGATGGAAGTCGTCACGTTCCACGCGCCGTTCAGCAGCACCGATTTTGTCCCGCCCAACATCTGGCGCGCGGCCGCGGCCAAGACGGGCGGGGCGGTGCGCTTCACAGTCGAGACCACGGATGCCGGCGGCGTCGTCCGGGTTCTGATCTTATACCATCTTGCCGGCTCGGACGAGTGGCGGCCGTTGAATCTGGCTCTCACCGATCCGGCTACGGGCGCCTGGACGGGGCAATTGCCGGAGGCCGGAGGGCGAGGGGTGGAGTTCACCGCCCAGGCCGTGGATGCGACCGGCAACGTCGCCTGGAGCGACGACTACGGCAGCCCGTTTGTATTCGGCCGGCAAACGATGTTCCTGCCGATGATCGTGCACTAGACTTTCTCAGAGGACACCTCCATGGACAGCACCACCTTCGTCGGTCGCGAACACGAGCTGGCGCGGCTCGATGGCTTCCTGCAAAAGGCGCTCGGCGGCAAGCCGCAGATCTGCTTGATCACCGGTGAGGCGGGCGCGGGCAAATCGGCGCTGATGGCGGAATTCGCCCAACGGGCCGAAGCCGCGCACAGTGATGTTGTGTTTGCCCTGGCCGAGTGCAATGCGCAGACCGGCGCTTCCGATTCCTACCTGCCGTGGCGCGAGGTGATCGAGCTCCTGACCGGCGGCGTACAGGAGAAGTCGCACCGCACGCTGACCAAGGAGAACGCGCAGCGCCTCACCACGCTAGTCGGCGTTGCCAGCGGTCTGTTCTTCGAGTTCGCGCCCGATGTCCTGACCGCATTCATCCCCGGCGGTGCGCTGATCGCACGCGCCACCAAGACGATGGTCGGCAAGTTGGATCTGGTCAAGACTATCGAGCGGCGCATCGCGACCAGCGCCAGCGCCGCGGCAGCGCCCGACCTGGACCAGTCCCGGATCTTCCAGCAATACGCGGCCGCGCTCAGGCGCCTGACGCAGACGGCCCCCCTGGTAGTCATCCTGGACGACCTGCAATGGGCCGACGCGCCCTCGATCGGCTTGCTCTTCCACCTGGTGCGAACGATCGAGGACGGCGCGCTCATGATCGTTGGAAGCTACCGGCCCGACGACGTCGCCATCGGCCGTGATGGCGGCCGGCATCCGCTTGAATCCATGGTGAACGAGATCAAGCGCTACTTCGGCGACGTATCAATTGACCTGGCCCTGGCCGGCGCGAGCGAGGGGCGGCAGTTCATCGACTTGCTGCTGGACCAGGCGCCCAACGCGCTGGACAGCGCGTTTCGCGACGCGCTCCTGCAACACACCGGCGGCCATCCGCTCTTCACCCTGGAACTCATCCGGGAAATGAAAGCGCGCGGCGCCCTGCAGCAAGACTCGTCCGGCCGCTGGGTCAGCCGTCCGGACCTCGATTGGGCGGCGCTGCCCCCGCGCGTGGAAGGGGTTGTCGCTGAGCGCCTGGCCCGGCTGGAACGCCAACAGCGCGACATCCTGACGAGTGCGAGCGTCGAAGGAGCGGAGTTCCACACGCAGGTGCTCAGCCGGTTGCTGGAGATGAATGAGCGCGATCTGGTGCGTGAGCTGTCGCGGGAGATTGAGAAGCGCCACCAGCTAGTGCAGGAAGCGACTGAAGTGCGCCTGGGGCGCCAGATTCTCTCGCGATATCGCTTCTCGCACAGCGTCTTTCAGCAGTATCTCTATAATGACCTCACGCGCGCGGAGCGTCGCATCTCGCACGGAGATATTGCAGCAGCCCTTGAGCAGCTCTACGCAGGGCACGAAGCTGACATCGCGGCCCAGCTCGCCCATCACTACGATGAGGCTGGGGACGCGGAACGGGCAATTCCATACCTGGTGCAGCTCGGCGACCGGTCGCGCCGCGTCAGCGCGTTCGCCGATGCCGACGGGGCTTATGAGCGGGCCCTCGCTCTCATGGACGAGGCGGTGACCGGCGCCGACCTGCGTGCCGGCCTGCTGGTCAAGCTGGGGACAGTGCGTGAGAGCTTAGGAGAGTATGAGCCTGCCCGACGCTGTTTCGAGGAGGCGCTCAGCCTGGCGCAGTCCGGAGACCGTGCGGCTGTGACGGGCGCGCTGAACGGGCTGGGATGGGTGGCAGTCAAAAAAGGGGAGTATGGTGAGGCGCAGCGACTTTGTGAGGACGCCTTGCAGCAGGCTGAGAGCTCCGGAGATCGTTCGGCTGCAGCCCTGGCGATGCGCAGGCTCGGCGTTATCGCCCGACGCCAGGGAGACAACGAGCAGGCCGCTGTTCGCTACCGGGCCAGCCTGGCGCTCTACCGGGAGCTAGGCGATCGCGAAGGCGCGATCGGCTGCCTCAACAACCTGGCCAACGCTGAGACCTCGCTGGGCGATTTCGCTGCGGCGGCGCAGCACTATCAAGAGGTGCAGAGCGTCGCGCACGATATCGGCAATCGCTACCTGGCGGCGATCGCCCTGGGCAATCTGGGTGAAGTGTCGCGCCGCCGCGGCGATCTGAAAGGCGCCGAAGATGCCCTGCAGCAGGCAGTCGCCCTCTCCCGCGAGATCGGCAACCGCGATGCCGCAGCCGTATTCACCAGGAACTTGGCCGAGGTGATGGCGGAATGCGGTGACGACGCCGGCGCCGAGAGTGCCTACCGCAGCGTCTTCCAGCAAACCTTGGCGGCGGGCGCGCTCCCCATGGCCCTGTCGGCTCTGGTAGGGTTGGCGCAAGTTCAGGTGCGCGGGGACAGCGCCCTGCGCGCGGCCGAGTGGATCGGGCTGGTCTTGAGCCATCCGGCCTGTGATGACACCGTGGCCACCGAGGCAAACGCCGTGCTCGCGCGTCTGCGCACGCGGCTGCCCCCCCACCGGTTGGAAGCGGCCCTGGTGCGCGGGCGCGCGCTGAGGCTGGAGGCCCTGGCCGAGTAAGCATGCAAAGCAGGCGCGATTTTGATACAAGTGATGGAAAGAGCCTTGCAAAGAAGAAATCATCTACGGATCGTCATGAACCCAAACCGGACGCCGGAAAGCTGCCATGTCTGATCTGAAGCGCCGCCGCGCGGCACCGGCTGCCGGCATCATCGCTGCTCTCTGGTTGTGCGGCGCTATCCTGTTGGCAGCCGCCGCACACCGCCTGGCCGGCGAGCTGATCTTCGCGCCCCGCTTCGCCAGCCCCCATGCGGCCGAGGTCGTGCGGGCCTATTTCAGCGCGCGGCAGTTCGGCTACCGGGGACTCAGCGAGCGCGCACTGGCGCCGGAGGTCCGGGAGGAGCTACACGCGCCGAACGCGGTGCACCCGCTCATTGACGACCCCTTCCTGGCGCGTGATTTGGTCGTGTCCGCGCCGCTGGAGACGCCGCTGTACGGGGAGTATGACGAGGAGCTGCTCTTCGAGGTAGCCTATCGTTCATGGTGGCGCGAGATCACCGGCGCACCGCCCGGCCCACGTCATTGGTTCGTGTATGCCGGCCGGGATGCCGGCGGGCGCTGGTGGATCCTGGGGCAGGGGACCGGGCCGTAGATGATACCGCATCGTCGAGTCCGGCTGACCCCGCCGCTGACCAAATTCAACCTCTCGTGATCGCCGGGCGCACCGCCCCGAAACGCCTGCTCACTGACAAGCGACCAAAGAGAACGGCTAACGCTCTGCGCGTCAGCCGCGCCGCGAGTTTACCGAGATCGGCCTCAATTCGAGCCGCGTTGCATCACCGATTTTGGCGCCGATACCGGCCGCGAAGCGGCGTCGGACTGCACGCGCTTGTTAGCCGGTCACTGAGTCTTTCCGAAATGAAGTTGGTACGAAACCCAGTTACCAAATTCCTGCTCATATGCGGGGCGGATCAACGGGACGTCGCCCGGCAGCATGCCGGCCACCGACACATACTGGCTTGAGCGGCGCGCCCGGAACTTACCCAACCAGCGACTTCGCCAGGCGCACGGCCGAGCTGGCGTCCGGGCTGTAGCCGTCCGCGCCGATTTGCCTGGCGAACGCATCCGTTACAGGCGCGCCGCCGATCATCACCTTAACCTGGTCGCGCACGCCGGCCTCCTGCAACGCCTTGATTGTATTGCTCATGCTGGGCATGGTGGTCGTGAGCAGGGCCGACATGCCGATCACCTGCGGTTTATGCTCCAGAACGGCCTTGACGAACCTCTCCGGCGCGACATCGGTGCCCAAATCAACAATCTCGAAGCCGGCCCCTTCGAGCATCATCGCCACCAGGTTTTTGCCGATATCATGCAGATCCCCTTTGACGGTGCCGATGATGACCTTGCCCATCGTCGCCACGTTGCCGGCGGCCAGGTGCGGCTTGAGCAGCGTCAGGCCACCCTGCATGGCGCGTGCGGCCACCAGCATCTCCGGCACGAAATACTCGTTTTCCTCGAAAAGCCGGCCGACCTCGCCCATCGCGGCGATCAGGCCTTCCTTCAGGATCGTCTCGGGGGCAATGCCCGCGTTCAGCGCGGCAATGACACCCGCCTTCGCGCCCGCGGCGTCGCCCTCAAGCACGGCGTTGTAGATGGCTTCGATGTGAGACATGAGAACACCCCTTGTTGATGGTTTCTAAAGAATGAGCCCCGCGCGCAGCTTGAGCTGGCCTTTGCGGCGCAGCGCGGCGCGCCGGCCGCGGATGCGTTCGACGTCAATCGGATAGCACCCATACTCGTGCACGGTGCGATACATCGTCACTACGTTCGCCACCGGCACCATATCATGCACCTCGCTGGATGAACCGATGAAGATGCCACCCTGCGGGCCGATCTTCTCGATCAGCTCCAGTGTCTCGTCTTCCACGTCGTAAGGTGTGCCGAAGGGCAGCGTCTGAGCGCAGCACACGTTGCCGAAGAGCAGTTTGTGCGGGTATTGCCGCCGGATTTCGAAGATGTCGTTGCAGCCGTTGCGTTCGATGGGATTCAGGCCATCCGCGCCCAGCTCGTCGAAGATCAGAGGCAAAAAACTGCCATAGCGCCCGTCGGTGTGGTACAGAAATTTCATGCCCGCCTGCTTGATCGGATCCGCAATCCAGCGCCAGCGCGGCAGCCCCTCGCGACGCACCCAGCTTGGCTTAAAAATCGGCCCTGTGGTGGTGGCGATATCCTCGCCCATAAACAGCAGCGGCGCCTGACCCACCTCGGCATAGGTCTGCGCGATGAAAGCCGAGAACTTGCCGCAGCAATCCATCACGTGAGCCACCAGCTCGGGCGCGTCATAGATCGCGCTGCAAAAGAGCGCCATGTCCATGTAGCTGTACGCGTCGGTGATCGGCCCCTCCACCGCGCCGATGAAGACGATATCATGCTCGGCCAGCGTGTCCTGCATCTGTTTGATGGCCGGCGCGTACCAGTCGCGCACGGCCTCGTATTTCGGCATTTGCGGCATGTGCTTTTCCAGCCCGCGCAGATCGGTGAACGGCCGTTTCGCGATCCAAGCTGTACCGCCGGTCTGCTCAACTGCCCAGTTGTCCGGATCCACTCCGAAGAAGCGGATCCAGTTGACGATCTTGGTGCCCATCCAGTGCGAGGCCGGATCGTAGATGAAGCGGGTGACATTCAGGCCCGCGTTCTTCCACGCCAGGGCATTCACCTCCATCGTCTCTTCCCACGAGTAGGCGCGGCCATGCTCGTAGCCGCCGAGCTGTTCCAATAAGGGGCCGCAGTCGGTGAAGTCGTAGGTGAGCAGCCGATCAACGGGTTCCCAGTTGATGGCTCGCCTGAAACGTTCCCGGTTGTTCATGGCGTTTATTCTCCTCTCAACCCCGCGTACGCCGTCCCCGTGATCGTCTCCACCATCGCCCAGAAGTTTTCCAGCGGCGTGTCGAGTTGGACATGGTGCGTCGGGCCGATGATGAGGCCTCCGCCCTGGCCGGCGGTTTTCAGCCGCGTGAGCACCTCTTCGCGCACCCGTTGGGGCGTGCCGAAGGGCAGCGTCTCCTGCTCGTCGATCGTGCCCCAGAAGCAAAGGCGGTCGCCGTAGAGCCGCTTCAGCACCGCGGGATCCATGCTCATGGGCTGAATCGGGTTCAGTACGTCCAGGCCGATTTCGATCAGCTCGGGGATAATGGGCAGGATGTTGCCATCGCTGTGGTACGCCACCTTGACTTGCGGGTTGATGGCCTTGATCTCGCTGATGAAGCTTGCCATGCGCGGCTTGAGGAACTTGCGCCAGTGCCGGGGCGAAATCAGCATCGCGTTCTGCGCGCCCACGTCATCCCCCAACCAGACCATATCCACGCCCATTTCCACCAGCTTTTTCGCCGCGGCCAGGTGGTATCGGTAGGGGATGTCGAGGATCGCCTCGGCCAGGTCGGGGTTCATCACCAGGTCGGCCAGCATCCGCTCGTAGCCGCGCAACGCCCACGCCGTCTCCCAGATCGTGGTGACGGTGACGCCGGTGATCCAATACTCGTCCTTGAACTGGTCGAGGGTCCACCGCGCGTCGCGGTACAGCTCCGGCCGGCCGGGGTCGGGCGCGCGATACTGCGAGATGGCCCCGTCATCGGCCAGCGGATACCCCGTCATCTCGGTGTAATGGCCGACACCGAAGGGGGTTTCGTAAGGCACGGATCGCCAGCCGACGCCCCACTCATCGGTATACTCTTCGTAGTCGCCGTAATAGCTGTTGGCCCAGCCGACCGACGTCAGCAGCAGATCTGCGCCCAACGCGCGTTCAAGCTCGTAAGTGTTGCCGCCGCCGTGCGGGTTATGCACCGCGCGCGAGACGTTAAGCGCCTTCGTGTTTAATGCCATGTCGGCTTGCAGCCGCGCCGCAAACTCTGGCGTGAAACTGACCTGCATCGGGCAGCGGTCCGGTTCCTCGTGGTTCAGGGCCGCGCGGACGCGGTCGCGATGGTTCATGGAGATGTCTCCTATGTTGCACTAACTCGAAAATAAGACGCTGACGAGCGCAGATGGCTGCATTTTCGTTCTCGAGGGTGAGATTTTCACGCCCTGTCCTCAGGCGCTACAGGGAACCGGACTGCCCGCGACGCCGAGCCGGACGGTGAGGCGCCACTTGTACGCGCCTGTCCACCAGCGGGACGATCTTAGCGCCTGGCGCAGGAACCATACCAGGATGTGGCGCGGATGCTCGTCTAGTACCTCCCGTAGTCCCGCACGGTTTCATACATCGCCAGCAGATTCTCCACCGGCACGCTCGCCTGGACGTTGTGGATCGGGCTGAAGACGAAGCCGCCGCCTTTGCCGAAGACCGCCAGCCGCTCACGCACCTGGGCGCGCACCTCGTCCGGTGTGCCGAAAGGCAGCGTGTGCTGCGTGTCCACGCCGCCACCCCAGAAGGTGATCCGGTCGCCGAAGCGCGCCTTCAACTCGGCCGGCGCCATGTTTGTCGCGGAGGTCTGCACGGGGTTGAGGATGTCGAATCCGGCCTCGATGATATCCCCGATCAACGGCTGGATCGAGCCGCAGGTGTGGATGAAGGTCTTCCAGGAGGTGTGCGCGTGGATCCAGGCATTGACCTGGGTGTAAAACGGCTTGTACAGCGTGCGAAACGACCGGGGCGAGATGAAGCAACTGTTTTGCGATCCGAAGTCCGTGCCGCTGATCCAGGCGACCGTCACCCGGTCCCCCACGGCAGCGTAGACTTTCGGCAAGTTCGCCAGCGCGATCTCGCACTGGCGCTCGAAGACTTGTCTGACATAGTCTTTGCGAGTGACGGTGCTCATGTACCACTCGGCCACATCGCGGATGCCTTTGGGGTGCTTGACCCACGGTCCCGGCACCAGCGCGATATCGCCGAAGCCCGCGCCGTCGAACACCATCATCAGCGCCCGGTCGGTCTGCGTGTCCAGCCGCTCCGACTCGGCCCGCAGATGCGCCAGATCGGCGTCGGATATGGGGCTATAATCGGAAGCGTTGTCATCGGGATCGAGGCTGGCCTCGTCGATCGGTTCCTGGCGGATGAGCGAGTCAAAATAGAAGCCGCCGTTAGGCATCTTGGCGCAGGGGGGCGCCGATCGATCGCCGCCAACATACATCAGGAGATCGCCGTTTTCGTCCAGGTCCGTGTTGAACTTGCCGGGCACCAGCAGCGGTGTGCCGTCCCAGAAGGTCCACGGCTTCCAGTCCTCGTTGTTGAAGCCGAAGAGGGTCCCCGGAGTTGCCAGGCCGACCACATCCACGCCTAGCCGATCCTGCAGATCGGGTGCGATCTCGCCCAGCATCTGATAGGGCTCGATAACCTTGACCGGGACGCCGGGCGGGTCGAGTTTCAGCGCCTGGCGCAGCGCGTAGACCGTAGTGGCGTGCATGCCGGTCTGGCCGCAGCCGCCCAGATCGAGCGGAACGCGGTCCCCTTCTTGATGCGCCAGGGCTGCGGCGACCCTTTCGCGTGAAATCATGAAGTCCCCTCCCCACCTACTCACATAAGGTTCTTGTGCTGGCAGCTCGCCGGCCGGCATCAATCCTGGGCAGCGATCCGAGTCCGAACGCGCTCAGCGCGCGCCTGGCGCCCCTGGGAAATCGCCACGGCCGCGATCAACAGAAAGCCGAGGGCAACCCGCTGGACGAAGGTGTTGAACCCAAGCAGGTTCATGCCGTTATTAAGGACACCGACGAGGATAACGGCGAGGAAGGTCCCGAAGATCGTCCCCTTGCCCCCGGCCGTCGCGGCGCCGCCCAGAAAGACGGCGGTGATCGCCTGCAGCTCCAATCCAGTGCCGTTAATCGGGTTGCCTGAGGTTGTCCGCGCGGTGAGGAGAACGCCGGCAAGCCCCGCGATGCCGCCCGACAGCATGTACATCAGGATGCGGACGCGCGAGAGGTTAATGCCCGCAAGGCGAGCAGCCGTAGCGTTGCCTCCGATCGCGTAGATCGCCCGGCCGAAGTCGGTGTAAGTCATCAGAATGTGGACAAGCAGCGACACAATCACGAAGATCACCGTGAGGACAGGGATGCCGGTCCATTTCGTGCCGCCGAGCGGAGGGATCGGGACGTCGGTCAGGAAGCGGCCCTGGGCCAGCCAGGTGAAGGCCGGCTGCGTCAGCACCCCCACCGGCTTGCCTTCCGGCGCCAGCAGGAAGGCGAAGCCCGCAAACGCAGCCAGCGTGCCGAGGGTCGCAATGGTCGGGTTCACCCGAAGCTGGGTGACGATCAGACCATTGATCAGGCCGCAGAGCGCGCCGGCGATGATTCCTGCCGCGACCGCAAAGAACACACTACCTGCCAGCACGGAGCCGAGCCTTGTGCCGACTCCCACGCCGACCAAGACAGACGCGGCCACTACGGAGCCGACCGATGCGATGGAACCGACGGAGATGTCCAGGGCGCCGGCGATGATCACCACCGTCTCACCGACCGCGAGCAGCCCGACGATCACGATCGCCTGGGCCAGACTGTTCCAAAGGTTCTGCCAGGAGAAGAACCTGTTTCCGCCGCTGAGCCCGAACCAGCCGCTCACGACCGTGACGAGCAGGACGAGGACGACGAGCGCAAACATGAGCGAGAGGTTGTCGGCGCCGATAAAACCGATTAACCGGCGAAGCGCGCCATCACGCTTCACCGGAGACTTTGCTTTGTTGATTGTCACGTTGTCGCTCATAGGGTGCTGCCCTCCCGATTGAGTGTCGCGGCTCCGGCCGGGAGCGCGGATAGTTGATCGGCCATCGCCAGGCCGAGGACTGCCTCCTCGGTCGCGCTGGCGCCGGCGAGTTCTCCGGTAATCCGGCCGTTCTGCATGACGTAGATGCGATCCGAAAGCCTGAGGATCTCCGGCAGTTCGGAGCTAATAAACATGATTCCCAATCCTTGATTGGCAAGATCGTCGATGAAGTGGTAGATTTCTGCCTTCGCGCCGACGTCGATGCCGCGCGTCGGCTCATCGAGGATCAGGACCTTCGGCTTGGCCGCCAGCCAGCGCGCCAGGACAACCTTCTGCTGATTGCCGCCGGAGAGCTTGCCGACCTCCTGTTCAAGCGAAGGCGTTCGTACCTGAAGCTTCTCGATGAACCCGGCCACGACGGATCGCTCCAGCCCACGGCGCACAAAGTGGAAGCGGCTGAGACGCCGCAGGATCGCCATCGATGCGTTCTCGAGGACGCTACGCACGGGCACAAGCCCCTCGCGCTTGCGATCTTCGGGCGCGAAACCGATCCCCTTCGCAATCGCTTCGTCCGGGCGGTGGATGTTCACCTCCTGACCATCCACCAGGACTTGCCCGCTGATCTTAGGCAGCTCACCGAAGATGACCTTTGCCAGTTCAGTCCGTCCCGCGCCAACGAGGCCGGCGAACCCGACGACCTCGCCCGCGTTGATGTGCATGCTGACACCGCGGTGCCAGTTGCTGTGCAGGTCGGTGACCCGCAGCATCTCACGGTCAGTGCCCGCCGGTCGCCGTTGGAAGACTTCTGAAAGGTCTCGGCCCACCATGAGGCGTACGATCTCAGCCTCAGTCACCTCGGAGGCCTGCTTGACGGCAACGAGGCTTCCATCGCGCAGGATCGCGACGCGATCACACAACCGCAGGATCTCCTTGATGCGATGCGACACGTAGATGATCGCCACGCCTTCATCGCGCAGACGGCGGACGAGTGTGAAGAGCCGATCAACCTCCTCATCCGTGAGCGATGAGGTCGGCTCGTCAAGCGCAAGAACCTGGACCCCCGATTTCAGCGCCCGCATGATCTCTACGAGCTGGCGTTGAGCGGATGAGAGCTGGTCGCCCAGTAAGTGCATCGGCAAAGCGTTCTCGAACCCGTACTCCGCCAGGCTGCGCCGAACCTGCTCGGTGAGCCGCAGGCGAGAGAACAGGAACATCCGCTTCGGCAGCTCGCCAACCCAGATGTTCTCCGCGACATCCACTCCCGGGATGATCTCAGGCTCCTGGTAAATGACGCGGATGCCGGCCCCATGTGCATCACGCGGGCTCGAGAACGAGAGCTGCTGCTCGTCGATCGAAAGTGTCCCGGTGTCCGGCTGGTAGTCGCCGTTGATGATCTTGAGGAGCGTTGACTTCCCGGCGCCGTTCTCCCCGATAAAGGCGAGGATCTCGCCCGGCCGGATGTCGAGCGAAATGTCGGCGAGGGCCTGGACGTTAGGGAAAGCCTTGCTGACGTTGCGAATCTTTAGCGTTCCGCGCAGTTCGGGAAGGCTCGCCGCGGCCTCGGCGGGCGCAGCAGCGGGTATAGTCGTGGTCATAGTCATGCACTCTCCCTCGTGGCGCGGGCCACGGGCGGTCGTACGGGGGTGCAAGCCGGTCGGCCCACACCCCCGTACCCGGAGCTTACTTAGAGCAGTTCGCCAGGGAGATCGGGTCCATCACGGTCTTGTAGTTGGCCGCATCCACGATGGACGTGGGTGCGTACGACATGGCCGCTGGCGCCTTGCCGTTGACCACCGCATCGTAGAGCACGGTCGCCGCGGTGTTGCCGACGTCCAGGCCCGAGATGAACAGGCCCGCCTTGAAGCCGGACGGCTGGCCGGCGGCCCACGGCTTGCACGCCTCATACGCGCCCAGGCCCACCGCGATGATGTCGTCGGTCTTCGCACCTGCGGTCGCCAGCGCATTCAACGTCCCCAGGACGCCCTCGTCGTTGCAGGCGAAGACGATCCAGTTCGTGATGTCCGGGTGAGCGGTGATGATCGGACCCGCCGCATCCTGCGAGGACAACGCCTCCCCCGTGTACGGCACCGGGAAGACCTGGCCCGCCGGCACGCCCGCAGCGAGGATCGCTGCCTTCTCGTTGTCGGTCCGGTCGTTGCAGACCGAGAGGGTCTGGACTTCCACCGACAGCACGCCGACCTTCTTGGCCGAGTCCTTCAGCCAGCCGCTGTCGGTCAGCAGCTTCGCCGCCGCCTCGCCGACCTTCTTGCCCATGTCCTTGCCGTCGAAGCCCACGAAGGGCACGGGGTTGCCGGCCTCGTCCTTGATGTTGTCATCGGTGGCGATGAGCACGACGCCGGCGTCCTTCGCCGCCTTGGCAATGGCCGGCCCGATGGTCTGATCCGGCACCGTGATGGCGATGCCCTTGGCGCCGGCCGAGATCGCATCGTTCACCAGGCTGACCCCCAGGTTCGGGTCCAGCTTGGCATCAAACTTCTTGGCGGTCGCTCCCAGCTTCTCTGCCGCTGCAACAAAGCTGTTCTGCAGGTCGATGAAGTACTGCTGATCCGCACTCTTGTTGATCGCAACGAACAGCGGCTTCTCGGCCGGCGCCGCGGCCGCGGCCCCCGCCGAGCAGTTCGCCAGGGAGATCGGGTCCATCACGGTCTTGTAGTTGGTCGCATCCACGATGGACGTGGGAGCGTACGACATGGCCGGCGGCGTCTTGCCGTTGACCACCGCATCGTAGAGCACGGTCGCCGCGGTGTTGCCGACGTCCAGGCCCGAGATGAACAGGCCCGCCTTGAAGCCGGACGGCTGGCCGGCGGCCCACGGCTTGCACGCCTCATACGCGCCCAGGCCCACCGCGATGATGTCGTCGGTCTTCGCACCTGCGGTCGCCAGCGCATTCAACGTCCCCAGGACGCCCTCGTCGTTGCAGGCGAAGACGATCCAGTTCGTGATGTCCGGGTGAGCGGTGATGATCGGACCCGCCGCATCCTGCGAGGACAACGCCTCCCCCGTGTACGGCACCGGGAAGACCTGGCCCGCCGGCACGCCCGCAGCGAGGATCGCTGCCTTCTCGTTGTCGGTCCGGTCGTTGCAGACCGAGAGGGTCTGGACTTCCACCGACAGCACGCCGACCTTCTTGGCCGAGTCCTTCAGCCAGCCGCTGTCGGTCAGCAGCTTCGCCGCCGCCTCGCCGACCTTCTTGCCCATGTCCTTGCCGTCGAAGCCCACGAAGGGCACGGGGTTGCCGGCCTCGTCCTTGATGTTGTCATCGGTGGCGATGAGCACGACGCCGGCGTCCTTCGCCGCCTTGGCAATGGCCGGCCCGATGGTCTGATCCGGCACCGTGATGGCGATGCCCTTGGCGCCGGCCGAGATCGCATCGTTCACCAGGCTGACCCCCAGGTTCGGGTCCAGCTTGGCATCAAACTTCTTGGCGGTCGCTCCCAGCTTCTCTGCCGCTGCAACAAAGCTGTTCTGCAGGTCGATGAAGTACTGCTGATCCGCACTCTTGTTGATCGCAACAAAGAGCGGCTTCGCGGCTGGCGCCGCGGGCGCGGCCGGGGCTGGCGCCGCGGGCGCGGCCGGGGCCGCGGTGCAAGCGCCGAGCACAACGGCTGCCAGCAACAAGATGGTCATCGAAAGGTACAGGTGGCGTTTCATAGACTCTCTCCTCTGGTGTGAATGGTGTGAAAAGATGGAAACAGGTAGAACCTTGGCCGCGAGTAAAGTCGTCTCACTTGCTGGTGTTGCTCCCTCCTTTTCCTGCTGCTTCCAGGGCCTTGACGAAGTCGCCGTAGTACAGGTCTGGCTTCTGGAGGTGCCAGCCCACATCACCGATCAGCTTGCAGGCCTCGGTTTTCTCCAGCCAGGAGCAACTGATCACCACCACGGAGCTCATTGCCCCACTGGACCGCAACGCCTGTACGGCTTCAAAGCCGCGACACTCACCCGGCAGTTCCGGCTCCACGATCAGGATATCCGGATGAAGTTGCTGCATAAGTGTCAGAAGTTCCTGGCCGGTTCTGGCCCGCGCGGTGTGCAGGCCGCTTTCCTCGGCGAACCTGAGGAGCAGGTTGGCGATAAACGGATCAGCTTCGGCGATCAAGCAGGTTCGATCCATCGTTTTCGTCCGAGGTGCACTTCTGGGGCAATCGCGCGCAACCTGGCGACAAACTTACGCACTGGGTGCATTAAACCGCAGATGTGCCGCAGTGTCTCGGAAAAATGGAAGGTAAACGCGGAAAAATGGAAGGAACGCGACGCCGCGTGGCTAAGCGACCTTGTTGTGGAGCGGCGGCGGAGTCGCGGCGGCCCGCTCCCCGCGTTGGTAGGCGCGCGGGGTCACGCCGACTTCAGCACGAAAGACGCGCGCGAAGTAGCTGGGATCCGAAAAGCCGGTGACGAGCGCGACCGCAGTGACGCTCATTTCACCACGTTCAAGAAGCGCGCGCGCCTGTTGGACGCGGGTGCGGTTAAGGTAAGCGACGGGAGTGATGCCGGTTTCCTCATGGAAGCAGCGGGTCAGGTAACGGTCGCTCAGTCCGACGGCCGCGGCCAGCTCCTCGCGCGAGAACGGTTCGGCGTAGTGCTCGTGGATGTAGGCCATGGCTTGCCGGACAATCCGCTGCGCTTCGCTGCCCGGCCGTTTGCTGCGGTTGAGCGCGTTCGTCACCTGGGCCAGCACTTCGACGCCGGTGAAGAGACCCTTGCTCAGTACCGCGGCGACCCCCTCCTGCAGCCGCGCCATATCCTGGCTCGTCAAAATCTGGGCCGTCAGCACGATCACCGGCACGTCGCGCGTCTGCGCACGCTCGCGCATCGCCTTCAGCACGTCGAACCCATCGAGCACCGGCATCTTCAGATCGAGCAACACCAGGTCGGGTCGTCGCTCTTCCATCAGCTTCAGCGCCTCACCGCCATCGTGCGCCTTGAGGATGCGGCATTTGGGGGCCAATTCCTCGAGCAACCGGGCGTGTAACGCCAGAATTTCAGGCTCATCGTCCACAACGAGGATGGTGTGATTGCCGTTACACCGGCTGGCATCGAGACCCTGACGAAACAAGGCGTGCGCCAACTCCTGCGCCGCCACCGGCTTAGTCACAAAGTCAAGCTCCAGTGCAAAGCCCTGGTCCTCACCCTCCGCGTAGACACAGAAGATGACCGGGACATCTTGCGTGGCCGGGTTGCGGCGCAGGAGCTGCATCAACTCCCAACCGCGTTCGGCGGCCGGCTCGAAGTCGAGCACAACCGCGCCGGGCGGCGCGGCGATGATCGGGCCGAGCCAATTGGGATGCGCTTCCAGAGCCACGGTGTCAACCGTGAAGCCGCGGGCGGTCAGTTGGTTTGCCAGCCACCCGCCGGCGCCGGCGTGTTCGGTCAACACAAGAACCGTGCCTGTCCGATCCTCGCCTCCAGATACCGTGCTGATGTCGGCCGGCAGGGCAGGGAGTGTGAAGTAGAAGGTCGAGCCGGCTTCATCAGCGCCGGTGGAGAGGACGCCGATGGAGCCGCCATGCAACTCCACCAGGCGCCGGCTGATGGCCAGGCCGAGGCCTATGCCTCCGTAGCCGCGCCGAGCGGCACGCTCCGATTGGCGGAACTCGTCGAAAATGAACTCCTGCTCGGCCGACGGGACGCCCATGCCGCTGTCGGTGACCGCGATGACGACTTGGCGCTTGCCCACCTCAACCCACAGGCGGATGTATCCTTGCTCGGTAAATTTCACGGCATTGCTGACCAGGTTGAGGACCACCTGCTGAAGACGCGTCCGATCGCCCCACACCATCGGCAAGTCGGCCGGGAGAGCGCTCTCCCAGGAGAGACCCTTTTCCCGCGCCATCGTTTCGCCGAGCATGGCAACCGGAGCCAATACTTCGCCCAGGCGCAGCGGCTCGCTCACCAGACGGAGTTCGCCGGCCTGGCTGCTTGCCAGATCAAGCACATCGCTGATGAGGTGCGCCAAGTGTTGGGCGCTGGTGCGGATGCTTTGCAGATCGCGTTGATAGGGGCCCGGCAGGGGGGCCTGGCGGTCGGACCGCTCACGCAACAGCATCTCGATGGTCCCCACGATAAGGCTCAAGGGTGTGCGCAGCTCATGGCTAACGGTGGAAAGGAACCGGCTCTTGAGCAGATTGGCTTCCTCTGCCAGACGCCGGCCCTCCTCAGCGACCCGACGCGCCTGCTCGGCCTGCCGGTACAGGTCGGCGCGTTTGAGAGCGCCCGCAATTTCCTCACGAAGAATCTCGTACTCCTCCTCCACGTAGGGATCCGCCTCGAAGACCACGAAGCCGAGCTGATCGTTGCGATAAAAGAGTGGTTCCACGATCAGGTCGCAGCGTCGATCGGCCGGCAGGCCCACGGGAGCCAACTGACGCGCTGGGAATGCGCGCCCCCCTGCCTCCAGGGCTAACGGGCCACGCTCATCGCAGCCGAGCACCAGGCGGGCGGTCTCAGCCACAGCCGACGGGTCCTCATAGAGCGAGAGATAGGCCCGGCGGATGCCAAGTGTGGGGAGCGCCTGGAGGATGGCCCCTTCCAGATCCTGCAAGCTCACCGCGTTCCCCAACGCCTGCGCGATGCCGGCCAGGATACGGGTTTCTTCCTGGGCTTGGAGGGCCTGGTAGGCCTGGGCCCGCTGCCCGGTCTCACCGATCATGACGCGCGCCTGTTCCCACAGGCTCTCTGCGCGCAGCCAAGCCGACCGGTCGCGCAGATAGGGCAGCGACTCACGCCGCAGCGCCGAGAGGGCGCTGTGCCAGCGCGAGATACTGCCGCCCGTATCCAGCGTCTCCTGCAACACCTCAGCCAGCGAGGCCAGGAAGACCCCAGGGGCCGGGCCTGCCATTTCTTCGGCGAACGCCGCCAGCATTTTCTCCAACTGGGTGATCGGGGCGCTCTCCAGAAGCAGTTCCCAACACTCAGCCATGCGGGCCAGGATCGCGGGCTGCCGCACTTGGAGGGCTGTCGCCAGCGCCCGATCGTGCGTGTGCGCCGAGGTCTCGGCTGCCTCGCTTACCAGCGGATCCGGGCAACCGCACGACTGACGCACCAGGAGCCGGGTTGCCAGCGAGACATGCTCGGGTATCGGTTGCCCATCCAGCCGCGCCAACAGCATCTCCGCGGCCCGGTGTGCCATCTCGTAACTGCGGAACGGCGCGGTCGTCAGCGGCGGCGTGATAAACCTGCCCTGGACCTCATCATTGAGGCCCGCTACCGCGACGTCGCCGGGGATGCGCACCCCCCGCCGCTGAAGCGCCCGCATGGCCCCGATCGCCATGTTATCGCTGGCTGCCACGAGGGCATCGAACTGGGCTTGCCGTTCGTCCAGCAGCACCTGGATCGCCGCCGTCCCGCCATTTTCTTTGAAATTACCTTGAACGACCAGCGCGGGATCGAAGGGGATGCCATGCTCGACCAGCACATCCAGGTAGGCCTGATAGCGCTGCTCGGCTTCCGGCTGCGGCTGGGGGCCACGGATAAACGCGATGCGTGTGAGGTTATGGAACTCGACCAGATGCGTGATGACATCGTGCATGCCCTGGGTGTTGTCCAGGACCACGCCCGGTATGCCTTCTACCAGCGGGTGCCCGATAGTCACGATTGGCAGCGGCAAGTAGCGCCGGCAGAAATCGGTGATCACCGGCAGATCTACCCGGTGGCAGAGGGCGCCCGACCAGATGACCAGGCCATCGACGTTCTCAGGGCCGACCAGATCGTAGATGACGTTGGATTGGGCTTCGAAGCCGTGGGGCGAACAGAGCGTTTTCCCGGGAAAGCAGACCACATTTGCGTCATGTTCGCGAGCTGCGCCCTGCACGCCATCCCAGACGGCCTGGCTATTGGGATCTCCTGCGCCATGCGTCAGCAGGCCGATCGTCCATCTTGCGTGCGATTGTGGATGGGTGTGCGCGTGCATACCGACAGGATAGCATCGAACCCCTGCGCGGTCAACCAGAGCAGACCTCTCAAGGAACGGTTTTAGGTTGGTAGATTGGGCCGAACTCCGGCATCTCGTCGGCTGAACTGCGGTTCAGCCTGGAACAGCACCCCGCGGTGCGCTCAGCTGAGCCGCAGCTCAGCCACTGATCTCGCCCGGCCGCGGCCACTGACCGCCGTCCACCAGCCCCGCGTTCGAGATGGTGCGGCGCGCGGAACGGCCGGTGGCGGATCAGCGGCACGTCGCTCGGCAGCATGCCCGCGACCGAGTAGATGCGGGTCACGTCCAGCGCCTCGGACGGGGTCATGCGCGGCAGGATCGAGGGCATGGAGCGCGCCAGCAGCGTCTTGCCGGAGCCGGGCGGGCCGGACATCAGGACGTTGTGTCAGCATCGATCAGACCGTCGATGGCTGCGATGGTCTGCTGCATCGCTGTGACTGGGTCTCCCTTGATTGACTCACTCAACACTCGCTCGAGGAGATCACTAACATCGAGACTCGCAGCCCACTGGCGCATATAGGCAAGGTCCAACCGGCCTTCCTGCACGGCCAGCACCCCCAGGATGTCGCGCCACTGCCGGTCAGATACCTCGCCTCCCAGGCGATACCACGCCAGCTTGGTCAAAATGGTGTCTTCCGGGGTAGTCACGTAGATCGTGCGGCCCGAATCTGGGTCTGCGATCCACGACTGGCGCCGGTCCAACTGCTGCCGGTCAAAGGGCCTACCCTTCGAAACAAAAATGTCAACCTTAAACATGGTGGCCAGGTGGATCAGGTTGAAGCTGCTGCGTTGCTGGATCGCATGACGGATGGTGTCAAGATCGAGGTAGAACACGTCTGCCAGAAGATCGGCAAATGGCTGCGCCTGCCGCAGGCTGAGGTCAGCGACGATATCGGTGTCCAACGTGGTGCGCACGACGCCATGGACCGTGCTGGCCAGCGATCCGCCTATGACGTAGGTCGCGCCTACCTGCTCCAAGGCATCAATCACCTGTAAGGTCACGGCAATTGGCTCAGGCAGCATCGGGCACCTCCGAAGGGAGCGGACCGTAAGCCAATGCTGCCAGTTCCGGTCCAAGCAAGAGGTCTGCCAGGTAGCGCTGTAACTGCGCGTCGGTCGCCCCAGGATGGCGCGCTCGCAACCCCTGCAGCGCCAACTGGCGGGCAGCCGCGTTCATCTGCCCCAACATTTCCAGCTTGCGGGTAACGGACGCGCCCCGCAACAGATTGATGAGAACCCGTTCTGCTTCCGGCCCTGTATCGGAAAATAATGCAGTCATTGTGACTTCGTCCCGTCTGTCTTCGCCGATGAAGAGCGAGTTATCCTCCAGACACACACATTATACCACACCTCACTCCATCCGCCGCGGCCGATACTGGATCGAGCGATCTGCGGATCGAGCGATCTGCGCGGGCTGGATGCGCTGGCAAAACCTGTGCCATTGTGGTAAGCTAACACCGCCTGTGCGGAGGGCAAAGCAACGCCGGAGAGCGACCCGAGCGCCGCATGCATGCGGTGCAACATGTCTTTCTCGCCGCAGGGCTGCGGGTGCGCGGCAGCACCGGTCAGCGCGCATCGAATCTTCATTACCTTTTTGCACGCGAGGAGCACAGATCATGGATATCGCTGGCGTCCTGGCTTCCGGACCCTTCTCTCCTTCCTGGGAATCGTTGCGAAACTTCGCCGTTCCAGCCTGGTATCAGGATGCCAAGCTCGGCATCTTCGTTCACTGGGGGATCTACTCGGTGCCGGCCTTCGGCAACGAGTGGTACGCGCGCAACATGTACGTGCAAGGTCAGCCCGAGTTCGACCATCACGTGGCGACGTATGGCCCGCAGTCCCAGTTCGGTTACAAGGACTTCATTCCCTCCTTCCGCGGCGAAAGGTTTGACCCCGCGGCCTGGGCCAGCCTGTTCAAACGCGCCGGGGCCAAATATGTTGTGCCCGTGGCCGAGCACCATGATGGCTTCGCCATGTACGACTGCTCCTTCTCGCGCTGGACAGCCGCGCGCATGGGCCCATGCCGCGATGTGATCGGCGAGCTGGCCCATGCGGTGCGCGATCAGGGCCTGGCCTTCGGGCTCTCGAGCCACCGGGCGGAGCACTGGTTCTACATGCACGGCGGCCGCGAGTTCGACTCGGATGTGCAAGATCCGGCGTATGCCGACTTCTACGGCCCGGCCGTGCCGCTGACCGGAGGAGAGTTGGGCCGCAAGAATGCTGAACCTTTCCCGGATCAGGCGTACCTGGATGACTGGATGGCGCGCACATGCGAGCTGGTCGACCGCTACCGCCCGCAACTCGTCTATTTCGACTGGTGGATCATACACCCCGCGTTCGAGTCGTCGCTGCAGCGGTTTGCGGCCTACTACTACAATCGGGGCGCGAGCTGGGGACGGGACGTAGCGATCAACTACAAGGAAGATGCCTTCCCGGAGGGCACGGCGGTCCTCGACGTCGAGCGCGGCCAGCCGGCCGGCATCCGGCCCCAATTCTGGCAGACTTGCACTTCGATCTCGAACAACTCATGGGGCTACGTGCACGACCAGCAGTACAAGACCGCGGAGCAGATCGTGAGCATCCTGATCGACATCGTGAGCAAGAATGGCACGCTGCTGCTTAACGTCGGCCCGCGGCCCGATGGCACCATCCCAGAGGCCGAAGTCGAGATCCTTACGGAAATCGGCGACTGGCTGGAGATTAACGGCGAGGCCATCTACGGCACGCGGCCGTGGCGCATCCACGGCGAGGGCCCGACCCAGGCCATTGACGGCGCGTTCACTGAGACGAAACGGCCGGCCTACACGGGTCAGGACATCCGTTTCACAACGCGCGGGGACACACTCTACGCCATCGTCTTGGCATGGCCGGGCGACCAGGTGACGATACGCTCGTTGGGCACCGGGGCCTGGGAGGGCAGGGCTGGCCGCGTCGATCTGCTCGGCCGCGAGGCCGCGCTGGCGTGGCGTCAAGACCCGGAGGGGCTGGTCGTCACCCTGCCGGACCACCCGCCCTGTAAGCACGCCTTTGCCCTGCGCATCACCTCGGACTGAGGCCACATCTGATTGATGGCGTGCCGGTAGGTCAGCAAGACATCGACATCCGAAGTTCCCCTACATCCAGGGGCAAGCATAGCGTGCGATTTTACTCCATCCGTCGCGGCCGGTACTGAAGCCGCGATATGCGCGGGCTGGATGCGCTCTGACCCCGCCAGGTCCGCGATCGTCCGCGCCAGCTTCAGCACCCGGTGATACGCCCGCGCGCTCAGGTTCATCTCCCGGCCGCAGCCGCTGCATGGCCGCGCCGAGGAGCTGGCGGCCGGTCTCGTCCACAGCGCAGTGGTCACGCACCTGGGTCGGGCCCATGTCCGCGTTCGTGGTATCGAAAGCGGAAAGCCGCGCCACTATCGAGAAAGTGGTTACGACCAGACCTGTCTTTCAGGCGCCCAAGTGCCGTGGGTTTGACCGCTCAGGACGGGATCCAGGAATGCTTGGGCCTGCGCCAGAGCCTGGAGGAGGGTGACAGCCACCAGCCCGCTCTCTTGGGCCAGCTTGCGGTATTTTGGGGTCCAGGCTGCCGGCGGTGCAGGCAAGCTGGTGGGCGGCGCGCCCGATCCTTGGGCAGTGAAGGTCGCCTGAATGGCGGCGCGTAACGCCGGTGCGGCCACCGGGCTGTAGGCGGCGACCAACAAGATATCCACCAAATCTTTGACGCGCGTGCTTTCGCCGCTGGCGCGCGGCTTGACGTAGGCGTGCACTTTTTCAGCCAGGTGCTGACTGAGCGGGTAGCACGGCAACGTCAGCGGCGGGATGCCGGCGAAGGCCAGCAGCGGCGGCATGGTAAGCGCCTCGGCCGGCTCCAAAACCGGATCGCCCACGCCGATGTCCACGTGAAAGGTCTCGAAGGTCCGGCTGGCCACTCGGGCCGTGACGAAGAAGCGCCAGCCGCCGTCGGCCGGTCCGGGTAGTTGTGCGGGGTCCCCCTGCACGGTGAAGCTGAACCAATCGTCCAGGTTCAGCTCCCCGGCGCGCGTCAAGGTAGGACCGATCTCCGGGCGGGGCAGGCGCAGCAGCACATCGATGTCTTTGGTCGTGCGAGCGCGCTGGCCCAGGCGTAGTTGCAGAGCCAGGCCGCCTTTTAGCATCCAGCCGTCTGGCCGCACTGCCAGCAGACGGGCCAGGAAACGATCGAAGGCGACCAGCTTGCGCAGCCGTACCAATGACACCGCCCCCTGGATGCTTTGGTTGAGGAGGCGTGCTTCGAGCGCCCGGCGGAAGGCTTGGCCGGTCTGGTAGTTCATGGCTGGCTTACCTCGGCCAGCGCACGGCGCAGCACCTGCACCAGGCGCGCGCTCCGTCGGGCGGCCTCCGCCAGGAGTTGGTCGGGCGAGGCAAGACCGGCGCGCACCGCCTCACGCGCCGCCTGCATCACGAACTCGTCGGAAAGCCCTCCCAACGCAACATCGGCGATGGTGCGCGGCACAGTGGTCACCGGCAGTCCTTCGTGCTGGGTGACATCCGCTGGACCGAATTGGTTGGTGTGCAGGCGCAGGCCCGGATGTCGACGCGAAGTGGTGGGCGGCACAGTGACGTGAATCATCTCCGGTAGCACGTCCGAGAGATCGTAGAGCAGTAGCGCGCTCTCATGGGAGATCACGGAGTCGGGGCCGATAGCCAGCCAGGCGATCACCAGGTCCTCATGGCGCGAGTGCGGAAACTGCGCCAGCCGGTACACGCCGTGGCGGATGCGCTGCAGGCGACCCGCGCCCGCAAAGTATGCCAGGCGCCGGCGGTCCACGCCGGCGGCGACGGCCTGCGCGGTCGTGAAGTAGCCGGCCTGCCCTTCGGCAATGTCGTAGAGCTTGGCAAGGTGGTTAGTCGGGTTCATATGGATGCCTATGTGTAGAATGTCTCAGAAATACGGACACTATGCACACATTATAACCAAGCTGGCGCATTTGGCAAGACAGAATCATCTATGCAGATTCTGCCAACCGTCCTACTCCATCCGTCGCGGCCGGTACTGAATCGCCTCGGCAATGTGCGCCGGCTGGATGCGCTCGCTCCCCGCGAGATCCGCGATCGTGCGCGCCAGCTTCAGCACACGGTGATACGCCCGCGCGCTCAGATTCATCTGCCGCATGGCCGCGCCGAGGAGCTGCCGGCCGGTCTCGTCGACCGGGCAGTAGTCGCGCACCTGGGTGGGACCCATGTCCGCGTTCGTGGTCAGGCCCGCGCCCTGGCCGTCCTTCGCGTTGGCAAACCGCGCCGATTGCCGCGCCCGCGCCGCCTCGACACGCGCGCGGATCGCGGCCGAGGGCTCCCCGCGGCGCTCGTCCGAGAGCTTCTGGAACGGGACGCGTGGGACTTCGACGTGGATGTCGATGCGGTCCAGCAGCGGGCCGGACAGCCGCTTCTGGTAGCGACTGATGAGCATCGGGCTGCACGTGCAGTTGTGCTCGGGATCCCCATAGTAGCCACACGGACACGGATTTTGGGCGCCCAAGAGCATGAAATTGGCCGGGAAGGTTAAACTGCCCTGCGCGCGGCTGATGGTGACGACCTTGTCCTCCAGCGGCTGCCGCAGCACCTCCAGCCCGTGCTGGCCGAACTCCGGCATCTCGTCCAGGAAGAGGACGCCGCGGTGCGCCAGACTGATTTCGCCCGGCCGCGGCCACTGCCCGCCGCCAACGAGGCCCGCGTTCGAGATGGTGTGGTGCGGCGCGCGGAAGGGCCGGTGGCGGATCAGCGGCACGTCGCTGGGCAGCATGCCGGCGACCGAGTAGATGCGGGTCACGTCCAGCGCCTCGGACGGGGTCATGCGCGGCAGGATCGAGGGCATGGAGCGCGCCAGCAGCGTCTTGCCGGAGCCGGGCGGGCCGGACATCAGGACGTTGTGGCCGCCGGCAGCCGCGACTTCCAGCGCACGCTTTACATGCTCCTGACCGTAGATGCCTACACAATTGGCCCAGTTACCCGTTTACTATCACCCGCTCCTGGCATGGTGACGAGTAGTCCCACCTCACATCCTGGCTAGTCACCCGGTGCCAACGCGAAGCCGAAAACCCCGGTGCGATTGGAATCCGCGTATGCGCCGTTTGCGTAGGACGCGCGCACCACATAGAAGGAATTGACGCTCGGATCGCCGACAGCGTTCTCGTGCGTGCAGGTGACGGTGATGCCATTGTTCGTGCAGATATCGCCGAGGTCTGTTCCCTCATCCACCGGAGCGAAATAGGGACTCGACGAGCGCCAGACCTGATAGCTGATGTCGGCGCTGACGTATGCGAGGGTCAGGAGGACGTTGTTACCGCTGCGCGACGCGATAACGACCGGGGCAGGCGGAGGAATCTGGTACTCATAGGCACCCATGTCGACCGTGTCATTGACGATGCGTAGGTTACCATCCAGGTCGAAGGGGACCGGTTCCGTCGTGTCGCCGTCCCCATCGAGGTCGGCCGTGTCGGCCGGCAAGCGATCGTTGTTTCCCATGTCAATGGCTGGTGAGCTTGTAGCCAGGCGTAGGTTGTCCACGAACAGCGGATCGGCGTCCCGGTTGCCGCCGCCATCTGTCCCCAGGTTGGCGTCCCAGACGTTTGACGCATCGAAGGCATCCTGGATGTCGCTGTAGGCGATGGACGGCGCCGAGGAGACGTTATAGATCTGAGCGCCACTGGAGTACGCGGTGTTGCCCCACAGAATACCGTTGGCGAGCGTCGGAGTGCTGGTGCTGTTGTATATCGCGCCGCCATTTTGACCCGCCAAGTTGCCACTGAAGGTGACGTTCGCGAGTGTCGGGCTGGAGCTATAGTTCGCCATCCCGCCGCCGTTGTCTTCGCCATTGTTACCGCTGAAGGTGACGTTAGTCAGCGTCGGATTACTGGAGTTATTGTAGATCCCGCCGCCGTTTCCCCACCACATCGTAAAGTTGCCGCTGAAGGTGACGTTTGTCAGCGTCGGGCTAGAGCTATAGTTCGCCATTCCGCCGCCGTCACCGAATTGTACCATGTTGCCGCGGAAGGTGACGTTCGTAAGTGTCGGGTTGCTATTGGCTTCGTTCCGCATCCCGCCGCCGCTTTGGTTTGCCGCGTTACCGCTGAAGGTCACCTGCATTAGCGTCGGGCTGGAGCCATAGTTCAACATCCCGCCGCCTACGGCAGCGTAGTTGCCAGTGAGAGTCACGTTGGTTAGCGTTGGGCTGCTGGAGTTGTCGTAGATGCCGCCGCCTAGGCTAGCGTCGTTGTTGCTGAAGGTGGTGTCGATCAGCGTCGGGCTGCTGGAGTCATTATAAATCCCGCCGCCAAAGTCCGCCGAGTTGTCGCTGAAGATAACGTTCGTCAGACTGGGACTACTGTTGTCTTGGGCGTTCATCCCACCGCCATATTGCGCCGCGTTGCCACTGAAGGTCACGTTCGTTACCGTTGGGTTGCCGGCTGCGTTGCACATCCCGCCGCCAGAGTTGTGGGGAGCGCTCCCGTTGGCGTTGCCACCGATGATGGTGAAGCCATCCAGCACTGCGGACGCATCTGCGCCGCTGCCGGTCGCCACGTGATAGCTGTTATCGGCGACATTACCCGAGGTTCCAATATCGCCGCTCAAGATGGTCACATTGGTGACCCAGTCTCGCTGGCTGCGCAGCATCTCGGTCCCCGCGAAGCCACCATAGAGCGCTACGCCGCTCTTGAGCTGGAACGTGGCTGCACGGTCACCGGACGCACTGGGCGTATAAGTCCCGGCCGCCACCCAGATCTCGTCGCTGTCGCCGGCACGGCTCAAAGCGGTCCGCAGGTCGGGGCAGGCATCACTCCAGGAAAAGCAGCCGTTACCTGCCGCGCCGTCGTCATTCACATACCAGTGATGATGCTCATGGGCGCCCATGTCCACTACACCGTTCGAGATGCGAGGGGCGCCGTTCAGGTCGGTGGTCACGCCCGCTGGCACGGCCGCATTGCTGCCCGCGTCAACGGCCGGCGAGCCGGGTTGCAGGCGCAGGTTGTCATCGGTCGTGCCGGAGATGTCATCGGCGCCGTCCGCATCCACGAACAGCGGGTCGGCGTCCAGGTTGCCCGCACCGCTCCACCCACCCTGGATGTCGCTGTAAGTGGCAGTCACCGCGGAAGCACCTTCCTCATAGACTTGCGCGCCAGATGAGGCGCTGTTGCCCCACAGAATGCTGTTAGCCAGCACCGGGCTGCCGGAACTGCTGTAAATCCCGCCGCCATAGGTCGCCGAGTTGCCGCTGAGGGTCACGTTGATCAGCGCTGGGTTACCATCTGAGTTCCACACCCCGCCGCCTTCATCAGCCGAGTTGCCGCTGAAGGCGACGTTCGTGAGGGCTGGGTTGCCGCTGCCATCGTTGTATATTCCACCCCCCTGCTCCGCCGAGTTGCCACTGACGGTAAGGTTGATCAATGTCGGGCTGCCGCCTGAGGTGTACATTCCGCCGCCGGAGTTGTCGGGCGCGCTCCCGTCGGCGTTGCCGCCCGTGATGGTGAAGCCATCCAGCACGGCGGTCGCGTCCGCATCGCTACCGGTCACCACGTGGTAGCTGTTGTCGGTGACGACGCCCAAGGTGCCGATATCGCCGCTCAAAACGGTCACATACGTGGCCCAGTCCCGTTCGCTGCGCAGCGCCTCGGTCCCGGCGAAGCCGCCGTAGAGCGCCACACCGCTCTTGAGCTGGAAGGTGGCTGCACGGTCCCCGGACGCACTGGGCGCATACGTCCCGACCGCCACCCAGATCTCATCGCCGGCGACGGCCCTGCCCAGGGCGGTCTGCAGGTCGGGGCAGGCATCACTCCACGACATGCAGCCGTTGCCTGCCGCACCGTCGTCATTTACATACCAGGGATGATATTCATACGCGCCCATGTCCACCACGATGTTTGTGATGCGTAGGGCGCCGTCCAGGTCAGTGGTCACGCCCGCCGGCACGGCCGCGTTGTTGCCGGTGTTGATGGCTGGCGAGCCGGGTTGCAGGCGCAGGTTGTCATCGGCCGTGCCGGCGAGGTTATCCGCGCCGTCCGCATCCACGAACAGCGGATCGGCGTCGAGGTTGCCCGTGCCGCCCCACCCCCCCTGGATATCGCTGTATGTAGCAGTCACCGGTGAAGCGCCAAAGTCATAGATCTGCGCCCCCCCCGAGCCGGCAGTGTTGCCCCACAGAATGCTGTTGGCAAGCGTCAGGCTGCCGGCGTTGTTGTAGATCCCGCCGCCGAAGGAGGTCGCCGAGTTGCCGCTGAAGGTCACGTTGGTCAGCGTCGGACTGCTGGCGGCCTCGTTGAAGGTCCCGCCGCCTTGATCTGCCGAGTTGCCGCTGAAGATGACGTTAGTCAGCATCGGGCTGCTGGCGCTGTCGTTGTTCATCCCGCCGCCGAAGGAGGTCGCCGAGTTGCCGCTGAAGCTCACGTTGGTCAGCGTCGGACTACCGCCCGAATTGTACATCCCGCCGCCGGAGTTGTCGGGCGCGCTCCCGTCAGCGTTGCCGCCCGTGACGGTGAAGCCATCCAGCATGGCCGTCGCATCCGCGCCGCTGCCGGTCACCACGTGATAGCTGTTGTCGGTGACGTCATTCGGAGTTCCGATATCGCCGCTCAAGACGGTTACATTCGTGGCCCAATCCCGCTCGCTGCGCAGCGTCTCAATCCCGGCAAAGCCGCCGTAGACCGCCACACCGCTCTGGAGCTGGAATGTGGCCGTGCGGTCGCCGGACACACTGGGCGTATACATTCCGGCCGCCACCCAGATCTCATCGCCGGCGACAGCCTGGCCCAGGGCGATCTGCAGATCGGGACAGGCGTCGCTCCACGACATACAGCCGTTCCCTGCCGCGCCGTCATCATTCACATACCATAGCCAGGGCTGATACTCATAGGCGCCCATGTCCACTACACCGTTCGAGATACGCGGGGCGCCGTCCAGATCGGTGGTCACGCCCGCCGGCACGGCCGCGTTGTTGCCCGCGTCAATGGCCGACGAGCGCCCTCGTAGGCGTAGGTTGTCGTCGGCCGTGCCGGCGACGTCATCCGCACCATCTGCATCCACGAACAGTGGGTCGGCGTCAATGTTGCCCGTACCGTTCCACCCGCCCTGGATATCGCTATAATCGGCAGTCACCGTTGAAGCGCCTTCCTCATAGATCTGCGCGCCACCCGCGCCCGCGCTGTTACCCCACAGAATGCTGTTGGCCAGCGTCGTACTGCCGGAGTTGTTGTAGATCCCGCCGCCGTGGGAAGTCGCCGAGTTGCCGCTGAGGGTCACATTCGTCAGCGTCGGGTTACTGTCTGAGGTATACATCCCGCCGCCAAGGGAGGCTGCCGAGTTGCCGCTGAAGGTCACGTTCGTCAGCGTCGGGTTACTGGCACTGTCGATATACATCCCGCCACCGTAGACTGCCGCGTTATTGCGAAAGACGACATTGGTCAGCGTCGGGCTGCCTGCTGAGGTGGTCATTCCGCCGCCGGAGTCGTGTGGCGCGCTCCCGTCAGCATTGCCGCCCGTGATGGTGAAGCCATCCAGCATGACCGTCGCATCCGCGCCGCTACCGGTCACCACGTGGTAGCTATTGTCGGTGACGACGCCCAAGGTGCCGATATCGCCGCTCAAGACGGTCACATTCGTGGCCCAGTCCCGCTCGCTGCGCAGCGCCTCGGTCCCGACAAAGCCGCCGTAGACCGCCACGCCGCTCTGGAGCTGGAATGTGGCCGTGCGGTCGCCGGACACACTGGGCGTATACGTCCCGACCGCCACCCAGATCTCATCGCCGGCGGCGGCCCGGCCCAGGGCGGTCTGCAGGTCGGGACAGGCATCGCTCCACGACATGCAGCCGTTCCCTGCCGCGCCGTCGTCATTCACATACCAGGGATGATATTCATACGCGCCCATGTCCACCACGATGTTTGTGATACGTAGGGCGCCGTCCAGGTCAGTGGTCACGCCCGCCGGCACGGCCGCATTGCTGCCCGCGTCGACGGCCGGGGAGCCGCTGTGCAGGCGCAGGTTGTCGTCAGCCGTGCCGGCGACGTTGTCTGCGCCGTCCGCATCCACGAACAGCGGATCGGCGTCGAGGTTGCCCGCACCGCCCCACCCGCCCTGGATATCGCTGTAGGTGGCAGACACCGAGTAACCGCTATTCTCATAGATTTGCGCACCCGATGAGGCAGTGTTGCCCCACAGAATGCTGTTGGCCAGCGTTGGACTGCCGTAGAACCCGCCGTTATAGATCCCGCCGCCATTGGTCGCCGAGTTGCCGCTGAGGGTCACGTGCGTCAGCATTACCGAGCTGGCGGAGTTGTAGATCCCGCCACCATTGGTCGCCGTGTTGCCGCTGAAGATGACGTTCGTCAGCGTCGCGCTACCGGGGGCCGGAATGTACATCCCACCGCCGTTGGAGGACGCCGAGTTGCCGCTGAAGATGACGTTGGTCAGGGTTGGACTGCTGGTGCTAGAGTTGTAGATCCCGCCACCATTGGTCGCCGAGTTGCCGCTGAAGGTGACGTTGGTCAGCGTCGGGCTGCCCTCGGTGTTGAACATCCCGCCACCACCATTGGTTGCCGAGTTGGCGCTGAAGGTGACGTTGGTCAGCGTCGGGCTGCCGCCGTCGGTGGTCAGACCACCACCTATTTTTTGACCAGAGGAGCCCCCATTAGCTTTGCCGCCGGTGATGGTGAAGCCATCCAGCACCGCGGCCGCATCCACACCGCTGCCGGTCACTACGTGGTAGCTGTTGTCGACGACGTCTCCCAGCGTCCCGATGTCGCCGCTCAACGTGGTCACATTGGCGGCCCAGTCCCGCTCGCTGCGCAGCGCCTCGGTCCCCGCGAAGCCGCCGTAGAGCGCCACGCCGGTCTTGAGCTGGAACGTGGCCGTGCGGTCACCGGACGCACTGGGCGTGTACGTCCCGGCCGCCACCCAGATTTCATCACCGCTCACCGCTTGCGAGAGAGCATTTTGCAGGCTGCATGCGCCCGTCGTCCAATCAACGCCGCAGGTGCCGCTGGTGAGACCGGTCTCGGTGATGCGGAGGATCGTCGCTGCGTGGGCCGGCCTGGGCGGTGTTGCGCTCAAGGCCAGCGCGCTGATCAGGGCTGCGATCAGGAATAGATTGACGTGACGTCTGGGATGCATGATGGCCCCTCTATGAGTCGGAACTATAAAGCACAACGATCACCTTTGTATTATGGGGAAAGGGCGCAGCGGAACCCAATATTGTTATTCGTATTGTTGGGATCGTAGTTACCGCGATATGTCGCGCGGATCTCCTTCTGACCGTACTCCCAATAATACGAGCTGCCCCGCGTCACACGATTGGTCCCGACGCTCGGCCCTCGTGGGTTCTTCGCTGGCGCATTCTGATAGTAGGTTTCGCCATACCAGTCCGCCGTCCATTCCCAAACGTTGCCGGCCATGTCTAGCGCACCATAAGGGCTGGCGCCGGCCGAATAGCTGCCGACAGCGGTGGTATCACCTACGTCGCCTTTGTAGTTGGCGCGTTGATCATCCGGCTCCTGATTGCCCCACGGGTAGATCTGGCCGTCCACGCCTCGCGCGGCCTTCTCCCATTCCGCCTCGGTCGGCAGCCGCCGGCCGGCCCACTCGCAGTATTTTCGCGCATCTTCCCACCGCACATAGATGATAGGATAGTTGCCATAAGGCACACCGCCATAGTAGTTCTCTCGAGTGGCGGAGCGCGACTGCCCTGGGGCCTCGCAAACGCCCTGCCGGACGCACTCGGCATACATGGTGTTCGTCACCTCGGTGCGGTCAATCCAGAACGTGTCCAGCTTGACCTGACGCTGCGGCTTCTCCGCGTCTTGGGCATCAGAATCCGTGTCCGCCGAGCCCATCAGGAAATCCCCTGGCGGCACGCATAGCAGTGTCATGCCGTCCTTGTCGGAGACCCTCCTGGGACTGACAAGACATGGGTTCCGCATCAGAATCAAAACAGCAATGATCGCAAAGGGCAAAGCTGCAATCCCAGCGAGCATGAGCCAGCGCGGCGGCCGCGGAGGCGGGAGAGGAGCCGGTTTGCCGGTTGGTTCCGGCGACAGATCGGGCTCCAGCAGTCCAAAATACTTCTGAAACTGCTTTGGCAGGTCGTCTTTCAGCACAGTGAGAAGGCTGGGGATTAGCTCGCGGCGTTGGCAGTAGTCGAGGAGCGACTGGATCTTCTGCCCTTTGGTCGTGCCTGCAGTGAAGTTATCATAGACATCATGGAAATGGTCGGAGCATAGAACCCTGATCTCTTCGTCACTGTAGGTCTTTGTAAGGTACTTGCGGATCTCGGCAGGAGTGATGTTTGCCATGAGCCAACGCCTCCTTTGAGCTTATGCTCCTGGTGAGTAGCAATCGACCCTTCAGTTATGCACAACAGAGGGAAATCATTGTTGTGTTTTTGGAGAGGCCCGATGATGTGGCCTATCTTCGGGCTATTTTATCACAGAATTCGCCAATACGCGCATCCGAGTCTCAATGATTTCTGGCCCATCGAATGGCACGAGGCCGACATTTGAGTCTACTGGCAAATTCCGGATTGAGTCCTTAGTATCCTCTGCTCGGCTGTTCTACTCCATCCGTCTCGGCCGACATTGGATCGCCTCCGCGATGTGCGCGGGCTGGACACTTGCACCTGCGCTGCGCTTCGGCGCAAGTGCAGGTGTGCGCTCGCTCGCCGTCAGGCCTGCCCTGAGAACAGCGAAGGGTCCGCGATCGTCCGCGCCAACTTCAGCACCCGTGATACGCCCGCGCGCTCAGGTTCATCTATCGCATCGCCGCGCCGCTTGGCCGGCAACCGCCGCATCGCCGCGCTGAGGAGCTGCCGGACCAATAGCGCGGCAAGATCAGGTTAGTGGTTTTCTTATGATTGCTGAGAATCGGGACTTGCGTGTTTCTGAAGCCAGCTACGCGCAGCGGCAAGGAAGCTTACCGCTTCACCAGCCAGGCTCTCGATATCAACCCCGCTGAGTCCAGAGGAGACCGCATAATCTCCAAGCTGCCGCTGACTGAAACCAGTCAGCAAGGCACGATGAAACCGCGGGTCGATCTCTTTGGTCTTGGCGAACTGCTGGCCGAAAGCAGAGATGACGGCTGAGTGGCTTGAGAAGGATGCCCCGCGCGCCGCCAACAAAGCCTCCGCCATAAAGAACATGGCATAGTACAGGCGCGAGGCGGCCGAGTCGAAATCACCATCATCGGCCAGGACCCGCGCCGAACGGATGAAACGTTCGGCCTTGAGGAGCAGCGCATCATAATCGCTCAAGCATCACCCCCTCGCGCCGGACGTTCCTCCAGAACGGTCCCGTCGCCGTTTGGTACTCAGTCTCGGCAACTGGCAGCACGGAAATCAGAAGATCGTAGTCGAGGTTGAGATCAGCGAGCACGGAGCTCAGGCGCCGGATTTCCTCGCCCCGATTGATGGCGTGCCGGTAGATCAACAAGAGATCGACATCGGAAGTTCGCCTGGCTTCGCCGCGAGCTTCCGAGCCGTATAGCACCAACCTGGGCGCATCCTGGCCGTAGACCGCCAGCAAATACGCGCGTAGATGCTTCAGAGCCGCTTGCGCTCGCTCGGTCCGCTTCTGTCGTAATTGTGCTGCTTTTGGCTTATCCATTTCAAATACTCACAAAGTGCAACGTCATCTTTCGTCTGCTTGCTATTATAACACATTTGCGAGTGGGCACGCATGCGCTGCGGGTGTGGAACTACTCCATCCGTCGCGGCCGGTACTGGATCGCCTCCGCGATATGCGCCGGCTGGATCCGCTCGCTCCCCGCCAGGTCCGCGATCGTCCGCGCCAGCTTCAGCACCCGGTGATACGCCCGCGCGCTCAGGTTCATCTCCCGGCCGCAGCCGCTGCATGGCCGCGCCCAGGAGCTGGCGGCCGGTCTCGTCCACGGGACAGTAGTCGCGCACCTGGGTTGGGCCCATGTCGGCGTTGGTAGTCAGGCCGGCGGCGGGGGCGGGTTTCGTGCCGTCGCGCACCGACGCGGACCCCGCAGGCAAACCCGCCCCTACAGTGAATCGCGCGGTCTGCCGCGCCCGCGCGGCCTCGACGCGCGCCCGGATGGCGGCCGACGGCTCCCCGCGGCGCTCGTCCGAGAGCTTCTGGAACGGGACGCGTGGGACTTCGACGTGGATGTCGATGCGGTCCAGCAGCGGGCCGGACAGCCGCTTCTGGTAGCGACTGATGAGCATCGGGCTGCACGTGCAGTTGTGCTCGGGATCCCCATAGTAGCCACACGGACACGGATTTTGGGCGCCCAAGAGCATGAAATTGGCCGGGAAGGTTAAACTGCCCTGCGCGCGGCTGATGGTGACGACCTTGTCCTCCAGCGGCTGCCGCAGCACCTCCAGCCCGTGCTGGCCGAACTCCGGCATCTCGTCCAGGAAGAGGACGCCGCGGTGCGCCAGACTGATTTCGCCCGGCCGCGGCCACTGCCCGCCGCCAACGAGGCCCGCGTTCGAGATGGTGTGGTGCGGCGCGCGGAAGGGCCGGTGGCGGATCAGCGGCACGTCGCTGGGCAGCATGCCGGCGACCGAGTAGATGCGGGTCACGTCCAGCGCCTCGGACGGGGTCATGCGCGGCAGGATCGAGGGCATGGAGCGCGCCAGCAGCGTCTTGCCGGAGCCGGGCGGGCCGGACATCAGGACGTTGTGGCCGCCGGCAGCCGCGACTTCCAGCGCACGCTTTACATGCTCCTGACCGTAGATGCCTACATAACTGTACCAGTTATCCATTTACTGTCACCAGGTTCTGGGGCAACAGGGAGGGGCCATCGACTCAGCCGGAAAAAATCGGAACCCCAGATTGCTTGCCGCATATCACCCATTCTTAGCTCAAGCGGTGACTTTTTACAAGCGTCGTACCACCGCGCAATGAAATAGTCCCGCCCGATGTTACCATACCGCTCCTGACCCGTAAAGAGCCGCGCGGTGGGTAACGCGCCCGTAGCGTAGCGCGTCGCGCCGTACGGTAGGTAGCGCAACTCACCGGTCTTGACCCCACCGGCGTCGACACCGACGCTGGTCGAGCCGAGATGATCCGTCAGCAGGCAACATAACACGCCGGACGTGCGCATGGCGACGCGCTGTCCGCCGATAAGTAAGATATTACTTGCGGACTGTCGTCCCTTCGGCCTCGTAGTGGTCGAAGGGGTAGACGGCAGTCCAGCCGTTGACAGTGGCCTGGATATGCTTATCGTCGGCGTCATGGCTTAAGCTGGCGATGAGGGTGTCAACGAGGGCTTCCTGCGCGAAGGCGCCGGGCTGGCGTGCCAGCAGTCCAGGTTGATCCCATGCGAGCACCGCGGCGACATTGAGCGCCGCGCCAGGCGCCACCGCGAAGTCGAACTCGCCGATTCGCTGGCTCACCCCCAGGGGACAGGCGTGGTGGTGGCAAGGACGAGGTAATAGTAATTCGTGGCCGGGGCGCCGATGCGGCCGGCGTCGCTGTAGCTGGTGGCGCCGGTGGTCGCCCCCTTTGTCGCGCCGGCCTCGCCCGGCGTGAAGTAGAGCGCGGTCGCCCGCCACACCTCGTAGCCGGCTGCGCAAATGAGATCATCTGCTCCTGATTATCGGTGTGAGCACTCGGCACAACGCGCCATGATCAGTTTCCCAGTCTTCGATAGTATCATAAAGCGGTGACTGAGACAGTGTGACGGCATATCCATTGTAGGCCACAGGCGCCACCGTCGAATTATAGGGCAACTTAGCCTTAAGCTCCTCAATGCCATCCAACTGTTGGATATGCTGTGCATTGAGGAAGCTAAGCCAATAGGCATCGGGCACGTAAGTTCTGAGGTCGATACCAAGTGCCGTTCATAGGCAGCTACACCGTTCCTAATGCGCTAAACTCAAGCGTCTCGTCGACCCTGCAATGACCATTGGGGGCTGTTGCGGCGCCTTCAGGCCCGAGCTTACCTGGTTGTCGCCGTCTCCAGCACCTCGGGCCGGGTACGAATGTCCGCGAGGATCACGGCGATGACATCCTCCAAGGGTATATCGGGCGGAAAGGAGCGCATCTTGGCCGGATCAAATTGCCACCTCCCTTTATTGTCCAGACGTGACATGTCCACACGGGTCTGTGTCTTTGCTCGGTCAATACTGTAGGCTGCGCCAGCACGCGCGAGCTCCTTCCAACTTCGCGCTTTGGTTGCAGCAAGGATCGGACTCTTGTGCTTTCGCCATTCCTCTTCCGTTGGCTCCGGCACGCGAGGATGACCTGCCGCAACGACTTTCCGTACAGCCTCCATTAGCCCATCCAGTGTAAGCTCAGCAATATAGACCGGTTCTAGATCTACATAAATGCCAGATTCAAACTGGCCTTGCACTGGCAAGTAGGCCCTGCCACGCCAGACATAGATGCCTATAAGGGAAAACTCCATTCAACTTCTCCTAATGCTGATCACGGAATGACCGTGACGTTCACAGTAACGCCAACCGTGGAAGCCCACTTCTGTAGCTGTTGTAGTGCTGCGAGTTGAGCTTGGGTCGCACCTTGAGATATAGCCAGCACTAACTCGCGAGCTGCTATCTGACTGGGTCTGATCTCAACACCACCCCATCGCACTCCCTGCCAACCGGCAAGATCGTTGATGTACCCCTTTACTGTACTGATCAACGTCCCGACATTCTGATAGCTTTTGGCGCCCAGGTCAATGCTCTTGATGCTGGTGGCGACACCATTCTCGAAACGATCGATCACGGGGAAGTTCTGCGTCAGTTGCGGGCTCCTCCCCAGCAGGCGCTCGACAACCTGCCCACGCTTGAGAGGATCGAGCTTCCACACGCTCTGCATCGCTTGTGTGGCACTTTGCACGACTTGCCCTGCGCCATGCACCTCGTTCGTGCAATCCCCGTCGGCGCAGGCTGCCGTCGCCGCTGTCGTGCCTGCCCGGGCTGCGCCACCTGCCCCGGCCAGCGCACTGCCGCCAGCCAGGGTGGCTCCCCCCACAAACAACGCGCCACCCAAGCGCTGTGAAGCCACATCGTCGGGCGTGACGTTCAAGTCGGGGCTATCGCCCTGCAGCAAAAGTGCCATTCCACCCAGCAACAAAGCCAGGCACACCGGCGTCAGCGGACCGCAGTGGCCATTACTATCGACGTATCGTAGGGGGTTATTTCTGACGTAGGAGTAACGATTGAGACTTTGTGGATTCCCCGGCGACGGCACGATGGAGTCCGCCTGGATGAACCGTCCCAACACGCTGTCGTAATAGCGCGCCCCGTAGTAGTACAGCCCGACGCTCTCATCTTCCCGCTGCCCTGTGAAGTGATACGTCGTCGGCATCGTGCCGTAAGATGTGCCGCGCGATTCGCCCCACGGCTTGTACCATAACTCGCCCGTGCGCGTCCCGCTGGCATTCGCCGTGACGCTTGTGCTGCCCAGGTGATCCCCGAATACATAACTGACCGCGCCGTTCTTGCGCATGGCCACGCGCTGCCCGCGGCTCTCATAGTACTTGGTGACCTCCGAGACCACTAAATCGTCGAATCGCACGTCCGCGCTATCCGTCCGCAGCGAGAGGTAGCTGCCACTCGTCAACGGCGTGGTGTCCGTCCAACTGCCCAGGAAGGCGTTGTCACACCAGGCTTGCAGCTTACCTGTCAGTGGGTCATAGATCACCTGGTAGCTGTGGGTCTGGCCGGCCACGTTGGGGGCCGCGAAGCTGGCGCGCAGCGTCGCCGCGTTGTTGACGCTCTTGTAGATGCGCACATGCGTCGCATCCTGCCAGATGCGGTAGCTGTTCCCCCGCTCCGTCCCCGTGCCCGTCGAGGCGAACAGGTAGAGGCCGGCGCTCACCCCACTGGTGTACGTTGCCACCCAACGATAGTACAGCGGCCCGCTCTGCGGCGTCGCCCGGTAGGCGTTGGTGTTGCTGGTCGTCGCACTCTGCTGGTAGCGGCTGCTCGTCACCGCCCACCCGCCGCTCGCCGCCGTCCAGCCCTGCGCTAAACCGTCATCGAAGTCCTCGCGCTCCCCGGTGGAGTGCTATTCCATCGGGGAGCGTCCCGCCCCGGGCATGACCCTAACTATGCTAGACATGAAGATTCGTGATACAATTGTCTTGGCTGTGCGCTACT
>CAZELR010000037.1:0-42802 GCA_964513075.1 uncultured Anaerolineales bacterium
ACCATTTCACCAGGGTCAGCGGCCCTGCCAGCAGGTCAACGACCGGAGTCGGCGCAGGATAACGCGCCATCACCAGGGAGGTGGCGAGGTTCTCCAGGTAGTCGAAGAGGACACCCAGCACGGGCGCCAGGGTCAACAGCCGCCACGGGCTGCCCGGTTGGAACGCCTTGCCCGCCAGCCAGCCGATCGCCGTGACCAGGAAGCAGCCGTAGACCAGCGGCCAGACCACATCGAATGTGAACCGGGCCTGGATATACGCCTGCCGGCCGTCCGGGCCAAACGCCTCCGCCATGCCGTAGAGTTCAGCCGAGGTATAGAACAGGGATGTGTCGGGCTGCCGCGCGCCCCCCGTGCGCGCGCCCGACCCCGCCGCCTGGCCCGGCAACACCAGGGCGGTGAAGAACAGGAAGACCACCAGGGCAGCCAGCGCGAGCCAGCCCTTCGAAAACCGGATCAGGCGGTCAGAGAAACGAACCGGCATGTTGACCTCCAACCATGATAGAACGTGCCTGGCAGCATACCATCGGCAACTCCGGCTAATGCGCACGACACCCAGGAAGCAGGGGATCCGCCACACCCCCTCTTAGGGCAAGATGGTGACCGGCATGCCGAGGGAGGCCAGATCATACAGCGCCTCAGCCGTCGCGTCGTCGAGCATGATGCACCCGTATGTGATCGGCGTCCCCACCAGATCCTGCCAGCGCGTCTCGCCCGTCGTCGCGCTGTAGGGCACGCCGTGGATGCCGTTCTCATAGATCCCGGCGTCGTACACCCCCAACCAGAACGGCATCCAGAAATCCGCGGCCGCGTTGTAGGCGCGCGGGGCCTTGGTCTTCACGGTGTAGTTGCCCGGTATCGACGGCGATCCGGGCCGTCCCGGTGAGCAGGGCCAACCGGCCACGCGCGCGCCGTCACGGAACAGCCAGCAGGTCCGGTCGGTGATGCTGGCGACGAAGTGCAGGCCTGGCCCCTCGACTACGAGGCCATCGGCGCCGTAGCGCACCGCACCGGTCACGTTGCTCCAGGGGATCACCAGCGCCATGCCTTCCCGCAGCACCTTGCTGCCGTCGAAACCGTTCGCGCTGGCCAGGACATCGACAGGCAACCCGAAATGCCGCGCAATCTGCCAAAGGCTGTCGCCCGCCCGCACGGTATAGCGCTGCGTCCCGGACGAAACCGATGCTCCAGCGGGCAGCGCCTGGCCGGTCACGCCAGGCGGGCTGGACGGCGTGGGAGACCGCATTTGTGGCACAGTGGCCTGCGGGGTCAGGGCGGCCCCCTGCCCGGACACAGCAGCAGGAGTCGCCGCAGATGGCGCGGTTGCCGCGGGCGGCGCCGGCATTGGCGTCGGAGTCGCAGTTGCAGCCGGTTGCAGTGTCGCGGTCAATGCCACCGTTGAGGCTGGCAACGTGACGGCCGGCTGCCCGACCGCGTCAGACGGCACAACTGTGAACTGGCGCGTAGCGGTGACTGCCGGCGCCGGTGATTGCGGCGCGGCAGCCGGCGCTGGCCAGCCCCCACAGCCGCCCAAAACGAGCGTAGCAACTAGCGCCAGAACCCCGACGCGCGCAGCTTGGGGTTTCAACATCCCGCTAGCCTTTGTGCTCGCCCTTATATCCGAACTATACATGGTCTTTATAATAATCTACCGGTATAACATTGCCGATTCGATCAGGACTGCTCCGCTCAAAGCCGCACGCCATCCGCCGAAAGACCGAACCGGGAACGCCTGAATCATCGCATGGGTTGTACAAATATGCAGCCGCGTTGCGGGATTGTACAAATATCCGTTGGAGGACCCTGACACGGAACAGGCACATCCCGGGCGGCTAATCCTGAGCCTCAGCCTTCACTCCGCCCTCCACCAGCCGCCGCACCCCTTCCGACCGGTTCCCCCCGCCGATCTCCTCCAGCCGCCGCCACACCGACGCCGGCAGGGTGATGCTGTGCGCCTCGGTGGCTTCGCCGGCGACCAGCATCTTGCGACCGACCGCGCCGCGCGCGCCGCCGGGGCGATCCGTGCGCGGCGCGCGGGCGAGCATCGCTGAGAATGAAGTGGGCTCCTCCCCGGCCCGCGGCGCGGTCGGGCCGCTGTCCGGTCGGGCCCCGGCCGGCGCTGCCAGGCGCAGCACCTGCACGTGACGCCAGCGCTTGCCCTGGACGACCGCCCAGCCCAGGCGCACCGCCAACGACATGCCGCGACGCAGGTCGGCGGGCCGCAGGCTGGCCGGCAGGGCGAGGAGCAGGCGCTGGGGCGGCGGCGACTGGTGGCAGCCCAGGCCGCGGTCAAACGTGAAGCCGGCCAGAGGGTGATCCTGGTCGACATACAACAGCTCCTCAGCTGTCTCGGGCGGGGTTGCTGGCATGGGCAATCTCCGGGCAATCCTGGTTAATGAAAGGGCGCGCAACCCACACCCGCATCAGCGATAGCGGCTGGCCGCCGCGGTTGGGAACGCCAACCCCTGGATGAATGTTGAGACCGGCGCCACGATCGCCGCGCCGCCGGTGTAGGTCGTTCCGGGATCGTAGAGCAGCGCGCAGGTCTTGCCACGGGCATACACGACGGCATAACTCTCGGTGCCGCCGCCATCAGGGGCATCGGCTGCCTCAACCCGCTTGATCTTAGCGCAGTCTACAGCCGCGAGCTGCCCGAAGAGCGCGGCCACCGCGCGCTCAGCCACTGCCAGCTCCCAGGTCCCGGCGTTGACCAGCGTAGCGGCCGTCCGGCCGTTGCGCGTCAGGGTCACCCGTCCCCGGGTGATGACGATCCGTTCGTGCCACTGCCGTTCGGGCAGGAGCGCGCCTGAGTCTGAGGTGTAGACGACTTCGGAAATATCCTTCATAGAGCCACCTGAATGAAAGGCTACTATGATATCATGCCGCTGTCAACTTTGCGGAGCCGCGCGCGCCACCCAGGCGAAGTGGATGACCCAGCGGTCAATTCCGAGCCGCGCCACTCGCTTTTTGTCGCAATTGATGTAAAATAGACAGTGAGGTGGAAGAAGGGGGATATGACAATGCTCACACAACAGGCTTTGGAGGAAGTGGTCACCCTGCCGGAGGCAGTAATCCTTGCCCGCCGGCTGGGTTATGCATTGGATCGCAGCAACCTGCTCCGTTACGCCAGATCGGGCCGGTTGATCGCACGCAAAAGCCAGGGCACCTGGCTGACCACACGTTCAGCGCTGCAAGCTTTGGCCATCGAGCTGGCGCTGCAGCCCCGCGGCCGGCCGCGCGCAGCCGAGCCGGCCTGGGCGACCGTCGAACCAAGCGCCGAGCTGACGGCGATCCTGGCTGAGATCGACGACCTGAAGGCCCAAATCAACGCGCGCGAGCGTTCGGCAGATGAGACGGAGCGGCTGCGCCGCGAACTGACCGTCGAAGCCATCTATCACACCAATCGGATCGAGGGCAACCCGCTGACGCTGCCGGAGGTACGCGCGGTCGTGGAGGCCTTCTGGGCGGAAGATCAAGGGCAGCATGAGCAGCCGGCTGCGCGATGAGCAAGAGGCCCGGTGTGCGGCCGAGATCATGGACTGGGTGCAGCACCTGGCGCGCCGCATCGAAGTGCCGTTGACGGCCATCCACGCCGCACGTTCCAGAACCACCAGGCCGGCCAGTAATCACGGCTCACCGCGGCCTGGCGCCGGTGCGCCAGGCCGCGCTTCGGCCGCACGAGTGCGGCGCGCGGCCTCCGCCACCAGCCGGCGGTAGTCGTCGATGTGCACGACCACCACGTATTCGATGCCGTGCCGCTCCACCACCACCGGCCGGCGGTAGAAGTAGACGGCCTCCAACCAACGCCGCAACTCGTTGCGAAATTCGGTCACCGTAACGGTGGCCTGCTGCTGATCACCCGCTCCCATGCGAACCTCCTCCTTGTTTGGCCGCCGCCCGCGCGCGCTGGACCGCGGCGCGCTGCGTCTTGTCGGCATTCAGAATCATCACCCGATCCACCATGACCACCGCGCTGCCGCCGGCCGAGCGCAGCCAGCCCTCGACGGTGACCTCCAGCTGGCCATGCAGCAGGTTCCAGTATGCCTGCACTTCCAGCGCGTGATCCGCCACAAAGAGCACCCGGTGATGGCCGCCGTAGGCCGGATGATCGGTCACCAGGGTGGCGTGCACGACCGGGGCCGGGCTGCCGTCATGCAGCACGGTCTCGCACGTCACCTCGGCCAGCTCGCCGCTCAAATAGACGCTGTTCTGCTTCTTCAAATGCTCCCCCCTCAGTCCGGCAGCGGCCCGCCCCAGGCGCGCTCGTTCTGGACGCCCGGCACGCCCGGGGCCACCGTGTGCGGATCCACACCCTCCATGGGACAGCCGCCGCAGGCCGCGCCGGGCGTCCACGCCGCGTGATAGATGCCGGTCGGGGCGCGATCGCGGTCATAGTCCTTCAGAAAGAAGACCCGGCGGGCGAACCCGAACGCGCCGCGCGGCGCGTTCGGCTGCAGCTCGGCGTAACCCACCAGCCGGCCTTCCAGGCCCTGCCACGCGGGCTGGCCGCTGCGATGCGGCGTGGCCACGAGCCACTCACGCACATAGGGCAGGCCGGAGATATCCTCCAGCCAGACGATGCGCGCTTCGCCGGCCAGCTGCTCAGGGTCCAGGGGCATGCGGCTGCTCCCGAGCCTGGTCGAAGGCGCCCAGCGCGGCCAACACAGCCTGCAGGACCCGCTCCTGCAGCGGATCGCCGTCCAGCGCCGTGTAAGCCGCCACCAGCTGGTCGACGTCCGGCCGCTGGGACGGCTCGTGGCCCAGCAGGTGCTGCACGGAGACGCCCAGGATGCCCGCCACCTGGCCCAGGCGGGCCGCGGACAACGGCTGTGCCCCGCGCTCGCAACGGCCATAGCTTGCCTTGCTGATCCCCAGCCGCCTGGCGACATACCCCTGCGTTACGTTCGCAGCCTCGCGCGCCTGCACCAGGCGGTGCCGGATGCCCTCATCGGTGATCGAAAACATGCTTCCCCTCCTTTTTGCCGGGTCCGGCGACCGGAATCGCAGGAATCACAGGATTCCTGGGACTCTTGTGCGTCCGGATGATCGCGCGCGATAGTCAAAGAGAACGCGCGCGCGTTGGCCCCAACCATAAAGTGCTGCGCACAGCCAACGATTCCACCGTTTCCTACGCCAACGCCGGCTGCGCCGCTGCTGCCGCCACAGCGCCCGGGCCAGCGCCCCTGGGCGGCAGGATGGTGAAGAACGACTGGCCCTTGATCTTGTCCTGCTCGACCCGGCAGCGCAGCCCCAACTGCTCGAGCGCGCCCTTCAGCTCGCGCAGGCGGCCGGCGATCGCCTTGGCGCCGCCCATGTACGGCAGCGCCTCATCGCCGGCGTCGTGCAGCGCGGTCGCGAGCTGGCGGGTGAGCTGGGTGGCCGTCAGCCGCTGGAAGCCGCCTGGCGGCAGATACTCGACGATGGCCTTGAGCAGCGGATCCGGCTCGCCGATGGCCAGGGTGTAGGCGCGCTGCCAGGCGACCAGCGCGGGGCGCGCCTCCTCCGCCCGGCCCTCAACCGCGTAGTACGAGTAGACCAGCTGCGCGAAGTCCACGAAGCGGCCCGGCAGGTCGGCCGGCGCGGCCAGGCGCAGGGGCAGCATGTCTGCGGCCAGCCGCGCCATGAAGGCCAGGGTCGCCGAGCGCCGCGCGGCGATCTCGGCGTAGATGCGCTGCTCCGAGATCCGGTCGCCGTCGGCCAGGTCGTCGGTGAAGAGCGGCAGGATGCGCTCGATGATGTCGGCGCGGTCAAAAGGCGCGGTGCGCGTGGTAACCAGTAGCGCCGCATCCATTATTATGTCGATCATGCGCGCGTTCGTGTAAAGTTCGCGCTCGATCTTGGCTGCGCCGGTCACGCACGCGGCGATCGCGTCCAGCGCCCACGGTTCGGGCGGGGTGTCCAAATTATCGAAGGTCACCAGCGCCTGGCACGCGGCGCGCACCGTCAAGTCGCGCGGGTCGCTGCCCAGGGTGCCCAGGTTGGCGTCCGGGCCCAGGAGCTGGCGCAGGATGCTGCGGCCGGCCGTCGACTTGCCGCCCCCCTTGCCGCCGATCAGCATGCCGATAGGCAGCGGCCGCTGGCCGCTGAGCACGCCCAGCACGTAGGCGTACAGCAGGCTGCGCTGGATCTCGGGGGTGTAGCCGAGCGCCTCGGCCGGCGCAACGAGGGGCGGCTGAAACCCCACCAGGGTGCGGAAGTCGGCCGGCGCCGCGGTCGGGTCCCAGGCCGGGAAGACCGCGGCCGCGTCGAAGATGATGTTGTCCTCCCCGTTGCGCTTGCGGACCAACGGCCGGCCCGGCCGCGCGCTGACGTAGCTGTCCGGCCCGCACGAGATGTGCACGGCCTGGGCCGCCGTATCGGTGAAGCTGTAGCGGTGCATGCTGACCTGGCGACCGAAGTTGTAGGCAGTGGAGGCGAGGTCGCTCACCACCCACTCGTAGGCCGGCTCGGAGGCGTTCAGGCCGGCCTCGGCCAGCGCGGCCTCCAGCGGCAGGTTGCCGCGGCCGGCGATGGCGATGGTGCGGCAAGCGTCGGTCAGCAGGTAGGGGGTGCGCTCGGCGTCGTTGTGCCGCGCCTCGTAGAGCAGGCAGCCGCGGCGCAACAGGAAGCCCCGGAGCTCGGCGCCGACGAACTCCTTGGCGTTGCGGCCGACGCCGGCGCGGCCGCCGTGCCCGAGCCGCCAGCGCACGAAGGGCGCGAAATCGGCCAGGCGCTGAGGATCGACCGGCGGGAGGACCCCGTCCTCGGCCGGCGGCTCGGTCGACCGGGCCGCCCGGCGCTGCTCGGCCAACGCCCGGCGCCAATCGCGGATGCGCTCCTGTGGGATGCCGGCCTTGTGCAGCGCCCGGTCGACCCGCAACAGGGCATTGCGGTCCAGGCCGACGCAGCGCGGCGTCAGCTCCGGCAGCAGGTCCTCGACGGCGTCCCGATCGGGCGCGGCCCGGATCTCGGCCAGGATTTCGTCGATGTCGTCGGCGCACATGTCCGTGCAATCGTCGACCGCGGCAGCCGGGGCGCCGCAGGCAGCGGCTTCACCGGGAGCGGCGTCCGCTCCGGCAGGTTCCGGAAGGACAGGCAACCCGCCGTCAGCCGCGCTGGGAGCATCCGCCGCACCTGTCAGGGGGAAGGAGGATGAGCCGGTCGCTGCGGAGACAGGAACCGCGCCCGCGGCGTCTTCGGCGGCGCGTTCGTCTGCGCCGGCAGCGGGGAGATCCGCAACGGCGGGCGCAGACTCAGTGCGCGAGGGGGGAGCGGCGCGATCGCTGCTCCGGCCGGCCGCGCGACGCGCGACCGCGGCCGGCCGCCCGTACCGGGTCCGGCCCGGACCCTCGACCAGCTCGCGCAGTGCCGACCAGTCGCGGCCCGCGCAGCTGTTGTGGTGGCAGCCGGCCGCGATGGCGCCGTTCGCAAGACGCACGATGTAGGCCGAGCGATCGGTGTGCTCCGGGTTCCAGGGACAGACGTCGAAGACCCAGCGCTGGCCTTCTTCCCAGCCCGGGACCGCACTCACCGCCAGGCTGTGATCCCGGATCCAACCCTCCAGGTCGAAGTCCGGGAGATCCGCCTGTGCGTGGTCTGCTGGCGAACGGCCTGTGTGCGCGCGGGGCGACGGCGCAGGCAGCCGCGCGGCCAGGGCCGCCAGGAGCGCCGGGTCCACCACCGCGGGCTCGGCCGGCGCGTCCAGGACGCGGGAGAGGCGGTGCGGCCGGTCGGCCGTGGCGTCGCCCTTGCAGGCCACCGTACCGTACAGCTTCCAGATGCGCGCCGGGTTGTGGTTCTCCGCATCCACCCGCACCAGGGCGTCGGTGAAGCGGTGCGCCAGCGCGGCCAGGGCGCCGCGCACCAGGTCTCCCTCCGGGCCGGCGGCGGGCAGGTCGACCCGGTACAGCAGATGGCTGCCGTTCCCCGAATCGGCCAGCACGGGCGCGGGCCACCCCTGCGCCGCCAGCCAGGCTGCCACCTCCCGCGCCCGAGCCAGCGCCAGCGCATGCTCGGCGTCGGTCGCACTGATGCCGCTCGGCCGCACGGAGTCCAGGTCGATCGGCAGCCAGCGCCGGCGCACGATATCCGGGTCCTTGGTCAGGGGATCGGACCGGCGGCAGTCCTTGAGGCGGTTCACCGCGCGGGCCAGCAGGGCCTCCGCCACGGGATTGAGAGTCAGGTAGATCCCGCGCGCTTGCTGGCCGGCGGCTGCTGCGGCCAGCCGGCGCCAGTCCCTGAAGTAGCCGGCCACGGTGTGCGGCATCGGCCAACCGGCGGAGATCGCATCCAGGGCGCGCAGCTCAACCACGCTCCCGGGCTCACAGAGCAGCTGGCAGGTCTGCAGGATGGCGCCGCGGTCAGCTTCCGGCATCGGTCGGGACTCCTGTCGTCAACAGGGCGGCGGCCGGCGGCCGCGTGGCCTGGCCTCTGCTGCGCGGCTGGGGCCAGGCCGCGTACCCGCGCGCCGGCTTGCCCGCGTTGAAGAGCGAGCGCCGGCCGGCCAGATCGCGGCGCAACTCGTCCTCGGAGGAGCGGGCCAGCCATTCGATGCGCGCCGCATTGGTCGGCAGCTCGATGGCATCGAAGAGCACCGCGGGATCCACGCTGGCCAGCAGCGCGCGGCCGCCGGCCGTGTTCGGCAGGTGCGATGTCAGCAGCACCACCGGCTCCCAGCCCTGCTGGTGCAGGGCATAGGCCTCCGCGATCGCCTTCTTCAGGGTGTCGGTGCGGCGCACGCCCGGCCGGCGGCCGCGGTAGGAGCCCTTGCAGGTGAAGAAGAAGCTGATCTCGTGGCGGTTGGTGCCGATGAGGTCCACCTCCACGCCGGCATCCTCGATCCGCTGATGCACGGCATCCACCGCGAAGCCGGCGGCCTCCAGGATCTGGCGGCAGGTGGCCTCGAACCAGGCGCCTTGCCGGCTGCTACTGCTCTGATAGTTCATCACGGCACCTCGCGGCGGCCAGCTCGCAATAACTGGGGTCGATATCGAACAGGGTGGCCCGGCAGCCCAGCCGCAGCGCAGCCACGCCCACCGTGCCGCTGCCCGCAAATGGATCGAGAACGTGAGCGCGGGGGTAAGCATAAAAACGCAGCAGTCGTTCGGCCAGCGCCACCGGGAACGGCGCGGGGTGGCCGACGCGGGAGGCGCTCTCCGGCGTGACCGCCCAGTAGTCCTGGGCCAGCGCCATGAACTCCTCGGCGCCGGCCAGCCACGGCGAGAAGCTGCCCTTGTCGTCGTGCTGGATGACCTCCGGCGGCACGGCCAGGCGGCTCGGCCCCTTGTGCGCCACCAGGATCGCCTCGGCGGTGTCGCGCAAGGAAGGATCGGTGGGCAGGCGGAAGGAGCCCCAGGTGGTTCTGTTGCCGCAGACGCCCTTGTGCCAGATGATCTGCCCGCGCAGCGTATAGCCGGCCTCCTCCAGCAGCGCCAGCACGCGCGCCGCGACCGGGGTCCAGGGGTTGCGGCCTACGCCGAACGGCACGATCACGGCGATGCGGCCGCCGGGCGCGGTCACGCGGTAGCACTCCCGGAACACCTCACCCAGCAGCGCCTCGTGTTCCGCGCGCGGCAGCGCGTCGTTGTAAACATTGTAGCTTATGTCAACGTTGTAGGGCGGCGAGGTCAGCGTCAGGTCCACCGACCCATCCGGCAGGTAGGCGGCCAGGCCGCGTGCGTCGGCGCAGTGCACCGTGACTGCACCGATGACGACCCCGACGGCGTCCCACTGGCCGGGGGTCGCGCCCGCCAGCGCGCCAGCTGGGTCGTCGGGATCCGGTCCCGCAGCCGCGGCCGGCCGCGGGTCGGCCGCGCGGTCCTCCGGGAAAAGCGCCGGGCCAACGGCAGCCGCGACGTCATCAGCGGGGTCCGCCTCGGTCGGCGCCGCACCCACCCCGGGCCTGTGCGCCGCGCGGGCAGGCCCGGCATCCGGCCGGCGGCCGATGTGCTCCGTCCGCATCGTGTAGGTATGGGCCCCGCGACGGACGGCCCGCCCCCCATCTTGTGATCGATCACAAGAGCGTTGCAGCTCGCGACTGAGGCGGTTGACGTACTCCCGGCTGACCGCGCAGCACTCGGCGACCTTGCCCTGCGGCCAGCGCGACCACTCGGGGTCGGTCAACAGGGTGCGGACCGCCTGGCGCTTGTCCGCGGCGGTGCGGCGCAGACCGTGCTCGGCGTTGGCGCCGGCCGCGTACAGGATGGCAGCGCGCTGGTCGCCGGCCCTGATCTCCGCCGCGATGTGCGGCCGGCCGGCGCGGGCTGCCGCGTGCAGTCGGTGGAAGCCGTCGGCCAGCCAGTAGTCGGAGCCGTCGTAGAAGACGACCACCGGCGGGAAGCGGGCGCCGTCGCGCAGCGCCTCGACGTATTCGGTGATCACGGCCTGGTCCAACTCGGCGCGCGGCTGGGTGCCGCCGTCGGTGCGGATGCTGGCGAGGGGCAGCGCTTCAGTCGGCATCGGCGGCCTCTGAGCGGTGAGCAGCAACCGTGCCGGCGCGGCGAGCCGGTTCGCCCAGGGCGGCCGCCAGCTGGAGCAGCCAGGCCGTACCGCGGCCGCGGCCCAGCCGCGCGGCGCGCAGGAAGACCAGGGGATCCACCAATGGCTGGCTGATCTCCGCGACCTTGTCCAGCTCGGCCTCGTGCGTCCGACCCGCGCGCCAGTTGCGGCGCACGTAGCCGGCATAGGTCGTGACCTCCGTCAGGTCGCGCACGTCATCCCCGTGCCACAGCTGCCCGCGGCGGCGCCGGTAGCCCTGCTGATTCAACGCCTCCGCGATCGCAGCCCAAGGCACCTGGCCGGTCCGGTCGGCGCAGGCGACGATCAGGCGGAACGCCTCCACCACGGCCGGTCCATTTTCGGGATCGGGGACGAGCCGACCGGCAGCCGTGCGCTGGTAGCCGTAGGGCGGGATCAGCGTGCGTCGCGGCCGCCCCTCCCCACCCATACGCACGCCGGCGGTCGCGCGCAGCGCGGTGAGCACCTGGCCGCGCGCGAGATCCTCGGTGAAGTCCGCAACCGTCACGGGGGCCAGACGGACCGGCGCGCCACCGCGGCTGGTCTTGCGCGCCTGCTGCGCCACCTGCACCTGCAACATCGTCATCAGTTGGGCCGCGTTGGCGCAGCGCACCCGATCCGGAATGTTGTCGCCGCGCCGGTCTGCGGCCGCCGGTCCGCCCAGCCGCTCGACCAAGACGCGACGCCGGACGCGGACATAGTTCCGCGAGACGGCCAGCCGGGCGGCGTGCTCCGCCTCAGTCTCCTGGAAGATCACCTTGACCATATGGCCTCCCTACACCTGAAGAGTTTGGAAATGGAGATCAGAGCCCTAGCAGCGTCTCCACGGTCGCCCACGGCGCGGCCGCGGTGTTGCTCAAGCGGCGCAAGTAGTGGCGGGTGGCCGCCGGGCTGGCCTGGCCGAGGTACGCGCTGATCGCGGCCGGGCTGTCCCCCACTTGGCGGCGCAGCAGCGCGGCCGTGTGTCCCAATGCGCTCACCGTCACCTGCCGCGGGTCCAGGCCGGCTAGCTTGGCGTAGCGCTTCACCGTGTCCGCCACCTGGCGGCCCGACAACGGGCGGTTGGGCTGCCACGTCGCGCGGTCCACGGTCGGCAAGCGCCGCGCGGCGTCGCCCAGGGCGACGAAGATGACGTCGTCCGGCCCCATGCCGGCCAGCCGGCCGGCGGCCTGCAGGTAGTCCATGATGGCAGCCCAGACGCGCGGGGGCAGCTCTTGCGGCTCAGCGGCCGGATCGTCCCAGGCGCAGAACACCTGCGTGCCGGTAGGGCGAAGATCGCACCAGCGCAGTTGGCAGACCTCGGCAGTGCGCCGGCCGGTCGCCAGGTAGCACAGCAGTAGGGCGAAATCGCGCAGGCTGCGCACCGTGTCACGCGGGATGGCCGCCAGCAGCGCCCGCGCCTGGCTGGGCTGCAGATAGGTCGCCCGACCATAGCGGACGACCTTCGGCCGTTCCAGCTCCTCGGCCGGGTTGTCCGCGCAGAGCGGACGCCGGCCGGCGCGGCCGTCCGGGACGAAATGCTGGGTCATGGCGAAGCGATAGAAGGAGGAGATGCCGCACAGGTATTGGGCGACCGTCGCGGGAGAACGTGCGGGGCGACCCGCCGCGCGCCGGCGGCGCAGGAGCTCGACCCAGGCCCGCAGCTGCGCCGCGTCGATGTCCCACGGCGGCCGGCCGGCGAAGGCGAGCAGTTCGCGCCAGGCGCGGTGGTAAGCGCGCCGCGTGTGCGTGGAGGCTAGCCGGCCCAGCCAGCGGCAGTAGGCGCGCTCCCACTCGGCCCAGGCCGCGGCGGCCTCTGCTGCCAGCGCCACAACCGACGCCGGGAGCTCAGCCCGCAGTGTGTAGAGGGAATCCGGTTCCGGGTCGGTCATCGGTGCATCCTCGCGCCGCCACGTCGGACGCGGCGAAAAAAAATCGTTTCTAATAAAAAACGCATCGTATCTAGCCGACAATCGCCCCCTCAATAAACCCTTGGGCCAGTGCGCCAAGGGCTGACGATAGCGGCGGCTGCCGGAAACGCAAACCTCAGTGCGAAACAGCGGACAGGTCAGCAGCAAAAAGATCGAACAACTGTTCACATGTTACAACACCCGGTACACTCTGTCAAGGTGATTCGGGTACGAAAAACGACAATCTTGACGTGACACGCGCGTACAAATGTGATATTATTACGATCTGTACAGAGGCCCAGGCGGCCTCACAGGAGCTCACTGATGAAGCAACGAGAGTTGACGCCGGTCGCGCAATGGCTGGTTGAGGAGTGCCGGGCGGAAAGCCTTTCCTGGCGCGAGGCCTCCCAGCGCGCGGGGGTGGACAAGGGCACGATCTCAGCGATCGTGCGGGGCGCACAGCCGGGGCTGGAGGTGTGCAAGGCCCTGGCCACCTTCTTCCGCAAGCCCCCGGAATATGCGCTGCGCCTGGCCGGGCACCTGCACATGATCCCCAGCAACCTGCCGCCCGAGGCGATGGTGTTGTTGCAGGAACTGGAGCAGTTGTCCCCAGCGCAGCAGATGGCCGCGCTCAAGATGTGGCGCACGATCCTGGACATGACGAAGGCCGCACGCGCCACTGATCAGGGTGAGGCGCGGGGCCAGGAGGCGGCCGCGATCGCCCGGTAGAACATTGTTTCGATCTTTGCACATAAGAACAACCGTGCTATACTTGCATGACGATGCCACAATGCTGTTGTAGGATCTCAGAGATAATGAGACTCGTCTCAAAGATAATGAGACTGACGTCTCGAAGATAGTGAGACTGGCCTATTTGCCTGGACGTACTTCCTCAACCATCCGAAGGACAGTAGACGCAAACTGGTTCATGCTACTGCATACAGGATATCTGACGCAAGACATACTACAGGTAGTAGTGGATCGCAGCCTTCTTCCGGTGTTACCTCGGATTGATGCCGAGATACGATTGGACTCGGCCAGCAAACCGGCGAGGCCAGTCTCATTATCTTCGAGACAAGTTTAGGGCAGTCTCACTATCTTTGAGACGGATGTAGGCCAGTCTCATTATCTGTGAGACCCAGTCTCATTATCTTTGAGACAAAGGGCGTTTTGGGGCCTCACAGTCTCATTATCTTTGAGATACGACAGCTGTGGCACATCAGCGTTGGCGCAAGCAAGCACGGAGAGGAAGCATGGCAACCCAGGGAGTTCGCACGCCGGCAAGCGGCAAGAAAGAGAAGGTCGAGGCCCCTCCCAAGGACGGCAAGAAGACCGAGGGGAAGACGAAGAAGAAGATCACGAAGAAGGCAAAGTCCAAGACGATCGCCTTCCCGATCGAGACCGACGAACTCCTGCAGGAGACGTTGGAAATGGAGGATCACGAACGGAAGACGATCTTCGGCCGGGTGCTGGACTTCATCCGCAACATGTTCAGGCCGCCCGCGCCGCCCGGAGACCGCCTCCTGTCTGGCTGAGGGGACATCGCGCAGCGACCAGGCGCGCGCCGGGGCTGCAATGTCATTTGCGGGATTTGCCGGCTGTAAGCTATAATCAGGCGATCCCGCAACTGCTTGCTGCAGCAGCGAGCCACAATAGCGTCGGGCGAATGAGACGATCTGCCCGGTGATGAGATCCGTACGAGGAATAACGAAGCCGGTCAGTTTGCACCTGACCGGCTTCCAACCCGAGTCCTGTGTCTCCCAGGAACCGGGCTTTGCAGCCTTCAAGACGAAGTAGCTGTGGCGTATACTTACAGTATGCGTAGTAGTATAGCACGGCTGTTCGTAAGCAACAAATGAGGCCGCGGCCCTTTTTCTTAGGGGCCGCGGCTTCTTGCTTTCTTCAATAGCGGTTAACTCCCGCTCCTGAGCGGGTCAAGTAACTTCTGATTCATGGGAGGTTGCGTGAAAACCATATTCGAGACCTGCCAGCCACGCACCGAGGTATTGCTTGGCGAGCTCAAGGAAGACATTTTCGCCGCCAGGCTTCGCGATGTCATGGATCACAAGGCTGATCCGGTCTATGGCGACCCACAGACCTTCTTTGATAACACCTATCCCACGGCCGGCTTGAAGACCCTCTTGCGTGACGCACTCGGCCGCCTGACCGGCGACGCGGGCGGCAAGAACGCCGTCATCCGCCTGGAGACGGCCTTCGGCGGCGGCAAGACGCACAACCTGATCGCGCTGTATCATGTCGCAGGCGGCGAAGCTCCTGCTGGTGCGATCGCGGACCTGCTGGGCAGCGGCGTCCGGTTGCCCCATCCGGGCGAGATCAAAGTCGCCGGCGTGGTTGGCTCCGATCTCGATCCGACCGTGGGCATCCATCATGTCGCCGACGGCACAAAAACCCTGACGCTGTGGGGTGAGCTGGCCTATCAGCTCGGCGGGTCGGCCGCGTATGCGCAAGTGGCGGAAAGCGAGAAGCTCAAGGCTGCGGTCGGGACTGACCTGTTCGAGCGGTTGATCGGCGACCGGCCCGCGCTGATCATGATCGATGAGATCGCCCGCCATCTGCGCGCAGCGATGGCCGTGCCGACGGCGACGGGCAAATCCAACCTGGCCGACCAGACCGTGGCGTTCCTGATGTCGCTCCTGGAGTTCGCGTCCAGCAAGCAGCGCTGCCTGGTGGTGCTGACCCTGGCGGGCGAGTCGGATGCGTTCGCCGCCGAGACCGAGCTGCTGCGCAAGAAGCTGGCCGAGACGCTCCAGGTGTCGGCGCGGCAGGAACGGGTGTTGACCCCGACGGCTGAGGGGGAAATCTATGCCATCGTCACCCACCGCCTGTTCAAGAAGGTGGATTGTGAGGCGGCCAAGCCAACGTTCGCCGCGTACATGGCCTACTACGCCGAGCTGGACAAGAAGGGCGCAGACCTGCCGCGGCGATGCCTGCGGGCCGAGTATGCCGCCGAAATGGCCGCAGCCTACCCGTTCCACCCGGAACTGGTAACGGTGCTTAACCGGAAGACGGCCACGATCCCAAACTTCAACCAGACGCGCGGCGCACTGCGCCTGCTGGCCTGGGCGGTCAGACGGCTTTGGGACGAGCGCCCCGCCGATGCGTGGCTGATCCACCCGTTTCACCTGGACTTGGCGCAAACGCAGATTGCCGAAGACCTGACCTCGCGGCTGGATCGTCCGAAGTTTCGCCAGGTGATCGAGGCGGACATTGCCAGCCCGCTGATAGGCACTTCATCGCACGCGCAGGAAGTGGATGAGCCGCTGGTCAAGGAGCACAAGCCGGCCTACGCGCGGCGCCTGGCCACGACGATCTTCTTGCATAGCCTGACCCAGGGCATCGCCTCGGGCGTGGACCCAGCCGATCTGCTGCTGGCGACGGTGCAGCCCGATGGCGGCGACGCAGCGTCGCTGGGCGGCGGCGACGAACCGGCGGTTGTGAACAAGGTTCTGGAACGCCTGGCCGATAAGGCCTGGTTCCTGGAGTACGACGGCCACCGTTACCGCTTCAAGACCGAACCTTCGATCAACAAGATCATCGCCGATGAGACAGTGCAGGTGGGGCCGAGCAAGGGCAAGGCCGAGATCGAGGGGCGCATCCGGCTGATCTGGAAGAAGGGCTATTTCAGACCCGTCTACTTCCCGGTGGAAGCCGCCGACGTGGACGACGACGCCGACCTGCCCAAGTTGGCGATCATGCACTTCGATGCGGTGAAGGTCAAGGCAGACGAGGCGGCGCCGCCTGACCTGGTGCGCAAGATCTACGAGTACACCGGCACGCTGGAATCGTTCCGAGCCTATCAGAACAACGTGATCTTCCTCGTCGCGGACGCCGACCAGGTGGAGAACATGGTCGAGGTCGCGCGGCGCTACCTGGCGATCGGCCGGATCGTGGGGGACGCGGGGCGGATGGCGGAGTTCAACAAGGAGCAGCAGGACAAGCTTCGCAAGGCCAAAGACGCCGCCGAGTTGGACGTGCGGATCGCCATCACCAAGGCGTATCGCTACCTGTACTACCCCACCCCGGACGCGCCGAAGGCGCACGCGTTCCTCCGCCGCGAGACGCTGCCCGCGCAAGATCAGGGCGAGGTCGAGAAGGACCAGGCCAACGTCGTGCTGCGTGTGCTGCGCGCCTTGAAGAAGGTGCTGACCGCGGACGATGACATGCTCTCCGCCATGTATGTCAAAGCCAAGGCGTGGGATCACAACCAGGCCAGCATGGCCACCGAGGATCTACGCAAGGCCTTCGCCCGCAAGATCGCGCTGCGCCTATTGCTCGACGTCGGCCAGTTGAAGAAGACCATCAAGAACGGCGTGGAGATGAAGGTCTGGGTCTACTACGACTCGACGGAGGAGTTTGGCTACGACCACGAGTCGCCGCCGCCCGCCTGGCAGATCAGCGACGAGGCGCTCCTGTATACGCCGGAGGAAGCCGCACACCTCAACGTCCGGATCAAGGGCAAATGGAAGCCACAGAACGAAGGACCAAAGACGAAAGACGAAGGGGCGACGATCTGCCCGGTGTGCGGAAAGCCGGAAGATCAGTGCACCTGCGGCGTCGCGGTCGGAGGCGGTCCGGCGCAGCAGAAACCGGCCAGGCTCCAGGGCCAGGGCGCGGTGGCGCAGGCGTTCGGCCAGATCGCTGACCTGTGCGCCGAGCACAAGATCACCCACCTCCGCCGGCTGAGCATCAAGGCCGATGGACAGGGTAAGCAAGCCGCTGCGGACGTGCGCGGGCTGGGGCTGGCGATCCCGCAGTTCGGCAAGGGCCGCTATGTTGTCGACCAGAACATCATTGCCGCGTTCGGCCAGGGCGCGACCGCCGAATCGTTCACGCTGAACTTCCGGGGCGGCTGGGACCGCTACAAGCGGCTCAGGTCGCTGGCCGAAGCCTTTTGCAGCGAAGCGGATGAACTGAAAGCGACCATGCGCGTGACCGGTGAGTTCGAGGAGGGCCTGGAGGTGGCCGGCGCGCAATTCGCCACGATCCGGGACGTACTGGCAACGCTGGAGATGGGGAAGATCAGCGTGGAAGCGACGCCTGTGACATGAAGACGCTTTCCATTCGGCAACCCTGGGCCGATCTGATCATCCAGGGCCGCAAAACGCTGGAATTGCGGACGTGGACGGTCAAACACCGCGGGCCGTTGGCCATCCATGCCAGCCAGACCGTGGAACGGGAGGCTTGCCTGGCCCATGGCCTGGACCCCGACCAGGTGACTGCTGGCGCGGCCATCGGCGTGGTTGACCTGGTCGAGACCATCGAGTTGGACGCTGACTCTTACGCCGCTCGCCGCAGCGAGCACCTGGCCGATGAACCGTGGGGGGACGGGCCGTTGTACGGCTGGCGGCTGGCGAACCCGCGGCCGCTGCCTGAACCCCTGCCGCTGCGCGGGCGGATGGGGATCTTTGAGGTTGCGTTGCCCGGCGACTGGAAGTCGCAGCAACCGCTACAAAGTCCACCTGCGTGGACTGAATCCCAGCCGGCGCAGGCCGACTTCGCAAGCGTAGCAGCGACTTTCAGTCGCCCGCCCAAAACATCAATCACCGGCGTCAGACAGTTCGATCTGCGGGTGCTTCCCATCGCCACGTCCGCGCCCGGCGAACCTGCCTACCGGCTGGCACTCTACCAGCGATCCGTAGAGCCGCTCGGTGAGCAGCGCCGCCTCTACGAGCCGGAACCACCCCCCACGCACAAAATCGCCGAACTGGGCGGCGCGACGCTGCGCGTGGTGGCCGACCACGTGATGGAAGCTCTGCGGGCCAACGGCTACCGGCCGACCGAGTTGAGCCCGGGCCGCCGCGAGCCATTCAGCCTGACCGAAGAGACCGGCGTGCGCTTGGGGCTGCTCTTCCTGGCGGTCCGGCCCATCATGAAAGTGGAGCGCATCGAGGTGATCGCCCAGGGCATCCGCGCGATGACCAGCGAGGAAGCATATTACTGGTACAGCAAGTGTACCGGCGGCCCGGGGGCTGAACGGGCGCAGCGCGCGCTGCGGGTGCTGCTGGCAGAGGAGTGAAGGCGGAGGTTCGAGGCAATGGCGCACGAACTTGAGATACGGAATGGCCGGGCGTCTATGATGTACGTCGGCGAGCCGCCCTGGCATGGGTTGGGAACGCCTCTGGCGGAACCTGCAACTGCGGAGGAGGCGATCCAGGCAGCAGACCTGGACTGGGAGGTGACCAAAGTTCCGCTCAGGGTAGTACACGAAAATATAAGCAGGCCGCTGAAAGATCACTTTGCCATTGTACGCCAAGACCTCTGGCAAACACCCGATCATCCGATTCTGGGCGTCGTTGGCAAGCAGTATGCGCCCCTGCAAAACCGCGAGGCGTTTGCATTCTTCGATCCCATCGTCGGTCAGAATGCGGCCGTTTATCACACGGCCGGCGCTCTGGGGTACGGAGAGCGAGTCTGGATTCTTGCAAAGCTGCCGGAGCCGATACGCGTTATCGGCGAGGACACCACCGATAAGTACCTACTGCTCTCCAACAGCCACGATGGCTCCAGCGCCGTGCAGGTGAAGTTCACACCGATCCGGGTCGTCTGCCAGAACACGCTCACGATGGCATTGCGGCAGGGACCTACCGTGCGGGTGGTGCATAATGCATCCATGCGCGACCGTTTGGCGCAAGCCGAAGCACTCCTGGGAATCGTGAATACCCATTACCAGCGCATCGAAGAGGCGTTTCAGGAGATGGTTCGCGTGCAGATAGATCAGCGGAGGCTGAACGCATATTTGCAGGATGTCTTCCCCGACCCGGCAGAACCCGAAGACGAAGCTGCCTGGAAGAAGACAAGGGCTCACCGTGAGGCGTCTGAACGCCACTTCGTGCATGGACGCGGCAACGATCAGCCAGGGGTGCAAGGCACCCTCTGGGCCGCATACAACGGCATCGCGGAGTACGTGGACTATCAGTTGACAGGCAGCCGGGCCTCTGAGCGACGCCTGGATTCGGTCTGGTTCGGACAGGGCTATTTGATCAAGGCGCGCGCCTATGATGTGGCGCTGCGACATCTGGCCAGAAGGTGAGGCCAAGGGGAAACTGCCCACTGACAGATTAGGAGCATCGTCATGAAGTTCACCGTCGTCTTTGCATCGAACGAATCCGCCGACCTGTCCTACACTCTGGTCTTCACGCCGTGCCCGGTCTGGGTACGAGGCGAGCGTAAGATTGCGAACCTGAACCCGCAGGACCCCCACTACCGGGCCGGCGGCGTGCGTCAGTTGTTCGCCACTGAGAGAATCGGCCCCAAGGGCTGGATCGGACGACCCGGCGCCTGTACCGTGGTGGTGCACCCGGAGGGACATGGCGACTGGCCTGACCTGCAGGCCCTCGTGGCCGACCTGAGGTCGGAAGGCCTGCGTGTCACGCTGGCTGGCGAAGTCGCATGACGCATCCCGCCTACACATCGAATCCTGGCTTCCCATCGTCACGGAGATAGAATGATGGATCCATTCCTGTTCGCCGTCATTGACGCCCTTGTCCGCTTCCTGAGCGACGCCGCCAAGGGGGTTGTCAAGAAGGACGTCGAGAAGCTGGTCGAGAAACTAAAGGACGACGCGGCCTTCAAGGATGCGATTGACGGGGCGATCAACGCGGCCTGGGATGACCTCAGAGATAAGTACGAGAATCCCGAGTTAGCACAGAAACTCTACGATCAGCGCGATACCATTGACACCAAGGCTGTGCGAGATGCGATGCGTGAGGCCATCAGCCAGCCGGGGATGGCCCAGTCCAAGCAGTTTGAGGCCATTGCCAGGAGTTTCGCAGAGGTGCTTCCGATCGAGACGGACCGCGCCGGCGTAGATGCAGCCGTCAGATTCTTCCTGGGCCGCGTCGCGGAACGCGTCTGGCATCTCCCTGCTTTGCAGCCAATCTACGAAATGCAGTTCCAGCGCATCTCGGCTGAACGTGCCGAGGCCATGGTGCGGGAGTTGCGCGGCCTGCGAGCGGATCTTCAGCAAGGGGTGGTGGCGCTGGTGCAAGGGTTGGGCGAACAACAGAAGCTACTGGCCGCAGCCACTCTGCCTACGTGGTCTGCGCCCCCTAAGGTGCTTCACAATCTTCCCAATCCTGATTACGTCCACTTCGTGGGGCGAGAGAGGGAACTGGCGCGCCTTCAAAAGCTGCTGGCACCTGAGAGCCGGGCCTGGATCGTTGTGATTGATGGTATCGGCGGCATCGGAAAGTCCGCCCTAGCTCTAGAAACGGCCTATCGTTACCTTTATGACTTTGACCTACTACCCGCTGAGGAGCGTTTTCTGGCGATCATTTGGACATCGGGGAAGGTTGAGGCGCTCACTGCCGATGGCATCATTTTGCGCCAGCGAGTGACTCGAAAGCTGGCGGACATTTACCGGGATATCGCCGATGCGCTGCAACGGGAGGATATCACCAGGACTCGTCCAAAAGACCAGGACAAGCTCGTTGCCCGTGTGCTGGCCCACCAGCGCACCCTTCTCATTGTAGATAATCTGGAAACCATCGATGACGAGCGCGTCACCGCCTTTCTACAGGAATTGCCCGCGCCTACAAAGTGCATCGTCACCACCCGTCAGCGGATTGACGTGGCGTATCCGATCCGCCTGACCGCGATGTCTCGCGAGGATGCGGCGGCGCTCATTGCACAAGAATGCGAGGAGAAAAGGGTTGAGTTATCCCCGGCGAATGTGGACCTGCTATATCGTCGTACCGGTGGCGTGCCTTTGGCGATCGTTTGGAGCATCGCACAGATGGGTTATGGTTACGAGGCAGAGACGGTGCTTCGGCGCCTGGGCGATGCGCAAGGAAACGAAATCGCAAGGTACTGCTTCATAGGCGCGCTACAGCAGATACGAGAGAATCCGTCATACCAACTACTGCTGGCAATTTCGTGTTTTGCCGTTGACGCGAGTCGTGACGCATTAGGATACGTTGCGGACCTCTCCGAAGCAGACCGGGACGATGGGCTGGTTGAGCTTGAGAGGCTCTCACTGGTAAATAGGAACGCGGGACGTTTCTCGCTTTTGGCTCTGACTAAAGGCTTCACACTGACGGAACGCACCCATGATCCAGCAAATGATACGCTCATCAGTCGCAGATGGATCGACTACTTGAAGGGGCTATGTAAGGGGTCAGACAGCGACTACTATTGGCGCTATCAGAGCTACGCGTTTTACGATGAAGCGGACAATATCCTCGACGCCCTTCGTTGGTCTTTTGATCACGGCACCGCCGAGGATGTATTCGGGTTGGTTTACGCTGCCTACGATTACCTGGAGATAACAGGACGTTGGGCGGAGATACTGGAGCTGTGCGAAAAAGCGCTCAACCTTGCCCGATCAATCGGCAACGGCCGCGCTCAAGCGCGGATCGCTGACATCCTTACTTGGATCCACCTTCAAAGAGGTGAGTATGAGGAATCGGAGAGGTTTGGCGAGGAGGCACTGACGCAATACCGGAAGATTGGCAGTCGTGAAGGGGAAAGCATTGTGCTCCAGCACCTGGGCTCAGTCTATAGGAAAGCGGGGAACTTCGACAAGGCCAGGCAGTTCCATGACCAAGCGTGGCAGATCGCCGAGGAGCTGGACAACGGTGATCTGAAGGCATTGATCAACATGTCCTATGGCAAACTATCCCGCGACCAAGGCGATTGGGAGAGTGCCTGGGAGAGCTTTTCAGCCGTTAGGGATTGGTTCGAAAGACGTGTTGAAAAAACGCCGCGTGACGAACCGTTGGTTAGAAACGCTTGGGGGCACCTGGCGATCGCCGCATTAAATCTTGGCCGTCCACAAGAAGCGAAAGAGTTGTGTCTCAAAAGCCTGGAGTTTTTTGAGGAACGTGGTACCAAGGGGTATCTGGCGACACTCACGTATCACCTGGCATTGACCGAGGAAGCCCTGGGCGAACGTGACGCCGCTTTGCAACACGCGAAAGAAGCACTTAGCTGGTTTGACCGACTGGGCATGCGCCCGGATGTCGAGGAAGTGACTCAGTTACTTCAGCGATTGAAAGCGCACCCGGGTTGAGAACGATGCCATCGCCTTCGGAGATGCTACATTGATCATACCATCTTTTGTTATCGGCAGGCCAGTGCCTTTTGAGGAAAGCCGCGGCTGCGAGTTCAAGGAAATCCGTCCGGGGCAGAATCCCATTAAGGAAATCGTGGACGACATCGGGATATATGCAGTCGCTTACTTGAATGACAGGGGTGGTCGCGTCTATTGGGGTATCACGAACACAAGGAATGTTTCGGGCGTCGACCTGGCCGCAGAGCAGCGTGACCAACTCAGACAGGCGATCACGAACAAACTGAATACGATCACACCCGCAGTCGCCCCAACGATGTATACTGTGGAGTTGCATCCTGTCTACTTGACCCCAGAGAGTCCCGACCCTTTTCCAGATCGTTTTGTGATCGAGGTCGCCATCCCTGCTTCTCTCACGGGAGATCTGTATTTCACAGCTGCCGGAGAGGCGTACGTCAAGACTGACAGCGGAAAGATAAGGCTAAATGGCGCCCAGATCAAGGACGAGCTTGAACGTCGGGCCAGGCTTCGCAAACCCTTGGCCTGGCTGGATACTTCCGCCCCGTCAGAGGCTCAGCCCAGCGACTTGAGCCCTGCGGCGATACGAGAAGAAGCTGTGGTGCGCCTCGTACGAACTCTCGAAGGGCATACCGGCCCGGTCTTCCATGTAGACTTCAGCCCGGATGGACACACATTGGCGTCGGCGGGTGGCGAAGGTTTTGTCCGTGTTTGGGAGACTACAGTCGGGGCGGAGGTCCGCACGTTTGGCCCGCATATTCTGGGCGTCAGCGCTATCGCCTTCAGCCCAGATGGCCTAACCCTCGCCTCGGGAACCACCAACTGTGTCAGGCTATGGAGCATCGCGACCGGGAAGCTGATCCGCGAGTACGAGGTCGCGCCCGACACGATTACCGAGTTGGCATTCAGCCCGGATGGCAAGATGCTGGCAACTGCCGGAAGTGCGGTGCTGCTGTGGAACACTCACACCGGGGAGCAGCTAACCCGACTTGAGATCAGCGGCAAGGGCGTGCTGGACATGGCCTTCAGTGCTGATGGCCGTTCGTTGGCTGTCGTTGACGATAGTTTGCTCATTTTCGATCTCGAGCAGCAACAGGCTAAGCGGCTTTCCTGGAATGACGAACGCGTCCAGGCTATCGCCTACAGCCCGGATGGAAAGCGGTTGGCTGTCGGCCTCAACACGAGAATTCGGCTTCTGGATGCAGTGCAGGGAACTGAACTGATGAGGTTCTCGACCTTGCCACACAAAGGCATCGGACAGCTAGCATTCAACTACCCTGATGGTTCACTTCTCGCCAGCGGAGACTGGGATCACAACTTGAGGCTATGGAACCTGGAAGGGCGCGAGCTACTGCGCATTGACGAACATCAGTATCCTATCTACGGATTGGCCCTGAGCCGAGACGAACACACCCTCGCCACCGCATGCGGCGAGCATATTGTCCGCGTTTGGTCGCTGGAGTGATTGCATGACCCATCCCCCCCTCCTCATCGAATCCTGGCTCCCCATCGCCGCGGTCGGCGCGGAGAGTCTGCGTGAGCGCGGCGCATCGAGCGCGCTGCCTCCGCTCTACTTCCTGCACGTTTGGTGGGCCCGCAAACCCCTTACCACCAGCCGAGCGGCCGTCCTGGCGGGCGTGCTGCCGAGGTGGTCGGTCGGCTGGCCAGCAGCCCTGCGCGACCGATTCCCCAATGAGGAGACCTATCACCAGTGGTTCACCCACTTCATCGGCATCCGCGGCGACCCGGCCAAGGGACGAAAGCTGATCGAGTGGTCGAAGACTACCGGTAATGCACTCCAAAGTCACCCCTACGAGGGTGCGCCGCGCGCGTTCACGGTCAATCCGGCCGCCGAAGACCTGGCGATCATGGGCGATCTGCTGGAATATACCTGGGGCACGCGCGACCTAAGCGTGCTCGACCCGTTCTCCGGCGGCGGCTCCATCCCCTTCGAGGCGTTGCGCTACGGTTTCACGACGATCGCCAACGACCTGAACCCTGTGGCCGCGGTGATCCTGAAGGCGACGCTGGACTACCCGGCGCGCTTCGGCCCCGAGCTGGCCAACGACATCCGCAAGTGGGGCGATATCTGGGCGGCGCGGGTCAAGGAGAAGCTGGCGTCCTATTTCCCCAAGCAACCTGGCGAGAGCATTTTCGCCTACCTGTGGGCGCGCACCGTCGCGTGCCCGACCACCGGCAAGCCGGTGCCCCTTAGCCCCAACTGGTGCCTAAGGGCCGGTGACGACCCGGTGGCCGTCCGGCTGGTCGCTGAGGAAGGGATGGCCGAGCCACGCTTCGAGATTGTGACCGGTGCTGAAGCAAAAGCTGCCAAACCCGACGAGGGCACCATCAGCCACGGGGTAGGGCGCTCGCCGTGGACGGGCGAGACGATCTCCGGCGACTATATCAAAGCAGAGGCACAAGCCGGCCGGATGGGCCAGATGCTCTATGCGATAGCGTCGAAGGTTCCTGGTGGTCTCAAGTATCGCTCGCCAAGTTCGGACGATCTGCACAGTATCAAGTCCGCAGAGAAGTGTCTAGCCGATCTCCGGATCAGTTGGGAGGCGGGGAACCTCCTCCCAACTGAGGAAATATCTCCTATCTCAAACTATGATCGCGGACATCGGCTATACGGTATCTATCGTTGGGTAGACTTCTTTACAAACCGCCAACTTCTTGCTGCTGGGGTCTTCGCCGAGAGTCTATCGCAGATAGCCGAGGAGATGAGAGCTAACGAGACTGCGGAGCGAGCTACCTGTCTTGCGACGCTCCTAGCGTTGGCACTGGATAAGGGGCTTATCTACAACACTCTCGCCTCTCGTTTTGACCCAGGAAGAGGCATACGTAGCATCTTCGATCGTCACAATTTCGCAATGACATGGAGCTTTGCCGAATTCGACGCGTCCGCGAGCCTCTTGCCATGGGTGACTGCCCAGGTCATTGACGCCTACAAGGACCTGGCCGTACTTGTGACACAGGCAACCCCCTACTTGGTTGATCCCGACCCTCAAAAGCCGGCAACCCTTCCATGGATCCGACAAGGATCTGCCACTAATCTAGCAGAGGTACCCATAGGAAGCATCCACAATATCACCGTCGACCCGCCCTACTACGACAACGTCCAATACGCTGAGCTCTCTGACTTCTTCTACGTCTGGCTCAAACGCAGCGTCGGCGGCCTCTTCCCCGAGTTCTTCCGTGACGAACTTACCAACAAGGACGACGAGGCAGTCGCCAACCCGGCGCGCTTCGCGGCGTTGGGCAGCAAGAAGGCCGACCTGGCGAAGGCTGACTACGAGCGCAAGATGGCCGCCGCGTTCCGCGAGATGCACCGCGTCCTGCGGGATGACGGCTGCCTCACCGTGATGTTCACCCACAAGCAGGTGGCCGCGTGGGACACCCTGGCCTCGGCCCTCATCGGCGCGGGGTTCACCGTCAAGGCCTCGTGGCCCGTCCACACCGAGAGCGAGCACAGCCTGCACCAGGCGCAGAAGAACGCGGCCGCGTCTACGATTCTGTTGGTGTGCCGCAAGCGAAATGACGCGGAGACGCGGAGACGCGGAGACGCGGCGATGACCTCAGGGGATGTCACCGTGTCTCCCCCTCACCGTGTCACCGCGTCTCCTGTCTGGTGGGACGACCTGCAGCCCCGCGTGCGCGAAGAGGCGCGCAAGAAGGCCGCCGAGTTCGCGGCGCAGGGCATCCGCGGGGTGGACCTGTACATCAGCGTCTTCGGCCCGACGCTCAGCATCATCTCGGAGCAGTGGCCGGTGCTCACCAGCGAGGTGGATCCCAAAACCGGCCAGCCCCGTACCCTGCGCCCCGAAACCGCGCTCGATCTGGCGCGCGAGGAGGTCGTCCGCCTGCGCAAAGAAGGGTTGTTGCGGGTTACGGGTTCCGGGTTCCGGGTTGCCAACCCGCAACTCGCCAACTCGCAACCCGGAACGGCGGTAGCCTTCGACCCCGTCACCGACTGGTACCTGATGGCCTGGGATGCGTTCGCCGCGGAGCAGTTCCCCTACGACGAGGCGCGCAAGCTCGCCATCGCCCTGGGCGTGGACCTGGATAAGACGATCATGGCCGGCAAGCGGCTGGCCGCCAAGAAGGGCGAGTTCATCGTGCTCCAAACCCCCGTCCAGCGCCGCAAGAAGGGGATGGTGGACGACGAGGTCATGCTCTTCGAGAGCTGGATTGACGCCGCACACACCGCGCTGATGGTCTACGCGGAGGACGGCGCGGGCGCATGCGACGTGTTCCTGCGCAAGACCGGTCTCAAGACCGACGGCACGTTCCGCGCGCTGCTGCAGGCGCTGCTTAACGCGGTGCCGCGGGCGCGGATCAGAGGTAAGTTCGTTCGCCCCGAGGCGGAGGCGTTGGAGAACATGCGGTTGGCGTTCTTCGATGAGCTAGTGCCGCCAGCGGAAGAAGAGGCGGGGGCGCCGGAGTATGTGCAGATGGAGCTACACGAAGGCATCAATGAGGTATCAGACGACGATATTGGCATCAGCTAGCCGTCTGAACGACTTCGCTTGTCGAGCCTTCGTACGATATTCACGTCGCAGCAGTTGAAGAGGAGTACAGGATGACCGCCAGCCCTCCGTTCGAATATGATGTTTTCGTTGACTACAGTCGCAAGGATGCGCAGTGGGTAGAGACAGAGCTAGTCCCCCATCTAGAGACCGCTGGCTTACGAGTCCTGCTTGATGTCCGGGATTTCAGCGCCAAGGAATCCATAACTCGCGAAATGGAGAGAGCCGTCCAGTGCAGCCGCAAGGTCCTATTAGTCCTCACGCCCGCCTACGTAGAGAGCGAATGGACAGAACTCACATGGAGAATGGCGTTGACTCTGGACCCATCAAATCGACGCCACAAGTTAGTGCTTCTCCTGAGGCAAAAAGCGGAACTCCCCCTGGCACTAAGACAACTGACGTACTTGGATTTCACGAGGGATGAGATCAGGCAGCAGACCTGGGACCGACTTCTGCGGGCTCTAGAAGAGCCAGATCGGAGAAAACCAGACGCCCTTGCAGATCAAGTCGTGCAAGGAATTCCTGAACGAACCAGAGCTGAGGAAAGCGTTTGGAGGGTCGGAACAAATCAAGATGACTTCCGAGTCAGGTTGCATGAAGACCTTACCCACAACTTCAGCTTGGACGAACTGCGCACACTTTGCTTCTACTTGGACCTAGACTGGGACACTCTACCTGGTGAAGAAAGCAGGAATGGTAGAGCTAGAGAGATAATCGTCCAAGCCGAACGCAGAGGCATTGTCCCCAGACTCATCGAACAGTGTCGCCGACTGCGCCCTGATGTAGAGTGGATAGACGCACCCGAAATCAGTGGCGATACTCGAATGGCTTCCGGTGATGGTATCCCTATACGCTCATCTGCCACCTTCTCGGAAACGAGTGGGCCAGCCTTAGGCCCAATGTCCCGTTTCCTGGAGCCGACGGCATCCTCGACGCTTTCAGCACCCGAAGTGACACTCCCGGAGGACGAAACATCACTCCCAGAAAAAGCCTTCCAGCCCGCAGATACCATAGCCCCTCCAACGCTCCCAGCGCCAGAAGAAGCAGCCCAACCTCTAGAAACCACAGTGCCATCGACACTTCCAGCATCAGAAGCGACACTCCCGGGGGCAAAAACACCATTAGCAGAGGCTCTAACCACGCCAGAACGGATAGAAATCCCAGCCCAAGCGCTCGCAGACAAACCGAGCGACATAGACCTACTTGGATTTTCGGACTACGCCGATGCCCTGGCCGACTTTATCAAGCACCCAAAAACCGCCAAGCCGCTCACTTTGGGCATTGATGCTCCCTGGGGAATGGGTAAGACAACACTGATGCGGATGCTTCGCGAACGGCTGGCACAACCTAAAAGTAAGAGCGCCCTCCCAACGGTCTGGTTTGACGCTTGGAAATATGACTCCGAAGAATCGCTCTGGGCCGCATTAGTTCTAGAGATACTAGCCCAGGTGCGCGAGCAATCAAGCCTTTGGCAGCGTCTCCTTATTTGGACTAATCTTAATCGAAGGCGGTTCGACTGGCGGCAGTTGTTCAAAAGCTTTCTTAAGGCCCTGGCTTATCTTGCCGGGATTACCATACTGGGTGCCACGTTATACATAGTTCTTTTGCCGCTGCTGGGTGTTGAGCTTCAAAGTAAGCTACAGGAGCTTTGGGAGGAAAATGCTGGCGCCTTACTAGGTGGCGCAGGCCTAGTGACCCTTGCTTACACACTAATTCGAGATTTCGTAAAAAACCTGGTACATCCCTTCGATCTCAGGATCAACCGATACGTGTCGGAGTCGAGGTACAAGGAGCGAATTGGCTTCCTGGCGGAGTTTGAAGATGACTTCAAGCGTGTCATTGAGACTGTCACCCGAAGAGGCAAACGTCCTCTGGTAGTTTTCATTGACGATCTCGATCGCTGTGCTCCGCCAAAGCCAGCAGAGATCGCAGAGGCGGTCAATATTCTGCTCGATGCCGAACATTGTGTTTTCGTGATCGGGATGGACGCACAGGCAGTCGCATGCAGCATCGAGTCACGTTACAAGGACCTGGCGGCGCATTATGCACATGAATCCGACGGCTTTACCTTGGGCCAACGCTTTCTCGAGAAGATCGTCCAAATCAGTTTCCACATCCCTCAGCCCACGGGCGATCAAATCGGCTCCTTCATCGTGAAGATGCTAAAGGTATCCCCCGGACAGACTGAGAGCCAGACTATCCTTGCCAGCGTTGCTGAGGCAGAAAAACTGATCACTCAGCAGCGCCAGAGTGGCAAGATCCTTGATGAAGCCGTGGAGGCGGTTGAGAGAGCGCGGCCTGATCTCGGCAAGGATGTGCTGGAACAGGCAGCGCAGGGCGTTTATGCAACGATCTTCGATGATTCAGAGGAAGTCCACCGTGCAATCCGAGAAGTCACACCCTACCTAGAGTATAACCCGCGCAAAATCAAACGGTTTATCAACCTCTTTCGCCTACAGGCACTTATTGCTAACCGCAGGGGCCTGCTGCAATCCGGCGTCATCCGCCTCGACCAACTGGCGAAGTGGGCGGTCCTCAGTATGCGTTGGCCAGATGGTGTTCAGATGTCAGCGGCGGACGAACACTTTCGTGTCTCTGCCAAGAGACTAGATGCGCTGTTCACGCGGCCAAGACCTTCTGACCCTACAGGCGCTCAGCAAGTGGAAACAGAGGTGGAACGTCTGATACGCAACCGCGCACTGCGCTCGATCGCAGAATCAGCACAGCTTCGAGAACTCCTAAAAGCAACCGAGTATTTCGGCGATCCGACTCGGACGCGGCCGTACAAACATCTGATGGGCATTGCCACCACAAGTAGTCAGACATGAACCTTTCGTTACGCGACCACCCCTTCCGCATCTACTACGGCCCGGCCGACGACCCGCTGGCCAACTTCTACATTCCGGCTCTCTCGGCCAGCGTGCGCTACGACCGCAGCGCGGGCTTCTTCAGCTCCAGCGCGCTGGCGGTAGCTGCCGCGGGCGTCGCCCGACTGATTCAGAACGGCGGACACATGCGGCTGCTGGTCGGCGCATCCCTGGATGAAGGGGACGTGGAGGCCATCCGCAAAGGCCACGATCTACAGGAGCGCGTCACGACACGGCTGCTGGAGCGCTTCCCGGATCCCCAGGATGCGCTGCTGCGCCAACGGTTGGAAGTGATGGCCTGGATGGTCGCCGCGGGCACGCTGGAGATTCGGGTGGTGCTGCCGCGCGACGCCCACGGTGCACCGATCCCGGCAAACCTGGCCCAGGACTACTATCACCCGAAATCCGGCATCTTCACCGACGCGCAGGGCGACCGCATCGCGTTCTCAGGCAGTGTCAACGAGTCGGAGACCGCCTGGCGCAAGAACTACGAAACCTTCTCCGTTTACTTCTCCTGGGATGCGACGCAGGCCTACCTGGCGCAGGTCGCCACCAATTTCGAGCGACTCTGGCAGGGCCAGGAACCGGACTGGATCGCGCTCGATATCCCGCACGCCGTGCGCGACCGGCTGCTGGTTTTCCGGCCAACTCACGCGCCACAGCGAGACCCGCTGGAACGACCGAAAGAAACCCGGTTTCTGCGAGAAACCGGGCTTCTGGCCCCGCAGTACTTCGGCGGAAGCTCACAGGCCGAGCGCCTCCTGTTCCAGTTCGTGCGCGACGCGCCCTACCTGCCGGGTGCAACCGGGCTGGGCGCCGCGACCGCTGCGATCACGCCCTGGCCGCATCAGACCCGGGTCGCCGACGAACTCCTGGCCGATTTTCCCGGCCGTGCGCTGCTGTGCGACGAGGTCGGCCTGGGGAAGACCATCGAGGCCGGCCTCGTGATTCGCCAACTGCTGATCTCCGGCCGGGTCAAGCGCTGCCTAATCCTGGCCCCCAAGTCCGTCCTCAACCAGTGGCAGGAAGAGCTCTACGAGAAGTTCGCCCTGGAAATCCCGCGCTACGAAGACGGCAAGCTACTCGACGTGCACGACCAGCCGCTGCCGTTGGTCAACGGCGCGAACCTGTGGGATGCCTGCGACGTGTTGTTGGCCAGCAGCCAGCTCGCCAAGCGCGGCGACCGGCGCAAAGAGGTGCTGGCAGCCCGGCCGTGGGATCTATTGGTGGTGGACGAGGCGCATCACGCCCGGCGGAAGGACTTCCTGCAGCCAACGTATCGGCCCAACCGCCTGCTGAGCCTGCTCAACGATCTCAAAGAACGCGACAAATACGCCGGCCTGCTGCTGCTCACCGCCACGCCGATGCAGATCAACCCGCTGGAGGTGTGGGACCTCCTCACCGTGCTGGGCATCGGCGGCCGCTGGGGCGCGGACGAGGGCGCCTATCTGCGCTTCTTCAGTGAGATGCGCAAGCCGTTCGGCCAGGCCGATTGGGATTTCGTCTTCGACATGGTGAACGACTACCGGGAAGCCGGCGGCGAGCTGGATCCCGTGTTCCGCGCGCAGGTCACGGCCGATATCGGGCCGGTGAAGTGGGCGACCCTCGAAGAGCTGCCGCGGCGGCACGGTGAGCGCGGCGCGCTCCTGAAGCAGCTTGGACCAAAGGCCCGATCGCACGTGATCGAGATGGCGCGGCGGCACACACCCCTCAACCGAGCGATCTACCGCAACACCCGCGACCTGCTGCGCAAGTACCGCGAGAAGGGCATCCTCAAGGAATCGGTGCCAACCCGCCGCCCGGAGATCAAACGAGTGCCCATGCGCCCCGATGAGCAGGCACTCTACGAGCAGATCGAGGAGTACATCACCCAGTTCTATCAGAAATACGAAAACGAGCGCCGCGGGCTGGGCTTCGTGATGACCGTCTACCGGCGCCGGCTCACCAGTAGCTTCTGGGCCGTCCGGTGCAGCCTGGAGCGCCGCCTCAAGTTTCTGAACGGCGTCGCGGGTGTCGAAACACTGCTCACCGATGAGGACGCCGAACAAGACGAACTGGAACTGGACATCTTCGAGGAGGAAGACGCCGGGACGGACGGGCCGTCAGGGTCACAGACCAAGCGTTTTACAGCCGAGCTGGCCTACGTGCGAGACTTCATCCAGGAGCTCAAACAGCTCAGCGTGGCCGATTCCAAGCTTGAGATCCTGAAGGCTGAGCTGAACCAGGTCTTCAAGCAGCGCCAGACGGTGCTGATCTTCACGCAATACACCGACACCATGGACTACCTGCGCGAGCAGCTTCGCCAGGTCTACGGCAGCCAGGTGGCCTGTTACTCCGGCCGCGGCGGCGAGGTCTGGAACGGCATCGCCTGGGTGCAGACCACCAAGGAAGCGGTCAAGGCCGACTTTCGCGCGGGCAAGATTCGTATCCTGCTCGGCACCGAATCGGCCAGCGAGGGCCTCAACCTCCAGACCTGCGGCGTGCTGATCAACTACGATATGCCGTGGAACCCCATGCGCGTCGAGCAACGCATCGGCCGCATTGACCGCATCGGCCAGGAGTATCCGGTCGTCTGGATCTCCAACTACTTTTATCAGGACACCATCGAAGACCAGATCTACCAACGGCTGGCCGACCGCATCAACTGGTTCGAGGTCGTCGTGGGCGACCTGCAGCCGATCCTGGCCCAGGTGGGCGAGGTCACAAAGCGGTTAGCCATGCTGCCGGCGTCGGAACGGGAGGTCCAGCTTGATAAGGAGATCGCCGCCCTGCGGGAGCGGCTGCAGCACCGTGAGGTGGAGTCGCTGGACCTGGACGCCTATCTGCACGCTCAAGACTATCAGCCGGGGCCGCCACCGCCCGTCACGCTGGCGCAACTTGAAGATCTGCTCACTCACGCTCAGGCCACGGGTCATCTGTTCCAGTCCCACCCGGATATGGCGAACGCCTACCTGCTGAACTGGCAAGGGGAGCAGTTGCCTGTCACCTTCTCGCCGGCCTGCTTCGACAAGCACCCTGCTACCGTGCGCTTCCTGTCCTACGGCTCCCCGCTGCTGGCCGCGATCTTGAGCGACCTACCCGCGGCGGAAGAGGAATCCCTGCGTAGCGCGGGCCTGGCACGCTGCACGGCTTCCAGCGACCTCGAGCTGCGCGGCTGGTACATTCGTCCGCAGCCGAAAGCGACTCCGGCGCCGGTCGCAAGCTTCGCCGCTCTGGCAGACCGCCTGAAGGTCGCCGTCCAAGCCGAAACCTCTGATGACTCCTTATTGGGCGAAGCGCAAGCCTGTTTCACCCAAGAACTCGCGCAAGCCGCAGAGCGCCACGCCGATATCATCCGCAGGCGACGAATGGCGCACTACCTGGCCGTGCGCTCCAAGGCCCGCTACCTGCTCCTGCGCGCTGCGCTGGCCGAGATTGCGTTGGGTCAGAACCCAAACTGGTTTGACGGAGATGTCTATCCGTCGGAGTTCAATGAGCAGGCGGTGTTGGGCTTGCAGCGGCACGGCTTCCCCTGGGCGCCCTTGCTCAAACTGGCGTATCAACCTGGGCTGGCACCCGATCCGAGCGACGACTTCTTCTCGAAGATCGCAGGCGAGAAACGCGAGGCTCTTGTCGGGCGGCTGAACCAGTTGAAGGGCGAAGCTCGGGAATTGGTGAAGACGCTCAGCGCAGCTTCGGCAGCTGTGAGCAGCGTCAGCTAGTCTGCTTCACAGTATGATCTTCTCGGTCACCGCGCGTTCCTCCGGCCGGCGCGCCTGATCACGCAATGCGGACGGCGACGGAGCACGCTCGGACATTGAGATCTCCAAGCGTCGAGTTCAAGGACTTAGGGCGTGCGACCGTCGTTGGCGTGTTTTGAACGCGAGGTGATCGAGGTGAGGTTGTTGTTAGCGTTGCAGTTGGGTCAAGAGGATAATGATTGAGATCACAGCTATAGCTCTTGAGCCGCTGAGCAGCGGCGGCTGGGAGAAACCGAACCAAGTTCTATCGCGCGCGGTGGGATGAGTACGTGTCGTTCGCTGGACGAATCGTACTCTTTTGGGTGAGTACCCCAAGGAGCGAGGCATGCTCACACCAGGAAAGAACTTTTTCGAATACCGCATTCGTTCCAGATTAGGTCAGCGCGGCTTCGGTATCGCCTATCTAGCGGAAGACACATTGCGTCACCGGCCAGTGGCTATCATGGCAGTAGACGAAACCGAACAGAAGGATCCGGTCGCGTTCAAGCGCTTCCTGCGCGAAGCACGTCTTGTGGGAGGTCTGCATCATCCAAATGTGGTGGTTGTGCACGCCGTGAAAAAGGTCGGTGCTACGGTGTATCTGGTGATGGAACACCCGGAGGGTGGCAGTCTGCGTTCTCTGCTGGAACAGTCTGGACGCCTACAGATTGGCGAGGTCATTCGATTGGGTTACGAACTGAGCGCAGGGTTGGCTGCAGTTCATGCCCAAGGCGTCGTCCACGGAAACCTCAAGCCAGAGAACATCCTGCTGACAGGCGACAGCCGCGCCAAGATCGCAGCGCTCGACCCGAGCAAGATCGACCTAACAGCGGAAGGATCCCAGCTCCGCACATCTACCTATATGTCGCCAGAACAAATCCGCGGTGACAACATCGATTTCCGCAGCGACATCTACCAGCTCGGCACTGTACTCCACAAGATGCTTTGGGGATGCCATTATCTGGACGTGGACGCCCTATGGGCCAAGACCACGATACATGCCGATCGAAATGTGATGTCGCAGCAGGCCGGATTCGTCGAGTTGTTGTTTGTAGCGACATGCTCAGGTGAGCCTGCGTGCCTAGCGCAGCCTCGCCCGGATGCCGAAGACTGGCTAATCGAATTGCTTGCATCAATGTTGGCTGATGATCCTGGGGCGCGACCAGCCAGCAACGAGTTATCTCAGATCTTCAAGGCCTACCTGGACCGCTCTGAACAGGACAGGTGTCTCGAAGAATCGATTCCGCCTGAGCTAGTCGTCCTAGCCGGTGCTTATCCGTGCCCGCAATGTGGCTGTCGGATCCGGAAAAAGACACGAACCTGCCCCTACTGCGGCCTCAGATTCCCAACTTCCTCCACAGGACTCCAGATCGACTTCCTGCATGGCCGTTCAGAAGCGATCAATCCGACTAATCTATTCCGCCTTGAGTTGCTTGCGTGCTTGGGCAAGGGTTCCGTAAACGCCATTGCCATCTCGCCAGATGAACGACGGGTTGCACTAGCCCGTGATACCGGATTGGCGATATACGACGCCTTCAACGGATGCCGTCAGTGGTATGTGCTGCGCGAGGGCATCCGTAGCCTTGCCTTCAGCCCGAACAGTCGTACTCTTGCAGTCGCCGTGGAGGACGAGAGAATACAGTTCTGGGATGTCGAGAACGGTTTTGTCACAGGCACTGTGTCTCTGGACTCAGGTCCTCACGCCGAGATTGCAGGAATTCAGTTTTCTCCTGACGCGAGAAGCATCGTGGTGGAGTCAAAAGTCGGGCGAAACCAAGCAGTGCACCTTCTGGAGCTTCCAGCCGGCCGGCACCTCTGGACAACCGTGGCAGGCTACATGCCCATCCGTATTGTTGCGTTTTCCCCTGACTCCTCGCTCATTGCCGTGGCCTACAAATCTGATTTGCGATTCTGGCACATATCCGAGGATCGCCCGCGCGAACCGATCACACTCAAAGCACCGATTCTGGCGATGGCCTTTTCGGCTGACGGATCCTCACTGGCCTTGGGTTATGAAGGAAAGGGCATTGAAGTCATCTCGCTTCCGGATCTCGCTAGTTGCGTCAGACTAGAGACCAAAGGCTTCTTCCCCTATCCCGATACTCTGGCTTTCTCGCCGGACGGCGCCATCGTTGCGGGCACCCATGGATCGAACCTCGCACTTTGGCGTCCATCGGACGGACGAAGGATAGCACAGATCGAGATCGATGATGAGTGGGGCTGGCGATCCTGCCGCCAGCTGCAATTCAGTCAAGATGGCAGCCGTCTCTTGATTGGTTCGACCAAGCCAAGTATCGCACGGTATCAAGTGCCTAACCTCATCGACTACCACAAGCCAGTTCATTTCGAGGCAGATCGTGAAAGCTTCGGCAGCTTCCGTGTTTCGGGATTTGCCCTCAGCTCCGATTTCTCTCGCTTGGCATACGCGACGGCTAGTTCCATCGTACGAGTCACTCCTTTGACACCCGATCCGCATGTGCAAGATCTCGACGTCGGTGGCTTTTTTGTCCATCGACTGGCGCTCGATGGGAAGGGCTCCACTCTGGCGGTGCAGACGAGCACACAGGAGGTCGTGTGGTGCCGACTTGAGGACGGACTGACCGCCACCTGGCACACTGGCCGTATCGAGGATGCGGCCTTGCTGGCCCGGCTAAAATCTGAAGCTGCGGCAAAACGCGAAGACCTAAATGATGACTCGCCATCAGCTGGGTTTGGCGTGCTACGCGTGTCGCAAGACGGCAGGCTGGTTGCAGCGGCGGGAGGCGCGACATTCGGCCATGTGAGCGTCTGGGACGTTGTGTCTGCGAGAAGTCTGTTGTGCATCGAAGTGCCAACTGCCGTAACGGAGGTGGTTTTTAGCCCTGATGGATCCCAGCTGGCTTGCGCTGAACACGGATCGCTGGTGGACTCCCCAACCGCCGACGCGCCTGCGCGAGTATCACTGTGGGATATTCGCCAACGCAAGCTCTTACGAGCGTGGCAGACTGAGATTGTCGGTGAGGCATCGCTCGCATTCTCGCCAGATGGCCGCCGCTTAGCGGCGGTTGTGAGCACCTGTCACCATCGCGCCGATCATCATACTTTCTGGGCAGAGATGCGAATGTGGGATGCGGCTGAAGGCAGATTGCTCTGCTCAGTCCCATATCAGCAAAACAGCAACGGCATGCGGTCTGTGAGCTTTAGTCCGAACGGCGAATTCTACGCCATCACAGGCGTGCTGGAAAACGGTGACTGTGCGTTGATATTCCGCGTGGCAGATCATGTCAGGGTAGGCGCAATCTCAGGCGCTGGCATATTGTGCGAATTCAACTCCGACTGGACTCTCCTCGTCAACGACCGTGGCACCCGTCCACAACTATGGGGCATTCTGTGATACTCGGCGGGGTGCAGACTGTCTGTTCAAGAGCAGAGTCGGATACGGCCAGAGCGGTCTGCTACCAGGCGAATGGATCCTGTATGGCCTTGTTCCCTAGCTGACATGGATGATATCTGTGCTTCGGTGCTGTACCTGGTCTACTCATGAGCACTCTCATGGAGGTCACGTGAAATTTGCTGCCTTCGACTTAGAAACCGCGAAACCAATCCCTGATGACGCCAAGAATCTCAAGCAGTACTTCCCACTTGGAATCAGTTGCGCCGCTTTGGCCTATAGTGATCGAGAGCCTGTGGTGTTCTGGCAAGGCGTTCCTCAGCTAGAGAAGGCGGCATCCCAGAAAATTGTGGGTGAACTCCAGCGGATCATCAACAATGGGTACACACTGCTAACCTGGAATGGATGCAGCTTCGACTTCTCAGTCTTGGCTCAGGAATCAGGCATGATCGAAGAATGTGGGTGCCTGGCCTTGCAGCACGTCGACCTAATGCTTCTGGTGACCTTCATGAAGGGCCATTTCTTGAGCCTGGATAAAGCTCTTGTTGGAGCCGGCCTTAGTGGTAAAGCAACGACACTGACGCTGTCCGATGGGATGTTGATAACCAACATGAGTGGCGCAATGGCGCCCCGTCTGTGGGCTAGCCGCGAATATGAGGCTGTACTGGAATACCTGCGTGCTGATGTTGTTCAATTGATTGAGCTCGCGAAAGTAGTCGTCACTCGAAAACGTATTGAGTGGACCAGCAGCAGCGGAAGGCCGCAATCCGTTCCCGTGAGCAAGCTCTTCTCAGTGCGAGATTGTTTTGATATTCCCAAGCCAGACGTCTCCTGGATGGATAGCCCTCCGTCACGCGACCAATTCGTGGAATGGATACCTAATTGGAGACGCAAACTGCTTGAGTCTCCCACACTGACCAGCAGAGAACTCCTGACGACTGACGCGCCGAAGACCATGCAGTCCGACAACGGAGTAGCTTTGGGGGTGAAGGGCACATTGGACGCGCGGGATGGCGGATCGGCGTCGACTGAAGATGAAGTTAGAACTTCCCCCGCCGAAGAGTCAGACTCGGACATTCTCGTTGACTTGGACATAGAGCCTGTTGAGCTATGGCTCCTCAACCTGTGCCTAGCATATGTCAAGCAGCAGGAGTCCGAACTGGACATTTGTGCATCCGAGCTTGGGTACAGTCTTGCTGCGGCCGGCATTTCCGAGCACCTTGTCACCCTGACTGTGTGGGACTACGAGCTGACTGCAGCCGAGAATGTCATTGTGACGACACTGAATTCGCTGCCAGAAGCTCCGACTCCTGAACAAATGCAACTGGAAATCTCTGACCCTGTGATAGGGGATGACGGAACGCGTCTCAGTGAGCTTACCCAATACCGACCTGAACTCCAGAAGCTTCTTCGTTTCATACGGACAGAGAGTCGGACTATAGAGCTAGCTAGGCAGGTTGAGTCCCTGAAGCAACGACTAGGCAGGTTGGAGACGGAGACTATGCCGGAGTTTGAAGGCGAGCTGCTCAGACTTGAGGACGAAACGCTCGCGGCTCTAGAGGAAAGGGTTGACACTATTGAGTCGGAGCTAGGTGAGAGAGTTGATACTCTCGAATCTGAGCGGTTGTCAAAGATCGATGAACGTCTAGGAGCGATAGAAGATATCAACCTCAACGTCTGGGCCAAGTTCAAAGAACTAGAAGAACGGGAGAGGCGAACCTTTCTCTCTCCACTGAAACGCTATCCCTGGCTCTACAATGGCCTCCACTTCCTTTCCAGTCTCGCCGTGGTTATGGGATTTCTCGGTCTGGCCCTAGAGGTGGTGGCGTATTTGTCATCCCATGAAACACCGGACCCGCAGTGGATGCTGTATTCCGCTCTCTTTCTTTTGGGCGGCTGGATTGTGTGGGATGCAACCGATTCCGGTCAGGGTTCGAACTACAGTGAGCCGCACGGATGGGTACCCTAGAGACCCGAGGTCCTGGAAACTCGCAGTCTGATCATTCGGCACGCTCTGGCTCTACCACCTTCGCCAGCCGTCGCGACCCCGTTGGCATGATCAACCTAGCACAGGCCGAAATGATGCACAGCTTCCAGACCGCGCTCGCATGCGCCGAGCCGACACCTGTCGATCTATGAGCCGGGATGAATGAAGATGAGCAAGACAGTTGCCAGTCCAGGTTCGACCAACCGGCGCTCGTGCGGCCGCAGGTGGGGCCGCGTCCTCCTGCTGAGCCTGCTCAGCCTCTGCGCGCTCGGCGCACTATTGCTCGCCCTGCTCTGGGCGCTGACCAACCGGGCCAACAGCAGCATCGTGTCCGGCGGCGAGCGGCGGTCTTACCTACTCCACGTGCCCGCCAGCTACGACCCGGCCACGCCGGTCCCGCTCATCATCAGCATCCATGGCTTCGCCGAGTGGCCGGCGCATCAGATGCAGACCAGCCTCTGGAACGACCTGGCCGACCGGCAAGGCTTCATCGTGGTCTACCCGGCCGGGACCGGCTTCCCGCGGCGCTGGCGGACCGGCGGTGGGACGTCGGCCGACGCCATGCAGGACGTCAAGTTCATCGCTGACCTGATCGATGCCCTGGCTGCGCGCTACAACATCGACCGGACGCGCATCTATGCCAACGGGCTGTCGAACGGCGGCGGAATGTCGTATCAGTTGGCCTGCCGACTCGCGGACCGGATCGCGGCCGCCGGCAGCGTGTCCGGCGCCTACCTGCTCCCGTTGAGCGCCTGCCAGCCGAGCCGCCCCGTGCCGCTCATCGCGTTTCACGGCACAGCCGATCCGGTCGTCCCCTACGCGGGCGGGCCGTCCAGGTCTTTCGATCTGCCATTCCCCGACGTGCCCGCTTGGATCGCCGCATATGCTGAGCGCAACGGTTGTGAGGCCACCCCTTCACCGCTGCCGGCGCGCGGCGAGGTGGGCGGCGTCCAGTACACCGGCTGTCGTGATGACGCCGAAGTCGTGTTCTACACCATCGCCGGCGGCGGCCACGCCTGGCCCGGCGGCGAGCCATTGCCGAGATTCATCGTCGGGCAGACGTCCCAAGACATCGACGCCACCGCCGTGATGTGGGAGTTCTTCAGCCGGCATGCGCTGCCGACAAGCCCTGAGCCGTGAAGGAGACCGCGCGCCGATGCAGCCGATAGCTTTATCACTTGCCCACAGCAGCGAGATCATCCCGCCGGCGCCGTTCAACTTCGACGCGACGCTGCACAAGCCCGACCACTTTCCCACACCGGACAACACCTGGGAGCCGGGTGCGCGCTGGCAGACCATGCGCTGGCAGGGGCGGCCGCTGGGGCTGAGGTTCGAGGGGGCAGGCTCAGTGGACGCGCCGCGCGTGCGCCTCTCGATTTGGGCCGCCGAGTTGCTCGATCAAAACTACCTCGATGGGCTGCTGGTTGAGATCAACTACCGCTACGGCCTCGATCTCGATCTGACTGAGTTCAACCGCCGCTTCGCCGCCCACCCGCGCCTGGGCCCGGTGCTCGCACGCTGGCGCGGCATGCGGCCTCTGAATTGCAGCTCCCTCTACGAATACCTGATGATCGCCATCGTGCTCCAGAACGCCACGGTGCGACGCTCGGTGCAGATGATGCAGGCGCTGGACGAACGCTACGGCACGCCGGTATCATACGACAACAAGACACTTTATGTCACCTGGGCGCCGGAGACCATCAACCTCGCCAGCGAGGAGGAGCTCCGGGGCCTGAAAGTCGGCTATCGGGCCAGGTCTATCAAACGCGTCACCGAGGCCTTTGTGAGCGGACAGGTGGACGAGGCGGCCTTGCGGAGGCGCTCACGTACAGAGCAGCGGCAGGCGCTGCTGGCGCTCTACGGGGTCGGCCCGGCCTCGGTCGAGTACATCCTGGCCGATGTATTCCACCACCACGACGCCATGGTCCACATCTCGCCCTGGGAGCAGAAGATCTACTCGAAGCTCTTCTTCGACCGTGACCCTGGCGACCCGGCGCCGGTCCCCGAGCTCCTGGCCTACTTCAACGCGGAGTTCGCGCCGCACCAGATGCTGGCCGTGCACTACTTCTGGGAGGACCTCTTCTGGCGGCGCAAGGTTGAGCCGGCGCCGTGGCTGGAGGAGCTGATTCGCCTGTGAACAGAGAGGAACAGCAGATCGCACGCCAGGTCGAGCAGTTGCGCGCCTGCGCCGGCGACTACACCAGGCTGCACGAGGAATTGCTGCGGAAGCGGCTGGCATGGTGGGAAGCCAAACGGCCGGCACCTGGCTCTCGCTGGGCCGCTTCCGCGGCAGGCCTATACCCTGCTGCTGCTCATCTACATGGGGCTGGATCCGGGCCAGGTTCCGGTGATCTACGAGGACGACCGGACGGTCATCTGGCGCTCCACCAACTTCTGCCCAACGCTCGAAGCCTGCTGCCGGCTGGGCCTGGACACCCGGATTGTCTGCCGTGCGGCCACCGAAGGCTCGGCGCAGGCGCTCATCGCCCGCCTCGATCCGCGCCTGCGCTTCTCCCGCAACTACGCGACCGGCATCCGACCGTATGCGGACTACTGCGAGGAGAAGATCGAGCTCCTGGTTTTGTTTGAGGCATCGGCGGCAGCGCGCCCCGTGACGAAGGACGCCGAGAGTCACACGCCCATATGCGCCGGCCCACCGGCATCGAACGGCGAGACCGGCGCGCCGGGCGCGAAGCTCGGCTCGTGGCTGGCCAACGCCATAGCGTAACGGCCCGCGCGATCAGCTTCGTCCGGGGCGGCGGCCATCACCTGCTGATCCCTGCCGGCGTGTCCATCCTCGCCGGAAAGCGCCCGGTCACCGACCCAGTCGACAGCGAAGGCAGCCAGACGACCGCGAACGCGGCGGCTAGGCTGAGGCGCCAGTCTGCCACCGTGCCGCTTCAGAAGCGACATCACCCCGCAGAGCAGCACCACTCCCAGCCAAACATACCACCAGATCGGGGCATGCATCATCTTACAGCCGCCACTTCTCCACCGGCGAGGCGCGCTTATGTGCGTTCTCCAGGTCGGCGTCGGCCAGCGAGAGATAGGTCTTGACCATCTCCAGCGTGCTGTGCCCCAGCGACATCTGTACCTCGTAGGCGTTGCCGCCGTTGCGCAGGAAGTTCACGGCAAAGGTGTGCCGGAACCGGTGTGGGTGGCAGTCGGGGACGCCGGCCTTCTCGCCCAGGCTGTTGAGCAGTTGCAGCAACCCCGTGCGCGTCACCGGCCGGCCCATCACCGTGATGAAGAGCGGCTGGTCCACCGGCTCGTCTTTGCGCTGCGTGCTCAGGTAGCGCCAGAGCGCCTTGGAGGTGGTGGGCGAGATCGGCAGCAGCCGCTCCTTGCTGCCCTTGCCCATCACCCGGATGCGCCTGTTCTTGATGTCCACCTGCTGAATCTGCATCTCGCTCAGCTCGGAGGCGCGGATGCCGGTGTCCAGCAACAGCAGAATGATCGCCCGGTCGCGCAGCCCGGTCGTCCGGCTATGGTCGGAGGTCTTCTTGCCGGGCCGATCATACGGCTTGGAGCGATCGCAGGCCGCCAGCAGCGTCTTGACGTCCTGCTCGGTGAACGGCGTCACTGCGCGCTTCTCCGGCCGCGGCCGCGGGATCTCGTGGAGCAGGTGACGCTTCGTCAGCCCCTCGGTCACCGCCCAGGTCCACAGCGCGGACAACGCCGTGTGGACGTTGAGCATGGTCTTTTTGGACAGGACCATCACCGGCCGGGGCGCGATGCCGCCGGGCTGGTGAGGCTTGCCCAGGTCGGCCATGAACTGGCGCATCTGATCCAGCGTGATGCTGGCGAAGACCGGGTCGCCCAGAAACGCTTGGAGTTTCCGAAAAGCCACGGTATAATCTTTGACGGTGTAGGGGCTGAGGCGCTGGGCTTGCTTCTCCAGC
>CAZELR010000038.1:0-39617 GCA_964513075.1 uncultured Anaerolineales bacterium
CCACCGCCACCGCCCAGCCCTGAATCCCCTTACCCGAACGGTGAACAGTTACGCGTTCGTATTGGTTTGACAGGAGTGTGCCCGCGCCGTATACTGGGCGACAAGTAACACAATCCGCCGGATTGCGTTACTTGTCGCTTTGGTGTTTCCCTGGAGGTTACTTGTCCGATTTCAGTCTGCCATCTCTGCTTGCTAAGGCGATCATCCTGCTGGTAGCGCTGCCGGTCCATGAGTTTGCGCACGCCTTCGTGGCCTATCGTCTGGGCGACGATACAGCCGCGCGGCAGGGCCGCTTGTCGCTCAACCCGTTGCGGCACCTGGACCCGCTGGGATCGTTGATGATTTTCTTCGTCGGCTTCGGCTGGGCGAAGCCGGTTCCCGTGAGTCCTTGGCGGCTGCGCAATGGACCGCGGACGGGATATGCGTTGGTCTCAGCCGCAGGTCCGCTCAGTAACCTGTTGATGGCCGGGCTGATAGCGGTGCTCTGGAGAACGGGACTGCTCGACGGAGCGCCGACGTTGGTCCAGGATTTTGCATGGGCCTTCATGAGCATCAACGTCGCGCTGTGCTTGTTCAACCTGATCCCCCTGGTCCCGCTCGACGGCAGCGGCGTTTTGGGCGGGATCGTCGGCGCCCAGGGCGCCCAGGTGTTGGCGAAGGTGCAGGCCTACGGGCCGGTCATCCTGATGGGCCTCATCATGTTGAGTTATGTCTCGCCCCAGCTCAACATCCTGGGCAAAGTACTGGGCAGCGGCGTGAACGCTGTTATCAATCTCATGCTCGGCATCTGATGGGAGCGATTGCGCCGCGGCGCGCCGCGTATCGGGTGCGCCAGTTCTTCAGGGCTGTGGGCGCTTGCCTGGCGCCGCTTGACGAGGCCGAGCGAGCCGAGGTTTACGCCGTCCTGCCCGAACGGGCCAGACCGCTGTTCGACGCTATGCCGCGCAACGATCAGCGTCACGGCCTGGAAGTCCTGCGGGCGTTGCGCTTGAGGGGATACGGGGAGGCAGCGGCGCAGCCTATGGCTGCGTTGCTGCAGGCGGCGCTGCTGCACGATGCCGCCAAAGCCGAGGGCGGCATCACGCTGCTTCATCGGGTGGCGATCGTCCTGTTGAAGGCGTTCCGGCCGCATTGGCTGGCCGGATGGCGTGGTCGCGCGGCGCCTCCGCACGGCGATCTGCGCTATCCGTTTTGGATGCATGTGAATCATCCGGCGCTAGGCGCGCAACTGGCGGCGGAAGCCGGCTGCCCGCCGCAGACCGTGAACCTGATCCGCCGGCATCAGGACCCGATCGTCGCGACGGGCGAACGATCCGGCGATAACGATCTGGCTGCCTTGCAGGCAGCCGACGACGATAACTGAGGACAAAGCGAGCATCACCATGACTGATAAGTTACAAGTTACCATTGTGGGCCTGGGTTTGATCGGCACATCGGCCGGGCTAGCGCTGCGGCGCTACCAGGACAAGGTCACGGTTGTGGGCCACGACCGCGATCCCGGCGCGGCGGGCCTGGCCAAGAAGCTGGGTGCGGTGGATCGCACGGAATGGAACCTGATCAACGCGGTTGACAAGGCGGATCGCGTGCTTTTGGCGCTGCCGCTATCTGAGATTCGCGACACGCTCAAGGCGATCGCCGGTGACCTGAAGCCGGGGTGCGTGCTGGTGGATACGGCCGAGGTCAAGGAACCGGTGCTGGCGTGGGCAAAGGAGCTGCTGCCTCCAACCGTCTATTTCGTGGGCGGACATCCCATCGTGCTTTCCGAGCAGCTTGGCGCCGAGGGCGCCCGCGCGGACCTTTTCGACCGCAAGCTCTTCTGTCTGACCACCGATGCGGCGACCCACGATGGGGCGGTGCACCTGGCCGCGGATCTGGTGGAGGCATTGGGCGGGCAACCGTTCTTTTTGAACTCTACCGAGCATGACGGGATGGCTGCAGCCGTGGAGCAGTTGCCGGCATTGATGGCGGCCGCATTGATCTCGGCAACGAGCCGAAGTGCGGGTTGGAGCGACATGCGCAAGGTGGCCGGCAGCCAATTCTACAGCAGCACTCTGATCGCTGCCGACAGCGGCAAGTCGGCGGCCGGCGGACTGCTGGCCAACCGGGAACATCTGTTGCGCTGGGTGGACGCGCTTACCGCAGAGTTAGGCGAGTGGCGGCAACGCCTGGTCATGGGCGACGAAGCGGAGCTGGCTGATGAGTTGGAGCAGGCGTTGTTTGTCGGGCGTAAATGGCTGGCGGACTACAGCAGGGGGACATGGGACCAGGCCGATACGAGTCCGGAGATGCCATCATCGGGCGGCATGTTCCGTGATCTGCTCGGTTTCGGTCGCTGGAAGAAGCCGCCCGAAAAGGAGAAGCGGCGCTGAGAGCGGTGCTAAAGAAGAAACCAGGTCTCTGCGAAACGAGTTTCGTTCAGAGACCTGGTTTCTTAATGCCCTCTTAGTGCTTGCCGACCATCACCTCGGTCGCTTTGACGACCGCATATACCTCATCGCCGACCTTGAGGTCCAAACTTTCCGCTGAGCCGCGCGTGATCGCGGCCACAAATTCAAGCTCTCCGACGGCCACCACGACCTCGGCCATCACGCTGCCGAGCTTAATCGACTTGACCGTGCCCTTGAACTGATTGCGTGCGCTGAGCATGCTGTCCTCCTGCGTGTTTGTAGAAATGTTACTTCGTGTTCGGATAAAAAAGCGGCTGGCCGAACTTATCGATGCCGTAGCTCCCGATCATCGTTTGGGTCTCGGCCGAGAGTAACCACTCGATGAACTTGGCAGCCAGATCAGCCTTGACGTGGGGGTACTTCTCCGGGTTGACGGCCAGCACGCCGTAGGGGTTGAGCAGCGTCTTGTCCTTGTTTTCGGCCAGGTTCTCGCCGCCCACCAGGATGGTCAGCCCCGGCAGCTTGTCGCGCATTGAGAGGTAGGTGCCGCGGTCGGCCAGGGTGTAACCCTTGGACTCGTTAGCGAACAGCAGCGTGTCGCCCATGCCCTGGCCAATGTTGTTGTACCACTTCATTTCGGCCGTGGGGGTGACCGGAATGCTGGCCCAGATGCTGAGCTCCTTGGTGTTCGTGCCCGACTTGTCGCCGCGGCTGACAAACAGCGAGGACGTGTCCATGATTGCTTTGAACGCGTCTTTGGCCTTCTCCATGCCCGCGATCTTGGCCGGGTCTTCCTTGGGGCCGACGATGATGTAGTCGTTGTACATCACGTCGAACCTTTCCTTGGCGAACCCATCGGCCACAAACTTATCCTCGCCCTTGCGGCTGTGCACCAGGACGACGTCTGCATCTCCCTTGCTGCCGATCTCCAGGGATTGGCCAGTGCCTACTGCGATGACGCCGACCTTGACACCGAACTTTTTCTCGAAGTCGGGCAGGATGGCGTCCAGCAGGCCGGAGTCGGCGGTGCTGGTAGTGGTGGCAAGGACCAGGTCACCCGGCACTTTGGTGGGCTCGGGGGCCTTCGTCGGTTCTGGGGCCTTCGTGGGCTCCGGAACCTTGGTGGGCTCGGGCGCTACGGTCGGTGCGGCCTGCTCGGCCGGAGCCTGAGCGGGGGCGGGGGCCGCGGTCGGCTGCGCACATGCAGTCACCAGGGTGACGGCAATGAGCAGGACGGTCAAGAGAGAGAATGCTCGTTTGGACATCTTTTCCTCCTTGGAACGGATAAGTTAGCTAGTACACCATCTCCCCCCTCACGAACGCTGCCGTGCGAGGATCGTGCGGCTGTTCGAAGAAGGTGTGAGTGTCGGCTACTTCGATGAGCTTGCCTTCCAGAATCAGCGCCACGCGGTGCGCCAGCCGCTTGGCCTGGAAGATGTTGTGCGTCACCAGCACCAATGTGGCGCCGAGCTCGCGGTTCAACGTGCGGACGGTGTCCTCGATCACGCCCACGTTATAGGGGTCGAGGTTGGCAGTCGGTTCGTCCAGCAGCAGCACATCGGGCCGGATGACCATCGCGCGCGCCAGCGCCACGCGCTGCGCCTCGCCGCCTGAGAGGGTGCGGGCCTGCTGCTTCGCCAGTGCTCCCAGGCCCACCTGCTCCAGTGCGGCCTGCACACTGCCCTGCGCATTACGCTCCCCGCGCAGCCGTAAACCGAATGCCACGTTGTCTGCTACGTTGCGGTTGAGCAGGATGGGCCGCTGCGCTACGGTCGTCACGCGACGGCGGGTGGCCAGCGGTGCATCTTGTGCCGGGTGGAAGGTTCCGCCCCCAAAAGCGATTGTCCCGGACGTGGGAGGTTCCAGGAAGTTCAGCAGGCGCAGCAGCGTGCTCTTGCCCGAGCCGCTGGGCCCCACCAGGGCGAATACCTCGCCGCGGTGGATGGTCAGGTCGTCTATGGCGACGACCTGACGGCCGTTGTACGACTTGGTCAGCGCAGTCAGGGTGTAGCAGGCGGCCGATGGTGTGGAGATGGCGTTGTTCATCGGTCGAACGTCCTGCCTTGCAGTCGCAGCATCGCCACGTTGATCAGAAACGCGATGGCCAGCAGGATGATGCCGATGGCCAGCGCCAGGTCAAAGTTACCTTGTCGCGTCTCCAGGACGATCGCGGTGGTCAGCACGCGCGTCCGGCCTTCCACGTTGCCCCCCACCAGCATCACCGCGCCCACCTCGGAAATGATACCGCCGAACCCGGCGATCAGCGAGATGATCACGCCGACGCGCGCCTCAACCAACACCTCGAGCGTGGTCTGCCAATTGGTGGCGCCCAACGAGCGCACCTGTTGGCGCAACCCGGGATCGACGCCCATCACCGCGGCCATGGTGAAGCCGGCCACCAGCGGGAGCGCGATGATGGTCTGGGCGATGACCATGGCGCCGGGGGTGAAGAGCTGCGGGATAAACGGCGAATTGAGGCTGCCCAGCGGGCCGCTGCGGGACAGCAGCAGGTAAACGAAGAGACCCACGACCACCGGGGGGAACCCCATGCCCGTGTAGAGCAGAGCAATCACAAGTCTGCGGCCGATGAAGCGGCTCAGGCCCAGCGCCGCACCCAGTGGAATCCCGATGAGCGTGCTGAAAAGCAGCGCCACACCGGAAACGCGCAGCGACAACAGAACGATCTCGATCAGGGCCGGATCTCGCTGCAGGATGAGCCGGATGGCCTGGATGATGCCTTGCCAGAATGTGTCGATGGGTCATTGCTCCGAAGGGAATTATGACTGTATGATCGTATTGATATGATTATAGTGATCTGATAGGAGATGTCAAACGATGGAGGTGTTTAGCGTTGTATTGACACGTGCGGTAGGTCAAGTACAATGGTAACGCACCAGATTGAGCGGATAAGGATCACAGGAATGCCAGTAAGCCCGGACGTCGATGCCGCCGCCGGCGGCATCGGACACCGATATCGGCGCGAGCCCACGAAGAAGGGCAGATTGCCCGACTTGCCCGATCTCGGAGAGTTAATCGCGCCATCCGCGTCGCCACCTGCTGAGATTCCGCTTGACCGCGGCCGTTACCTGCGCGTGGTGTTCTTCTTCGCGCGGGTCTTTCTCTCGTTCATCGGCTGGAATCTCATCCTGGGCCGCGTGCCCGGCTGGCGCGCCTACGTCCGCCGGACGAACACGTCGAGATGGCGCGCTTACGCGCACCGCTTTCGCCGGTTGGCCGTAGCCAATGGCGGCGTGCTGATCAAGCTGGGCCAGTTTCTCAGCATTCGGGTGGATGTCCTGCCGCCGGTGGTGACAAACGAGCTGAAGGGCCTTCAGGATGAAGTGCCTTCGGAGCGAGCGGAAGATATCCGGGCGCTGATCGCGGCCGAGTTCGACCGGTCCGTTGACGACGTCTTTGCCTGGTTTGCGCCGGAGCCGGTCGCGGCCGCCTCACTGGCGCAGGTGCACGCGGCACGGCTGCAGGATGGCCAGGAGGTGGTGGTGAAGGTCCAGCGCCCCGGCATCGAGCGGCTGGTGGCCACCGACCTGGCTGCGCTGCACCTGGCCATCAACTGGCTCAAATGGTATCGGCCCATCAGCCATCGCATCGACCTGGATCGGCTCTACGGTGAGTTCTCGACCACCACCCGTGCCGAGCTCGATTTTGTGGCCGAAGGGCGGAATGCCGATCGGTTTGCAGCCGATTTCGCGGCTGACCCAGGCGTCTACATCGCCGATGTCTTCTGGGAGTACACGACCCGCCGCGTGCTGACACTGGAGAACGTCGCCAGCATCAAGATCGACGACGTCGCGGCCATCGAAGCGGCAGGCATCAGCCGCGCCCAGGTCGCGCGGCGGCTCTACGACATCTACCTGGAGCAGATCTTCGTCCACCACTTCGTTCATGCCGACCCCCACCCGGGCAATCTCTTCGTGCATCCCCTGCCGCCCGATCCCGGCGGCGAGGCGGCGGCGCCGCAGGCGTCGACGCCCTTCCAGATCATCTTCGTGGATTTCGGCATGGTGGCGGTGATCCCGGAGCGGCTGCGCGCCAGCTTGCGGGATTACGTGATCGCGGTGGGCACGCGCGACGCCCACCGGATGGTGCAGGCGTACGTCGACTCGGGCGTGCTGCTGCCGAGCGCCGACCGGAAGCGGATCGAGGAGCTGCATGAGACGCTGCTCGCGCGCTTCGGCGGCGTGTCCATCGGCAAGCTCTCCGGCGCTGCGATGCAGCAGGCGCAGGCGCTGATCCTTGAATACCGCGACCTGGTGTTCGAGATGCCGTTCCAGTTCCCCACCGACATGCTGTTTGCGGTGCGCGCCGTGGCCATCCTGTCGGGGATGGCGAGCGCGCTCGATGCCGACTTCGACCCCTGGGCGGCTACCCTGCCCTTCGCGGAGCGGCTGGCCTCTGACCAGCTCACCCGGGATTGGCGGGGCGCGCTGGAAAACCTGGCCGACCTTTTGCGGCTGGCGCTCAGGCTGCCCACGCGGGTCGACCGCCTCTTGATCCAGGCCGAACGCGGGGAGCTGGTCAGCCAGAACGCGCTGGCGCCGGACGCGGCGAAGGCGTTTCGCCGGCTGGAGCGCTCAGTGGACAGGCTAACCTGGGGCATGGTTGCGATGGGGCTGCTGGTGGCCGGCATGCTGCTGCGGACGTCGGACGGGCCGGAACGCGCCAGCACCGCGCTGCTGGTGGCCGCTGCGGTTGCGTTGCTCTGGGGGGTGACGCGGCGTTAAAGAAAGCGTAGGATTGCCAACTTTTCCGTAAAGTTGGCAATCCTGTTGGTCCTCCCGGGCACGCGGCAGCGGGCGCAGCATCAGCCTCGCTGCCGCTTCGTGTTCCACATCCTGCCGCGCGTAAAGCATGGGGTGATAGTCTCCGGCGAACCACGCATTGATCTGGTCGTCATAATGCGGGCTGGCGGGCCGGCCGGAGTTGCCGGGAACCAGGAGGCCGAGGCAGTGATCCAGGTCGCCCAGGTCGGCAATGAAACGAAACGGGGGGCCGACCACGGCGGCGCCGGCGGCAGGGGTCAGGCCATTGCCGGTGGCCCAGAGGGTGTTGCCGTCGCCGCCCAGGGGGTAGGGCCCGCGGTTGAGATGGCGCGAGAGCTCGGGGACGCGGCCGGCGATGTGCGCAAAGGTGATGGTGTGCAGCCGGCCCCACGCCCACGCCTCGAAATCCGGCGGTTGAGCCGGCCCCAACCGGTCAGCCAGGTAGGCGACCGTCCGGCGCAGCGCGATGCGCATCACATCGTCGCGGCGCTCGCCATGTCCAAGATCGAACCAGGCCGAGTGCGGCAGGGTCAGGATGTGCAGCAGCCATTCCCCTGTCCGTTCCGAGAAGAGGCTGGCTTCTCGGAGCGCCGGGGTGGGCCCGCGGCCGAGCGCGCGGTCGGTCAGGTCTCCCAGCCTGCGTTCCAGGATCGTTTTCAGCATCAGCCGGCTGAAGATCTCGCACACGGTCGCGGCGGGGCTATCCGCGGTCAGCCGGCCGTTCCAGCGGCGGACCAGCGCAACGATTGGGGCAAGCCCAGGGTCAGCAACCGCAAGTGTTCCCAGGTAGCCGGCTACCGTGTGCAGGGTGGATGAAATCTGGTCGAGTTGCATCTGGCGGAAGAAGGCCGGGTCGACCTGGGGCCGGGAGTTGAGCAGATCGACAATGCGCTCGGCCCGGTCGCCCATGCCGAACTCGCTGCCCAAAAAGTAGGGGAATGATGCATCGGCCACGCGGTTGTTGGCGGATGAGATGGCGCCGCTGGCCGGGTTGAACTGGTGCGGCAGCTCACCGAACGGCACGTAGCCCAGCCATTCATGTTCACCGTCCCAGCCGGGCACAGGCACGCGGCCATCACCCTGTGCGCGGATCGGCACGCGGCCGGGGTAGGAGTAGGCGATGTTGCCCTGCGTGTCGGCATAAACGATGTTCTGCACCGGCGCAGCCCAGTCAGCCAGCGCGTGGCGAAACTCGACGCAGGTGCACGCCCGGTTCATGGCCCGCAGCGCGTGGATGATGGTGTTCGGCTCCAGCGAAGTCCAACGCAGCGCTAGGGGGCTTGTAAGCGCCGCGGCGGTCGCCGGCGTGTCTTGCACGGCGCTGGCGGCTGGGGGTGTGGGAAGATAGGGGGCGGCCAGGCCAGGCGCCAGTGCGTTGATGATCGGGCCGTGACGGGTGACGATGACCTCTTCGGTGATCGGCTCGCTGCCCTTGACGCGGATGACCTCACGGCGCACTTCGGCGTCCAGCCAGGCGCCGCGGAACTCGTATTGGACTTGCCCATCCTGAGTCTGGCGCAGGCGTTCAATGTAGAGATCCTGCACATCCGGGTAGCCGTTGGTGAAGCCCCACGCCACGTGCCCGTTATGTCCCGCAACCACGTAGGGGGTGCCGGGGAAGGTCACGCCGGTGACGTTAAGATCACCCACCGCATCGTCATCCTGAGCGGAGCGGAGCGCAGTCGAAGGATCTGATTCCGTGGCAGATCGCTGCGCGTGCTTCGACTGCGCCGGCGATACTGCTCGCCGACTCCGCTCAGCCTGCTCCGCTTGACTTATCACTACCAGATGGTTCTCGTACCAGATCGCGGGCGCGCTGATGAGCAGGTGCATATCATTGGCCAGCAGCGGCATACCGGTCGCCGAGCGCCAGCCGGCCACAACCCAGTTGTTGCTCCCCAGCGTCGAGCCTGAGGGCGGCAGGTCCGTAGAATCTTTGTAGGCGCGGTCGAGATCCTTCGCCGCGCCGCCTGGGGACTCCCGCGATGAGATGCTTCGCTGGTCAGCCGCCGCGACCGGCCTTGGGCTGTCAACCCGCTCAGCAGGACGGCCGGGGGCATCTTGCCGGGGCATCACCGTGGGCCAACGGGTGGGGGGCGGCGGTTCCAACTCGGCCGCCAGGGTGGGACCCAAGCGTTCGATGAGGGCCGCGCGCAAGAGCTCCGTCTCCCAGTTGGCGGATAGGCTCCAGGCCATCATCTTGGCCCACGACAGAGAATCCGCAGGCGTCCAGGGCTCGGGCCGGTAGCGCAACAAGGTGAATTCGATGGGCAGTGGCTGGCGCGCAATGCAGGCGTTGACGCCGGCAGCGTAGGCCGCCAACTCGGCACGAGTCTCGGAGTTCAGCAAGGCCACCTCGGCTTCGGCCACCCGCCGCATGCCCAAGATGCGGGTCCCGCGGTCGGAAGGCAGTGCAGCCGGCCCCAATACCTCGGCCAGCCGGCCTGCCACCACCCGGCGCTGGAAATCCATCTGCCACAGGCGATCCTGCGCGTGCACGAAGCCTTGGGCGAACAGCAGGTCGTGCACGTCTGTTGCGTAGATGTGGGGCACACCCCAGCGGTCGCGAAGCACCTCGACAGACGCGCGGAGGCCTTCCAGGCGCAGGTTTCCTTGCTGCTTCGGCCCGCGCGCCCGTCCCAACGTATGCAGCGAGACGTTGAGGGCGGCGGAGAGTGCGGATTGGAATGACATACGTCTAAACCGAATCAATCCTGTTCAGGCGACTACCTGGTTAATTCACGTGCGATGATGACGCGCTGGATTTGGCTGGTGCCTTCGTAGATCTGGTAGATCTTCGCATCGCGCATCAGCTTCTCGACAGGATACTCCCGGCTGTAGCCGTAGCCGCCAAAGATCTGCACTGCATCGGTGGTTACCTTCATGCACATATCGGCAGCGAAAGCCTTGGCGCAGGCAGCCTCCTTCACGTTGGGTCGATCGTTGTCCACCAGCCAGGCGGCCTGGCGCACCAGGAGCTGGGCCGCTTCGATGCTGACGGCCATATCGGCCAGCATGAAGCTGATGCCCTGTTGCGCGATGAGCGGCTTGCCGAACGCCTGGCGCTCCTGGGCGTAGCGCAGCGCCTCGTCCAGCGCGCGCCGCATCACCCCGACGGCTGCGGCCGCCACCGGTGGGCGGGAGTGGTCAAAGACTTGCATGGCGATCGAGAAGCCTGCGCCCTCTGCGCCCAGCCGGTTTTCCACGGGTACGCGCACATCCTCCAGCACGATCTCGCCGGTCCAGGCGGCGTGTTGACCCATCTTGGGAAACGGCTTGCCCAGGGTGACCCCGGACCAACTGTGATCGACAATGAACGCGCTGATGCCGCGATGGCGCGCCTCGGGATCGGTCTTAGCAAAGATAATCGAAAAACCGGACACCGGGGCGTTGGTAATCCAGGTTTTGGCGCCGTTCAGGAGGTAGGTGTCGCCCTGGCGGACCGCCGTGGCGCGGATGCCGGCCACGTCGGAACCCGCGGCCGGCTCGGTGAGACCGTAGGCGCCCAACTCGCCGCCGCCGGTCAGGCGCGGCAGATAGCGCTTCTTCTGGTCATCGGTGCCCACCAACAGGATCGGCCACGCAGTCACGTTGTTCAACATCAGGGCGGTCTGCACGCCGGAACATGCCCAAGCCAGCTCTTCGTTGATGATGCATTCTTCCTGCACGCCCAGTCCCGGGCCGCCGTACGCCTCCGGGATGTTGGAGCTGATCAGGCCGGCCTTCTGGGCCTTCTTGATGATGGGCCAGGGGTATTCGCCCGAGCCGTCATAGTGTTCGGCCTTCGGCAGGATCTCTTTCCTGGCGAAGTCTCGTGCCATGTCACGGATCATCGCTTGTTCTGCGGAGAGGCTGAAGCTCAACACGAGGCACCTCCATTCGTGGATCGTAGTATAGCACCTGGGTCGAGGATAAAAAAACGATGGCTCCGAGACACTCGGAACCATCGTCCTTTGGCAGCTAAAAGCCCTTGTGCGCAGATTAGTAGTTCTTCTGGAATACCAGGCTGAAGGAGTTATGGAAGAGCGTGTTGCCACCGCCGCCATCAGAGCACTCAGCCTCGTCCGTGAAGTTGGCGTGGACGGGCTGAGCGATATCGCTGCCCGTTGGGTTGGCGCCATCTTCCGAGATGTAGACGCCGTATGTGGCCATCTTCCACATGATGAACTCGGCCAGACCGGGTCCCTTGGTGCCGGAAACCATTTTGTCCAGCACGTTACCGGGTTCGCCAGCCGGCGCCTGTATCAAGGTGACGCCATCCACCGGATTGCCGGCCGCATCAACCACTTTGACGAAGATGTTGTGCATGCCGCGGTTTTCACAGGGAGCCAGGCGGCGCATCTCGATCAGCTTGTACTTAACCGAGGGCACGGCAACCGGCGCAGCAGCGAGCTTGGCCACTGAGGCGACGTTCGCTGGATTCGCCGCTGCAGCCAGACGCTGTGGTCGCGGTGTATTGGTCGGCACGGGCGTAGCGGTCGGTACGGGTGTCGGCGTGAAGGTCGGCGTTGGGATCGGCGTCTCGGTCGGCGTGGCCGTCGGCGTAAAGGTTGCCGTCGGGATCGGCGTTTCGGTGGGCCACGGGGTGAAGGTGGGCGTCGTGTCTATCGGCAGGTCGGCGGCCAGCGCCACCAGCATTACGCGCTCGCTGACGCTCGCCTTGGTCAGGGTGTTCGACAGATTGACGCCACTGCCAATCTGGGAGGTCAGAGAGCGGAGCGCGAACGATCCGGAGACGAACACCAACCAGAGCAGCAGCAGGGTGAGGGCGATCAGCCGAAGTTTGGCGCCCGTGGTGCGTGCTTTCCACCACGAGGTCGCAGAATCGGCCGCGCGGTTCACTTCGGTGAGCGTCCCTGCAACAGCCGCGGCCGGGGCCGGGATCGCCGGGGCGGCCGGCTGGATGACCTGCACCGTCGCGCCGCCACGCAGGGTGCGCTCGCGCAGCTTGTGGCTGACCATGCGGCTGAGGTTCAGCGCCAGGATCGGGAAGCGCAGGGCCAGCCCTTCGAAGTCGTTGCGCGCCAGCGTCCAGAGGGTGACGTCGGTCAACGCTTTGGCCTCGGTGCTGTGGGTTTCGCCGGTAAGGAAACCGCCCTCGCCGAAGCTCTCGCCCATTCCCAGGGTCGCCAGCGTGCCGGTGGGCCCGGCGACCTGCACCTGTCCCTGGTCCACCAGGTAGAGCGTGTCGCCCTCGCCGCCGCGGCGGTAGACCACCTGGCCCGCAGCGTAGTGCTCGGGGCGCAGATAGCCGGCGACCTCGCGGATTTGGTCCGAGCTCAGCCCGGCGAACAGCTCCACACGGCGCAGGTGTCGCTCCAGCGCCTGGTCTTCGCTGACGCCGAGCGCGCGCTTGAGCGCGCGGCCGATCTCGGGATAGTCGGCTATGATGGCTTTGAGATCGTTGGCGCTCAGTGTCCACAGCGCCACGTCGGTGGCGGCCTCGGCTGAGGTGCTATAGTTGCGGCCCAGGATCACGTCGGCGTCGCCCAGCAGGCTGCCAGCGCTCAGGTTGGCCAGCACCGCGAACTGATCGGTCAGCAGGCGGGCCCAACCGGACTTGAGCAGGTACATGGCCGTGGCCGGACGTCCCTGCATGTAGATTGTGTCACCGCTGCGCCGCGTCTCAGAGCTCATCCGCTCGGCGACGATGGTGCGCTGTTCCTGGGTAAGCACCGAGAACAGCGGGGTGTTTTCCATCATTGATTCTTTCACTACTAGTCTCTCCTCAACCTAGCTCGCCCGCGCCGACCGGCGCCGGGTGGAGCCTAGTAAGTGCGCCTGAAAACGACTTCGTAAGCATAGTGGCCGACGGCAAACAAGTACGTCTTGTTGCGCAGATCGGCCTCGCAACTGGCGTCATCAGGGTGCGGCTTGCAGTTGCAGTAGCCGGCTGCCTTCATCAGGTCAAAGTCCGGCCAGTCATCGCTCATGCCGCGCGAAACATCGCTGATGCGCTCGTCTGCTCCGTTAACGATCTCAATTTGACCCCCGCCGCCGCGATAGATGTCGAATTGTACACGACCCGATCCTTTGCCTTGCACGCCAGTAACCTGAATTTGTCCAGTGAATATTTCGCGCACACGCACGTTGTCCATGGCATTGCCGGCGGCATCGACGACTGTGACGAAGATGTTGTGATCGCCTCCGTCGCAGCGCTGTGAGTCTTCACCAACTGATCGCAGGCGCAAACTTTGCACCACGAATTCGGTCGATGGTTTCGGCGCTGCGGTCGGTCCGGCCGGGGGTTGCGGTGCGGCTGTTGGCCGCGGCGCCGCAGTGGGCTGCGGGGGCGGGGCCGGAATGTTCTGTGCGACCGCCACCGTATCGATAGGGCCCAGCACGCTGACGACCGTGCCTGCGACCCAGGCCTGTGCCTGGCCTTGCCAGGCCAGTTGCCACCAGTCGCCGCTGGCATTACGGCCGATGATCGGCAGCTCCTGGCCGGCGCGCATCTGCCCGATCACGGGATAAGCCCGCCCCGGCCCGCTGCGCAGATTGATAGCGCTATCGGAGATCACGCGCGCTTGCTGCGGTTCAGGTGTGGGCGTTGCGGTAGGCGGCTCGGCTGTGGCCGTGGGCGGCTCGGATGTGGCAGTCGGGATCAGGGTGGCGGTCGGCGGCAGCGCGGTCGCCGTCGGCGGGACCGGCGTCACCGTCGGCATCGCCGTCGGGGCCAGGTAAGCGATCAGCTTCGGGCTGTGTATCCCCAGGGCATCGACCAACTGCGCCAGCGGTTCGATATCGGCACGGCCGCGGCCCGCGACGATGTCGGCCTCGGCCAGCGAGAGCAGCAACTGGCCCGGATTCGCCACGCCGAGCTTGTCGAGCGCGGCTTGCGCCTGCGCCAGGTCTTCGGAGCGCAGATAGTCCGAGGCGATCTGCCTTAGCGTTGCCTCTCGATCAGCTTGGGAAGGGTTGGCGTTGGCGGAGGAGCGCGTGCATCCGGCGCCGGCGACTGTGACGGCCAACAGGACGCACAAGGCCAGGACGCCCGGCAGTGCAGAACGGCGGATTCGAGCCCGTAAGCCGCTGGGCTGTAGGTCGGTCATGTGCATAAGGTGATTTCTATGATCAGGCCCCATGTGTCTCGATGCAGGCTTTGGATTGAATCGAATAACACTGCTATAATGGCATCACATGGGCCACGCCGGCGTCGATAGAGAAAATGTGCTAAGATGGTCGTCGACGCCGCGATGATGACGATTATGATGCCGAAGGTGGGATTCGAACCCACAAGGAGCAACCTCCAATGGTGTTTGAGACCATCGCGTATACCGTTCCGCCACTTCGGCTTTAGCAATAGGCGAGTATACCTGAAAATGGGACGTCCGTCAAATCCGTTCTTTGTTGCACAGAGCTGCCGGTAAAGATATGTCATTTGCGTTATGGTTTGAGCATGTTTGGTTCGCATTCACGGCCAGCGATCGCCGGGACGACCGTCCGACGCGGCCAACGCCCCCTGGCCGGCCGGAGTACGATGAGGCTGCCCTGATTGCAGCTGCGCAGCGCGGCCACCTGCCTGCTTTTAATCAGATCATCCTTCATTACCAAAGCCTGGCTTATAACGTAGCCTACCGCGTCGTCGGTGACACTGAGTTGGCTGCGGATGCCACCCAGGACGCGTTCGTCAAGGCCTACCAGCGGGTCAAGCAGTATCGCGGCGGCTCCTTCAAGGCCTGGCTGCTGCGCATCGTCACCAATACCTGTTACGATGCGCTGCGCGCTCGGCAGCGCCGTCCCACTGTCTCGCTCGAAAGCGATGATGACGAAGATGACTCCGACTATAATCCCTGGCTGATCGATACGGCGGAGCGACCTGATGCCCATGCAATGCGTCAGGAGCTGGCTGGGATGCTCAGGGAGGCCATCGGTCAGCTGCCGCCCGATCAGCGCGCGACGCTGGTCCTGGCCGACATCGAGGGGTTGGATTATCAGGAGATTGCCGATGCCACGGGTACGGCGTTGGGTACGGTGAAATCGCGGCTGAGCAGGGCGCGCGCCCGAATGCGCGACTTGCTGCTGGCCCACCAGGAACTTTTGCCCGCCCAATACCGTCTCAGTGACAGCTAATGGGTATCAATACCAATGATAAATATGAATGAGCTAAGAAGAGGCCGATGAGATCGATATTTAGCAGGCCGGAGCAGGCGCATATGCGCGTCGAAATGCTATCCGCTTTCCTGGATAACCAGGTAAGCCCGGCCGAACGCGTTCGCGTGGAGAGCCACTTGCGCACATGCGCTGCTTGTCGCGGCGAGCTGGAAAGCTTGCGTCAGACAGCGGCGCTGTTGCACGCGCTGCCGCGCGTTGCGGTGCCCCGCGCCTTCACTCTTTCCGAAGCCAGGGCCGGCATCCGCCGGCCTGAGCCGCGTTTGGCCTGGTTCGGCGGCCTGGCGCGCGGGTTGGGCGCGGTGACGGCGGTTGCGCTGGTGGCCGTCGTCGCGGTCACCATGTTGCGCCCGCCTGCCGCGGCGCCAGGTGAATCCGTTGCGCGTGTCGCGCCCACGGCTGCACCGGCAGCCGCAAAGATGGCTGAGCCGCCCGCAATGGCGCCTGTTCAGGCGCCGGCCCCTACCGCGGCAGAGGAGCAGCCCTCAATTATGGCGGCTGCCCAAAGTGACGCAGGGGAGCAGACGGTTGCGGATGCGACTGCGGCCGCCGATGCGGCCGCCATTGCGGCTGCACCTGCACCCGAGATGGCGCCGGTGCAAGCTACCACGGCCCAGGCGCTTGAGAGCCAGCCGGCCGCGCGCGGCATGGCTCCTGTGGCGACGTCGGAGCCGGCCATGATCGCGATGGCGCCGTCCGAGCCAGGAGCAACGGAAGCGCCCAGCGCCAAGGCTTTTGGCCTGGGCGGCGGCGCCAGCGAGGAACCCGTCTTGCGGGCGGAACTGCTGACACCGGAGCCGCTGCCAGCCATTGCGTCGGCCGCCAACGTCCTGCCGTTGTCCACGCATCTGGTTTATGCGGATCTGAAGACGCTGTGGGCCATCGGCGGCACAGGCGGCGTGCGCCAGCTTGCTGCGGCCGAGGTACTCCACACGCCGTTGATCTCCCCCGATGGAACGTATGTCGTCTATCGCACACAGCAACAGGACTATCAGGAGCTGTGGGGCGTGAGTTGGAAGGGCGGCGCGTCGAAGTTGTTGTTGAGCGAGCGCGATCTGCCCAGGGAAGGGTTGGACGCGCTGCACACCGAGCGGCGCTTGCAAGATGTGCGCTGGACGCCCGGCCGCTTGGCGTTGGCACTGAATATCGTGCAAGTTCCCTCTCCCACGGCGCCTGGCGCCGTGGCGGTGGCGGAACTGTGGGAGCTGGATGTGAAGACCGGCGCGCTACGGTACCTGGCGCCGTTAGGACGCGCCTATCGGCCGTTCTATGCACCCAACGGCCGCCAGTTTGCGCTGCTGGAATACGGCACCGAGACCGATCCCCGCGGGAGCCTGGTTCTGTATGATGCTGAAGGCGGCAATCGCAAGCTTGCCGTGAGCTTTCCTGCCAGTCCAGCCAAGCAAAGCTATGACAGCCAGGTGGCCTGGCTGCCCGACAGCAGCGCGCTCTGGCTGGCGGTTCCGGTTGCCGATTCGTCCGAGATGGGCCAAGTTAATGGGTCGACTCTTTACCGCGTGACTGCGGCGGGCCAGGCGCAAGTAGCAGGGCTCGTGGACGCGTACCAGGTGGTCTGGTCTCCCGACGGCACGCGGTTGGCTTTCCTGCGGATCACGTCCAGCAATATGGAAGATGGTGAGTTGTACCTTGCGAATGCTGACGGCTCGAAAGCTCAGCGCTATGCGGCGGTCAAGAATGCCGCTTTTCTGGCCTGGGCGCCCGATGGTGAGCACTTCCTGTATCAGGACGACTATCGTACTTACCTGGGCGCCGAAGGACAAGCGCCCCAACAGCTGGGCACCTCGGTCAGTTTTGTTGACCCGTATTGGGTATCGAAGACGCAGTTTATCAGCCGGCACGATACTGGCACAGGCTGGCTGCTGACGGTGCGTGGGATCGATGGCGTCTCGCAAGGTCTGCTGCCTTTGCCCAGGGAAGCGATGCTCGATAGCGCGCGACAGTGAGGCCCAGACCTTTAGGGTCTTGCAGATCCTAAAGGTCTTTGATATGAAGTGAGGCCCAGACCTTTGGGGTCTCGCAGACCCAAAAGGTCTTTGTGTTATGCCGGAACTTCCTGAAGTAGAGACTATCGCCGCGGACCTGCGCGGACAGTTGATCGGCCGGTGCTTTGCCGCGGCACACATCCTGTGGCCCCGCACCCTGGCTACTCCCGATCCTGAGAGCCTGAACGCTCGGCTGGCCGAGCGTGTTGTGATCGATATCGGCCGCCGTGGCAAGTATCTGCTGATCCATCTGGATGCGGGCGAGACGCTGATCGTCCACCTGCGCATGACCGGTCAGTTGACGGTGACGCCAGACGGCGGTCCTGCGCCGGTTGAGAACCACATCCGCGCCCGGTTCGACCTGGCCGACGGCGAGCACCTGTTGTTCACCGACGCGCGCAAGTTCGGCCGCATCTGGCTGGTGCGCGATGTGACGGCGGTCATCGGCAAACTGGGGCCCGAGCCGTTGGACTGGGCCTTCACGCCTGAAGTGCTGGGCGAGCGTTTGCGCAAACGCCGCACGGCCGTGAAGGCGGTGTTGCTGGACCAGTCTGTGGTGGCCGGCATCGGCAACATCTACGCCGACGAGGCCCTCTTTCTGGCGGGCATCCATCCCTTGCGCTCCGCCGCCAGTCTCACGGACGATGAGCTCTGCCGGCTGCAGGCTGCGCTCCGCAGCGTTCTGACTGAATCGATCGAGCAGCGCGGCACCATGCTCCGTGATTACCGCACTCCCTACGGACAAGATGGCGCGTATAAGAGCCGGTTGCGCGTTTATGGCCAGCCCGGCCGGCCCTGCCCGCGCTGCGGCGCGCCCATCGAGCGCATTCGAGTCACCCAGCGCAGCACACACTTCTGTCCTCGCTGCCAGCCTGTCGGTTTGCAGGCCTGACCCTTCCTGAACTCAGTTGCTGGAAAAGTGCTTATGACAGGGGAGAACATGGAGAGCGGATGGGTTTTGGCTTCGGTGATGTCATTTATGGCTGCCGGCGCATGCACCTACCTTTTCCTGCTCAACCGCCTTCTGATCCAAATGCGGGATGCGCGCCAGAAGAGCTTTTTGGTGCGCGCGGGCGGCATCCTGTCGGTGGTGCTTTCGGGCGGATTGGGATATCTGGCAGCCGGCACAGCCTGGTGGATTGTGCCTGCGGGAGTGCTTGGGGTGGTCGCGCTGGGCGAGGTCCGGCGGCTTGTGGTGCGCCGGCGCTATCGCGGGGCAGCGCCGGTGGCCGAGGAGGGCGCCGGCATCCGCCTGACACGGCCGCGCACCACCACCGATCTGGCCCTGCGGCGTTATGCCATCACGGCGCCGGCCTGGCAGGGGCCCCCGCTGCGCATCGCACACGTCAGTGACCTGCACCTTAACAGCCACCTGCCGCTGGCGTACTATGAAAGCGTTATGCGCCGTGTCGCCGGCGCACGGCCCGATCTGATCTTTTTCACCGGCGACTTTATCACTCGCTCGGAATATGCCAGCCAACTGCCGGGGGTGTTATCGTTGGCGAAGGGGCGACTGGGAACATTCGGCATCCTGGGCAATCACGATTATTGGGCCGATCCTGCCGCCGTGAGAGAGGCGGTGACCGCGGCCGGCGTGGTCCTGCTGGCAGACGGGGGGACGCGCGTCTCGGTTGACAACGGCCATTCGGTGCTGGTCGCCGGCTGCGAGCTGCCCTGGTCTCGGCTGCCGCTGCCGCCGATCTCTGCGGCGGGCGAGTTGGCCTTGCTGTTGACCCATACGCCGGACAACATCTACTCGCTGCGCGGCCTGGGCTACACGGCGATCTTTGCCGGCCATTATCACGCGGGCCAGATGCGTCTGCCCGGCCTGGGGGCGCTGGTCGTGCCATCCAATTATGGCCGGCGCTTCGATCACGGGCATTTCATCTTCGGCGGCACGCATCTGTTCGTGACGGCGGGGGTGGGGTCGGCGGAGCCGCCGGTGCGTATCTGGTGCCAGCCGGATGTGTTCATCGTGGATGTGGCGGGGCAGCCTGCCTGAGGTTCGCGTGAGTGTGATGGCCGATGACCCCAAAGAGGCGGGGCGTCAGTTGCAAACTGGCGCCCCGCCTCTTTTTTTGGAGAGAGAGGTGTTTTACTGACGGTCGAGCCCGATAGAGTCCAGTTCGACCAGGTCCGGGTCATCTGCGGTGATTTCCAGTGCATCATCTTCGGCGATACGCTGGTACCCCTTGGCCCCGACGATGACGGTGTAAACTTCGCCACGCGGCAGGGGGGTGTTGATGGTGAATTGCCCCTTGGCGTTTGTGCTGCCGTAGGAGATGACCGTATCCGCCTTGCCGTTGCTGTCGTCGTTGTCGAAGTCATCCACCGTCTGGCCCGGGTAGAGAAAGACGATGAGCGCGCCCTGGATGGGCCGGCGGGTGCTGCTGTCGATGATTGCGCCCGAGACCACGACCCCCGTATCTGCGGCGGCGGCAGGCTTCTCCGGCGCGCTGCTTCCGCGGCTCTGGCCGACGGTGAATTGTCCTTCTTGCACCAACGCGCCCTTCAGGAATATCTGCAGGTTGTAGTTGCCGTCTGAGAGGCCGTTCTTGCCGCTCAGGTAGAGATCCAGCACACCGGAGGGTCCGAACTTCCAGCGCAGGTTGGTTTGGCCGGTGGCGTCCTGGCCGTCAAGCTGCCACGTGTAGCCCCAAGCGGCGCCGTCCTGCATAGCATTGTACGGGACGCCGCCGTGCACCTTAGAAATGCCGCTGGCAAACGAGGTCGCTGCACCGGTGACGCCGCGGGTGTCATCGAACCCGCTGCCGAAGGTGATCTGGCCGATGTTCTGCCCGGCCGGCACGGTTGCGGGCGCAGTCGACTCTTCACCCAGGTCGGCGCTGCTGCCGCCGGCCTTCATGGCTTTGTTGATGTAGGGCACGGCGACGTTGGTGGGCCGGATCAAGTAGATGACGTTGCCGGCCTGATCCTGCAGGCGGGCGGTCGGGATGCCCACCAGCTCGCCGTTGTCGTTGACAGCCGAGCCGCCGCTGTTGCCCTGGTTCACCAGCACATCGGTCTTGAACCAGTCGAACCGCTTGTCGCCATCTTCGTCCAGGAAGCCCGAGATCTTGCCTTCGGTCGCAGTGACCGAGTCGCCGGCGATGCCCGGATAGCCGATGACGAATACTTCATCCAGGGTTTCCACCGTGTCCGAGTCGGCCAGCGGAATGGAGACCACGGGCAGGGTCGCCGGCAGCTTCTGCTTGCTGTTGTAGTAGGCGATGATCTTCAGGACCGCGACGTCCAGATCGGAATCTTTGGCCATCACCTGGGCGACATAAACCGGCTTGGGCAACTGGCGCGCGTCGTCTGTGATAGCGACGACTGAAAGTCCTTTCTTGTTGTAGAGGTCGCCGGGGTTCAGGCCCATGCTTTCCAGATCGCTCTCAGTGCCGCCGGAGGTGACGTAGCCGATGCAGTGGAAGTTGGTCAGGATGTAACCTTCCTGGTTCAGCATGGTGCCCGAGCACAGGCTGCCGCCGTTGGGATCGGCGTCGAAGGGCGTCATGAGCTTGACCGAGGCGCGCAGCACCTGCTGCCTGACGCTCTTGTCCATTGCCTGGGCCGGCAGGCTGCTGACCAGGCTCAGGAGCAGGCTGCACAATAAGAGGGCCGCAAGGGCTGCTGTTCGCATGCGTGTGTTCATTGTTTGCTCCCTACTTCAGCTTCAGCGAGGCGAGGATGCGCCCCCAGGTCGTTGCCTGACCGTCAAATGCAGCGGCCTCGGCCGAAAAAGTCATGATGGTCAGCGTGTCGCCTTGCCGCAGCAAGAGGTCGGTGGCACGGGCGACCACCGGTATGCTGTCGGGTCCGCCCATGGGCGGCTCGGCAACGTAGACATATTGAATCGCTACGGCTTCCTGGCCTTGCACCTCAGCCGGTTCAACGCTTAGCACTTTGTAACCCGTGAGCTCGTCGATCCGTTTGTTGCCCCACTTGAGCGCCAGGTCGCCCAGGGTTTGGGCTGTCGTGCTGACCTCGGTTACGGGCATTTGGCGTACGCTGGCGCTGGCAGGGAAGGAGGAGGTTTCGAAAGGCTCGCCCACATGGAGCAGTTCGTAGGGGTCCTCGCCGGCCATGCTGACCCATGCGGCGGGATAGCGCAGTGAGAGCGTATCCAGAGCTGCGGTGTCGGTGCGCTGCACGACGAGCGTTCCCACGCCCCAGCCCACAATGAGCATGACGGCCACCAGCGCCCATACCAGCCATTCCGGCTCCTCTTCGCGCATGTGCCGGCGCAACGACCTCATGGTGCTTGCGGTGTTTGTGGTGCTTACAGTCATTTTCTTGACCTCCCTCAGGCGCCGGCGGCTGCGGTGGAGCGGTCGCCGCGGTGCGCCAAGATGAACAGCGCGATAAAAGTAACAGCTGCCAGGACAGCCGTAACAATCAGCCCGTTCAACGGTGTGGCCCGCAGGCCGGAACGCGTGATTTCGCCCAGCACTGCGGTGACGATGCCGTTCAGCAGGGCGGCCAGGAACAGGCCGACGGGCAGCCAGAACGGCCCCCGGTTCTCGAATTTGGCCCGCCCCAGGAAGTAACCCGTGATTCCGGCGAAACTGGCGTGCGCCAACGCGAAGACCGCGACACGGATGGCGCCGACTCCGAGGTCGACGCCGTGGTTGCCGATGACGTAGGAGATGTTGAGCATCGTGGCGTAGCCCAGGCCTGCGGCCGCACCGTAGATGATGCCATCGACGCGTTCGTCGAATTCCGAGCTGTGAAAGATGCTGTAGCGCACCGCGGCATACTTTAGGAATTCCTGGATTGCGCCCACAATCAGGATGCCGGCCACCAGTTTGAGGGCCAGGCTGTCGCCGGCCCACCGGTTCACGCGAAAGACATTGTTGATCAGAGGTTGGCCCACTGCACTGGCCAGCAGCGCGCCCAGTACGAAGACGCCCAACAGGAAGCTTTTGGGCTCCGGCTCGGCGCGATCCTGCAAGTAGAAGACTGCTAACCAGATGGCTGCCGGCACCACGGCCAGGAGGAGGCTGGCTGCCAACAAAGGCGCGCCGGTCAAGCTGTCGCGCAGGCTGGGGGCCAGGGCGTTGATGGCCAGCACGAACAGCACCAGTCCAACGATCAGGGCCAGGGTGGCGCCCCACATGCCCCGGCGATTGCGGTTGATCCGATTGTAGTGCTTCTCGCAGAAGCTCCGGCTCCCGAGCGTCTTGGCCGGGCCATCGATGGGCGTGTTACACACGCAGCAGATAGCATTGGGCATAAATGATTCTCCTTATCAATGGCTTTCAGTAGATGAAGGCAAATGATCACGTGCTTCGGCGGCAGCCCCTGCGGCGGGCGGGGTGGGCCGCGGTTGGCCTATGCCGAATAAGCCGCCGGCGTCTTCCATTCGCCGGCGCTCGATCTCGCGCAATTGCATGCGCACGCGACGCCCGCCATCAGGCAGGGAATACTCCAGGGTGAGCGCGCGGCGCAGCCATTGTTCGGCCTCGGCCAGATTGTCTTGTTGCATCAGCAAGAGCCCCAGGTTAGCTGCGGCGATGGCGTCTTTGGGATTCTGCTGCAATTCGTTGCGCAGGCGGATCTCGCGGTCTCCCGGCTTAGCGTCGCGCACGAAGGCGCGACCCACGTCGAATACGAGCTCGGTTACCAGGTTGGATAAGTCCTCGGCCCTGAAATTCTCGGCGCTGTGGCGCACGACACAGCGGGTGCGCGGCACGATCATGTCCAGCTCGCGGACTACCTGCATGTTCAGCCTGAGTTGGTCCGGGATGCGTTCTCCCAGGTGCAGTTCGATGGTTTCGCCGTTGTCCACGACTGCATCGATGGATTGCTCCACAGTATCCGAGCCCTGCTCTGCAGGGTTTGAACTTTGCAGCGACCGGATCAGGATCGGCCAGGGATCGTTGTTGGTGACCCGCAGCTTGTTGCCGAAGGTGGAAACGCCGATGCTTTCGGATTCAAAAGTCATGGCAGGTGTCAGAAGCACGGCCTGGTTCTGGGGGAATTGGATATCGAGGATTTCGATGAAGTCGGCCGTGTAGTCTTTGAAGATGCCGACGTGTTCGTGAACCTCGTCGCCTTCGAGCAGTTCGATGACCACGCGACGACCGACGTAGTATTCCAGCAGCGGATCGTAGATGCTGCCTACTTGACCGAGCACCTTGCCGCCTAAGTTCTTGATGGCAGCGCCGCCATCAGCCGCTAAATAGCGACCTCCCGTCTTTTGGACGCGTCCCAGGATCAGGCCGAAGACTTCGTTGAGAGAATCGCTGGCCGTGCTCAGGAAGTTACGCGTGATGCGGCCCAGCCGGCGCAGGGGACCAGGGTGAAAGGAGCGCTCGATATCTTTGGCGCGCTGCTGTTTGCCCCATTCAGACAGCCGATTCGGATAGCGGTAGAGAGCCTGGATATCGCCGTACTCACTGGCATACAGCAGATAGGAGGATTCGATGTGCTTCTCGTCCTGAATGCTGTCCAGGTAGGCAAGCTCCATGCCGGTGGGTTCCAGCTTAAGTACTCCCCAAATCAGCTTGCCGCTGGCGCGTTCCAGGGTGACGTGGAACCCTTGCCAGGCGTTCAAGCAGCGATCCTTGCGCCGTGAACGCAGGTAGGCTCCGACTAGAGTGATCACGAAGATCAAACCGATGGTGACCAGGAGCGAGAAATCTGCCATATGTCTGCTGCTTATCGCAGGTTCTTTCTTACCTGCTCAATCACATATTCGTTTGTGGTGTGCTGACCTGTTTTCGCCTTGGAGTAGATCAGCGCTCCATCCAACGTTACCTCGTACCGGCCATTACCTGATGGGATGAGCACGATCTCCTGGATCGGGTGTGCTCTGCCCACGGTCGGTTTGAACGCCGTAACCAGCGCCTCCGCCAGACTGGCGGCTCTGGGCGTATAGTTTCAAGCGGTGCAGAATTCAATGGTGATGCGCATTTCCCCTCCTCAGGTTTTACTCAGGCCATTCCACTTCGGATTCGACGATAACGCCCGGCTCGGTTGCATCCGTCAGGACAGCTAAGGCCTCGCGGATGACGGCCAATTGGGTTTTGGCATCGCCGGCCGGCCCCAACGGCGCGCCGTAGGGAAAGCGCACGAACAGCGCGCGCGGCGCCTTGACGTTGTCGATGATGTCCCGGTTCATTGCGACGCAGACCGAAGGGATGCCTTCGGCCTCGATGGCTCGGGCGAGCAGTCCGACGGACTGCTGGCAGATCGGTCAGCAGGGTGTGAGAAATGCAGCATCGACACCCTCGTTGGCTAACCGGCGGGCCACTTGCGGCGCGGTCTCCGTGATAAGCTGGCGCGGCTCGGGCAGATAGCCCATGAAGCTGTAAGCCCATGGGTGCAGGCGGGCGATGGTCCCGGCCTCCGCCAGTTGCTGGAAGTGACGGAACGGCAGGGTTACGTTGAGATCCGCGGCGGCGTGCTCGTGGTCGTAATGCGTGTGTGCGATATGCAGGCGGTCGGCCGGGGTGTCAACGTGGATCTCGCGAAACGAGGGATCGCCCAGGTTGTTCCAGGCATCAAACGGCAACTGCACGTCGGTTCGATAGGCGCCACACGTGCTGAGCAATGCCACCGTTGCCTGCGCCAGCGGTTTGGACAGGCTTGCCCACGGGGCCGAATCGTTCGTGACCCAGGAGAAGTGCGGGTACCAGTTTTGCCGGATGCGCGCCTGCGCGGCCTCAAGTCGGCTGTTCAGCATCTGCTATCCTTTTCGAGTACGCGATTCTGCGCTGGCTTGTTGTTGCTCAGCCAGTCCAGTTGATCTTAAGGTCGTTTGGCCTGGGCAAACTGCGCCTCAAGCTCGGCCCGGCGTTCGGCAGCTGCGCGCCGGCTTTCTTCCAGGACCGACTCGACCCGTTGCTGCACCAGGCGCTGGAAATCTTCGCCCGATTGCGGCGCAAGGAGCAGGCCGGCGGCCCCGCCTACCAGCGCCCCGATGACCAGTCCACCCAGAAATCGTATGATGCCCATGATCCTACCTCCTTGATTGGCGTCGGGAGCAAACGTCCCGACCTGGCGACGAAGCACGAACAAGTATAGCACATACTCTGGAGACTACAAAGTCATCAAATGCGCGGCTTACAATGGTGCGATCATGTAGAGCTGGCCGCGCGCAAACCCCAATGCCTCATAGTAGCGTCGTGTGCCGATGGCAGAGATGACGGCCAGCCGGTTAAAGCCGGCTGCCCGCGCGTGTTCCTGCGCCTCAGCGATCAGCCGCCGGCCCAGGCCCAGGTGTTGGGCTTCGCCAACGCTCTCGGAGCCAATGCCCAGGGCCGGGCCGTAGATGTGCACCTCGCGGATCATGGCCGCGCCGGCAATCTCAGGGATGGCCGCCCAGACCGCGGCGACGTCCGCAGCCGCGTCTTGGGCGCCGGCAGCGTGTGCGGCGGGCAGCGAGAGGCGCAGGAAGCCGGCCAGCCGGCCGCCGGTTTCGTAGCTCAGGAAGAGCTCGCGGGTCGCGTCCATGTCATAGACGTAGCGCGCCAGGCGGAGGCCATCTTCATCCACGATCGTCTCGCGCACCTCGCGGCAGCGGATGCACTGACAGCGCCGGCCGGTGGCTGCCAGGTGTCCTTGCACAAGTTGGCGCAGGTTGGAGCGTTTGCTGCCGGCGACGATGTCATCGGCGGGAATGTCGCGAAAGACGCGGTTGACCCGGCAATAGGGCGGAATGGTCGCTTTACAATCGGCGACTAAGGCGATCAGCTCTTCGTCAGTGTACGGCAGGTACTGGCCGGCTTGCCAGCGGCGGTAGAGCTCGGTGCCTTCGATGATCGAGCAAGGATAGATTTTGAGCTCGTCGGGCCGCAGCGCCGGATCGGCCCACAGTCGGGCAAAATCCGTGCGATCCGTGTCGGGCGTTGCGCCCAGCAGGTTGGGCATCCAGTGAAGGTGCAGCTTGAAGCCGGCGACGCGCAGCAAGCGCACGGCTCGCCGCACAGCCGCCACGTCGTGGCCGCGTTGGTTCAGGGCCAGGATGCGATCGTCCAGGCTCTGCACGCCGAGCTGGATCTTGGTGACGCCTAGCTGCCGCAGGTGAACGACCTCGGCGGGCGTGACCCAGTCGGGCCGGGTTTCGATCACCAGGCCGACGTTGCGGTGGGGCGCGGTTTCGTTGCAGGCCTGGGCGGCGGCCAGGCTGGCGGTGTCTGGGGCAGATTCCTCGCCAGCACCGGCTGGGAACTCCCACGACGAGATGCTTCGCTGGTCAGTCGCCGCAGCCGGCCCTGAGCTGTCGACCCGCTCAGCATGACAGTTGGGACTACCTTGGCCGGACGTAGATTCTTCGCGGGCGTTCAGAATGACAGGGCCGGGGGACTCATTCAGGGCATCCAGGCAGCGCAGGACGAACCATTCTCGATACTGCTTGGCGTAGGCACTCCAGGTGCCGCCGAGGATCAGCAGCTCCACTTTGTCGGCGGTGTGACCCATCGCGCGTAACGTTGCCAGCCGCGTGCGCACCTGGAGGTAGGGGTCGAAGCCGCACTGGGCCGCGCGCCGCGCACCGGGCTCGTTGGGCAGATAGCTCTTGGGCATCCCAGCGGCATCGGGGCAGAAAATGCATTGGCCCGGGCAGCCGGCGGGTTTGGTCAACACGGTGACCGGCGCGACTCCCGACGAAGTGCGGATCGGCTTCATCTGCAGCCGGCGCACCACGTGGCGCTCGAACGGCAGTTCACCCGCGGCGGTCAACTGCTGGTAGGCGGTGATTAGCTCGATTTTGGAGAAGTAGCCGCCTTCCGGGCCGTCGGGGACGCCTTTGCCGCCGCGAGGATGCTGTGCTAAGATGCGCGGCAAGGCGTCATCATCCCATGCAGGCGCCTCCCGTACGGCGGCAAAGATGGCCAACAGGAGGTCGCGCTGCGCGGATGCATCGAAATGCCATCCGTGCGGGCGCCACGCGCGGGGCTGTGGGTGGGTTTCTATCGGGACTCCGCGTTGTCGAGTTTGTTTTGCCATGAATCCTACAATATGTGACGTTTTGATCGCCCTCAATCGGGACTTTTACGCCGGGTTTGCCGATGCGTTCGCGCGCACCCGCAGGAGCTGGCCACCCGGATTCATGCATATTCTACCCTATTTGCGACCGGCAGCCAACGTGTTGGACCTGGGCTGCGGCAATGGCCGCCTGCTCGCGTTTCTTGTCGCTGAAGGGTGGACAGGTGATTACCTGGGGCTTGACAGCAGCTCAGGGCTCTTGGCTGAGGCGCAAGAGGTGGCTGCTGCACATCCTCAGGTACATGCCCGGTTCATTCTGGACGATCTGTTCGGTGCGGGGTGGTGCGAGCGTGCGCGTGTGACCGGCGCTGGGGCTGCGGCGATCGCATGCCTGGCCGTTTTGCACCACATTCCCGGCGCGGCCAACCGTGTCCGTTTTCTGGCGCAGTGCAGGACGCTGTTGGCGCCGGGTGGGCAGTTGGTGATCTCAACCTGGCAGTTTATGTCCTCGGAACGCTTGCGCGCGCGCGTCCTGCCATGGGAAACCGTTGGGCTGCGGGCTGCGGATGTCGAGGCGGGGGATGCCCTGGTGGCGTGGGGTGCGGGCGCAGCGGGGCGCCGCTATTGCGCGAGCCTGGATCAGGATGCCTTAGCCGCGTTGGCCGACCAAGCCGGGCTGGCCATCCGCACCGTGCACTATGCCGACGGGCACGAGGGCAATTTGAATCTTTACGCGGTGCTTACTGCCAGGTGAAGCGTCGCTTGGCGCTGGCCGGGCTGGTGGCTGCACCCGGAGCATCCGCCGAGCCCCGGCGCACCTGCACCTGCCAGGTGAAGTCGACGCCCGCGCGGGTGGCGCCGCGATATTCGATCGGCAGGCGCCACGTGGTGCTTTTGGTCCACCAGACGGCAACGGGCCTGCCCACCTCACCCGCCTTGAGCGTTACCACGTACCATTCGTCCGCGTCCAGCATCCCCGGCGCCATCCAGTTGAGCACAATCTCGCTTTGGCCCGTCAATATGCTGCCATCGGGCGGGCTTAGAAGCATGGGCGCGCTTAGGGTGGGCTCCAGCGTCGGTGTTGGCGTCTGCGGGGTGACCGCGCTGGTCGGGACGGGGGTCGGCGTCAAGGCGGCAAGTGGTATGAGCAGCGATTGGCCGGGGCGCAGGAAGTCCGCCGGGCTCAAGTTGTTTGCCGCCAGGATCCAGTCGATCTGAGAACGTTGGCGTTGGGCGATATCGCTGATGGTGTCGCCGGATTTGACGACGTACATCAGCGCGCCTCCCTGAGCCGTAGCCGTAGGACCGGGCCCTCCCGATGGGCCGCTGATCGGTATGATCAGCTCCTGTCCGACACTCAAGCGGCCGTCTGCGCTCAGCCCGTTGGCCTGGATGATATCTTTGATGGTGGAGCCATACTTTTGCGCGATGGCGGCCACGCTGTCGCCCGACACGACGACGTGGCGAACGGGGCCGGCTGGCTCGGTGGCTGTTGGTTCGGGTGCAGTGGTCGACGTTGGCGCCAACGTTGTCGGCAGCGGCGTGGGGGTCGCGGTCGGGAGTTCGACGTTAGCCAGCGCAACGAGTGCTATGCTGGTTCCTGCAGACGGCTGTACAAGCTGGCTGGATTGGGAGATGTCCGGCGCTTCTGGTGCGCGCAGCCACCATAACGCCAGCACGCCGCCGATCACCATAAACAAAAACAGATCGGCCCACGGCAGGCTGATGCGACGTTTGGGGGCGGCATCGAGCGCCGCACCGCAAAAGAAGCAGGTTTGAGCTTTTTGAGCGACTCGCGTCCCGCAGTGGCGACACACCCGCTCATGACCATAGCGCGCTTGAGGTAAATCAGGCTGGCTCATAGATGAAGAAATCGTAACATCACATTTCAGTTTCGGCAAGTTCGGCGGGGTGGGGTCGCGACCCTCGCATTGCGAGGGCGGCGATCACCAGCAGCGCGGCCGCTGAGATGGCAGCGCTGGCCTGCCGGACCGGTGTCGGGCCGAAGCGCAGCACCACCTGATGTTCGCCGGCGGGCACGTCCAGGCCGATCAGTCCGTTGGGCGGGTCGGGTGCAATCTCGACAGGGCGGCCATCCAGCGTGGCGCGCCAGCCTGGGAAGTAGTAGGTGTAGAAACGCAGTCGCACCGGGCCAGCGGCCTGCACGGTGGCCTGTGCCGCAAGCGCACTGGCCGTCTGCGCCGTGATCGTTCCTTCTCCGGCGATGATGGCTGCACGCTGGAGCGGCTCGTCCGCCAGGTATTGGGCGATCAGCGGTGAGTCTTCGTTCAGCGGCACGCGTTCCGACCAGTGGGTCATGCCGCGCATGTCGCTGAACTTCAGCTCGAACTCGATGACGGACAAGGGCAGCTCATCCTGCGGCCGGGAGGGGACCATATCGGCTCGGATGTAAAACGAGCTGGCCAGGATGATGCCTGCCGCCAGCAGAAAAGCGGCGCTGCCGGGGCGGCTCCGAAAGCCGGGGCGTTGCTCCAGCCAGTGAGTGAGTAGGCCAATCAGCAGCGCGAGTGCGAATACCTCAACCGCTAACAGCCGCCATGGGAACTGGATTAATCCTAGCAGGGGGAGCGTATCCCACAAGACGGTGGAGGCCGGCGTCATCAGAAACACGGCGGCGATGCTGGTCGCGATCAGGTAGAGGGCTTCAGCGCGATGCGGCAGGCCGGACGTTTGCCTGCGCACGGCGACCACTGCGCCGGCTGCGGCGGCCAGGAGGATCACCACTCCCAATTGAAAGCTCATGCCATCGTCCGGGCCGGGCACCGAATAGCCATAGCCCCAGGCCGGATCGATGAGTTGGCCCAGGTAGAGGAAATGGTTTCGGTAGCTGTAATAGTCGTTGATCCATTGGCCTTCAACAACGATAAACTTTTGTTCAAGCAGCAGCGGCGCCAGGAAGATGGAGGCCAAGAGCGCGCCCAGCACAATTCCCAGGCCGGTCCACAGCAGCACACGCGTGATCGGGCGTTGGCTCGTTGCTGCGGGACTGCGCTTGCGGCGGGACCGGAGTTCCCGAAGCAGCAGCACGAGCATCAGCCCTGCTATCAGCGGCACGAAGGTTACGAGTGAGACGGTGTGCAGCATCAGGAGCACGCCGACGGCCAGGGCGGCTGATGCGGCCCGCCGAGCACCCGGCGCGTCCCACAGTGCAACCAGCGCTAAGATGACCCACGGCAGCCAGGCGAGCGCCATAAACTCCGCCAGCGCCGCGCGGACGTAGATCTGCACCAGGTGATAGGGTGCGTAGGTGAAGGCGACACTTGCCAGCAGGCCGGCGGCCGGCCCCCACCAGCGCCGCGCCAGCCGATACATTCCCAGCGCACCCAGGATGAACCCCAGCGCCCAGGTGGCCTTGACGGCTGAGACGAAGCCCAAGCCCAGCAGATGGAACGCCTGGCCCACGAAGAGGGGCAGCGGTGCGTAGACCAGCCACAGGGGATAGCCGAACCCGACAGCAAAGTCGGGCACCCAGATCGGCCACAACGCGCCGGCACTGAATGCCTGATCGAACTCCACCAGGAAAAACACGCTTTGGTGGGCATCGTGGGCATTGAAGAAGTAGCCGGGCCTCAGCAGCGGCAGCATGGCCGGTATCGTCAGCAGCAGGGCCAGCCACGCGTAGCGGTGAGTCAACAGCCAGCGCAGGGTTTGCCGGAGATGCAACTGCCGGTGCGGATACAGCCTGTCATTCTTAGCCATGGAACGGCTCCGGGGTGAGGCGTGCCACCGCCTGCTGCCAGGCGGCTTCGGGCAGATCGGTATAGGATAACGCGCTGGTTGGATCGGTGACTGTGTCAGGCATGGGTTAGGTTCATTTTTTAGACGCCTTGGGCGCCTCGTCGATGCTATGGACGCCCGGTATATCGTCTTTGCCCGGCGCCAGGATGACACCGCCGCCCCCGGCGCCCGTGGCCTTTGCAAAGGCGGTGTCTGCGGACGGTTGTGCTTGCGTCGCGGCAGGCGTTCTGCCTAACCCGGCGACCCACAAGCGCAATCTTTCGGCCTCGAACAGGGTCAGACCGTAACGGTCGGGGTGCGCCAGCAGGAAGCGGCTGATGTCGGTGACAAACGCTCGGTGCAGCCCAGGTAAATCGGCGAAGCGAGTCCAATCCAGCAGTGCGTTCTCCTGCCAGAAACCCTGACCGGCCGGCGTCCGGCCGATCCCGGCGGCATACGCCAGGATCGGTTTTTCAGTGCGCCGCGCCCACCAAAGCTCCAGACCCACCGGCGCAACGATATCGGCGCCCAGCACGAGCACAAACAGGTGGCATTCGGCTACCGCGTCTACGTCGGGCGTGCGCTTGATGACCCAGCCGATGTTAACCGGCAACTCGGCCAGCGCGCGGCCGATCAGCTCGCGCGCTGGCTCTTCGGTCGGCCCGGCACTGATAAAGAGGCGCACTCGTGTTGCCATACTTTTGTCTCGCCTGTCGAACGGTCAATCGTATCGGTGCATGAACTCGCGCCGGTAGCCGAAATCGGTGCTGAAACTGGAGACGAGCCGGGAACGCGCCTGGCTCAAAGGATGGCGTCGCCAGGCAGTGAAGCCGCGGCGGAGGGCCTGGGCCGGGTGATAAATCTGCTTGCACAGCCAGTCGTAGGCCGAGGCCAATTCTTGCGCGCTCATCTGTTTCGGCACAAAGGTGACGTGGGTCGTATCGTATTTCGACCAGGAGAGCCCGTCGCCGTCCGCGGCTTCGTGCGGGAGGATCCGGCCGGCGGCCAGCAGCTCCCTGCGCTGTACGGTGCCCGGATATGGCGTGAGCACGGTGGCGCTGACGCCGTCAAGCTCGCTGGTGCGCACGAAGTCACGTGCGGTGTGGAACGTTTCCAGGGTGTCGTTGTCAAAGCCGAACACGAACAGGCCGACGACGCCGATGCCGTGTGCATGGATGCGCTTGATGACCTCGCGATGGTGCAGCGTTTCTCCCCGGCCCTTGCCGCCCAGTTCTTTCCGGTTATTGGGATTGACCGACTCGAAACCGATGAAGAACTTGTCCAGGTGGGCTTCCCGCGCCAGGTCAAGCAGATCGGGGTATTCGGCCACCAACTGTTCTGCCTGACAGGTCCAGCCGTCCAGCGGCAACTTTGCCAGGGCCCGGAAGAGCTGCTCGATGTAGGTTGGGTTGAGCCGGAAGTTGAGCCCGAAGTTGTCATCGGTCAGGAAGAAGCGGCGCAGCCGGCGCTGCTCGATTTCGGCCACCACCTCTTCCACGGGTCGCAGCCGCATTGCGGCGCCTGAAACCCGGATGGCGGTGCAAAATGTGCAGTTGCGCGGGCACCCGCGGGTGATCTCCAGGTAGGGTGTCCAGTAATTGCGATGTTCATTCACCTGGCGCAGCACCCGCTCCTGGAGCTTGTCGGTGCCTGTTCCGAACGGCATCCAGTCCTCGTCCACGTAACGGGAACGGAGCGTCCCGTGATCGAAGTCGCGGATGATCTGCGGCCAGGTGCGGTAGCCCTCGCCCACCACGGTCACATCGGCCCAGCGCTCCACCTCCTCCGGGACCAGGGTGGCGTGGGTGCCGCCCAGCACCGCGGTGGCGCCGCGTTGTTTGATCGATTGCGTCAAGGCCTTGGCGCGATCGATGAGCAGCGTTTTAGCGCTGATGCCGACCAGATCTTGCGGGCCGAGAGTCTCGATGGGCAGGCGCATCAGATCCTCATCCCAGATCTCCACGGGGATTTCCGGCGGGACCAGGGAGGCCAGGTGCATCAGCGTGTAGGGTTGGGAAGTGCCGCGGCCGAAGAAGCGGCCGTCGCGGCGGGGTTGGATCAGCACAGTTTTCCGAATCGTCATGATTCCCATTATATCACATCGGTTTGCGGAAGGAAGATAACGGCAGTATGATAGGTTCAACATCCAGTATCCAGGAGATAATCCCGCATGTCTACTATCGACCTTTCGCCCCTCCGCAGCCAGTTTCCGGCCTTAGCGCTGCATGACGCAGGCCGGCCGGCCGTCTATTTCGATGGTCCAGGCGGCACCCAGGTGCCCCAGCGCGTGATCGACGCCATGGCTCGTTACCTGATTCACGTCAACGCCAATCACGGCGGCGCATTTCGCACCAGCCGCGAGAGCGACGCGACCCTGGTGTCGGCGCATGAGGCCATGGCCGACCTGCTGAACGCGCCATCGGCGAGGGAGATCGTCTTTGGCGCCAATATGACTACGCTGACGTTCGCGTTCAGCCGGGCGATCGGCCGCGCGCTGGCGCCGGGGGACGAGATCGTGATTACCCGGCTGGATCATGACGCCAACCGGGCGCCCTGGCTGGCGCTGCGCGAGCTGGGTGTGATCGTGAAAGAGGTGGACTTCGATCCGGTCGACTGCACCTTGCGGATGGATGACCTGGCTGCGAAGCTGAGCCCGCGCACCAAGGTGGTGGCGGTGGGCTACGCGTCCAACGCGGTGGGCACCATCAATCCCATTGCCGAGATTGCGAAGCTGGCCCACGAGGCCGGCGCCTGGCTGTGGGTGGACGCGGTGCATTATGCGCCACATGGCCCGATCGATGTGCAGGCGCTGGATTGCGATTTCCTGGTCTGCTCGCCCTACAAGTTTTTTGGGCCGCATGCCGGTACGGTTTGGGGGCGCTACGATCTGCTGGAGCGGCTTCATGCGTATAAGGTGCGGCCGGCCGGCGACCTGCCGCCGGACAAGTTCGAGACCGGCACGCAGGCGCACGAGGCCCAGGCGGGCGTGTTGGCAGCCATCGAGTACCTGGCCGAGGTGGGCGAAGAACTGGGCGCGAGTTTTGCCGGCCAGTTCCCCGGCTTCTCGGGCCGCCGGCTGGCGTTGAAACAGGCGCTGGCGGCGATTCGGGCCTATGAGCGCCCCCTGTTCGAGCGCTTCGTTGCGGGCTTGACGGCGATTCCCGGCTTGAGCTTCTACGGCATCCGTGACACGGCCCACTTCGACCGGCGCACGCCCACGGCGGCATTCCGGCTGGCCGGGCACACGCCGCAGGCCGTCGCGGAGCACCTGGCGCGGCGCGGGGTGTATGTGTGGTCCGGCAACTTCTATGCGCTGGCCGTGACTGAGGCGCTGGGGCTGGAAGAGAGCGGCGGCGTGGTGCGGGCCGGCCTCGCGCACTACAACACGGCCGAGGAAGTGGACTACTGTCTCGCGTGCCTGCGCGAGCTGGCGTAACAAGTGGGTTTTCAAGATGCGTGAGCGTGAACGGACCATAACTGATGCGCGGGTCGGCCCCGGCCGATGGCTCTTCATCGGGCTGGTGTTGCTCTTCGGGCTGGCCGTCATCTCTCCGCTGCTGCAACCCGGCTACTTTTGGGGCGCACACGACGCGCGGCACGATGCCTACTTCATCTTTCAGTACGATAAGGCGGTGCAGGATGGCATCTGGTTCCCGCGCTGGGGGCCCGACTGGGCGTTCGGCTACGGCTACCCGTTCTGGATCGTTTATGGGCCGCTGGCGACTTTTGTCGGCGAACTGTTCCATCATTTCGGAGGGTTGGGATACGAGACCAGCGTGAAGGCCGTGCTGGCGCTTTCGATCGTCGGCTCAGGGCTGGCGATGTACGGGTTCGTGCGTTCGTGGCTGGGCCGGCGCGCCGGGTTGGTGGCCGCAGTCGCCTATATGGCGATCCCCTATCACCTGGTGGATGTCTTCGTGCGGGCGGCAATGGCCGAATCGGTGGCGTTGGCGTTTCTGCCGTTGGCGTTGTGGGGGTTCAGGGAGACTGTGTTACGGCCGCGACTGGCTGCTGTGCTCGGTGCAGGGATCGCCTATGCGCTGATCATGTGGACCAGCAACCTGGTCGCGCTGGTTTTCACGCCCGCGCTGGCGCTCTACGTGTTTGCGCTGTTGTGGTGGCAGTGGCGAGAGAAGACGAGGGACGAAGGACGAGGGACGGAAGGGACGAAGGACGAAGGACGAAGGATGAGGGATGGAGGACGCTTGAAGACATTTCGTCTTTCGTCTTTCATCTTTCGTCTGTTGCCACCCGGGTTGGCCCTCCTGCTCGGCCTGGGTCTCAGCGCGGCGTTTGTCGTGCCTATGGTGGTGGAGCGCGGCTACGTCAATCAGACGCAATGGTTCGGCGAGTATTACAATCCGGCTCAGCACTTCGTCTATCTCCGCCAGTTGTTCGATCCTTCGTGGGGCTTCGGCATCAGCTTGCCCGGCCCGGTCGAGGCGCAGCAGGGCGGAATGAGCTATCAGCTTGGTTTGGCTGCTACGCTGCTGTCGCTGGCCGCGCTGGTGTTTGCGCGGCGGATGCGGCCGGCCAGCCGTCGTGAGACCTGGTTCTGGGGTGGGTGGGCCCTGGTCAGCATTTTCCTTACGTTGAATCTTTCCGCCCTGGTGTGGCGCTACGTGCCGATTGTGCCGTATGCCCAGTTCCCCTGGCGCTATCTGATGCTGGCGATTATTCCGCTGAGCATACTGCCGGCCACGTTGGTGGCGGATGAGGGTGTACTGCAAGCCGCCGGCTTGCGCGTGCGCGGCGGGGAATCGCAATCCGGCGGATTGCGTTACAAGACGGGCTTCTGGCCGGCGTTGCTTTTGGCAGCCTTATTGCTGCTCAGCAGCGTCCCCTACCTCAAGGTTGAGATGCGGGAGCCGACCAAGGAGCAGGGGCCGGTCTCGATGGCGGCATTGATGCGTTTCCAACAGACCAGCAACGAAATGACCGGGGTCACCGTTTGGGTCGATCCCGAGCAGATTCCGGTTTGGTCCGACATGGCCGAGTTGTGGGTGCAGGGCAAGGAGGTGACGACGCGCGTCGACTACAGCCAGGTGCCGCAGAACGAGACGTTGGCGGTGAACGCTGAAGGCATGGGGAGCGCACACGAACAGTTTTACTTTTACGCCAAGGACCCCGGCCAAACGATCACCTTCAATTGGTTCTGGTATCCGGGTTGGACCGCCTGGTTGTTGGATGGCAAGGACGGCCAGCCCGTAGCCAAACTGCCGGTGACGCGCGAGGCGGGCCCGTTGGCGCGCATCGTGGTCTCGGCGCCGGCCGGTGATGGGTACGTCCTGCTGCGCCTGGAGGATACGCCGCTGCGCGCGGCGGCGAAGTGGGTCACCTTGGGGACGCTGGCGGCGGCGGCACTTGTTGTGGCAGGCGCCCTGATTCGGCGGAGGATGCAGAAAGGATCGGCGCAATAAGACAAAGTGACGCGGTGGGGACGCCGAGAATACGGAATTCCTGACAAAAAAGTGCTTGACAAACATCCTGTGGTCTTGTAAAATACGCTTGTACATCAGTTGTGCCGACTGAGTATTTGCTTTGAGCTTTTGCATCGAGCGCTGCGCTGTGACGCCTGATGGGGAAAAGCATCTGGCACGTGACACAGGAGGTTTGCGCATGAAGCCCTTTCGCAAGAATGTAGCGATCGCCATCGATGGCGGCGGCATCCGCGGCGTGGTGATCACGCGCGCGCTGAGCCACTTGGAGGCGCACCTGGGCAAGCCGGCTCGCGAGATCTTCAAGCTGACGGCCGGCACGTCAACGGGGTCGATCATTTCGGCCGCTATCGGCGCCGGTCTCACCGGCGAGCAGATGCACAAGTTGTATGTCTCTCTCGGCGATATCATCTTTCAGAAGACGCTGCGCAGCAAGCTGTGGCTGCTTTTCAAGTATCGCTATCCGCACGGCCCCTTGGAAGAGGCGCTGAAGAAACACGTCAGCACGGGCGTGATGGGCGATTTCTGGGGCGAGAAGCCCATCGACGTGGTGATCACCGTTTTCGACCTGGTGGACAATCGCACGCGCTTCATCAAGCCGTGGAAGCCGGAATATGCACATTGGCCCATCGTCAAGGCTGTGCTGGCGTCGTCGTCGGTGCCAACGTTCTTCCCGGCAGTTGAGGATCGCTATGTGGATGGCGGGGTGGGCTCCTATGCCAACCCGTGCTACATTGCGGCGTTTGAGGCCAAGCACGTACTGGGTTGGGATCCCAAGGAAACGACGCTGCTGAGCCTCGGTACGGGGCGCTATCCCCACGGTCTGGAGCCGGGCAAGGCTAACAAGCTGTGGCCGTGGCAGTGGATCGATCCGGTCATGGGCGCGTTCCTCCAGTCGGCCGATGAGCAGCAGATGCAGGCGACCGCCACTATATACGAGGGGCTCGATTTCCGGCGTTTCCAGGTGGATCTGCGCGAGAACATCGGCATGGATGGCGCGGACAAGATCCCTGAGCTGGAGGGCTACGGCGACGAGCTGTGGGAAAAGATCCTGAACGATCAGACCGAAGGCACGCCGGACTTTCGTATGGTGGTGGGCGGGCCGGCATGAGAGCGGCAGCGAGGCCGGCGGATAACATTCTCGCCGGTGAGCACGTGCGCCTGACCGCGGTCACGAAAGAGGATGCACCGGCCCTGGCCCAGTGGCACAATGATGCAGGCTTTCTGCGTTTGCTGAATGCCAGCGCGGCCAAGCCACAGACCCAGGACGATGTGGCTAGATGGCTGGAGGAGGCGCAGAAGGCGCCCAACGGCTACCTGTTTGCGATCCGGCCGCGTGATGGCGAGGGCCTGCTGGGCTTCATCGAGGTGGATGGCATCCTGTGGACTCACGGCGTCGGCTGGCTGGGCATCGGCATCGGCGAGCGGGAGCACTGGGGGCAGGGCATCGGCGGCGAGGCGCTGCGGCTGGCGCTGAATTTCGCGTTCAACGAGCTGAACTTGCACCGGATTCAGCTCACGGTGTTCGCCTACAACGAGCGGGCCATCGCGCTGTACGAAAAGCTGGGCTTCGTGCGCGAGGGGGTGTATCGGGAGGCGCTGCACAGGGACGGACAGCGGTATGATATGTTCCTGTACGGCCTGCTGCGGCGGGAGTGGGCGGATTCGCGGTTGTAGCTGGCTAGCGGGCCAACGAGAGCAACCGGCTGAAGCCTCGAGTCCGGCCGCGTTTATCGAAGTGATGGGTGCAAAGATCGGGCTGTAATGCGTACCCTTGAACTCCGCCGCCATACGATGCGGGCCAAGCCGGGGCAGCACCTGACCCAGGCCGGCGTGATCTTGGCGCGCCGCGCGGGCGAGACGATCGGCCCGTTCGATCGCGTCATTACCTCCACCGTGCCGCGCGCGTTTGAGACTGCGCTGGCGATGGGGTTTGCGGTCGATGAGGTGTTGGACGCGCTGGCCCAGATGGGCGACGCGGTCGATGCCGAGATCCGCTGGCCCGCGTCCTTCGGTGAGATTGCGGCTGTGATGCACCAGGGCGGCGCGGCGGCAATGTTCGGCCGCCGGCTGGCCCGGCTATTGGTTGAGATCGCTGCGGCGCCGCGTTGATCATCAGCCATGGCGGCATCGTGGAGGCCGCGGCCGTCGCGTGCCTGCCCGGCGCCGATCATGGGTCCTGGGGCGCCTATTGCGGTTACTGCGAGGGTATCCGCCTCTTCTTCGACGGCGAGCAGTTCGTCAACGGCGAGATCTTGCGCGTGGGGTAGGGGAGATTCTTCGCTGGTGTCTCGTCGCGGCGAGGGTTGGGCCGTTGACCCGCTGCCTAGAAACTCCCGCGATGAGATCCTTCGCTGAGGTCTAGCCGCAACTGACTTTGGGTGGTTAACCCGCTCAGGATGACTATCTGGAGTTACTTGCCGGGGCGCGTGCCGCAGACGGCTTGGGTAACTCAGAATGGCACGCACCACGCACCACGCACCACGCACCACGCACCATGCATCACGCACCACGCACCATGCATCACGCACCACGCATCACGGAACCCTCTCCCTTGCGTCAGCCACGCGTCAGCTCTTGGTCTGCTGATCCTCCGTTTCGCCTCTTGACAGGTCTAATTCTTGGTGATACAATTCATTCAATAATACAATTCATTCATTTGAGTGAGCCGATGCAACTCAGCCTGGATTTTCAGAGCAAGGTTCCTATCTATAGCCAGATCGCGGAGCAGGTGAAGGGGCTGGCGGCTGCGGGCGTCCTGGCGCCGGGCGACCAACTGCCCACCGTGCGCGAGGTGGCGGCCGAGCTGCGCATTAATTTCAACACGGTGGCGCGGGCGTATCGTATGCTGCACGACGAGGGGATCATCTCCACCCAGCAGGGACGCGGGACTTTTGTGCTGGCCCAGGCGCCGAGCGGCGAGGCCGGCCCAGTGCGGCATACGCATCTGGTCGAGCTGCTTGCCGGCTGGCTGGTCGAGGTGGGGCGCATGGGGTTCCGGCCGGATGAGGTGGAGTTGGCCTGGGGCCAGGCATTCGAGGCATGGGCCAAAGCGGCATCCGGCCCGTTCGCATCTGAGGATGCGAACTCCGCTGTGTGATCAGGGAAATCAGGTTTCCGGGCGGGCTCGGTCGGAGACCGGCCCGAGCAGAGAATGACAAGCTATTTGGGTAGGAGGAACATGATGGCTACAGTTGGTATGAAGTCTCGCAAAGCGGCCGAGCG
>CAZELR010000039.1:0-38622 GCA_964513075.1 uncultured Anaerolineales bacterium
TCTACTGTATCTACTATCGTCCAACTGCCAACACCCAGGATCATCGCAACAACCCTGCCTGGGCCAGCTCGCGGGCGGCGGCGGTCAGGTCGGCGGCGGGGTGGGCCTGGGGGTCCGCGGCGAGCGCGGCCAGGCCGGCGGCCAGGTCGACCTGCGGCGCGTAGCCGAAGGCCGCGGCGGCCGCGGCGTTGTCCGCGGTGCAGTGGCGGATGTCGCCGACGCGCGCCGCGCCGCTGATCCGGGGCGTGAGACCGGTCCCGCTGCACAGGAGCCGCGCGACGTCCAGAATGGCCGCGGCCTGGCCCGAGCCGACGTTGTAGGGCCGGCCCGCGGCCCCGGGCGCGGCGAGGGCCAGCAGGAGCGCGGCCACCACGTCGGAGACGTGCACGAAATCGCGCGTCATCAGGCCGTCCTCGTACACCTCGGGCGCCTCGCCCGCGGCCAGCCGGCCCAGGAACGCGGTGAAGATGCCGGTGTAGGGGTTCGAGCGCGACTGCCGCGGGCCGTAGACGTTGAAGAAGCGCAGGCTGGTGACGCCGAGTCCGTACGCGCGGCCTGCGGTCAGGCAGAGCTGCTCCTGCGCCAGCTTGGTCACGCCGTAGATCGAGCCGGGGTCAGGGGCCAGGGACTCAGGGGTCAGAGCCGGCGCCAGCGGCCCGCCGCAGTGCGGGCAGGGCGGCTCCCAGCGCGCCGCATTGAAATGCGCCGCATCGTGATGCGCCGCATCGTGATGCGCAGTGTCAAGCTGGGCCGGGGTGCGCACGGACGGATGCACCAGCCCGCACGTCGCGCAGCGGTATGCGCCCTCGCCGTAGACCGCGCGGGAGGAGGCCAGGATGAGGGTGCGGACCGCGTGCGGCCGCGGCCCGCCCGAGCCGTTGGCCAGCGCATCCAGCAGGTTCGCCGTGCCCTGGACGTTGACCTCGACGTACTTGCTGATCTGGTACATCGACTGGCCGACCCCGGTGGCCGCGGCCAGGTGACAGACCGCCTCGACCCCGGCCAGCGCGCGGCCCAGCGCGTCCCGGTCGCGCACGTCGCCCAGGATGTACTCGGCCCCCGGGTTGGCGTACGCGGGCCAGCGCCCCTGCGCGGCCAACGCAAGGCCGGCGGCGTCCGGCCCGTGCACCTGCGGCTCCAGGTTATCGAAGACGCGCACCGCATGGCCGCGCGCCACCAGCGCGTCGACCAGGTGCGAGCCGATGAACCCCGCGCCGCCGGTGACCAGGACCGTGTTTGGCATGAATGCTCCTTGGGGGGTTACTGGTGCAAGGTGCAAGGTTCAAGGTTCAAGGTTGAGGGTTCGAGGTTCTGTCCTTGAACCTTCCAACCTTAAACCTTCAACCCTTGAAGAATTCCACCGTCCGCGCGAGGCCCTCGGCCAGCGGCACCTGCGCAGTCCAGCCCAGCTCGCGGGCGGCGCGGCCGGCGTGGAGGTAGGTGTGGCGCACCTCGCCCAGCTTGGCGGGGCCGTGCTGCTCCGGGGCGGCGACGCCGGTGAGGCGCGCTAGCTCGCGGAAGATGGTGTTGACGTCGGTGGGGACGCCGGTGCCCACGTTGTAGATGCCGCTGCCGGCCCGGAGCGCGAGCAGGTTGGCGCGCGCGACGTCGCCCACGTAGACGAAATCGCGGCTCTGCAGGCCGTCGCCGTTGATGATGGGAACTTCGTTCCTTAACAGCTTGCCCGCGAAGATGGCCACCACGCCGGCCTCGCCGAAGGGGTCCTGCCGCGGGCCGTAGACGTTGCCGTAGCGCAGCGCGCAGAAGTCGAGGCCGTAGTTGTGGCGGTAGGTGGCGATGAAGTACTCGCACGACAGCTTGCTGGCGCCGTAGGGGTCCAGCGGGTCGGGCGGGCACGCCTCGGTGGCGGGCAGCTCGGCCGGGTCGCCGTAGATGGCGCCGCCGGTGGACGCGAAGACGATCTTGCGCGTCCCGTGCCGCCGCGCAGCCTCCAGCAGGTTCAGCGTGCCGATCACGTTCACCGTAGCATAGCCGGCCGGATCGACCAGGCTGCCGCGCACGTCGGCCCACGCGGCCTCGTGCAGCACCGCGACCGGCCGCTCGGCCGCAAAGACGGCGTCGAGCGCGGCCGCGTCGCGGATGTCGACCAGGTGGAAGCGGGCCGCGGGGTTGAGGTTTGCGCGCTTGCCGGTGTGCAGGTCATCGACCACTGCGACGTCATAGCCCGCGGCGATCAGCGTGTCGACGATGTGTGATCCAATAAACCCGGCCCCGCCGGTGACAAGTACAGAATCGGACATGGAAGCTCCTTGTACGGTTTAAGGTTCAAAGTTCAAGGTTCAAGGTTCAAGGTCACGGAGTTCAAGGCCGTAAGTTACGGGTCTCAACCCTTCGGCAGGCTCTTCAACCTTCTAACCTTCGACCTTCTATCCTTCAACCTTCACGCCCCCGGCCGTTCGGCCAGGCCTTCGCTGCGCGTGGTGCGGATATACTTGATCTCCCCTTTGACGATCACGAGGCCGATCTCGCCGAAGTCGCCCACGCTGAGGAGGGCTTGCTGGAGCCGCCGGATGATGACGGGGTCCAGGGCGGGTAGTTCGTCGCCGGCTGGGCGTCGCGATGGGGAGGTGGATGGCGTGACGTTCATGGCATGCATCTTCGAAGGGAACAAAACACACCCCCGGGCGATTGCGCCTCTGCAGGGTGGTCGGGGTGTGACCTGGTGACCGGGCGAATCCAGCGGGCTGTTCGTTCGCTGGCAAGGGCTGCCCGGGGCGTCGGCGCCTCTCAGGCAGGGTTCGCACCGGAACCCGTATTTTTTGAAATGAGAAAGAGCGGGCCGCGCTCCGCAGTGCCGGTGCTGGCTGGCAGCGGCGGCGCGGGTGGTAGCGATGATCCGGCCCTCCGGAGCTGGCGCTGCGACAGATGGGCTGGCTTGGTGGGCGTTTCCGCGCGCAAGCGAGCGCAGGAAACGGGCGTGTGACCGCACGGAGCACGAACGAAGCTGATGGCGGCATGGGGTCACAACGGGAAGCGGCAAGCGACATTGCCGACCGAAGCAGGTCCACTTTAACACAGCACTGCCGAGGCGTCAAGTAGAGACAGCCATCAAACCATATATAGGCAACGTCAGGCTTCAATCGGCATAGTTAAGTGCAATAACTACCGGGGACATTCGGCAGGAATTGTTCGCTGCAACAGTCACGCTGCGCTCCTGACTATTTGTGCAACCGCAAGGCGATCGGATTTGACGCCGGCACTGATTCGCACGGAAACCCGTGCTGTGCTATCATACTGTCCGAAGGCTGTCTCCGCTGTCTCCAACGAAGGAGCACCGATGAATGGAGTTTACGCCTACACCCCCGCCATCTGGCAGCCGCTGATGGCTGCGGTCTTCCTGGCCGCGCTGAGCCTGTACAGCTGGCGGCGGCGCAGCACCCACGCCGCGCTGCCGCTGGCCATCGGCTTGCTGTTTGCGACGCTGTGGCTGCTGGGCATCGCCCTCGAGGTTGCGACCGTCGCCCCGGCCACAAAAATCGCCTGGCACAAATTCCAGGCCGCCTGGCAGTTGCCCACAGCCACCGCCATGGCCTGCTTTGCGCTGGAATACGCCTATCCGGGCCGCTGGCTGACCCGCCGCAACCTGATCTTGCTCGCACTGCCTCCGTTTGTGCTCATGCTGCTGCTCATCACGACCGACGCGCAGTTCATGTGGCGCCGGCTGGAGGTCGCACCGGATGGGGCGATCGTCCGGCGCTTCGCCGCGGCGGGCACGCTGTTGGTGGCTTATGGCGTCAGCCTGGGCCTGGTCAACGTGGCGGCCTTCCTCTGGCTGTTCATCCGCTCGCCTCAGCATCGCTGGCCCGCGGCGCTGATGCTGTTCGGCGACCTCGCGGGCCGCAGCGTCTACAGCCTGTACGCGCTTGGCGCGGTGCGCCCGTCTTCGCTGACCGTGCTCGACTCCTTTATTGCGGCCACGCTCCTGAACTGGCTCGCGTATGCCATCGCGCTGTTTGGCTTCCGCATTCTCGATCCGCTGCCGGCTGCGCGCAGGACGGCGATGGAACAGATGCGGGAAGGGATGGTGGTGTTCGACGCCGACTGGCGCGTCGTCCGCCTGAACCCGGCGGCGGCAACCATCCTGGGCGCCTCGACAGACCGCACCCGGGGCAAGGCGTTGTGGGCGATTCTGCCGACACTCTCTGACTCGGTCGCGCGCCGCACCGAGGCGGAAACAAGCCCGCTGGAAATCAGCCTGGGGACGGGCCCCGCTGCCCGGAGCTATACGCTGTCTTCATCCCCGCTCAAGGACTTCCGCGGACTGCTGATGGGGCATGTGCTGCTGCTGCGCGATGTGACGGAGCAGCAGCGAGCCGGCGTCGCGCTGCTTGAGCAACAGCGCGTGCTGGCTGCGCTGCGCGAGCGCGAGCAGATGGCCCGCGAGCTGCACGACGGCCTGGGCCAGGTGCTGGGGTATGTCAAGCTGCAGACTCAGGCCGCGCGCAGCCTGTTGGCCCAGGAGCGCAAGGTCGAAGCCGACAACTGCCTGGCGCAGTTGGCCTCGGTGGCACAGGACGCCCATGCCGACGTGCGGGACACCATCTTCCAAATGAGCGCGGCCTCGCCCCTCGAGCTGGGCTTCCGCGCGGCGCTGCAGCAGTACCTGGAACGATTCAGCCAGAACTACCAGATCCGCACCGAACTCGAAATGCCGCCCGAATTGACGGATAGCCGCTTCGAGCCGGCGGTGGGAATGCAGCTGCTGCGCATCATCCAGGAAGCGCTCGCCAATGCGCGCAAGCACGCGCATGCCTCGCAGGTCCGGATCAGCCTGGCCGCCCGCGCCGGCACGGCCGAGGTGACCATCACCGACGACGGCCAGGGGTTCGATCCGGATCAGGCCGATGGCGGCGGGTTCGGGCTGCGTTTCATGCGCGAGCGTGCCGCAGACGTGGGGGGCCGCCTCCAGGTGCGCTCGGCCCCCGGCCAAGGCGCCCAGGTGGTGGTAGAGGCGCCGCTCAGAAAGGACGGCAACCCATGAGAGCTCTTCTGGTAGATGATCATCCGCTGTTTCTGGATGGACTCAGGAACCTGCTGACCGCCCGCGGGATCGAGGTGGTGGGCGCGGCGCGCGATGGACTCGAAGCGCTGGATCAGGCGCGGACGCTCCGGCCGGACGTGATCCTGATGGACATCCAGATGCCGCGCTGCGACGGGTTGTGCGCCACCCGGCTGATCAAGGCGGAACTGCCCGAGATCAAGATCGTGATGCTGACCATGTCGGCCGCGGATCAATACTTGTTCGAGGCCATCAAGAGCGGGGCTGCGGGCTATCTGCTGAAAACGCTGGATACCGAGGAGTTCTTTGAGTTATTGTCGGGCCTGGCGCGAGGAGAAGCTCCCCTGGCGCCCGGCCTCGCCGCGCGCGTCCTGGAGGAGTTTGCACGCCAGGCCGAAGGGGCCCCGGCGGCCGGACCGGACGAGGCAAGCTCTGCGGCCGCGCTCAAGGCAAGCCTTACCCCTCGCCAGATAGAGATCCTGGAACTGGTGAGCCAGGGTCTGCTCTACAAGGAAGTCGGCAAGACCCTTGGCCTAACCGAGCGCACCATCAAGTATCACATGGGCGAGATCGTGCAGCAGCTGCAGCTCCGCAACCGCGCCGAGGTGCTGGCCTACGCACGGCGCTACAGGATCGGTGCGGCGTAACGGCAGACTGTACCCCGGCTGTACCCCGACTATCCCACAAGTACATTGCCATCCCCCCCTGCCGGCGCGATAGTAGATAATTAGACATCACCTGGCATTTCCCGCAAAAAATATATCAATTTTGTGAGGTCCTCATGGAGCAAAGGCGCACCATCGTGCTCTTCGGCGCATCCCTCAGCGTCGCTGCTATCGGTGCGAGCCTGGCCGCCCAGGCCAACTGGCAGGTGGTCCCGATGGATGCAGCCTCCCCCGCCGCGGCCGAATCCCTGCACCGGCTGCGTCCTGATGTGGTCCTCTTTGACCTGGCGGCTGCCTGGCCGGATACGGTCATCTCGCTTCTGACGGAGCTCCCGGATTTACAGTTGATCGGCGTTGACCTGGCCAGGCACCAGGCGCTGGTGCTTTCCGGTGAGCAGCCCAGGCTGTTCACGATCGATGACTTCGTGCGGTTGGTAGATGCGACGGCCAGCGGACCGTCTCAAGGAGGATCACAATGAAGTGCACTCATTCGGCCCCTGCTCGCCTGGCCTGCTGCATTCTTGCCCTGGTGTTGATCGGCATGATCCTGCCTGCGGGCGCCAGCGCTTCTTCCGACACGCCCGAACAAGCCATTCAGGCCGCCTGGGAGCGCGCCTCACGCCTGGGCGCCTACCGCTTCGCCGCGGAGATGACGCAGGTCACCTACCCGGCGCCGGCGTTGGCCAATGTTGGGCGCAGCCCCACCCAACAGGCCGTCCATCTCGAGGGCTCGGTCGACCTGCCGCAGCACGCCCTGAACATGCAATTGTGGCAGGGGGGCAGCGTGCTGCAGCCGGCCGACGCCCTGGAGATCAAGGTGGAGGGGGACCGTGCCTGGGGCCGCCAGGCGGGCAGCGGCTGGCAGGAGACGCAGGACTTCTCTGGCTTGTGGGGGCCAAATAATGACCTGATGGCCTTCCTGGCCGGGGTGAAGGACGTGCGGCGTGATGACGTGAGCGATCAGGATACAGATTCACATTTCACGTTCACCTTCGACGGCCCGGCCTACGCGCGCCACATGCGCGACCAGTTGGAGTCGTACCTGATCGAACGCGGGGAGCTGCCCTTCAACATGCACCTGGACACTGCGCGCGTCTACCAGGAGACCACCGGCGGCGGTGAGGTGTGGCTCAACGAGCTGGGCCTGCCTGTCCGCCTGGTCGTTCACCTGGCTTATCCCGCGCAGAAAAACACCGAGGCCAGCGACGTTGACATCGACACCACCTTCATCTACAGCAGCGAGGCGCTGGCCGCGGCGGCGCCCGGCAACCGCGGCACAGGTGCCGCTGCGGGTTACGGTACAGTCGCCGCGGTGACGCGGGCGCTGGCAGGCTCGGCCGCTGACAATCTGCCCAGCCTGCTCTTCTGCGGTCTGTGCACCGCTGCCCTGGCCGGCCTCGTGCTCGCCCGCGGCGGTCGCCGCGCGTATGCGACGGTAGCGATCGCGGCGGTGCTGGCAATGGTCGTCGCGCCGCTCATGCAGTCTGCGCAGGCCGCATCCTTCCTGAACAAGCAGGCGGCCAAGCAAGAACAAGCCGAAAAGGCGCAGCACAGCCGGGAGGTTGCCAAGGAGGTCGCGGCCGAGGCTGCCGGTGCGAACTGGGATCCGCACGCCGACCCGCTGACCGGGCCCTCAGCGGTGGCGGGAGCTGTCACCCAACGCGCGGATGCGCGCAACGCCCAGGGATCGTCATCGATGCCAGCATCAGCGATGCCAGCATCAGCGATGCCAGCATCAGCGATGCCAGCATCGTGGGCGCCGGCTGAGGACAGCTCGGATACGCTCGATACTGACGGCGATGGCCTGCCCGACTCAGCCGAGGCAGATCTCGGCTCGAATCCGGCAAACGCCGACAGCGACTCGGATGGGCTGAACGACTATGTCGAGGCGCTGCAGCTCGGCACGAGTCCCACCCTGGCCGATTCCGACGGCGACGGCATCTATGACAAGGTCGAGGTGGCCGGCTTCACCTACGCGGGGCTGCATTGGTACACGAACCCCAACCAGGCCGACACGAACGGTGACACGCTGCCCGACGGCCTGGAATGCCTGGACCTCAAAGGCGCAACGCAAGCCCCGGCCACGCTGACCCGGTGCGATGCGGACGCCGACAACATCCCCGATCCGTTTGACACCGACGACGATAACGACGGCGTGCAAGACCCCAACGACATCTCCCCCAACGCCATCGTGGACCGCAACGGCAAGGCCGCGAGTGCAGGCGCCAACGCCACTGCAGGTGGCGCCGTCACCCCCTTCGACGGCGCCAACCCCTTCCAGTTCCAGCTCAGCAACCTGGCCGTGGGCTATCCGGTGGTGGCCGATTTCCAACTGCGGCCGGTGAATGCGAAGCACCTGGGCTACGCCATGAACGTGCTGGACTGGCCCGCGGCGGACAACGGCGGCCAGATCCAGCACGCCAAGAACACCACCTTCGCCAATACCGACAACCCCGCGGCGGTTGACAACAAAGACCCGCGCGCCGCGTACGGCGATGTGCGCCTCATCCCCATGCTTGAGCTGGAGATCAGCGGCAACTCGGCCGACTACCGCATTCCGCTGCGCCTGACCACCCCGGCCATCAGCGTTACGGTCGGAACAGCGGACACGATTTCGGCCACCGTGGCCCTCAGCCCCAAGGCGGACGACAACAACCAGACAAAATTGTCCTTCACCATTGACGGCGGCGGCAGTTATACTGTGGGCATCCATGAGGGCTCCTGCCCCACGGTCGGCCCTAAGCTTTACACCTTCACGGGCGTTACGAGCGGCAGCCAACACTACGCCGGCATGCGCACGGTGGATCTGGCCGACGGCACGCACGCCTTGAGCATTAGCCGCAGCGGCAGCGATGGCACGGATACGCGCTGCGCCAACATCGGCAACGTGGTGAACGGCCGCCTGCCCGACAAGATGGTGGATCCGCAGTGGCTGAAGCCCTACGGCGTCTCGGTGCGCGAGGCCGACGACCAGGGCACGCTGCTGGCCTATATCCCGCTGAACGTCGAGCCGGATCAGACCGGCGGCGGCAAGGCGGCCTTCCGCGCGCGCATGGCCTACGAATTAAGCTCGGCAAGCGATTGGCAGAAGGTCCAGAAGGGACGCCTCGTGTGGATGGTGCAGGCCCTCACGGACCAGTGCGACCTCACCGGCTTTGTGCCGTCTGCGGACTCGGAGGACGAGGAACGCGCGGCCTGGTGCGCGACCCACCGTACCACGGACGAGCTGCGGGTGGTGCAGGCCTACTATGACGAGTGGTACCTGGCCGGCATGTCGGTCAAGGAAGAGCGCAGCTTCGATGTCGCGATCGCCTGGCAGTCGCCCGCCAGCTATGCCGACTACCCCGGAGAAGATTGGCTGTGGCAGCTGGCGCGCGGCCTCGCCATCGGCTTCTCCTCCGGCCGTGATTGCTACGGCGATGTCTACGACCCCGCGGACTACGATCCCGCGGCGCAGCCGCCCGTCTGCAACGGCGACGGCAAGCGCGACATCACGGTCGCAACGCGCGGCAACGGCAACAGCACCATCCAGGATCGCTTCGACGACAACGGCAGCGTACCCGCCAACGATGACCGTCGTTGGGGCATCCCCAAGGACAAGCTGTCGGTCGAGACCTTCTCGTACACCAGCGACGCCGAGCTGGCGAAGGTGATGATGGTCGAGACGCCGCGCATCCTGGCGGACAATTTCGGCGCCGGGGGCGGCGCAGCCGCGACGCCCACCCTGCTCGTTGCCACGGAAGGCGCCTCGCGCCGCACGACGATGGATGCCGCCGCGTTCGCCGTTAGCGAGAGCGGCGAGGGGGGATTGACCTTCGATTTCGCCAATTTGGATACGACCACCTCCACGCTGGTCAAATGGGCGCCCTATCGCTACAACCCAAACTCGGGACCTGGTGGGGTCATTGGCTGGGAGAACTACCCGATGGCCGACTATTGGGACCACATGGAGCTGGTCTACAAGGCAGGCCTGCGCGATTTCTACGCGGCGCAGGGGCAGCCGAAGGAAGAAGCGTGGCTGACCGGCGCGGTCCTGGTGCTCCGCGCGCAGTACCTGACCCTCCACACGGGCATGCGGTCCGTCGTCGCGACCGGGGGCAACCTTACGTTCACGGTGGAGGAGGCGACCGAGAGCTCCGATCTCGCGCTGGCAGAGGCTATCAAGGGGACTATCTACGACGGCTTCCAGGACCTGGCCACCGCCGTGGACGACTTTGTCAAGGCCGCCGAGCCCATGTACACCGCCGCGAAGGCGGTGATCCAACTGATCAACGCCGGCGCGATCAAGACGATCGCCGGCGCCAACATCAGCAAAACCGACGCGTTCCTGGCCGCCATCGGCGAAGGGTTCGCAAGCACCGGGAGTGCCTGGCTGAACGCATTCAAGCCGAGCAAATTCGCTGAGATCCCCATGGCCGGGAAGGCCGGCCTGGTGCTACTGGTAGGAATGGCCGCGGTGGCGGTGGCCGCGTGCATCGCGGCCTCCTGCATGGGCGCCAGCGCAGTGGAGGTCGTGGCCAATGTGCTGCTGGCGATCAATATCATCATGACGCTCAAGACGCTGCTCCAGCAGGCGCAGGAGTTGGCGAAATCCACCACGGAGATCACGAAGGCGGCGATCTGCAACGCCGCGGAGTTTGCCAAGGCAGCGTCAGGGGTCGCAGTGGTTGCCACGCTCATCGTGCAAATCGTCGTGACCTGGGCGCTGGCCATCGTCGTGATGTGCCTGACCGATATGTCGCGCATTGACCTGGGCGTCACCATCGCCGGGGCCATCGCCAGCACCCTCGTGCTGATCATCATGTTCGTGATCGGCGCCATCCCGGTCATCGGCCAGATCCTCCAGTCTCTCATCTGGCTGATCGACTACTTCATCACCGCCATCTGCGGCTGGCTGCCCGACGACATGCAGGAGTCGGATGCCGCGAGCTGGTTCTGCGGCGGGCTCGAGGGCCTCGTCACCGCGATTTTCCAGAACCTGATCTACACCGGCAACATCATGGTCGACTTGAAGGAGCGCGACCTGGAGCCGAACGAAAAGAGCCGCATCGAGTTCATCTCGCTGGACCTGAACGATCTGACGTACCCCGCAATGGGCATCCGGGAGGGCAACGGCGTGCGGTTGGGGCTGACGATCTCGAACACAATTGACATGATTCCGCTGCCCGCCAACATCGGCGGCGCCTATCCCTACCAGTACAACGACTCCAACCTCAAAAGCTCCACCTTCGCCTACAAGCTTCAGGACGAGAAGATTGACTTCCACGACGACCTGGATCGCAGCACCATGGATTCCGAGTGGAAGTACGCCGACGGCGGCGATCACGCGGCGTGGGGCGATGCCGGCCACACGTGGAGGGCGGCCGAGCCGGTGGTCATCACCCGCACGCTGCGCTCGGAAACCGGCGTGCCGTTCGGCGCGGCCGGCATCAACCGGCATTTGACCCAGTACCTGTCGGAAGCGTTCGCCATCCCCGAGCAGGGCTGCGTCCTGGGCGTGTGCACCATTTGGACCGACCGGGAAAGCCGGCACTATCCCCTGAGCGATTCGCTGGTCTTCGACGTCTTCCCGGCCACCCTGGACGGCTTCTATGACCTGGCCTGCGGCTCCGGCAGTTGCCGCCAGTCGTGGGGTGGAGACACAGCGTTCCCTGCGCTGCGCGACGCCGACGGCGACGGCCTCCCGGCCGGGGCCGACCCCGACGACACGCGCTGGGACGCCGACTTCGACGGCCTGGGCGACGCCTTCGAGCGGCAGCACGGCAGCGATCCCAACAGCCGCGACACCGACGGCGACGGCCTGGGTGACTACGAAGAGGTGATGGCGGGGACCAGCCCGGTCCGCAGCGACACCGACGGCGACGGCCTCCTGGACGGCCAGGAGGTATACCACCGCGACGAGTTCGACCAGGACGACGACGGCAACACGACCGAGTGGGTCGGCGGCTGGGAGTTCGTCTACTCGATGAACAACGACGCCGGTGACGGCGCCACCGCCAACCGCACCTGGGTCGTCCCCGACCCGCTGCGGCCCGACAACGACTACGATACCCTGATGGACTCGCTGGAGAAGATCTACGGCCTGAACCCGAACGTGCCCTCGCGCGGCACCGTGCTCACCCTCCGGTCTGAGGTGCGGGAGCCGGACGGGAGCGGCGGCTATGCGGCGTCCGACAACATCATGAAGGCCGGCCAGACCTTCCACTATACGGCCACGGTCAAGAACGAGCTGATGAACCGCTACGCCCAGGGGCTGCTGGACACCCGCTTCCCGAGCGCAGCGACCGACACCAGCCTGCCGCCCGCATCCTTCGTGCTGCAGCCGCTGGAACAGGAATCGCTGGCGGGCGATGTGGCGGTGAAGCCGGCCGCGGCCAGCGGCGTGTACAGCTTCACGCAGATCGCCCAGGCTCGCATCACCGACTGGACCGAGCTGGCCAAGAACGCCATCGGCTGGTATCCGTTTGAGGACGGCGCGGGCGCCACGACCTTCGCGGATCGCTCGGGCAGCATCCCGCCGTACAATGGTGCTTGCAGCGGAACCTGCACGATCGACGCGGCCGGCAAGTATGGCGCGGCCCTGAGCCTGGCAGGGAGTGGCACGGTGGGCAGCACCTTGAACCTGCCGGAGAGCGCCTACGGCGTCTCCTTCTGGTTCAAGACGAGCCAGGCGAGCGCCGGGCTCTTCTCGGTGGAGAACACGAACGGCACGCAGGTCTACCTTTCCACAGGCCGCGTCTGCGGGCGGGTGAGCTATCTGAGCGGCACGACGCCGTTGACTGAGGCCATCTGTTCGGAGGCCGCGAGCTATGCTGACGGTGTCTGGCACCACGTGGTGCACACCACGGGCGCCTTCCCCGATGGCTTCACCGGCCAGCGGCTCTACGTGGACGGCTTGCTGGCCCGCGCCGGCAGCCGCACTGCGGCGTCCACCCCCAACGCGGGCGGCGTATTGCTCGGCCGCGCCAGCGCTGCGGCCGCGAATTTCACCGGCCTGCTCGACGACGTGCGCTTCTTCGGCGCCGCGCTTTCGGCCGGCGAGGTGACCGCGCTGTTCAGCCAGCCGGTGCTCTACCTCACCTTCGACGAGACCGCCAGCGGCTGGACCGATCACTCCATGTTCGCCAACCAGATAAGCTGCACGGGCAGCCGCTGCCCGGCGAGCGCCGCCGGCGTGCAGGGCAAGGCACTGTCTCTGGACGGCAGCCAGTTCGTTTCCGTGGGCGCAAACGCCAGCCTGGACCTGAGCGGCGGCTCGTTCACCCTGGCGGCCTGGGTCAAGCCGGCCGCGGCGGATGACGCCAACTGCATCGAACACTACTGGGACTCGAACCCCTATTGCACGCGCTACGAGCCGCAGGGCATCCTGGGCCTAAACAGCGGCCGGACGGGCGCGTACCCGTCGCTGCAGCACGTCATGACGCGGCCGCCTAGTCCGACAGGGCCATCTCCCATCGAGCACCGCATCCGCTTCGGCTTCCCAGACGCCACCGGCTGGATCAACTATTGGGAAAGCGGCCCGGTCCTGGCGGAGGACGCCTGGAACCACGTTGTCGTCACCTTCACCGGCGGCAGCCTGAAGCTGTACGTGAACGGCCGCGACGCAGGCGGCACCGATGTGACCTTTGCAGGCAAGACGCCGGCCGCCACCAACCAGCTTCAGATCGGCCGCAGCAGCGGCACGGGCACGCTGCAGCTCAAGAGCATGCTCGTCACAGGCGAAAGCGAGGCCGGCAAATCGGAGCTGTGCGTGGCCGTCGCCGGCACAGAGATGTTCCACGCCAGCGTGAAGAAGAACCACGATCCTGACGGCGACGGCTACGTGGACCCCTATGCCTTCAGCCGCGGCTCGATTGACTTCACGGACAGCACCACGCTGAAGGTGTGGGAGGATGACAGGGACACGACGTGCGGCGGCGCGCCCGGCAGCGGCGACGACCAGATCCTGACGCAGACCTACTCCACCGACGGGCCCAACACCAAGCGGCCGATTGGTTCGCCCTACAACGTCAACCAAACGCAGGTCAATTTCAGCGGCGCGGTGGACGGCCATTTCTTCCGGACCTACCTGAATGACTCGGCGCCCTTCGATGGGGCCCTGGATGACGTGCGCATCTACCGCGAGGCGCTTGACCCGTACGCGGTCGAAGACCTGTACTCAGCCGGCGCCACCGTGTTGTATCTGCGGCTGGACGAAGCGCCCGGCGAGACGAGCTTCGCCGACGTGCTCGGCCTGCACAACGGCACGTGCAGCGGGAGCGGCAGCGGCGCTGCCGACTCGTGCCCGACCGCCGGCCTGCCGGGCCGCCTCAGCCAGGCCGTGCTCTTCCGGTCGGAGCAGGGCGACCACATCGCGGTGAGCGAATTCGGCAACTTGCCCCAGCCCAGCGTCAGCGCCTGGGTGCGCCGCGGCGCGGGCACGGGTGCCACGCAGACCATCTTCTCCTACCGGGAGAGCGCGGGCTGCGGCTTTGCGCTGGACCTGGCGCAGCCGGGCAGCGGCTATTATCCCACCTTCCGGGTCAAGGTGGGCGACACCTGGCAGCAGGCCCAGCAGGCCGTGGCGGTGCCGGTTGACACCTGGGTGCACCTGGCCGGCGTCTACGATGGCGCGACGCTCAGGCTGTACCGCAACGGCGTCGAAGTGGCCAGCACCCCGGCCGCGGGAACGCTGACGTCGTGTACGGGGTCCGGCGCCGTCGGCAGCGTCTCGGCGGGGACTTCGCAGTTCTTCGCCGGCCTGCTCGACGACGTCCGCGTCTTCGGCATCCCGCTCACCGCGGATCAGGTGGTCTCCGTCTACCGGGACGCGCCCGTCATGCTGCTCCACCTCGAAGAAGGCCGCGGCGCGGACACATTCGCCGACGCCACCGGCAACGGCAACACGGCCACCTGCGCCTCGCCCAACTGCCCCGCGGCCGGTGAAGCCGTGCTGGGGCGCCTGGGCGCCGCGGCCGATTTTGACGGCGCGGGCGATAAGCTGAGCGCCGCCGATGCCGCGAGCCTGGACCTTAACCGCTTCACCATCGGCGGCTGGTTCTTCCCCATGCGCGACAGCGACGGCGCCTACCCCCAGGAGCTGATCGGCAAGTACCGCGACATGGAGAACGGCGGCATCATCCAGAAGCTGGAGTCCAATTACCGCCTTTACCTGGCGCCGGGCGGACTCACGCCGGTGATCGAGATGTGGACGGATGAGTCCAACGGTTACCCCACCGCGCGCTACGAGGTCAGCAGCGCCGTGGGGCTCACCAAGAACGTCTGGAACCACGTCATGGGCGCGTATGACGGTATCAACTTGACCATCTATGTCAACGGTGCGCCGCAGGGGACCCGGGCGGCGCACGCGATCCCCAAGCAGAGCACCTGGCCGGTCTACATCGGCGGTTACCAGTCGCAGTGGCCGTATCGCATGGACACCTTCCAGGGGCGGATGGACGAGGTGAGCGTCTATGCCAAGGGCCTGAGCGCGCGGTACGTCCGTGACATCTACCTGACCCAGCTCAGCTATGTGGAAAACCGGCAGAACATCAACCTGACGGTGGACGCCGATATGCCCGAGTCCGCGGTGCAGCCGTATGCCGCCTATCTGCCGAAGGCGTCCGTGCAACTGCTCATCACCGCCAGCGATCTCACCTCGGGGGTCGCGGGGGCCGACCTGGGGAGCTGCACGGGTGCGTGCACGCCGACCACGTGGGCTGTCGCGCCGGCCTGCCAGGATTCGCTGGGCGACGGCGTGTGGTGTCCCACCTTCTCGCCCCCCTCCGAAGGCCGCTTCACATTGGGCTCGCGCGCCAGGGACATCGCGGGCAACCAGGCTGTCAGCGCGGCGACCTCGACGGTGACCGTGGATGACACCAGGCCCAATGTGACGTTCGATTTCACCACGGGGGCGCGGCTTAACGTCACGCGGGATCCACTGGAGGCGGCGGGCTGGCTTCTGAGCCTGAGCGGCACGGCCGCCGACCCGGCGCTGGCCGATGGCGCGGCCGGCAGCGGCGTGCCGGCCGGTGGCGTCAAGGTGTCGGTCCTGACCGCCAGCGGCGGCTTGGTCGGCGGCGAGCCGCGGCTGGCGGCGCTCAGCGGCTCAACTTGGAGCGTAACATACCGCCTGGGCGCCGGCGACCCGTCGGGCCGCTACACGGCGCGCGTGGAGGCGGTCGATGAGATCACCCGCCTGCCCAACCTGAGTGATCAACAGCTCGCCCGCCACACGACCACGCTCGAGCAGGTATTCGAGATCGACGCGGCCGCGCCCGTGGTGGCGCTGGACCGGGCGGCGCTGCCCGCTGGCATCGCGGGCGCGGGCGCAGTCTGGAGCGGCGCGGCCGCCGAGCGGCCCGTGCCGCTCGTCATTACCTGGACCGTGTCTTCCCCAGTGACCATCACCGTGCAGTGCGCCGGCGTGACGCTGGCCAGCCTGACCCCGGACATGGCCAACACCTACTGGGCCGGCCAGGCCGCGAAGGGCAGCGCCTGCTCGGTGACCGTCGGCGACACGACCTCGTCTGGCGCGATCCGCGTGTGCGGCGAGCAGGTCGCGTCCTGGGCGGTTGGCCAGTCCGGCCCCTTCGTTTTCACTGCCACGTCGACCGGCTGTGCTGCGGACACCGCCGTGACCGGCATCGAGCGGGTCGAGACGGAGATGGTCAATCTGCTGCCCGGCTCGCCGTTCATCAACGAGGTGCCTGCCGGCCAGGTGCTGCACCTGCCCCTGGATGACGGCGCGCTGGCCAGCGGCGCGCTGATCTTCCGCGACCTGTCAGGCCGGGACCATCCGGGGGCGTGCGACGGCGCGCGCTGCCCCGCCACCGGGCAGCCCAGCCCCGCAGGCAGCGGCGTCCGCTTCGACGGCGTGGACGACGGCGTCACCGTGCCCGACAGCCCCGACTTCGACTTCGGCTCGGGCGCGTTCGCGTTCAGCTTCTGGCTGAAGCTTGACGGTGAGAACCTCTGGAAAGACATCTTCCACTGGAGCAACGCGGTTAGCGGCAGCGGCGGCGATGACGTCGCGCTGCAAACGGATGCCGCACAGCACCTGGTGCTCTACGCCCGCCTCAACAACAGCGGCAGCGCGGTCGCCACCAGCACCGGCGTCCTGACGCCCGGCGCCTGGCAGCACATCGTGGTGACGCGCGACGGGACGGGCTTCATCCGCATCTACTTCGACGGCAAGTCGGCCGGCTTCGGCTTCTCGGCAGCAGACCTGAATCTCGTGGATGCAGGCACCGCGCTGTGGCTGGGCTCGAACCGGATCGCCAACCTCAACACCGCGTACGCGCCGCTGGCTGGCTGGATCAGCGACTTCCGCCTGTTCCGGCGCAACCTGTCGCAGGATGACACGCGGCTGCTGTACCGCGGCTCGGGCGCCCAACTGGCGCTGTCATTTGAAGAATCCGACCTGTTTGGCGGTGCGTCCCTGGCGGACAGATCGGGCCGCGGCCATGCGGCGGCCCTCATCACCGGCGCAGGAGACGTGCAGCGCAAGGGCCAGGCCGGCCAGTCGGGCCTGCAGGCGCTGGCGCTCGACGGCGTGGATGACTATGTGGCGGTCGCCGCCTCGCCCACGCTCGGCCTGGACGGCGCGGGCCCCAGCGGCGCTGGGGCTTTCACCGAGGCGGCCTGGGTCTACCCGCAGGCGGCCGGCACCCTGCCGATCATCGCGGGCGGCGCGTACGCAGCGCCGTTCCTGGCCTATCCGTTCCTGGTGGTCAGCGACCGGACTCGTCTGAGCTTCGGCTTCGGCGACGGTGCGACCGCCTGGAGCCAGACGACCGGGGATCTGCTGACCGCGGACGCCTGGAACCATGTCGCGGCGGTCTTCGACGGCGCCCTCTATCATATTTATGTCAACGGCGTCGAGCGCGCCACCGCCGATGCCATGAGCGGCAAGAGGCCGGCGCCCAGCCAGCAGTTCGACATCGGCCGGGACGCGGCGGCCAGCGCCTCATGCGGCCGCATCCAGCGCCTGACCCTGCTGCCCCTGACCTGGAACCCGCGCGGCTACGTGGTCAGCTTTGACGGCCGCGCCGTCTGGTCAGGCCAGCCCGCGCCCAATACCCCGCTGGCCATCGACGGCCCGTTCGAGTGGTGCGGCTCGACCACGATCGAGGTGCTCTACAACGTTCAGGAGGGCGGCAGCCTGACGGCTTTTTCGATGGGCGCGACTACGGTTGCGGGCACGCCGGGACCGGGGCTCGCCAGCTTCGCGGGGGGCGGCCTGAGCGCCTCCCTCTCCTGGGATGTGGTCGCCGGCAGCTCGCTGAGCTTCTTCAAGGGCCTGCTCGACGACGTACGCGTCTACGCCCGGGCGCTGAATGCGCTGGAGGTGCAGGACCTGTATCGTGCCGGCTGGCAGGTAGCCGTGCCGGCCCGGACCGGCAGCAGCGTCGTGACGACGTCCTGGAGCGCGGCCGCGCCGGACGGGTTGGAGGGCTTCTACCGGCTGGACCTGCGCGCGCGCGACACCGCAGGCAACGTCTCCCCGGCCAGCCCGGACGCCTGGCGGGGCGATGTGGACACCCTCGGCCCGCGCGTGTCACTCACACAGGGCGCCGTTGACAGCCTGACCGATCGCTACTCGATGGCAGCCCAGGACTTCAACCTGACCGAGACCGGCCTGCAGTCGCCATGCGGCGCGGGCGTGGTTTCGGGCCGCCGCTACTTCGACTCATCCTGGTACCTGCTCACGGGCGCCAACGACCGGCTGTACGAGCTGGATTCGGAGTGCAAGCTGTCAGTGTACGCCACCCGGAACGAGGTGGGCGCCTACACCACGGCGGGCCTGGCGCACGGCGTGGCCGTGTCCGACACGCGCGCGTATGTGGCGGCCGGCGCGGCCGGCTTGCAGGTCGTTGACGTCAGCGACCCCGGGCAGCCGGCCCTGGCCGGCAGCCTCGCCATTTCCGGCACCGCGCGTGACGTGGCCCTGGACTACTACCCGCTGAGCGGCGCTATGCAGCAGCAGGCGGCGCCTGCGGTGAGCCGGGCGCAAGCCACCACGCCAGCCTCGGGCGGGGCCATCGTCACAACGCCGACACCGGCGGCGCGCTTTACCGCAGTCAGCCCGCAAAGCCTGCCCGACCTGGTCGTGGATGAGATCACTGTGTCGCCGGAGAGTCCGGGCACGACCCTCCCCGTCACGGTCACGGTGACCGTCCGCAACCAGGGCCAGGCGTACTCAAACGAAACGAGCGTGGGGGTCTTCCTCGGCTATGCCCCGGAGATGTGCGACACCTCCGAGTGGGAAGGCGTCCTGGAGCCACTGGCGCCCGGCGCATCGGCCGCCGTGGTCATCCCGACGGAGGGCTTTACAGGCCCGGGGGTCTACTCGATCTACGCCCTGGCCGACGCCGGGTGCTATCTGGAAGAGGAAGACGACACGAACAACGTCGGTGAACTGCCGGATGTGACCGTCCACGAAGCGCTGCCCGATCTCATCGTACACAGCCTCACCACGAATCCCACCGTGCCAGAGCCGGGCCAGTCGTTCGAGATCAGTGTGACGATCAAGAACCAGGGCGAGGTGGCGGCCGGGGGCGTGGAGGCGGCGTTCTACACCTACGTCGGCGAGTGCCCCTGGGCAGGCTACTGGCAGGCGTGCTGGGACGCCCAGTGGGTCACCTTCGAGCTGGCTGCGGGCGCTTCGGAGTCGTTCACGGTCTCACACCCGGGTTGGGAGCTCGCAGGCGCGCACGCCATTTATGCGCGTGTGGATCCGCAAGACTGGACTGTTGAGGCAGACGAGACCAACAACGATCTCGGCCCGGTGGTTGTCACCGTCAGCGGAGCCACCCCTACCCCGACGGCGACGCCGACGGTTACGCCGACGCCGACGGCGACGAACACCCCGACGAATACGCCGACGGCGACTAATACGCCGACCGTGACCAACACGCCGACCTTTACGCCGACGCCGACGAAGACTGCCACACCCACGGCGACCTTCACGCCGACAGCCATCCCGTATCCCGACCTGGTGATCTACAGCGTGATCGTTCCCACCACGGTGGCGTTCACCGCCACCGAGATGGCTGTGAAGGTCCGCATCAAGAACCAGGGCACCGGGGCGGCGCCTGGGGGCGTCTATCCCTACGTCGCCCTCTACCGCGACCGCATGCCGACGCCAAACGGCTGCGACCTGATCGGCGAGATCACGCAGATCCTCGGGTTCTCCGCTGGGCTGGCGGCCGGGGCCATCTCGGAGGAGCGGACAGCGACCATGTCGGTGCCGGCTGTCGGTGCGCACACGATCGGCACTTATGTCGATTGGGAGTGCAACATCGTCGAACTCGACGACACGAACAACATCAGCGGGCCGGTGTCGTATGAGGTCGTCGGGCCCGACCTGACGATCAGCTCCCTGTCCGTGGAAGCGCCGCCGGCGGTGAACCAGCCATTCACCATGACGGCGGCAATAGCGAACACGGGCTCGGCGGCGGCCGGCGCCTCCAAGGTGCAGTTCTCCATCGATAGCATCGCGTACCCGCCGGTGGATGTCGCCGCCCTTGCGGCAGGCGCCACCAAGACCGTCACGAAGACGTTGATCGTGTCCAACTATGCCGACCATTCGGTGACTGCGTACGCGGACTATTTGAATACGGTCACGGAGACCAACGAGACGAACAACACGGCCGGGCCGGTGACATTCCATGTGTCCTATCCCGATCTCGTGATCGACAGCATCACGCCCAACCCGTTGAACCCGCAGCCGGGACAGGCGGTGACCTACACCGTGCGCCTGCGCAATGCCGGTGCGGGCGCCAGCGCGGCGGGCGGCTACCTCGGCCTTTTCATCGACCATCCACCTGCTGAGTGCGATGACACCCAGTGGGCCGACAGCGACGCCATGCCGGCGCTGGCCCCGGGCGCAGCAGTCGATATGATGATGAATGCACCGGGATCGTACGCCACGTTGGGTTATCACCAGGTCTATGCATACGCGGACTACCAGTGCGATCTTGCCGAGACTAACAACTACAACAACGACGCGACCATCCAGATCTACGTCAACGATCTGCTGCCCGACCTGATCCTCGACAGCATCGTGATGACCCCGACAACGGTCTACGCGGGCGAGCCGGTCTCCTTCGTCGTTACCCTCCACAATGGTGGAGAGGAAGGGGCGTCGCCATCGTGGTCGGGCCTCTACCTCGATCCCGGTGCGCCGTACCCAGCGTGCCCCAGCGCCGGCATCCCCGATCTCGTGGAGCACGTCCCATACCTGGCCATCGGCGCCAGCTACACCTACACGGTGACCCACATCTTCGACGAAGGCCCCCACGTCGCCTACGCGCTCGCGGACTACGGCTGCTCCGTCAATGAGGTGCAGGAGGCCAACAACTACGAGCTGCTGAATCTCACCGTCCTGCCGGAGCGCAACCCCGACCTCGTCGTGACGAACCTGGCGCTGCTGGCGCCGCCGGTTTACGCAGAAGAGGCGTTTTCGGTGACCGTCACCGTGCAGAACCAGGGGGGCGCGGCCGCGGCAGCCTCGTATGTCGCGATCTTCACCGACCACGTGCCGACCGGCCCCGGCGACCCTGCCGCGCACGTGGACGCCGTCGTGCCCGGCCTGGCCGCGGGCCAATCGCACACCGCCACAATCCAGGCGGCTGCGGTCACGGTGCAAGGCAACCACTCGCTCGCCGCCTACGCGGACTTCACCGAGCTGGTCGCGGAGAACAACCCCTCGTTCACGGGCGAGCTCAACAACGCGTACGGCCCAGTCTGGTTCACCGCCGGCCTCCCGCGGCTGCCCGACCTCGAGGTGACGGGCATCGCGCCGCAGAGCGGCGAGCTCCGCGCACGCGCGCCGATCAGCTACACCGTCCACGTGCACAACCGGGGCACGGCGGCCATGCCGCCTACGACGCTGGCGCTCTACGGCGACCCTGCCACGACCCCCATTGACTGCGGCGACATGAGCTGGATGGACACCGAACCCATCCCCGCGTTGGCCATCAACGAGAGCGTAGACCTGGTGCTGAACACCACCGGCTTCACAACCGCCGGCTTGCACGGCGTGCGCGCGTTCGCCGATTACCTCTGTGAGGTGCGCGAGACGTACGACTCCAACGACCAATACCAGATCAATGTCGAGGTCGGCCCGCCCGCGCTGCCCGATCTCATCGTCACAGGCCTCACGCCCGGGGCAGAAGGTGTGGTCGCCGGCCAGTACTTCACCCTCACTGCCACGGTCAAGAATCAGGGCAACCTCGGTTCACTGACCACGGGCCTGGCCGTCTACACGGATGCCCTGCCATCCGGCTGCGACGACGACACCTGGGCCAACACCGCGGACGTCGGGCCGCTGGCGCCTGGCGCGTCCACCGACGTCGCGGTGCCGCAAATCCGGCTGGCCGAGCCGGGCCCGCATACCGTCTGGGCCTTTGCCGATTTCGGCTGCGCCGAAGAAGAAAGCGTTGAAACCAACAACACGTTCACCCGGACGCTGCAGGTGCTGGCGACCAACCTGGCCGTTACGGAGCTGACGCTGGATCCTGCGGCTGACCAGCGCGCCGGCCAGTGGATCACCGCCACGGTCACCGTGCGTAACACCAGCGCCGTGCCGTCCCCCGGCGCCAGCCTGGGCATCTACACCGATGCCACACCCGCATGCGGCGCTGCCAACTGGGCCAACGTCGCGAACATCCCCGCGCTGCAGCCCGGCGCCAGCGCGGTGCTGACGCTGCCCAACATCCGGTTCATGACCGCGGGCGCACACACGGTGCGCGCCTTTGCCGACTGGCCCTGCGAGATCGTGGAGAGCAACGAGGCCGACAACCAGCGTTCGGTGGCGCTCGACCTCTTGCCGGGGCTATGGCCCGACCTGGTCATCGAGAACATCGCCATGTCGCCGGCCGGCGGGCCCGCCCAGGGCCAGTGGACGAACTTCGCGGTTACCGTCCGCAACGTGGGGCACTCCTCCAGCGCCTATTTCTACGTCGGCCTGTACCGGGACCGGACGCCGGCCGCATGCCCCACCATCGACGCCGGCGACTTGGCCGCGCGCATCGCACCATTGGCCACAGGCGGGGCGGTGACGGTCAACCTGACCACTCGCTTTGACACACAGGGCAGCCACCAGGTGACTGCCAAGGCCGACTATGGCTGCAGCATCCTGGAAACAGATGAAACCAACAACGAGTTGGGATATGATTTGACGGTCACCCCACCGCTCCTGCCGGACCTGGTCGTGGAAAGCTTCGAGATCGTGCCGTCCCCACCGTTCGCCGGGGAGTGGGCGACCGTCAGGGCAACGGTGCGCAACCAGGGCACGGCCGGCTCGAGCTGGACCGATGGCGGGTTTTACTATGGCCGCACGCCGAGCGGTTGCCCGTTTGAGACGGCTGACATCGGCGACCAGGGCTTCCGTATTCCGCCACTGGCGCCCGGCGCCAGCGCCGCTTTCTCAGTCACGCACCTGTTCGCCACTGAGGGGTTTAGTTATGCCTACGCCATGGCGGACTACGGCTGCCGTGCCGCCGAAAGCAGCGAAGCGAACAACATCAGCGGGCCGCTGACCTTCACGGTGCAGAGTGAGCGCCTCCCCGACCTGATCGTGGAGAGCGTCACCATTGACCCGCCGTCACCGCTGGCCGGCCAGCAGACCACCTTCAACGTCGTTGTGCGGAACCAGGGCAGCCGGAGAAGTAATTCATGGACGTGGTCGGGCATGTACGTGGACCGGGCCGCGCCAGGTTGCCCCTTCAGAGAAGGCAGTATCGGCGACCGGGTGTATCATCTGCCGCCGCTGGAGGCCGGCGAAAGCACGACCCTGAGCATCTCCGCTTCCTTCACCGAAGGCGCCCATTTCGTCACCTTTGAGCCGGACTACCTCTGCCTTGTCGCAGAGAGCGACGAGACCAACAACCATTATGGGCCGGTGATGTTCACGGTTGGGCCGCCGCCCCGCGCCGACCTGATCTTCGAGAGCATCGAGTTGAACCCGCCGTCACCGATGGTGAACCAGACCGTTGAATTCCTGGCCACCGTGCGCAACGTGGGCAACGCGGACGCCACCTTGACCACGTCGGCCGGCCTGTACTTCAACCGGACCCCGCCGGGCTGCCCGCCCCAAGCCGGCAGCATCGGCGACCTGGTCGGCGGGATCCCGCCGCTGGCCCAAGGCGCCAGTTATTCATTCACCGTTCGCAAGTCCTTCCCGCTCGAAGGCATCGTCCACGTGTCCGGCTTCGCCGACACCGGCTGTATCCAGGTCGAGAGCAACGAGGACAACAACGCCCTCAACTGGACGGCGCTCACCTTCATGGTAGGGCCGTCCAGCGGCGCGGACCTGGTCGTGACCGGCCTGACCGCCTCGCCCGCAGTCCCGGGGGTCAACGAGACGGTTACGTTCACGGCCACCGTGAAGAACCAAGGCTCGGCCACCAGCGGAGGTGCCACGCTGGGCCTGTACCTTGATCGCACGCCGGCCGACTGCCCGCTGACGCCATCGGCTGACCAGACAGCGGCCATCCCCGGCCTGGTCCCTGGCGCGACAGCCAACGTGGTGCTGACGCGCAGTTTCGACGCACCCGGGCCGCATGACATTCGCGCCTATGCGGATAGCCCCTGCACGGTCACCGAGAGCAACGAGCTGAACAACCTGTCGAACGCCGTGTCACTGGCAGTTGACCCGCCCGAAGCACCCGACCTGGTGGTGACCAGCCTGACCGCCCCGCCGACCGCGCCGGTTGCCGGCCAGCCGATCACCTTCACGGCCACGGTGCGCAACGCCGGCTGGGCCCTCGCACCTGCTTCCCGGCTGGGCATCTACTCCGGCAGTGCGCCGGCCGGCTGCAGCGGCACGCCGCGCGGCTACGCCAGCATCCCCGCGCTGGCGGTCGGCGCTCAGCAGAGCATCGCGGTCACCGATGTCAGCTTCGCGGCCGCCGGACAGTACCAGGTCTACGCGCTGGCCGATGACCGGTGCGCGGCGACCGAGTACCGGGAGGACAACAACAGCTTCGGGCCGTTGGCGCTGGGCGTGGCGCAGCTGCCCATCCCGGATCTGAGCATTACCGGCGTGAGCTACACGCCGGCCCAGCCGCTGGCCGGCCAGCCCGTCACGTACACGCTGCAGATCAGGAACGGCGGTGCGGCCGGGCTCAACAACCCCGCCGCCAGCGTCGGCCTGTACATCGACCGGTCCCCAGTCGGCTGCACCGATACGCCGGACCACCTGACCGCGCTGCCGGTCATTGCCGCCGGGGCCACGGCGGGCGTGGTGATCGTGGATCCCACCGGGTTCGCAGTTAGCGACAGCGGCGTCCACCAGGTTTACTTCCTGGCGGACCACACGTGCCTCGTCGCCGAGATAGTGGAGACCAACAACCGCTACGGTCCGATGCAGATCACGACCGGCAGCCCGTCGCTGCCCGATCTGCAAATCATCAGCCTGACGGTGCTGCCCTCCAACCCGGCCCAGGGCGACACCGTGCGCTTTATCGCCCGGGTCAAGAACGCGGGCACGGCGGCGGTGCCGGAAGGCGCCGAGGTGCGCCTGGGCCTGTACCTCGACAGCATGCCCGTCGCCTGCAGCAACCCACAGCCGGGTTTGGAGCTGTTGGCGCCTGCCCTCGCGACGGGGGTCACCCAGGACTTCGTGTTCGAATACTCAGCCTTCCCGCAAGGCTCGCACAACGCCTGGGCGGTCGTTGACTACGCCTGCGCGCTCGCCGAGGGCCACGAGGCCAACAACCTGGCCGGGCCGGTCGCCTTCGTCGTTGGCCCGCTCCCATCCCCCACCCCAACGCCGACCCCAACGCCGGCGCCGTCGAAGACCACGCACGACTATGCGTTCATCGCGATGGCGCCATCGGCGAGCGACGAGGGCGGCGCCGCCGGCCTGCAGGTGGTGGGCGTGGATGACCCGAGCCATCCGCAGGCCGTGGCGTTCCTGGCGCTCACGGGCGAGCCCCAGGGCCTGGCCCTGGCCCGCCTCGACGCCGACCGCTATGCGCTGGTCGCCGCAGGCGCGGCCGGGCTCCATGTGGTGAACGTCAACAACCCGGCCAACCCAACGTATGTCAGCACCCTGGACACGCCGGGCAGCGCGGCCAGTGTGGCTGTCTATGGCAGCTACGCCTATGTTGCCGACTCGATCAGCGGCCTGATCGTCATCAACCTGGCGAACCCGGCCGCACCGGTGTCGGCCGCCATCTACGACACGCCGGGCGTGGCCTACGACGTGGCCATCTGGTCGCCCGCGGCCGGCCAGGTCTACGCGGCCGTGGCCGACGGTGCGACCGGCCTCACGATCATGGACGTCACGTCGCCGTCCAGCCCGCTGTACGTTGCGCAATATGAGACACCGGGCGAAGGCCGCGGGGTGGCGCTGGACGGCAGCCTGGCCTACGTCGCCGACGGCTCCACCGGCGTGGCGGTGATTGATGTCACCATCCCGGCCCAGCCGCAGTTCACCGCGCTGTCCGACACCCCCGGCACCGCCCGTGCGGTGACGGTCAGCGCCGGAGGTCCCGGCAGCTTCGTCTACGTGGCCGACAACGATCAGGGGCTGCGCATCATCAACCCGCTGACCGTCTCGCCCACCTCGCAGGCTTGCGACGCGGCCGGCAACTGCACTGCGGCGGAGGCCGCAGCCGCAGGTGCGGTGGCCGCCAGCCAGGCGCAGATTCCCACCAGGGGGACCACCCTTGAAGCTGCCGGACCACAGTCTGGCAGCCCCGTTGGCCCGGCAACGGTCCGCGCGGCGAACGGCTTCATCGTCTCGGAGGCGGCCGCGCGCCTGGCCGCGCTGCCCGTGGAAGACGGCCAACCGACGACAGCCGTCAGTGGTCAACCGTCCGCCGCCCCACCCGACGCCGCCGGACCACAATTCGGCGGTGAACCCGCCGCCGACGCGGTCTACGGCTTCACGCTGCGCCGCATGCTGAACAGCGTGGACGCAGACGACCCGGTCTACGTGAGCTTCTCCGGGCTGCCGAGCGTGCTCGACACGCTGGCGCCGGTCGAGGTCAGCGGGCAGGCCGTGGCCATGAACTCCACACTCAAGTTGCTGCGGGTCACGGTTGACGGCGAGCCGATCCTGATCCAGGAGTGGCCGTCTGATAGCACGGTGGCCGACGCGACCTGGTCGGCGCCCTGGACACCGGCAGCCGATGGCCGCCACGTCCTGCAGGCCGTGGCGCGCGACCAGGGAGACCTGATGGCCAGCGCGCTGGTCACGGTGACCGTTGACTCCGACTTGCCGGAGTTGACGGTGAACTCACTGGTCATCACCTCGACTCACCTCTACCCGGTCGATCGCATCGACGTGACCGGGTTCGTGACCGACACCGGCGGCATCGCAGCGGTGGCGTGGCGCACTGTGAACACAAGCGGCGGCGACTGGCTGCCCGCGCTGGTAAAGGAGCGCGAACCGGGCGAGAGCGGCCCACTGGAGTGGCGCGGGCCGTGGAGCGTGGGCGCACCGCTGCCGGATGGCGGCGTCTTCAACATCGGCGCCCGCGTCACCGACCTGGCCGGCCATACCACCCAGATCACGGTGCCGGTGCGGGTCGACCTGGCGCCGCCAAGCGGCGCAGACCTGAGCCTCACGTCCGGCGGCGCACCCGTCGCGCCGGGCGATACGGTCACCCAGGCCGGCGCAAGCCTCGATCTGGCGTGGACGGCCGGCCAGGATGGCAGCGGCTTGCTCCCCTACACGGTGCGCTGGACGACCCAGGCCACCTCAACGCTGGCCAGCGAGACGCTGCTCAGCGTGCCGGTGGCCGGTCCGTTGACCTCCTCGTTCACCCCTGGCGAAGGCCAGCGAGTCATCGTCCAACTGGGCATGGAGGACATGGTTGGCAACCGGAGCTGGCGCACCTTCGGGCCGGTTGACATGGACAGCCAGGTGACCCCCGACTACTGCCCACTGCCCGTCATTGCGAGGGGTCAGAGCCCCGAAGCCATCCCGATCGCCTGGATGAGCTCGGGCTGCACCCTGCTGGGCGTCGACCGCCGGGCAGCCATGAATGGCCGCGACGAACAGCGGCTGTTCGCCACCTGGAACGCGGAGGCGCTGCGCCTGGCCTGGACGGGCGCGAGCTGGCACACGGACGGCGACCTGTTCATCTACCTTGACACCCGGTCTGGCGGCGCCAGCGTTGCCTACAACCCGTATCTGGTCGAGACCGCCGGCGCGTTGGTGCCGGATCAGACGGTGATCACCCTGCCGGCCGAGATGGCCGCCGACACCCTAGTCTGGGTGCGCGACAGCGGTGACGCCGTGCTGCTAACCTGGAACGGCAGTGATTGGGACTGGGCGGCCACGCTGGACGCAAGCAACTTCCTGACCTGGACGGGTGCGGGGATGGCGGCGGCTGTGACCGGTCGCGGCCAGACCGACCTCTATCTACCCTTCAACCTGCTCGGCATCACCAGAAATGGCAGCAGCAACGCTTTGAAGCTATTGGCCTTCGCCAGCGAAGAAGGCGCGCTACGCACCTGGGCCGTGCTGCCCGCCAGCAACGGTGTGAACAGCGCCCTGGCCCTGGGCGATGCCAGCCACGCCGGACTGGATCTGACGCTCGACCACGCGTTCAACTGGTCCGCGCTGGGGCCGGGCATCTGCCCCAACGGCTCGAACAGCAGCACCGGCGCAATCTACGCGGCAGAGCCCAAGATCACTCTTGCGAGCCAGCCCGCCGGCACTTCACTCAGTCTGCTCAGCGACAACCTCTACTGGCTGCGCGACCTGCTGCTCGGCAGCCCGCCGCCGGACGTGGGTTCCTACCTGGCCGCACTGACGCCCGGTCAGCCGCAGGTGGGACCCGGCTCACAGGTCACCTACACCCTCACCTATCGCAACGCCGGCAACGGCACGGCCCGCGGCGTGACCGCGCAAGTGGACGCGCTTTACGCGCTGAGCCTGGCCGGCGGCCAGCAGCAAACCCTCATCCTGGGCGACGTGGGCCCGGGCGAACAGGTCTCGGCCGTTCTGCACGGAAACGTCAACCTGGCCCTGTCGAGCGAGCCGTGGATCGCGCTGGCAGTGCGCGTGTACGACAGTGCGCATCCCACAAGCGGCCAGCCGGCCGACTGGCTGTGGGCGCACCAGCCGGTGGACCGCAGCGCGCCGCTCTTCTTCGGCATCACGCAGCCTGGGCTCCTGCTGCGGGCGGGCGCGAACACCCTGGCTGGCTACGCTTACGACCCGGCCGGTGTACCCGATATCGGCTTCGACGTGCAGGGCCCGGGTGGGACTTCGACCCTTGACTGCCCCGACAGCACCCCCACCAGCGGCGCCTGGACCTGCAAGTGGAACCTGGCGGCGAACCACGGCGAAGTGTTCCAGCTCAAGATGCACGCTGGCGATGCGTATGGCCAGACGGGTGCCTGGAGCGACTGGCTGGCGTTCCGGGTTGACAGCCGGCCGCCTACCGTGACGATCAACTACCCCGCCTCGCAGGTGGCGCCGGGCAGCGTGGTGCGCGGCAGCGGCGTGTTAGTGGTCGGCACGATCGCCGACGATGCCATCGGCGATGGGGGCATCGGCGGGGTGACAGGCTGCACCAATGGCGGTCTCTGCCGGCCAGCCGATCTGCAGGCCGCCGGCCAACAGCCGGTGTCCCGAGAGCATGTCCCGCCCGCGCCGGCGGCGGTGGGCGGGTGCGCTGCGCCCCTCGTGAGCACGTTCGTGGTGACGGAAAGCTTCCCGGTGGGCGAGGTCCAGGTGGGGTTCCGGGCGGAGGCGCTGCACCGCGATCTGCTGCAGGTCGACTTGACGGGTCCCGGCGGCCGTACCGTGAGACTGCTGGCCGACGACGGCCGTTCCGGCACTGATTTCCGGAACTATGACGTCAACTTGTTCGATGCCGCGGCGCTCTCCGTCTCCGACCTGCTGGACAACCAGGCGCTCGGCACAGCCCTCTATAGCCAGGATGCCCGGCCGGTGCAGCCGCTGCGGGCCTTCGCCGGGCAGAACTCGGCCGGCACCTGGACCCTGAGCATGTGCGACAGCAGCGGGGGCTCGGCCGAAGCCGCCTACGTCAGCAGTCGCCTGGCGCTGGCGCCTCGCCTTAGCGCCGCGGCGGACAGCGCGTGGCTCTTCCGCACGCCTGATATCGGCCAGGCCGATTACGTGACGCAGACAATCACCTTCAACGGCTGGGATGCCGCCGGCAACTACGCCGCCGGACTGAGCTTTGACTTTATCGCCGACAATGTAGCGCCGGTGATCGACGTCACAACCCAGGTGGCACAGGCGACGATGGGCGATCCAACCGTCGTGATAAGCGGCACGGTCAGCGACGGCGGTCCGAGTGCCACGGTGGAGATCGAGGTGCATGCGCCCGGCGGGCCAGTTACCCTGGTCAATGCTGCGCGCAACAGCGACGCCTGGTGGTATGAGACCCCAGCGGCGACACCCGGGCTCTACACGTTGTGGGTGATCGCGACCGATCTGGCCGGCAATCGGAGCGCCAAGGGCCCGTATGCCCTGGAAGTGACCTGCGTGCCGGCCGTTCCGACCCTGGCCACGATCGGAACCCACAGCATTCTGGTGGAGCCGGTGACCGGTGTCACAGATACTTTGACGATCACAACACGGTTGAACAACACCCAGGCCGCGCTGCCGGCAGGCATGGTGGTGGGCTTCTTCGCCAACGATGTGCCGATCGCGACCGCACCCTTGCCGGCCCTGGCCGCCGGTGCGGGCGTCACCTTGACCGTCACCTGGCCCAACGTCCACGGCGGCGACTTCGACCTCCGGGTGGTGCCGAACGTACCGGACACGGAAGGTCACGCGTTGGCGCTGTGCAGCGCGCCCCAGTCGCTGAAGCAGGCCATTTCGGTGCAGAGCCTGATCCTGACCCAGGGGTGGAACCTGGTTTCCACCACCATCAATCCGCAGAACCCGGCGATCACCGTCGTACAGCGGCCCATCAGTGGCGCCTACAGCGTGATCCAGAGCTTCGCCAACGGCCCCGCAGGACCGCGCTGGCTGTCTTACCCCGCACTGCCTGAAACCAGTCCGCTAAGCGCCGCGGATGCCGAGCACGGCTACTGGATCCGCGTGACCGCCTCACCGCCCGTCACGACGACGCTCGAGGCCGCCAGGCTGCTGATCGTGGGCCAGGCTGTGCCCGACACCACCCCGCTGAACCTGGTCGCCGGCTGGAACCTGGTCAGCTACCTGCCGCGTGCGACTCTCCCGGTGACGCAGGCGCTGGCCGGCATTGCGGACCACTACCGGGCAGTCCACGGCTTCGATAACGGCGCGCAGTCGTTCTACCCCGATCTCGACCCCAGCTTCAACACGCTGACGACCATGGAACCACAGCACGGCTACTGGATCCAGACGACCGGCGCGGTGACGCTCCAGTACTCCACGACGCTGGCGACCACCACCGCCGTCGTCAGCAGCTCGACGCCTTCGCCGAACGTCAGCCCCACCAACCAGTGGGTCACCTTCTACAGCACGAATTCGACCTTCCGAGACGGTCAGATACCGGAGGGCTCGGTAATCGCCATCTTTGCGGACGGGGTCCAGTGCGGCGAATTCGTGGTAGGCGCCGCGACGAACCGCTACGGGCTGGCGCCTTGCTACCGCGACGACCCAACCACCCCCGACGTAGATGAGGGCGCCGCGTTGGGCGATACCCTGACCTTCACCATCAACGGCATCACTGCGCTCGCCACCCCCCGCAGCCTCAACGGCGCCCTGCTACTTGATCCCGTCCCCCCGATTACCTGGTCCCAGAACCTGGATCGGTGGGAGGTCGATCTCTACGTGTCGCCGCTGGCTGTCGATCTGGCGTTCTTCACCGCCCAGCCTGAGGGGGACGCGGTGCGCCTGACCTGGGAGACGGTCAGCGAGGTGGATCACCTGGGCTTTAACCTGTATCGCAGCCTCAGCGCCGCAGGGCCGTGGACGCCGCTCAACGACACGCTGATCGTCAGCCCGGTCCCGGGCGCGACAGACGGCCAGCACTATGAGTGGCTAGACGCCGATCGGCCCGACGACTCGATCACCTGGTACCAGCTCGAGGCGCTGGACGTGAACGGCGAGACGCGGATCGTCGGCCAGACCAGCGTCCAACTCGACCCGGTGTCGCCGCCGGCGCAGAGAAACTGGCTGCCGCTGATCCTGCAGCAGCCGGCTGCCAACTGAACCTGCTGTTGCCTGCGCGGCCGGCCGCGCAGGCAACAGCCCCAGAGGTGCGGAACATCTTTGGTTCCCGTTCCATATTGCCGGCCCAGCCTGCGCCCAGCCAGGCGACGTCATCAGTTGGCTGGGCGCGCTGCAGGCCCAGGACTATCACGGGGCGCTCTGGGCGATCGGGCTGCGCACAACTGGCACGACTGAACGCGACATCGAACAGGCGCTTGGCGAGCGCGCCATCGTACGCACCTGGCCGCTGCGCAGCACGCTGCACTTCATCGCCAGCCAGGACGTCCGCTGGCTGCTGGCACTCCTGACGCCGCGGATGATCACGCACAGCACCGGCCGTTATCGTCAGCTCGGGTTGGACGCAGCGACCTTTGGGCGCAGCAAGCTTGTCTTGCTCTTCGAGCCGGCCGCGACGCGCAACACCGGCAACGTCGAAAACGACCGCACCGGGCCGATCCGGAAAGAATCTGATCCCAAGGTCATCGAGGCAAACATGAGCCGTTCTATCGCTCTGGTGACACTCGTCGTCCACGATTACGACGAGGCCATCACCTTCTTCACCGAAGCGCTACGGTTCATCGTCGTTGAGGACACACCGCTAGGCGACGGCAAGCGCTGGGTCGTGGTCGCACCGCCGGAAGGCCGTGGCGCGACCCTGCTGCTGGCCAGGGCCGCCACCCCTGAGCAGGCGGCGCACGTCGGCGACCAGACCGGCGGCCGCGTCGCCCTGTTCCTGCACACCGACGACTTCTGGGCCGACTACCGGCACATGCTGACGCATGGCGTCCGCTTTGCCGAGGCGCCGCGGGAGGAGTCCTATGGCAGAGTGATCGTGTTCTACGATCTCTATGGCAATAAGTGGGACCTGGTGCAGCCCAAGGATGCGTGACGCCGCCCAGGGCGCAAGGAGGAGCATGGCCCACTTCGAGATCGTCGCCCATCGCGGGATTGCATCGGAAGCACCGGAGAACACGGTGGCAGCCTTCCAGCGCGCGCTCGAGCTGGGCGCCGATGCGATCGAGCTGGACGTGCGTCTGACTGCCGACCGCGTGCCGGTCATCTATCACTACTTCTACCTGGATGAGATCACGACCGGACGCGGGCCGATCTTCGCGCGCTCCCTCGCACAGCTCCGCGCGGAACGTGTGCTGTGCCGGGCCAACCTCGCCGCGGCCCCGGAGCCCATTCCAACCTTGCGGGAGGTTCTGGAGCACTTCGGCGGGCGCATCGGTTTGGAGATCGAAATCAAGGGGCCTGAGCCGGAAGCGGCGGAAGTCATCGGGGCTGAACTGCGGCGCTTCCGGCAGCATTGGCCGCGGCTGGAACTCACCTCGTATGAACCGGCGCTGCTGTTGGCGCTCCAGGGATTCTGCCCGGGCCTGACCACCGATCTGCTCGTGCCGCGCTCCGAGAGTTGGATGCAACTGGACGTCGTGGCCTATCAGGCGGGGCAGCGGGCGCGCCTGGCTCACGCACATGCCGTGCACCTGCACCCGACTCAGTTGACACCTGCCGTGGTGGCGCACCTGCGTGAACAGAACGTGCAGGTCCATGCCTGGGATGTCAATGATGCAGCAGGGCTGGAAACGATCGCCGCCTGTGGCATCCCCCGCATCTGTACCGATAACTTCAACCTGGCGTGGGCGTTCCGCAAGTTGCATGCCGCCGAGGAAAAAGCGCCGCGGCCCATCTCCTCATCGAAACACTGAGCGTCACAAATCGGACCGCAACCGCTGCGACAACTCGTTCACCTGCCGCGGCGTCATGCCGGGGACGCGCGAGAGCGCCCTGTTCTGGTATCTGTTATTCCAGAGAGAGTGCAGATACCTTGAAAATCCTGCTTGACATGCAGGATTTTCAAGGTATAATGAACTCATGATCGAACGCACCGCTCTCCAACAGACCATTCAGCAAGCGCTGGCGCGCAGCCGCGTCGTCGCGCTCATCGGCCCGCGCCAGTGCGGGAAGACGACCCTGGCCCGGCGGTTCGTGCCGCCCGACTCGGTCAACTATTTCGACCTGGAAGACCCGGTCAGCCTGGTGCGCCTGGAGCAGCCGATGACCGCGCTCAGCGGCCTGACCGGCCTGGTGGTGATCGACGAGATTCAACGTCGGCCGGAGCTGTTCCCGATCCTGCGCGTCCTCTGCGACCGCGATCCCTTGCCGGCCCGTTTCCTGGTGCTGGGCAGCGCCTCGCCGGTGCTGCTGCGCCAGTCGGCCGAGTCGCTGGCGGGCCGCGTCGAGATCGTGGCAATGGCGGGGTTCAGCCTGGCCGAGGTCGGCGTCGCAGCGCAGGCGCGCCACTGGCAGCGCGGCAGCTTTCCCCTGGCGTTCCTGGCTGCGTCCGATGCAGACAGCCTGGCCTGGCGCAAGAACTTTCTCCAGACCTTCCTGGAGCGCGACCTCCCACAGTTGGGCAGTGCGATCCCGGCGGCCAGCTTCTACCGCTTCTGGAGCCTGTTGGCGCACTACCACGGCCAGGTCTGGAACGCGGCCGAGGCGGCGCGGGCGCTCGGCGTCAGCGAATCGACCACCCGGCGCTATCTCGACCTCCTGGAGGGCGTGTTCATGGTGCGCCAGTTGACGCCGTGGTTCGCCAATCTGGGCAAACGCCAGATCAAGTCGCCGAAGGTTTACCTGCGCGACACGGGCTTGTTGCACCAACTGCTGGGCATCCGCACCGAGCAGGAGCTGGCGCTGCACCCCAAGAGCGGCGCGTCGTGGGAAGGCTACGTGGTCGAGGAGGTCATCAAGGCCGTTGCGCCGGACGAGGTCTACTTCTGGGGCACGCACGCCGGCGCGGAGCTGGACCTGCTCCTGGTCAAGCATGGCCGGCGCCTGGGCGTGGAGTGCAAGCGCATGGACGCGCCGCGGCTCACCGCCTCGATGCAGATCGCGCTGGCCGACCTGGCGCTCGACCACCTGACGGTGATCTATCCTGGTGACCGACCGTATCCGTTGGCCGACCGCGTGACGGTCACACCCCTGACGGCCATCGCGACCGGCGCGCAGGCCCTTGATCCAGAAGGCCTGCGCTGATGCCAGCCACCCAACACTACCCCGAACCCACCGTCGGCGCGCTGATCTTCGATCCGGATGGGCGCCTGTTCCTGATGCGGTCCCACAAGTGGGGCGGCCAGTACGTGGTGCCCGGCGGCCACGTCGAGCTGGGCGAGACGCTGGAGGCCGCGCTGCGCCGCGAGGTGACTGAGGAGACAGGTCTCAGCATCCACGACATCCGCTTCGTGTGCACCCAGGAGTTCATCTACGACCCGGCGTTCTGGCAGCCGCGGCACTTCATCTTCTTCGACTATGCCTGCCGGACCGACCAAACCGCTGTCACCCTGAACGACGAGGCGGAGGCGTACGTGTGGGCCACGGTGGACGAGGCGCTGCGCCTGCCGATGGACATATACACCGAACGGGCGATCCGGACGTACCTGGCACAGCAAGCCAACAGACCGGGAGAGTAAAGGACGCCATGCGCATCGCGATCCTGGCCGACGTCCACGCCAATCTGCCGGCTCTCGCCGCCGTGCTGGCGGACGCGCACGCGTGCGGGTGCGAACGGATCTACCACGCCGGCGATCTGATCGCCCTCGGCCCTTACCCCGGCGAAGTCGTTGACCTGGCGCGCGCCAGCGGCATGCGCTGCGTGCAGGGCAACCACGAGGCGTGGGTCACGACCGGCCTGCCGCCCGACCCTGTATCAGGCCTGATGGACGACGACGAGCTGCGGCACCAGCACTGGACGCACTCCTGCCTCAGCCGGCCGCGGCGGGATTTCATCCGCGGGCTGCCCCACATGATCTGCGAGATGCTCCAGGGCGTGCGCGTGACGGTGGTGCATTGGGCGTTGGCCGCGGACGGCCGCTCGCTGGTGGACGTCAGCCCGCGCTGGAGCGACACCACGATCCTGGATCTGTTTGCCGGCACGGCGGGCGACCTGGTCTGCTTCGGCCACCTGCATGAGCGGCGGTTCAACTGCGAATACCAGGGCCGGCACTTCCTGAATCCGGGCGCGGCCGGCTGCAACCAGCGGCCAGAAGCGGCATACGCCATCGTTGACATCTCCGATGGCCGTTGCGAGATCACGGAGCGGCGGATGGCCTACGACCGGAGTGCGCTGCTGGCGCGCTACGATGCGCTCGAAATCCCGGCGCGCGACTTCATCCGCAAGGTCTTCTTTGGCGTGTGAGCCACCGATGTTTCGATATGTACAATCTTGCAGTCGAGTTGCGCATTTATACTGCCAGGCGCATGATCCGGTTAGCAACGCCTGATCTGGCGCTGCGGCATGTGCTCCGCAAGACGAAAGGTTATATGAGGCAGAAATGGCGACATTGCTGACGCGCGAACAAGCCATCAGGAAGGGGAAACGGCTTCGCAGACTCACGGCGCTCAGGCAGAGATGCCACTCGCTTGTCACGGGCCATCGAAACACTGCCCTGCGGAGAGAAGTCTTTGTCGAGACCGAGTACGGCAAGGTCAGGACGCTGTGGTACGGGTTCGAGAACCCGGCACCGGCTCCGATCTTCTTTGACCTGCACGGCGGGGGCTTCATCCTCGGCAGCGCTGACATGGATGAAGCCTTCAATCTGGAGCTCAGCCGGCGAGTCGGCTGCAAGATCATCAGCATCGACTATGCTAAGGCGCCGGAGTTCCCTTATCCCGCTGCCGTAAACCAGGTCTATGCCGTCGTGAAGCACGTGTTCGAGCGTGCAGCAACATATGCCGTTGAGCGCGAGAAAATGGCCATCGGCGGACACAGCTCCGGCGGCAACCTGAGCACGGTCACCTGCATGCAGGCTCAGAAAGCGGGGCAATTCCAATTCGCGTGTCAGGTGCTGGATTATCCCCCGCTCGACCTCGCGACCAGCCCCTTCGCAAAGCCGCAACCCACAGGCTGCATTCCCCCTGCCATGGCGAGTGTTTTCGATGCCTGCTACGTTGACCCAACCCAGGCCAGAGACCCGTATGTCTCACCCGTGTATGCGACGCTGGATGATCTGCGCGGACTGCCTCCCGCCCTGCTGCTCCTGGCCGGCAGGGATTCCCTGCATGATGAAGGGATGAAGTACTGCGACATGCTGAAGGCAGCCGGCGTTGTGGTGGAGTGCTACGTATACCTGGATGCCCTCCATGGTTTCACGCTTGAGCCATCCAACGACGGCGCCGATGCGCGTGAGAAGATGGTGACGTTTCTGGAGCGCTACCTTTGACATGAGGACAACCCGGCGACTGTGCCAAACGCGACCCTGCACGCGAGCGCTAAACAGACAAGGCTATTTGAGGCATGATAGGCGCCATGAGCGGACTAACGACCGAATCCCTGGATCGGTCCACTGAGCGTCAGGGCGGACTTGTCCGCCCAGATCGCCGACGCCATAACGGAACTCGATCTGCAGCAGATCGCGATCACGCGCCGCCTGACGCCCGCCCAACGCTGCCAGGAGGGCCTTTCGATGATCCGCCTGGCCGAGCAGGTCGGCGCGTATCGGCTGCGCAAGCGGCGACCGGAGTTGAGCGAGGCTGAGGCGCTGCGCATCGTGCGGAGTGCGCGCCGATGACAAACACATCGCCGCCGCGGCCGTAACCTAGCTCAACGCGGCCTGGCTCTGCGCGCCACCGCGACGATCGCCACACCCACCAACACCACGCAGCTGCCCCCCACGAACAACCATTTCACCAGGGTCAGCGGCCCTGCCAGCAGGTCAACAACCGGAGTCTGCGCAGGATAACGCGCCATCACCAGGGAGGTGGCGAGGTTCTCCAGGTAGTCGAAGAGGACACCCAGCACGGGCGCCAGGGTCAACAGCCGCCACGGGCTGCCCGATCGGAACGCCTTGCCCGCCAGCCAGCCGATCGTCGTGACCAGGAAGAAGCCGTAGACCAGCGGCCAGACCACATCGAAGGTGAATCGGGCCTGGATATAGGCCTGCCGGCCGTCGGGGCCGTACGCCTCCGCCATGCCGTAGAGCTCGGCCGGGGTGTAGAACAGGGAAGGGTCGGGCTGCTGCGCGCCCCCCGTGCGCTCGGCCGACCCCGCCGCCTGGCCCGGCAACACCAGGGCGGTGAAGACCAGGAAGATCACCAGGGCCGCCAGCGCGAGCCAGCCTTGCGAAAACCAAATCAAGCGTTCAGAGAAACGAACCGGCATGTTGACCTCCAGGCATAATAGAACGTGCCTGGAAGCATACCACAGGTCGCGGTCCAGAAGAACGCCAGGGCCGGGGGATCAGTAATTCCAAATGTAACCGCCAGCGCAGGCATCCTGAGCGGAGTTCCGCCCGCAGTATGGGCGGAACGCAGTCGAAGGAGGCCGGAGCAGGCAGGGTGGGCCGCATCCTTCGACTCCGCACGGCGCAGGTTGTGGACAGTGGGACGCTGTGGAACTCGTGCGCCGTGCTCCGCTCAGGATGCTTCGGCCATATTTGGAATTGCTGCCGGGGGATACACCTAGGACCTGGCCGAGCCTCGAATACGACGCAACGTTCGCCGCCGCTAAGGCCAGCGGGCGCGATCGTGCGGTGGTCGCCGCGTTTTCGCCAAGCAGCTGGCGGCGCAGCTGTCAAGCACCTGAGTGCAGCTCCCGAGGCGTCTGAGGCCTTGCAAGGCGCGCGCTCGGCATGGTATGCTGCCCATGATGCCTGGCTTGCGTGAGCCGCAATTTCAGCACATGGAGAAATCGCTATGACCTTGAAACATCCGTGGCGTGTGATCGCCGCCGGCCTGCTGTTGGGCTGGCTCTTCGACCTGTTGTTCTACGGCAAGCTGCCGGGGATTTCGCTGCTGATCTTCAGCCTGGCGCTGCT
>CAZELR010000040.1:0-38185 GCA_964513075.1 uncultured Anaerolineales bacterium
GCGCGACCTCAGCGAAGGATCTCGTCTGCAAGAAACTCCCGATAGTCATCCTGAGCGGGTTAACCACCCAAGGTCAGTTACGGCGCGACCTCAGCGAAGGATCTCGTCTGCGCCGGCAAGATCTGCCGCCCCGCCGCGTCGAACGCAACGATCGCCGCGGCCGCGGCCGGGCTGGCCGCATACTGATCCGCAAAGAGGGACCAGATCATGGCATCGCCGGGCGTCTCGCCCCCGCGGTCGACCCGCTCGCGCAGGGTCGCCTCGTGCCGGTAGCCCAGCTTCGCGGGCACGGCCGCGCTGCGCACGTTGTCGGGCGCGCAGTGGATCTCGACCCGCCGGACGTGATCGATCTCGAACGCGACCCTGGTCAGCGCGGCCGAGACCTCGGTGGCTAACCCGCGGTTGATGGCGTCGGCGCGCACCCAATAGCCGATCTCGCGTGCGCCCGCGCCCAGCGTCGTGTGCAGCCCGGTTCCGCCCAGCACCAGCGTCTCGTCGCGGTTGAAGATGCCGTAGACGAAATCCTGCCCCAGGTCGAACTTGCCCCGGAACGTGCGCAGCCCGGCGATCTTGGCAGCCAGGTCGGTCGGCTCGTGGTGGGCCCACGGCATCCACGGCCGCAGGTGGTCGAGGCTGGCGTCGACCGCCTCCTTGAGCAGCCCCGCGTCCCCCGGATTCCAGCAGCGCACCACCGTGCGCGCGGTCACGATGCGATAGGCGGGACCGGGCATGGATATGGTTGTCATAATGGATGAACCCTTCTGAGAATGGTTAGCATGTCACCCTGGGTATTTTGTTAGGCTAGTTTCTGTCGTCCTGAGTGCTCTGCTAGAGTAGATTCTGTCATCCTGAGCGGGTTGACGACTCAACGCCAGTCACGGCGAAACCCCAGCGAAGGATCTCGTCTGCGCAGGCAGAGATGCTTCGGCCTGATGAACTTAGCTCTACGACGCAGATCAGGGACTCGGCCTCAGCATGACACCCGCTCACTCGCTGCGGCGGGACCCCTTCGCGTTCTTCGTCATCTTCGCGTCTTCGCGATCCAAAACCTTCGCGATCCAAACATCCCCGCGCTCCACCCCCTCACCCCGCCCCCACCGCCGCCTCGCACTCCGCCAGCACCCCCCGCGCCTTGTCCAGATCCGGGTAGCGCAGCCTCGCGTAGATCTCCACCGCGCGGCGGGCGAAGGGCAGCGCCTCGGTTGAGCGTCCCTGGCGGAGCACGGCCTTGGCGATCAGATAGCAGTCCTTCCCAATCAACTCCGCGCGGCCGATCTTCTCAACCAGCGCCAGCGCCTCGCGGGCCAGCCGCTCGGCCTCGGGCCACTGCTCCCGATAAAGCGCCAGCTCGGCCAGGTTGCCCGTGTAGGCGGCGACGCCTTCGCGGTAACTGATCTTGCGCGCGATGCGCAGTGCTTCGTTATAGTCGCGTTCGGCCGCGGCCAAGTCGCCCGCTTGGCGTTCGGCCACGGCGAGGGCGTTGAGGCCGATCGCCACGTCCATGCTCTCCGGGCCGAGCGCGCGCCACAGCGCCAGCGCTTCCTGGTATGCCGCGATCGCCGCGGGATAGTCCTTCGCCAACCCAGGGCCGAGGCCACGCAGGCGGATGGCAATGGCGCGCTCGCGCGCACCGGCCCGGGCGGCTTCCCAGTGCGCCGCGGCCCGGTCGGCCCAGCGCAACACCTCCGCGGCCTGCCCGCGCAGAGAGCATGTGAATCCTGCGTCATAGGCGCGCCAGCCCGCGTTCTGCCAATCTCGGGCTGCGACCGCCCTCGCCTCCGCCTGCTCCCCCAGGGCCAGCTCCTCGTCCCAGCGGCCGGAGAAGTTCAGGAAGGTCCTGAGCGCGTTGCACAGCGTCTGCAGGCGGTCGTTGGGGCCGGCCAGGAAGAGCGGCAGCGCCGCGGTGACTGCGGGCCACTCGGCCTCCAGCACGGGAAAGCGGTCGTACTTGTCGTAGCCGTTTTCGAGCGCCAGCGCGTAGACCCGGTCGTTCAGCCGGCCGGCCGTCGCGGCCACCGCCTCGGGCCGGCGCCGGCGCAGGAAGAGCGCGGCCAGCGGCGGCAGCAGGAAGGTCGTCCCGCCGGGGCTGGCGATCACCAGCGCGCGGTCGGCCAGGTCCTCGAGCGCGGTGAGCGCCTCCGGCTCGGCCAGCCCGGCCAGGTCGGCGACCCATTCGACTTTGGCGGGCTGGGTGAAGTGCGCCAGGCCGGCCAGCGCCTTGGTCTCGCTCTCGGTGAAGCTCTCCACCAGGTCGCCGAAGATGTACTCCAATGGGTCATTGTTCGGCGGCGCAGCCTTCAGGAAGTCGCACGCCGCGGCCACCGTGCGGCACTGCCCCCGGCCCAACTGCCCGGCCGTCCACTGGATCAGCAGCGGGTTGCCGTGCGTCAGCTCGTAGAGCGCCTGCCGCTCGGCCGCGGTCGCGCGCGCCAGGTGGCGGCTGCGCCTGGCCAGCTCCTTCAGCAGCGCCAACGCTTCGGGCAGCAGCAGGCGGTCCAGCCTGATGATGCGCGCATCCACGTCGCTGCGGCGCCGGCTGGTCACGATGGCCTTGTTGCCCTCGGGCAGGCGGCCCAGGAACTGGAAGACCTGCATCCGCTCCGCGTCGACCAGCGTCTCCAGGTTGTCGATCACGATCAGCGCGCGCCTGCCCGCCAGCGCGCGGCGCACCGCGTTGGCGCGCTCGGCCGGGTCGCACCTGGCGATGTCGGCCTCGCCCAGCTCGCGCGCGAGCTCGGCCAGCAGGGCCATGTAGTTGGGCAGCATGAAGTCTTCCAGCGGCTGCTCGCCCGCGGGGGTCAGCTCGCGCACCTTGGCCGACAGGAAGATCTTGATTGCGAAGTCGGCCGCGGGGGCCTCGTGCCCCGCGCGCACGGCCAGCGCGGTCTTGCCGATCCCGCCCGGCCCGTCGATCAGCGCGCCCCAGGTGCGCGCGTCGGGCGAGATCGCGTCCTTGATGCTCTCCAGCTCGGCGTCGCGGCCGAAGAAGTAGGGCTGCGGCGGCAGGGTGGAGGGAACCGCGTTGGGCGGGCTGGCCGGCGGCGCGGCAGGCTCCGCGTGCGCCAGCACGCGCTGATGCAGGCCATCCAGCGCGGCTTGCGGGCGTAACTTCCGGCACCTGTCGAGCAGATCGGCTGTGCGGCCCGTTCTCTCGCAATAGGCGATCAACTCCTGGATGAACCTGTCCAGGGCCGGCGGAAAGTTCTCGTGTTTGATGCCCATGTCAGAACAGAGCAGTCTCAGCTCGTCCAGGCTGAAGAGCTCCACCAGTTTGGCTCTGAGTTCGGTGAGATCTGAAGGCAGGCTGGGCATGGGTTGCTCCTGGCGGCGCAGGTGTGCTGCGCCGCTACACGTTGCACGGATGAACCAGGATAGTTTACACCCGATGCGGGGAAAGGGAAAATGCACCGATAATTGGACGCGGATGAACCCGGATGGGGTGCCACGGTGAATTTGCTCTTCTCCGGCTGCTGCCTAAAATGGGGTCTGGGAGGGGTGCATGTCTATGAACCTGCTTGTCTTCAACTGCGGCAGTTCGTCGCTGACCTATAAGCTCTATCGCGCGGACGCGGGCCGGGAGCTGGCTGTCCTGGCCGCGGGCAAGGCGTTCCACGTCGGCACGGTGACGCGCGAGGCCGCGTACCTGACCCACTCGTATGTAGCGCATGCTGCCAGCTTGCGCCGCAATCCGGCGGATTGCGATACATTAGAGCGAGAGCGCGACGTCCGGCCGCTGCCGGACCACCGGGCCGCGGCTGCGGCGGTGCTGGCGCATCTGCGGGGGCAAGGCCTGCGCGTAGACGCGATCGGCCATCGCTTCGTGCACGGCGGCGTGCGCTTCCGGGCGCCGGTAGTCGTGACCGACGCCGTCTTGCCTGAACTGGAGTCCTGCAATCGCCTGGCCCCCATCCACAACCCCAACTCCCTGAGTGTGATTCATCTGTGCCGGGCTGAGCTGCCGCAGGTGCTGCAATACGCGGTGTTCGACACGGCCTTCCATGCGACGCTGCCTGAGGCAGCCTACCGTTACGGTCTGCCCCTGGCGCTGGCCGACCGCTGCGATTTCCGCAAGTTTGGCTTCCACGGCCTGTCCTACGAGTACGTCACACACGAGGCTTCCCGTGTGCTCGACCGGCCGGTTGCGGCGCTGAAGATCATCGCCTGCCACCTGGGCACCGGCGGCTCCAGCGTGGCTGCGATTGACGGGGGCCGCAGCATCGAGACCTCGATGGGCTACTCGCCGTTGCCCGGCCTCATCATGAGCACTCGCAGCGGCGACCTCGACCCAGCCATCGTGCTGGCGCTGATCGCTGAGCATGGCTATACTCCCGAGGCGGTGGATCGGCTGTTGAACCGCGAGAGCGGCCTCATTGGCATCTCGGGCACGTCGAGTGACTTGTTCGAATTGATCCGGCTGGCGGATGAGGCCGGAGATCGACGCGCGCGGCTGGCGGTGGCGATGTACGTCCATCGGCTGAAGAGCACGATCGGCGCGTATGCGGCCGTGCTGGGCGGGTTCGACGTGCTCGCGTTCACCGACGACATCGGGGTGCGCGGCTGGCAGGTGCGCGAACGGGCCTGCGCCTGCTTGGGATGGTGTGGGGTGCTGTTGGATGCGGAGACCAACCGCCGCGCGCCTGCCGACACGGCCGCGGTGGTGAGCGCGGACGAGAGCCGCGTCAAGGTGCTGTCGATCCCGACAGATGAAGAGGTCGTGATCGCGCGGGCGGGGTTAAGATTGTTGCAGTGAGGCCGGAATCATAGCGTTGCCAACTTTTCGACAAAGTTGGCAACGCTAAGTCTTCACCGATAAAAGTCGATCCACCGTAGCGAAAAGCTGCGCGCACCGCTTTCGAGGAAGGCGCGCGGGGCTGTAACCTCGATGACACCGTCGGTCAGCGGGATGCGTTGGCCATCCGGGAGGCGCACGGCCATCCAGTAGGGGCTGTCCGGGCCGATGCTTTGTGCATCGCCCTCCGGCAGCCTCACTTCCTGGCTGACATCGTTCTCGCCGCGGCTCGACACGCGGACGGCCACCTGCGTGCTGTCGTAGCTGAAACGCAGCTCCTCCAGTCCTGTCAGATGGAAGCGCAGCGTAAGCAAGGTGGGCTTTGTGTCGATGATCTGCTCGACCGCCGCGCTGCCGATGCCTGAGTTGCTGCGGATGTCGATCGTGATAGCGCGGTCGACGGCAGTCACTGCCACCTCGTCACCTGTTTGCAGGTCTCCCACGCGATACGGGGGAACCTGTTCTGCGATCCCTATGCACCCAGCCAGGCCGAGCAGCAGCGCCAAGCCGAGTCCATGCCGGCTGAAGTCCCGAATCCTGACGCTTAGGTTATGGGCGCGCATGCAGCACTTCCTGTTACGACCACCGGTCGCTGGTGCGCCGGATGTCGGCCTCGGGACGGAAGCGCAGCGCAGACCAGACGTCGTCGATGGCGATCTGCATCACCGGCCCCCAGCCCGCCTGCTTGACCACTTCCCAACCAGTGTCGCGGTTGATGTCGGTTTGCACCTTGGGGCCGCGCTTGGGGTAGCAGAGCCACAGCACGCCGCCCGGCTTGACCGCGGCGATAGCGTCCGGCGCCAGCCTATCCACGATGGCCTTGTCCGTGCAGAAGAGCTGCACGAAGTCGCACGGGCCGCGGCCTCCCTCGACCAGGGCTGTGTCTTCGGGCAGAGGACTGATGCGTTCGACATAACCTTTAGGCGCATTGAGGATCAGCACCCGGTAGCCGGGTTTGATGAGCAGCTTTTTGATAAGGGTCGGGTCCATGGGTGCTCCGTGTTGGCTGCGTGCCGCAAGCTGGCAGCTTGCGCTACTTTAGCACCAGCGTCCCCCATTGCGTGGGATCATCGTAAGTCGTGCGCGCGGGCGAGGCCGAGGCGACTGTCTCCTGTGCCGGTGTGTCGCTGTCGTTATCGTTCAGCGCCACATTGAAGGCGAAGGTCATCCCCGGCGCCAACTCAGCCGGCGTCAAGCCAAAGACTTCCCACGGTATCAGCGCCTCGAACGTGTAGCCCTCTGCAGTGGTCACGGCAGCCCCTGTCAGATCCAGCGGTCCCTCCTGCGCAAACGGCAGCCAGCGATAGCCAAGCATCAACGCCATGTTGGGGCCGAAGCCGAGGCCGATCTGGTAGTCGTCGGCATTGCTCTCCGCCCCTCCGAAGTCATCAGCCAGATTCCGGTCGAAATTGATCTCGACACTGTCGCCTTGCCACAAATCGGTGCCGGCTGGGCCGGCGCGGTAGAGATCGTCGATCACCTTGGCGGCCAGGTAGAGACCATCGTTCCCCCAGGCCACCTGAAACACGCCGGCCAGGTCCGTCGCACCGCGCCATGAGGCGGCCCCTTCGACGATGGCGGACGCTTGAAGCCACGATCCGGGCCATTCATCCGTGTTTCCATCTACGACGATCATCTCTCGGCGCGGCGCGGGGAACAGGCCGTGAGCCGTCGGACGGCTGGCCGTGGTTGCAGAGAGGATCACGTCTGCTGGTCGCGTATCTTGCCAACTATCTTCGTGGGCTGCTAGCGCAACCGGTTCCCATTCCGGTGAGGTGGCATGGTTGTACAGGTTGTCTGATGTGCAGGACGCGGCCGCGTTGCTTCTCAGCAGAAATCCGCGTTCGAAAGGCTGTACTTGTGCGCAGAAGCCTTTTTCGACGTTAAGCGCCCACCCCAGGTCGGCAAACAGGGTGTCGTCGCTTCCCCAAACCCAGCCGAAGCCGCGTTCGGGCGCCAGCAACCCTGCGGGCGGCTCGCCGCGGCTGAAGAGTGGTTCGCCTCCCCACCGCGCGGCGATCGGATACCAGCGGCCGCCGGTCAGAAATGCGTAGGCCGTGTCCGTGTCGCTGCGCCAGAGCAGGGCCCCGCGCTCGAAAGGCTCCCACGCGGCCCAGATCACCGCGCTGCCGCCGGCCGGGCAACCAAACACGGCCGGGTTATAGAGTCCGGACAGCTCCGGCGCAAGGGAAATGCTGCAGGGTGTGGCTGACGCCGTAGGCGTGGGGCTAGCAGTCGGCGTCAGAGCGAGCGGCGTCTCGGTGAGCGTCGTGGGCGTGGCGGTGGCGACGGCTGTGGCCGTTGCCGCGGCGGCCTTTGCCGTAGGTGAGGCTGTCGATGTACCGGCTGAAAGACGGGTCGCAACTGTGGTGGTGACCGGCCCACGCGTCGGACCCGGCGTCCACGCCTGACGGGATGGCTCGACGCGTTGGCGGAAGGTGGAAAGCGCCAGGCCGGCTGCGACAATAATGAACGTGATCAGCGCGACGGCAACCGCGATCAGCAACCAGCGCGGTGGGTTTTGGTTCATCAAATCAATCCTGCTTCATTAAGTAGTTGGGGGAACAATTAAGCGCGATTATAGCGCCTAGCGGTCTATGACGTCAAACAGGTGTCGATAGCGTCCGGTTCAGCCGCGGTCCAGCACCGCGGCGATGAAGCGTTCGATTTGGCGCACGCCCAGCAGCCGCGCGGCCAGGAGGTAGGTGACCACTCCGGCCGTGCCCCCGAGGACGACCTGGGCTGACGCGCTGTCGCCCGCGAGTGCAAGCGCGCCCCAGGTGGCGGCGCTCATCAGGATGGACGCAGCAACAATGCGCGCCAGCGCAAGCAGGGTCTCTCGTCCTTGCACACCGTCCAGCCGCTTGCGCAGGATCCATAGCAGCGCAAGCACCTCCAGCGTCACTGCGATCGAGTTGGCCAGTGCCAGGCCGCCGTGTTGTAGCGGCCCCATCAGCAGGAGCGCCAGCATGATGTTCAGGGCGGCCGAGCCCGTAGCCAACAGCAGCGGCGTCACCGTGTCTTTCTGCGCGAAGAAAGCGCGCGCTGCCAGCTCCAGGCAGGCATGGCTGGCCAGTCCCAGACAGTAGAAGCGCAGCGCGGTGGCCACTGCCTCAGTTGCAGCCGCATCGAACGCACCGCGCTGGTAGAGCAGCGCCAGCAACGGGCGACCCAGCAGGATCAGCCCGCACGCCGCAGGCACAGCCAGGCTGAGCACCGTGCGCAGCGACTCACCGAGCGTGCTGCGCAGTCCATCCCGGTCCCCGCGCGCAGCCAGCTCGGCCAGGGTAGGAAAGGCGACCAATCCGAACGCAGTGCCAATGATCGTCTCGGGCAATTGCATGGCATCCCAGCCCCACTCCAATGCACTGACGCTGCCCGGGCCCAAGCGTGAGGCAAGGTTTGTGGTGACCAACAGCGTCAGGTGGAATACGCCCAGATCGAGGATGCGCGGTCCCATCAGCACCATGACGGCGTGAACCCCGTCCCCGGCGTGCAGCACCGGCTGCCAGCGGAAGCCGGTGCGGAGCAGCGCAGGGATCTTGATCGCCAGGTGCAGGATTGCACCGATTACGGCGCCTGCGGCCAGTCCAGCGGCACCCCACGCCGGCGCCAGCCACAGCGCACCGGCCGTGATACCCAGCGGATAGACCACGGGCGCGAGCGCGGGCAGCAGGAAGTGCTTGAGACCGTTCAGGGCGCTGCCTAGCACTGAGCTGACACCGAAAATCACGCTGGAGAGCAGCACGATGCGCATCACGTCGGCCGTTTCTGCCTGTTGGCTGGGCGTAAAGCCGGGGGCGACAAGTGTGCGGGTCAGCCAGGGCGCAGCCAAGCCGGCCAAAAGTGCCGCGGCGGTCGTGACCAGAATCACCCAGTTGATGACCGCGCTGGCCAGTTGCCAGGCGCCGGAACGATCCTCAGCCGCGACGTAATCTGCGAACACCGGGATAAACGCGGTCGCCAGCGCCCCCCCTGCCACCACGGTGAAGAGCAGGTCGGGCAGCTTGAACGCGGCATAGTACGCGTCCAGCTCCGCACCGATGCCGAAAGTCCGCGCGATGACGATATTGCGGAACACGCCGGCTGCTGCGGCCAGCCCAAAACAGCCAGCCACGACGAGCACGTTACGAGCGATGTGCCGGCGTCGCGAGAAGGTGGTATCGTTCATGGATGGCTGCGGCCTCGACCGGCCCGGGATTCACCAGGAGCCGAGCTCATGGGGCGCCTTCCGAGACAGCCTGGTATGCGGCGCGTGCGTCGGAGTAGTTGTGGTTCAGATTCAGCGCCGCCTGCCATGACGCGCGGGCGCTAACCGGATCACCGGCGGCATGCTGCGCCATTCCTTTCCAGTAATAGAGCTCTTCGATGGTATCTTTGGCGCTGCGCAGAGTGGCATCGGCCAGTGCGATGACTTCATCGTAGCGGCCGACCTCGTAGTAGGCGCGGAACGGCGCAAACTGGTACCACAGCATGCGCCACGGTAGTCCCAGGCGCCGAGCCCGGTCGAACGCATCGGTCGCTTCCGCGCAGCGGTCCAGCGCAGTCAAGCTGCTGCCAAGGTTGAACCACGCGAAGGGATCGCTCTGTTTCGCCAGCGTTGCAGCTTCGGCCGCAGCCAGCGATCGCGCCCACATCGCTGCGTCGTCCTTATCGGCTCCGATGATGTCCTCTACCTTAGCCGATCGCGCCGCATCGGGTGCCATGTCATAGAGCACTACGTAAACCCGGTTGAAGACAGCCCAGAGCGCGTCTGTCTCGGCGTAGGGCAGTCGGATGCCCTCGTATGGTTGGCCCTTGACTATGCCGCGGCTATCGTAGGAGTCGTATGCGGTCCATGCTTCTGCAGCGTCGTCGAAGCCGACAATCAGCCGGTAGTGGCCCATGCCGTCGTTTGGCTTTGGCTCGTACCAGGTTTCGATCAACACCGGCACGCCAGCAATCAGTAATTGACGTAATGTATCATTGTCACCGTTCACCCGGACTGCTGCCTGCAATCCCTGCCTTCGCGCATAGGATGCCAGCTCTTCAGGGCTTACGTTTTTATCGTCCTTGAAGGGCCGTAGCGCCGCACCGACTTTATCCTGGTCGATTTTGATCCCGAAATAGCTCAGGTACATCGCCAAGGTGGCCGGGCCGCAATTGTTCCAGGTCTGCCAATAATGAGAGAGGCCGGTGAGGCGGAGGGATGTGATGGGTGGTGGCGGCGTGGAGGGTGCGTCGTGTGGCGCGGATTCTGTACCGGTGGGAGGATTTAGAACGCGTGCGGGCAAGGCGGTCGAGGTGGCCGCAGGCAGCCTGGTTGATGTTGGCGTGGGTCCGTCAGGCGGCGTGGGCGAGGGGCTGCTGGTCGCAGCAGGGCGCAGGAGGGCGGCTGGTGTCAGCGCGGCTGATCCGTCGGGCGCGCCTGGAATCCCTAAAGTGGGTGTAAGCGGCAGCGGCGTGGGTACGTAAGCAGGGTGGGGCAGCCGCGGTGCGATTTCCGCATAGACGCGGCGCCACGCACCCTCAGGGCCACCGTAGCGTATCAAACCCCAGATCAAGATCAGAATGCCGGCAGTAAGAAGGCCAGCAATGGCCCGTCCACCGGCCCCACGTATCCTGCGCTTGCTTGTCAAAAGTAGCCTCTCGGCCGTCATTATAGGTGAGTTGCCAACTTTTCCGCAAAGTTGGCAACTTTGGAACCAGGCACCCCCTGATTGCACTTTCAGCCCATTCCTATGATAAAATAGCGTCATGCCGGGCCCGAGCAAGGATATCGTGGCCCGTTTTTGCGCGGTGATGCCAGTTCAGAAAGGAAACCATCAATGTCCGAGGAATGCTACACGCTTGACATCTGCGGGTTGACCCGCCAGTTGCCGTTGTTCGAGGTGGCGCCCAAGGTGCGCATCGCGATCTTCAACATGCTTGGGGATACCGACGTGGTGGAAGCCATTGCGGATGAGCTTGCCAGGCGCGTACCGGTCGATGTCGATGCCCTCATGACGGCGGAGGTCAAGAGCATCCCATTGGCCCATGCTTTGGCCGTGCGGCTGAAACGGCCGTATGTGGTGGCCCGCAAGACGCGCAAACCTTACATGGTGGGCGCAATGAGTGTCGAGGTGCTCTCGATCACGACCGGTGCCCCGCAGACCCTCTGGCTGGATGGTAAGGATCGCTACCTGGTGGATGGCAAGCGCATCCTCCTGGTCGATGATGTGATCAGCACCGGCAGCACGCTGGAAGGCATGAAGAAGCTGGTGACCGAGGGTGGCGGTACGGTGGTAGCCGAGGCTGCTGCGTTCACTGAGGGCAACGACCCCGCAAAGTGGCGGCACATCATCGCCATCGGCAACCTGCCGGTCTTCGTAGGATAATTGTATCGTGATCGAAAAAGCAGCGGCGATCGACCGCCGTTACGAGGAACTGAACCAGTTGATGGCCGATTCGGCTGCCGACATCGAACCGGCGCGGTTGGCCGAGTTGGCGCGCGAGCAATCGGAGATCGAGGAGATCGTTTCGGTCTTCCGAGCCTATCGAACGGCGGAAGCCGAGTTGGCCGATGCCCGAATCCTGGCCCTGGATGGCGCCGATCCGGACATGGCTGAGCTGGCCGAGGCTGAGGTGGCGCGGCTGGAGGCAGAGCAGACTGAACGGGAAAACCGGCTGCGGGTGCTGCTGTTGCCCAAGGATCGCCGAGATGACAAGAACGTCATCGTCGAGATTCGAGCTGGCACCGGCGGCGATGAGGCCGCGCTTTTTGCCGACGACCTACTACGCATGTACCTCCGCTGGGCCGAGAGTCATGGCTTTAAGGCCGAGACCCTCAGCCAGCATGAGACAGGAACTGGCGGCTTCAAAGAGGTTATCTTCCAGGTGCGCGGCCGGGGTGCTTATTCGCAGCTGAAATATGAGAGCGGGGTGCATCGGGTGCAGCGCGTGCCAGTGACCGAAGCGCAAGGCCGCATTCACACCTCTACCGCCACGGTTGCGGTGTTGCCCGAGGCAGACGAAGTTGACATTCAGATCAAACCGGAGGATGTGCGTATCGACGTCTTTCGGGCTACCGGCCCCGGCGGCCAGAGCGTCAACACCACCGACTCCGCCATCCGTGTTACGCATCTCGCCACAGGCATGGTCGTGAGCTGCCAGGACGAGAAGTCGCAGCTTCAGAATCGTATCAAGGCGCTGGCGATCCTGCGTGCCAGGCTCTTCCAGGCGGAGCAGGACCGTTTGCAGTCCGAACGCAGCCAGGCCCGGCGCAGCCAGGTGGGCAGCGGCGAGCGCAGCGAGAAGATCCGCACCTACAACTTTCCGCAGAACCGAGTCACCGATCACCGCATCGGCAAGACGGTTTATAATCTGGCGCAAGTGATGGCAGGCGATCTGAACGAATTCATCGACGAGTTGGCGGCAGCAGATCAAACCGAGAGATTAGAATCGATCAGCGAGGAATAAGTTGGCAGATATGGCACCACAGGGGGCGCCGTTCGTGTCGCAGGGCAGCGACGTGCCTGGTTTTCATATTACGTGGTCTTTGGATCGATCCAGCGATGTGGGACGCGCGCTGTTAGCTGTCTCGCGCCGGCTTCGTGAAGCAGGGATCGACACAGCGCAACTTGATGCTGCGGTGCTCTTGGGTTTCGTGCTGGGCGTCAACAAGGCCTGGCTCTACGCTCATCCTGACCGGCGTCTCAACGAAATGGAGCTAAGCCGTTTCGAGGATCTCGTCCGGCAGCGGATGCGGCACGTGCCGGTGGCTTACCTAGTGGGTTTCAAGGCGTTTTACGGCCTTGATATCACAGTCGATTCCCGCGTGCTCATCCCGCGTCCCGAAACTGAGCTCCTGGTGGAACGGGTGTTGGCCCAGGTGCAACGCTTGATCGCGGATGGCCAGTCGCGACCGCTCGTTGCCGACATCGGTACAGGCAGTGGCGCCATTGCGGTTGCGCTGGCTGTTAACGCGCCGGAGATCGTCGTCTATGCCACCGATATCTCGGAAGATGCTTTGGAAGTAGCCGCTCAGAACTTTTGGCGTTACGGCGTCGGCGAGCAGGTGCAACTGCTGCCCGGCGCACTGCTTGATCCACTGCCCGAGCCAGTGGACATCATCGTTGCAAACCTACCGTATATTGCCACCGCAGATCTGCCGAGTCTGCCGCCGCAGGTGCGGACCTTCGAGCCGATCCTGGCGTTGGATGGCGGTGCTGATGGCCTGCAGGTGATTGGCAAGCTGCTGGCGATGCTGGCCACACCCCAGGGCCGTGCCAAATTGCGCCCTGGCGGATCGGTCTATCTGGAGGTCGGCGCCGGGCAAGGCCCAGCCGCCAAGCAGTTAGCACAGACGCTGCTGCCCGACGCGGATGTGGAACTTCAGGTGGATTATTCAGGGCTCGACCGGGTGCTTGTCGTTGTAACTTAGGGTTGCCAACTTTGCCGCAAAGTTGGCAACCTTGCGATTCAGAATCGTGGGTGTTGGATCTGTGCCTTATCGCTTGTTGGCCTTTGATTACGACGGCACCGTGGCTGAGGACGGCGCGCTGCCAAACGTACGCGTGCGGGAGGCAGTGGCTGCTGCGCAGGCCGCTGGTGTCCGTGTCGTGTTGGCTACTGGTCGGCCGTACGCTTCGGCCCGTGGCTACGCAGCCGCATTGGGCTTGCATGACCCAGTGATCTGCATGCAGGGCGCAATGGTGCAGGCGTTGGTGGGCGACCGGCCGGTCCTGTGGACGGAGCCTTTGCCGAGAGAGCCGCTCCGTGAGGTGTTGGCATTCGCCGAGGAGCGCGATCTGGACCTCAACCTCTATGCCGAGACCGCGTTGTACCACGTCGCTATGCACTATCCGCAGGCGTTCTATGATCGTTGGTTTGGGATGCCGATGGTGCGCGTCGACAGTTTCGATGAGGCGTGTCGACGTCTGGCCGCTCAAGGGCAACATCCGCTGAAGGGGCTGTTTATCAGCGAACCGGACGCCAGCGGTCCCCTGCTGACCGAACTGGAAGAGCGCTTTGGGGATCGATTGACGGTCGTTCAGTCTCATCCGCTTTTTGTTGAAGTTACCTCCCCGCGCGCATCCAAGGGACAGGCTCTGGCATTCCTGGCTGACACCTACGGCATCGCGCAGGCTGAGATTCTGGCCGCAGGTGATTCCGGCAACGATATCAGCATGATTCAATGGGCCGGTTTGGGGGTGGCCATGGGCAACGCGACTGCCGATGTCAGGGCCGCTGCGGACTGGATCGCACCGCCGGTGGGCGAGGATGGCCTCGCAGATGTGATCGAGCGGTTCGTACTTAAAAACGGCAAATAAAGCCTGGAGATCATGTGCCGGCCCTCGACCGGCGGCCACATTGCTCCGTTGCGGGTGACCACCTAGCAGCTTGCCCCACCGATCCCGTCCATGGGGCGGACGCCGTTGCCTGGGAACGCCAGACGAATATCCTCAACGGCTTGTGAACGTTTCAGTGCTCTGTGCTATAATTCCCTCATGCTGATCGGAATTGACGCCAGCCGTGCAACCGCCACCCGGCGCACCGGTACGGAAACGTACTCGCTGCACTTGATTCGGGCCTTGCTGCACCTGGGTTTGGGGCATCGCTTCCGCCTTTACACTAATGGGCCGCCGCCTGATAGCCTCTTCGACCTCCAAGGCTCTATGGCAGGGGCTGAGCTGAGGTCAATTCCGTTTCCGCGGCTGTGGACGCATTTGCGATTAAGCGCCGAGATGCTGGTCAATCCGCCAGAGGTGCTTTTTGTGCCGGCTCACGTGATCCCGGTGATGCATCCTCGACGGTCGGTGGTGACCGTGCATGACCTGGGCTATCTGCATTACCCAGAGGCGCACCTGCCGCGCGATCGGCGTTACCTGGATTGGTCGACGCGTTGGAGCGCGCGCCAGGCCGTGGCGGTGTTGGCCGACTCGGCTGCGACCAAGGCAGACCTGGTGCGGGCCTACGGAATCACCGCAGATAAGGTGCACGTCGTGCCCTTGGGCCGGGATGAGCGCCTGGCCCGTGTAGAGGATCCGGCCGCGTTGGCCGCGGTGCGCGGCCGCTATGGCCTGGGCCAGCGGTATCTGCTGTACGTTGGCACCCTACAGCCGCGCAAAAACCTTGCGCGGCTCATCGAGGCATTCGCCCGGCTGGCAGCGAGGCCAGGCCGAGGGGACGTAGAGCTTGTGTTGGCCGGCAAGCAGGGCTGGCTGTACGATGCGCTGAGCGCCCAGGTGTCGGGACTGGGACTGGCGGGCCGGGTGCGCTTTCCAGGCTACTTGCCCGATGAAGACCTACCGGCGCTGTTGAGCGGCGCCCTGGCGTTCGTCTATCCATCCTTATATGAGGGCTTCGGCATCCCGGTGCTCGAAGCAGGAGCGTGCGGTGTGCCTGTGATCACCAGCAACACATCATCTTTGCCTGAAGTGGCCGGCGATGCAGCCATTCTTGTCGACCCGCACGATGTTGACGCGATCGCGGATGCCATGGACCGCGTGCTGACCGACGATGCTCTTCGGGCCGAGTTGGTGCGTCGCGGACACGAGAACGTCAAGCGTTTTTCGTGGGAGAAGTGTGCGCGCGAGACGTTGGCGGTGCTGCTGGAAGCTGCGAGCTAGAAGCTGGAAGTTGCAAGTTGGAGTCTGTCCGCATTCTTGGCGTCCGGATCGACGCGCTGACGTATGATGATTTGCTGGCCCATATCGCCGGCTTCATCGCGCGTGAGATGCCGCATCAGATTTGCACTGCGAATCCCGAGTTCGTCATGGAGGCCCAACGCAATCCCGAATTTCGGGAGGTGTTGGCGCAGGCCGACTTGGTGATGGCGGATGGGGTAGGGCTGTTGTGGGCTGCGCGTCGCGCCGGGCATCCGCTCCCGCAGCGAGTCACCGGCTCCGACGGCGTGCCACTCATTGCTGCGCAGGCGGCTGAGCAGGGCTGGCGGATCTTCTTGCTGGGCGCAGCACCCGGCGTCGCCGATCGCGCGGCCGAGGTGCTGATGGGGCGCTACCCGCGGCTGCAGGTAGTCGGCGTCTATGCCGGGTCTCCGGCCGATGCTGAGGCAGCAGACATCATTGCGCGCATCCGGGACGCGCAGCCGCACATTCTTCTCGTGGCCTATGGCGCGCCGCGGCAAGATCTGTGGATTGCAAAGCATCGCACTGCCCTGGCTGTGCCGGTGATGATGGGAGTGGGCGGCTCCCTGGATTTCATCGCCGGCGTGCAACAGCGCGCACCGATGTGGGTCCAGCGATTGAACCTTGAGTGGTTCTATCGGTTGGTGACACAGCCGTGGCGTTGGCGCCGGCAGGTCGATCTGCCGCGCTTCGTGTGGGCCGTATTGTTCAAGAAACCCGGTCTCTGATGCAGGTCATTGCTTCGCAATGGCTGGCTTCTGATGGAGGAGATGGACCGTGGGCCAAGTGCTGACTCTTGAAGAGGGGACTGCTTGGTGTGAGGCGCAGCGGAACGCTGGCCGTTCTGTCGTCATGACCAACGGCCATTTCGACCTGTTGCATGTCGGTCATGTGCGCTATCTGCGCGCCGCGCGGGCATTGGGTGATGCTTTATTAATCGGCTTGAACAGTGATGCTTCGACCGCAGCGCGCAAACCGGGTCGTCCCATTGTTGGCGAAGCTGAACGGGCCGAGCTGCTGGCCGCGTTGGCCTGCGTCGATGCAGTGGTGATCTTCGATGCGCTGACGGCTGAACGGCTGGTGGAAGCCCTGCGGCCGGACATCTACGTCAAAGGCGGCGACTGGAACCGTCCCGATGGACCGCACCCGCCGGAGGCAGTCATCGTTGAGGCTTATGGCGGCCGCACAGCTTATCTCCCTTACGTTCCCGACCGTTCGACGTCGGCAATCATTGCGCGTATCCGCAAACTGCCTGAGGAATGATGGCCGATTCTAAGCGCGAAGCCGGCCTGGCGCGTTCTGCCAGCATTCTGGGCCTGGGCAACATCGCCAGCCGGGTCATTGGCCTGGCGCGCGAGGCGATTATCTCCGGCTACTTTGGCTCCAGCGGTGAGTTGAGTGCGTTCCGGCTGGCAGCGCGCGTGCCTACCATGATCTACGATCTTCTGGTAGGCGGCATGCTGAGCGCAGCGCTGGTGCCGGTCTTCAGCGAATACACGCGTGCCGACCGACGGGATGAGTTGGCCCGCGTGGCAAGCACCATTTTCAGCCTGATCGCGCTGGCAATGGGTGCGATCGTGCTGGTGCTGGAGCTGTTCGCCGGCCCTCTCTCCAGGCTGCTCGGCGATTTTGAGGACCCGGCGCTGCAAGGGGTATTGGCCCGCTCGCTGCGGATCATTGCGCCCGTGGTGATCTTCTTCGGTCTATCGGGCGGCGTCACCGGGCTGCTCTATGCGTTGCGACGATTCACTTATACGGCATTCAGCGGAGCGGTGTTCAACCTCGGCATTGTGGTGGCTGCGCCGCTGCTTGCGAACCGCATAGGCATCTACGCGTTGCCGCTGGGCATCGTGGGCGGCGGGTTGATACAGTTGGCTGTCTTGGCGCCAGGATTGCGCGATATGCGGGTGCGTTTTTCTGCAACATGGAGTCACCCGGCCGTGCGGCGCATCTTGCGACTCTACGTGCCCATTGCGCTGGGTCTCATCGTGACGCAAATGCAGATTATCATGGATGGTCGTTGGGCATCGGCGACCGGCGCAAATAGCTTAAGCTGGATGGGTTACGCTACCACCCTGATCCAATTGCCCTTGGGGTTGGTGCCTGTTGCGGTCTCGTTAGCTGCACTGCCAACTCTGTCGCAGCGCGCTGCCGCGGCCGACTGGGTTGGTTTCCAGAACGTCTTTGGACGTGGACTGCGGCTGGTGTTAGTGCTGCTGATTCCGGCGACGGTGGGCCTGTGGGTGTTGGCCGGGCCGACGATTCGGCTGTTGTTTGAGCACGGCGTGTTTGAGGCCCATGATACCTACTGGACCACGATCGCGTTGCGGCTTTATCTGTTAGGGCTGATGTTTGCCGGGGTGGATTTCCTGCTCAATTACACCTTCTATGCCCGGCAAGATACCCGCACCCCAGCGATCGTGGGGGTGCTTTCCATTGGGCTTTATTTTGTTGCAGCGCTTGCGTTGAAGGGCCCCCTGGGCTTTCAGGGATTGGTTCTGGCTGATTCCGTCAAGCAATTTGGTCACATGGTCATCATGACCTTCCTGATCATGCGCAGTGTGGGGCGCCTTCAAGGTCAGCGTATTTTCAGCACCCTGGCTAAGTCGTTGGCTGCCGCACTCCTGATGGGTGTCAGTGTATGGTTGGTGGCGCGTTGGCTGGATCCCTGGGCCGCGATCGGGTTAGTCGGTGAAGCAGCAGTGGTCGCTGTTGCCGGGGGTCTGGGGATTGTGCTATACGTGGCTGGGCTGCGTTGGCTGCGCTTACCCGAAGCGGTCGAACTCACCGCCGCGCTGATCAGGCGGGTCAAATCAAAAGCGTAGTGTTGCCAACTTTGCCGCAAAGTTGGTAACGCTCCAAATTGACGCCTGCCCGGCAGGTGGGTATAATGTTATGAATTATCCGGAGGAGTGATTTTCATGGCCAAGAAAAAAACCGCCGCGCGGCGCGTACCGCGTGCCTCAGAACCCCGCATGTACGGCGATGGGAAACCATCACAGGTGGCACAACAGACAGAGGGGCGGCCTGCCGCGGCCTCCGCGCCTATTGCAACTCGGTCCGCTGCAACTCGGTCCGCTGCCACCCCGCGCGTGCCTGTTACCTTGACCCAGGATTATCGTTATGTGGTGGCCGATTTGCGTCGCCTGGGTATGATTGCGGCGGCTACTTTCGCAGTCCTCGTCGCGCTGGGTTTGATCATCCGCTAGAGTTCGGCCAGCGCATCACTGCATGATAAACCAGGTTCGGTTCACGAACCTGGTTTTTTCATGCGCCGGCTTCGGCGCCTCTCGAAGCGCCCAGCCAACCCACGATAAGCGTCTCCGCAGTGACGTGGCAGATCAGGCAGATCCATAGATTGCGCGTCAACGCGAAGATCGCTGTCGTGGCGATGGCCAGGGCGATCTGGCGCAAGGCCTTCTCTTGAGCAACAGGCGTGCGCAGTGCCGAACGGGCAAAGGGGTTCAAGGCCCATTCGGCAGCGAGGAAGAGCAACCCCAGCCAACTGCCCCAGTACAGCGCATCGGCGGCCAGGCCAAGGTTCAACGTGCGGCTGAGCGAATGCGCTCCGGACGCCGACATTGCGATCCAGCCAACTGCTGCGGCGCGATAGAAGGCCCAATGCCACTGGTATAGTGCAGCATCCAGGGGAGCGCGCAGCGCTGCCACAATTCGTCCATGTTGGCGGCCTGCTGGGGTTGCCGAGCGCGGGAGCGTCCGCCGGTAGACCAACCACCCTGCCAACAATACGGCCAGAACTACGGCCGCCACCGGCGCACCGCTCATCGAGGACGGAATCCAGTCCAGCCCACTCAGCCCCAGATAATAAGGCGACAACGCGCCCGCCTGCCACGCGAAGAGCGGTGGGAAGATGAAGAACAGCGCGACAGCAAGCCACGCCGCAATCTGCGGCACGCTCTGTCCGCCGGTTGAGCGCGCGCGCCGGATGCGTTGCGCGACCAACCACGCCAGATTGGCCGCGATGATGGTCAGTGCTGTACTGCCCAGCAGCCAGGTGGCAGGCTGTGCCGGGTCAAGCAGGGTTGAGAGTGTTTTCACGGAGTGCTTGCCAGGATTCTATTGCCTTTCGAGTGCTTCGTCCAGTCTGGCCGGCTTCACCTTGACGTGAGAGCTGGGCGCCTGGGTTGCCACTTGCCCCAGGCCGTGGCGCTCGGCTTCCTTTGCCTCGGCTTCGAACCGTTGCAGATCCGGGGGGACGGTGTTGCCGTATTGGGGCGGCAGTCTCTGGAAGGGGCTGCGGCACAGCCAACGAACGAACCTTCTCGGCCAGCTTTTGATGTGCAGTGCCATGCGACACCTCCTTGTGCTGAGACGAGCGTCCTGGTAGGCCGCTCGCCTCCGACTTCATTATAGCACAAGATGGGCTGCTTTGAACCACGAGTTCTGACCTCAAAAAGAAACCAGGTTTCTCCGAGAAACCTGGTTTCTTTTTGATCTTGATGCACTCAATACGTATCAGGGATACCGCTGATGCTATTGCTGGCCCGGTTGCCCACAAAGGCATAGCTTAGTCCGGCGTTGATGGCCACGGCCTGCGGGTTCAGCCCCACCGGAACCGTCGCCAGCAGCATGTTGGTGGTTCCATCGAAGACCGATACTGAGTTGTCCAGGCTGTTGGTTACGAAGACGTGGCCGGTCGTCGGGTTGGCCGCGATGCCCCCGCCGCCGTCGGCGCCGCCGTTGCCCACCAGCACGGCTGTCAACAGCGAGGGACCGGTGGACGGAATCCGGTACACCAGCACCTGCCGCGGGTTATCATTCTCCGGCGCATAAGAGACGTACAGGCGATTCAGGCCGGGGTTGATGCCCAGCGCATAGGGAGTCCCGGTCATGTACGCGGTCTCGCCCCACCGCACCAGGTTTGTGGTCGTGTCAACCACCCGCACCAACTTCGCATCGCGGCACGACACGTACGCGCGGTGCAGCAGCGGGTCAACCGCCACACCGAACGCACCCGCACCCACCTCAACGGTTGTCAACAGCATGTCGGTCGCGCCATTGATGACAGCCAATCGCCCATCGGCGTGCAGCGGCACGTAGATCCGGTTGGTGCTTTCATCGATGGCCACGTAGGTCGGCCCGCCGTAAGGTGCGAGTGGAATCGTCTTGATGACGCTCTGGGTGACGCCGTCGATGACCGAAAGCGTATTGCTCAGGTAATTAGCCACATAGATTTTGTTGGTTATGCTGTTGACGGCAACCCCGAACGGCTCATGGCCTACAACGACGGCGTTCAGGACAGTGCCGGTTGCCGGGTTGATGCGGTAGACCCGGTCGGTGTTGCGGCTGGCGACGTAGAGCTCGTGGCTGAAACGGTTGATGCCGATACCCTTGGGGTGGCTCAATCCGGGGATGTCGATGGGCGGCAGCGTCGGTATGGGTGTGGGTGTCAGTGTCGGCGTCGGCGTTCGCGTGGGCGTCGGTGTAATTGTCGGCGTCGGTGTCGGTGTCGGCGTTGGCGGCTCGGGCGGCGGCGCCATGACGATGGGCAAGTAGGTCCGGAATGCGACGGTCAGCGAAAGATCATAGGCCAGGCAGCCGCGGGAGCCGCTCTGGAAGTAGTCCCGGACGCGCGCATAGTAGCGCCCAGCGATCGGGGCTCGCCAGATGATCCTTGAGCGCCGATCGACGCCGGTCACGATGTCGTCGCTGTAAGCCAATTGCGTGCTGCCGTCGGTGTCGTACAATGTGAGATAGGTGTCCGTTGCTCCCAGCAGATTGTCGGTCTGCAGCGTGTAGATGCCGCCCGCGATCGCGTTGAACATGGTCCAGTCGAGGTCGGTGGGCGGCTCCAGCGTATGCTTTTGCACGCTGCCGGGTGTGATCAGGATGGCTGTGCCGGGCGTGTCGTCCGATTCATATGGATCTTGCGAGCATGCCTGGCGGTTCTTGAAGCGGACCTCCGCGCAAAGCGGCGTAGCAGGAACCTCCACGTCGAAGCTTGGGTCGGTGACCGGCGCCCAGCCCGGCTGCATTTCCTCCCAGACGGTCCACCAGCCTGCGGTCAGCCCCGCGAAGTAGAAGTCGCCGGAGCCGTTGGTAACTGCCGTCAGGGTGATGCCCTGGCTGTCGCGCAGCCGTGCATGGATTGTCCAGCCAGGCAGGCCGACGTGCAAATCATCGATTTTCTTGCCTATGATGCACCCCACCGCGCTGGTCGGTGTGGCTGTCGCTGTGGCGGTTGCAGTAGGCGTAGGCGTGAAGGTGGCAGTTGGTGTACTGGTCGGCGTATGGGTGGGTGTTGCCGTCGGCGTATGAGTGGGTGTGTTTGTCGGGGTGGGCGTCGGCGGCATGCGGAAGCCGAAGTTAACGATCAGGTTCTCGCCGGGAGCCAGGGTGACAGCCACCGGGTCCAGCGTGGTGCGCACGTAGCCGGCGGGCAGGTCGGGATCGGTTTGGTCAACGTCAACGGTGTATGCGCCGCCGGCCAGGCCGGTAAAGCTGTAGCTGCCTGTGGCATCGCTGTCGCGGCATTCGATCAGAAGATCGCCCGGTCCATAGAGGCAGACCTGAATTGCAGACAGCGCGTTCTCACCGGGATCGATGATACCGTTGCCGTTCGCGTCATGCCAGACGCGGCCGCCGATGACGCCCGAGTCGTCGAAGCGGAAATTCACCTCGCGATCCTCATTAGGCGCCAAATTGGTCACGGCAACCTCTACGGGGCTGATGGCAACCGCGCCCGCGGGCAGGTCGGGATCGGCGTTATCGATGACGACGATGTAATCGCCGTCCCGGACGAGGTCGAACAGATAGGTTCCACCCGCTGCGGTGCTGATCTGTCTGTTAAGTGCCTCTCCGGAGTCCAACACCCCATTGCCGTCCGCGTCCGTGTAGAGGCTGACCAGAATGTTTGGCAGCGCCGGCTCAGCAGTCTCCTTGGTTCCGTTGCGGTTGCTGTCGAGCCAGACCAGCCCGAAGATGCTGCTGGGGGGCAAGCGGTTGGCAAATGTTACATAAGTGGTCGCGCCAATCTCTACCGCGACGGTGTGAGACGTCGGCAGGGTCGCCTCTCGCCCCGTCGGCACAATCTCGGTCACGGTGTACTGGCCGATGGCAATCCCATCCCAGTGCGCCGCGCCATTGGCATCGGTAAACTTGGACGCGGGTTCGCTGGGGCACAAAGAGCCTGGCGTCGCCTGGATCCGGATGCGCACACCCTGCACCGGTCCTTCACCCGCATCCTGGACGCCGTTCCCGTTGAAATCATCGAACTTGAAGACGTGAAGGTTGCCGCGCTCCGACACGCAGAATGTGCCGATGCCGGTGAATGAGCCGCCTTCCTGGCTGTAGTAACGCGCCTTGCCCTCGTAGAGGCCCAGGATGGCATCAGATGCGGGCGTGAAGTACTCGGTCACTGATAGGCCGGTGCTGCCGGGGTAGGTGCGCGAATAGACAACCGTGTTGTTGGGATTCCGGACCTCAAAGATGACAGTATCCGGAGTGCCGCCGCCAGCCGTCCAGGTGAATACCTCCGTCATGCCAGGAACGATGCTCTGCGGCGGAATCGGTGCGAGGTCGAAGGTGATGATCTGTGGTGTGGTGGGCCCCGCCGTCAGTGCGCCCAGGAGTCCGGCGATCATGATCAGGGCGAGACCTGTCGCCGCTCCCAGCTTGAACCATAGCTTGTTCTGCATGTGACACCCCCACATTACGCTTTAGGTCAGCAGGATGTTAATTCTGCCTGCTTGATTGTCAAGACGCAGCGATGTCACACAAGTTACGCTGGGGATTGAACATTCGGATCGCGCGGTTCAACCGCCCGCTGCGCGCACACGCGCAGCACCGGATTTGGCAATCCGGTGCGAGCCACGTTTTCTTTGTTACAGCCACTTAGGGCGCGGCTGGGTCCTGGAACACCGAGACGTTGTTACTGCTGCGATTGCCCACGAATACACGACCTGTTACCGAGTCAACGCCGATGCCGAACGGGTTATTGCCCACCGGCGCCGTGGCGATGATCGTATCGGTGGCGCCGCTGATCACGCTGACAGTGTTGGCCAGACTGTTCGTGAAGAAAGCATGGCCGGTGACCGTATTAACCACCACGCCGCCACCGCCGTCAGTGCCACCGGCCCCGATCGGAAGCTGGGCGAGCAGCGTCAGACCGTTGGCGGTGACATTGTATACCAGCGCCGTGTCGACGCCTCCGTAGGCGCAGGCAGCATACAGCTTGTTATTGACCGGATTGAACGCCAGCTCATAGGGGGAGCAGGGACCTCTGCCGCCGTCTGTCGTGATGGACTGGGCTTTAATGGTTTGCCACCCATTGGCGCCATCCAGGGTGGTGATCGTGCGCGAGTCGCGACCACTGACGTACACGCGGTTCAGGTTCGGGTTAACTGCCAGCCCCCAGGATCCGCGAGCACCAGTGCCGGTGATTTTTATGACCTGGTCGGTGTTGCCGTTGATTACTACCAGGCTTTCGTTGCCATAAGTGATGGTAAAGATCGTGTTGGTGTTTTCGTTGATTTCGACTAAGGTCGGTTTCGATCCCACCCACAACGTTTCCAGGTTCACTAAAGTGGCGCCATCCAGCACGAACAGGTTGCCGCTGGCGAAGTTTGCCTCGTACACTTTGTTAGTCTGGCGGTTGACAGCCACACCCCACGGCTGATCTCCCACCTTGGCGTAGCTGATCACGGTATTTGCCAAGCCGTCGATCATCAGCAAGCGGTCATTATCGCGGCTGGTGACATAAACCCTGTTCGTGTCCGGATTGACGGCGAGGCCGTTGGGATATTGGCCCTGCGGCAGCGGTATCTCGGTCGGTATCTCAGCCGGCTGCGTGGGTGTGGCTGTGGGAGTCACAGTCGGCGTGTTGGTGGGCGTCGGTGTCGGTGGCTCTGAAGGCGGCCCGATGATGATCGGCAACCAGTAAATGAGTGACTTGAACCGCACGTCGATATCATATCCTGGGCACGGACACACCGGATAATCCTGCGGCGGGTAGCTCAACGTGCGCACGACCAGGAAGTATGGCCCGGATGAGGTTGCCGTCCAGGTGATCGTCGAGGCACAGTATTGCGGGTCGATCAGACACCGCGCGGTGTCGATGTCGTCGTTTGTCTTGACGATGTTGTCGCTCTGGTCGTACAGGATCATGTAGGTGTCTGCGCCGTCGACCAGGCTAGAGGTCGAGACATTATAGCTGCGGTTCACCGTTAAGCCATCGAAGCGGAACCAGTCGATGTCAGACGGCAGGTGGAAGGTGTGGCTCTGGGTGGGATCGCTTACCGCTAACGGTCGGGCCTGAGATCGTGTGTTATCTGCTTCGTAGATGTCCAGCGGGTGGACGCACGCATCGGTCGGCGTCGGCGTGTCAGTCGACATCGGCGAGTCGGTCGTAGGCGGGGCTGCGGCGCCGATCGCGGCAGAGGCAGCCATGCTGCTGATCAGCAAGACCATGCCGAGCAGTAACCCTCCCAGCCAGACCTTGTTAGCAAGCCGTCCCGGCCGAACATGGTTCGATATGTGATCCTGCATGATCATTACCCCTTGCCAAGGTGGGAACGCCTGCCCACGATATCAGTGCCTCGATAGAATGCGGCACTCAGACGACGCGGCATCGTTTGGTTCAAATGCGTAGACGCTGGCTCGTCCGAAAAGTAACGGAGTTTTTTGTACCGGACTATATTTCTATCCGAAAATCGCTCAGGATACCGGGTGAATTGTTGTGAGAAAATCGATGGCCATCATGATCCCCGCTGCTGAAGCCAACGTGTCGATCTTCCCCAGACGGACCATTTCCTGCAACTCGGCCGGCGTGTGATAACTTACCTCCAGCGCCTCCGTCGGGTCGAGATGCATGCCTCCGTCGCATCGCGCATCCAGCGCCAGAAAAATATGGGCGCGCGTGTCGCCTCGGTTGGTGTCGATGACCAGGTGGCCCAGCAAATGCCAGGAATCGGAAACTACGCCGGTCTCCTCCTGTAGTTCTCGCTGCGCGGCCGCCAGGGGCGTCTCCTCTGGCGTGTCCAGGTAGCCTGCGGGCAGGTCGAGAGACGTTTTGCCTGTTCCGTGTTTGTACTGACGGACCATGGGCACGGCGCCATCGGCCAGCAGCGCAAAAACCATCGCGTAGTCGCGTGCCCGACTGCGTACGTAGCCGCGGATGGATTGGCCGTCGGGCAGTTCGATGTCTTCTTCCCAGACCGAAAGCCAGGGCGGCCGTTCGACCAACGATCGTGATGCGAGGATGCGCCAGGATTGCATCGAAAGTCACCTCTTCGAAATTAGCTGATTGTAGCGTACATGCCTTGACACTGCGCGCGGTTTCAGGTATTCTTGCTGCGAAATTGACTTATTGGGAGCGGGTCGCAGCCAGCGCCCCTATTGTACACCCGACGTCAGTCGGAGGCTATTTGTGTCAGGCTTAGTGCCCGCGGAGGCGGTCATGCGGATTTGCTCGCGAGATTCTGTTTTGTGGCGTTTGGGGTTGGCGTTGCTTCTGGCCGGCCTGCTGGCGCTGGTCATTCAGCCATTTGTCGTCTATGCCGCGCCTGCGGGTGATGACACCGTGGTTTATATCGTCAAACCGGGCGACCGCCTGGCCGATATCGCTGCCAAGTACAACACTTCGGCCAGCGCTATCATGCATGCCAATAACCTGGCCAACGCGGATGTGATTTTTCCCGGCCAGCGTCTGACGATCCCCAGCGGAGATGGATCGGCCGGATCAGTCTCCGCTACCAGCACTGCTGCTAGCGGGGACAGTTCCGGCAGCGGTGAAGTTCTCAACAGTGCGCCCGACGTTTATCACACCGTCAAACTGGGCGATTCGCTGGAAAAGATTGCCCGCGCTTACGGCGTCAGCGCGCCCGCTCTCATCCAGACCAATCGCATCGCCAATCCGAATCTGCTCTGGGTGGGCCAGCGCCTGTTGATTCCTGCCGGCGGCGACCCTCCGACCGCTACCCCGGAACCCTCTGCGGCCACCCCGACACCTGCCCCAACCGTGGTCCGCCCCGCCGTTCACGAGGTGCAGGCAGGCGAGACGTTGAGCCAGATTGCTCAGCGCTACGACACTACCGTGGCCGCATTGATAGGCGCGAATGGCCTGGGCAGCGCCGATCTCATTTACGTTGGCATGCGGCTGACGATCCCGAAACCAGGCGCATCTATCTCATACGCAGGCCAGGCCACGCGTTTCGTGGCCAGCATATCGCAACAACGCTGCTGGCTTTACCGCGGTGATACGGTGATCTACCGGTGGGTCTGCTCCACAGGCCGCTCCGGTTGGGGCACATTGCCGGGATCTTACCGTATCCAGTCCAAACTGCCCAAGGCTTTCGGCTCCACCTGGAACATCTGGATGCCTTACTGGCTGGGCATCTATTGGGCCGGGGCCAGCGAGAATGGCATTCATGGGCTGCCGTGGGACGCTACGAGCGGCGCCCAGACCTGGGCAGGTCTGGTGGGCACGCCCATCACCTACGGCTGCGTGATGCTGGACAACGTCAACGCCAAGGTGCTCTACGACATGGCTTACATCGGCATGCCGGTCATTATCAATCCGTAGGTAAGCAATATCGGGGTTGACACGTCCGTATTGGGGGATGTCCCGTGACAACGATTCGCGGCTTTGAGTTTCCTGAAGAGCTCTACTATCTGATCGAGAGGCACGTTTGGGTTCAGCCCACAGCGGATGGGGTTTGCCGCGTTGGCCTGACACCGATCGCCTATCGGCTGCTGCGCTATTCTCTGGTGGCCATCGGTGTGCGTGCCAACGTTCTGGGCAAGGAAGTGTCCAGGGGGCGCAGTGTTGCCATGGTGGAAAGCCTGAAATACAACGGGCCGGTGCCCGCTCCTTTTACCGGCGTCGTCTTGCGTGCAAACGAAGAGGTTGCAGCCGATCCCGAGTGTGCGGCAGCCGATCCTTACGGACGGGGTTGGATCATCGAGATGCGGCCCGCTGACTGGACGGCCGCGCGCGCCGAATTACTCACCGGCGAGGCTGCGCTGACCGCGTACCAAGCCCTTTTGGAGAGCCAGAACATCACCGATTCTGTGGCTCCTTGAATGTCAGCTCGAATGCCACGGTGCGCTGGTCGAGCACAGCTTCGTCCCGGCTTAACTCGATCAGAAGCTGGTAAGGCTCGCCGGAGCGCGGCGCCTGGCGCAGATGCAGTGTCACTGCTTGATATGGCTCGCGCAGCTCTACGATAAACATGCTGCTGACCACGGCGCCATCCGGGTCGCTTACTGCGAACGATACGTCAGGGCACGCCGCGAATGGGCTGATCTCCATGCGCACCCACAGGCGCTGGAGGTCGGGATAGGGCCACACTTCGGCCCGCAAAATCACCGGTGGGCTCGCCTCTTCCCGTGCTGCCAACTCAGTCAACGACGAGCGATAGATTTCGATAGGATCTTGCAGTTCCGTCATCACGCACCTTCGACTGCTACATTCCACATCCAAACACTTCACATCGTACTACGTACTACGCACTGCGTACATCGTACATCGCACATCGTACATCGTACATCATCCCCGCTGCACGATCATAACCCCCGCCAGCACAAGGATGGCGCCCATGATGATGGTTGGGGTGATTGGCTCGTTCAGGATAACTATTGAGAGCGCGGTTGAGATAACCGGAATGAGAAACAGGATCAGTGCGGCGCGGGAGGCCTTCATGCGCGCCAGGATCGTGAGCCACCACAGGTTGGCCAGCGCACCCGCGCCCAATCCCAGCAAGAGCAGATTACCCCAAATCGGTAACGGCAGATCCAGCCTCAGTCCCTCCAGCAGCGCCAGCGGCAGCAAGTAGAGCGCCCCTAAGGCCGCGACGAGCATCATGATCACAGTTGCGGAGTGGCTCTCGGCCAGGCGCTTGCCGGCGATGCTGTAGATGGCTCCCAGCAGACCGGCAGCGACCATGAGCAGATCCCCGGTCAATCCTGCGCCGCCCAGCGCCAGGTGTCCGGAGCCCTGGCTGACCAGGAGCGCGCCGGCGAAGGCCGCCCCTGCGGCGATCCATTCCGCCAGGCGCAATTTCTCGCGCAGCATGAAGGTTGCGATCAACACCGTGAAGAGCGGCGTCAGGTTCGACAGCATGCCCGCGTTGATGGCCGTAGTATACCGCATCGCCGTATTTTGCAGCCAATAGTAGGCGGCAATCCCGACCAGTGCCATCCATGCGAGCGCGCGCCATTCCTGTTTTAGCAGGCCGGCCGTGCCGCTGAGCCGTGACCGGCCGGCCTGGCTCCAGCTCAACCAGCCTATCAGCGCCATCGCGGAGATCGCCCAGCGCAGGAAGGCCAAGCTTATCGGTCCCACTGTGGCGAGCGCGGCCTTGCTCAGCGGGAAGCTGGCTCCCCACAGAGTGACGGTGGCGACCGCCATGAGGTAGGTGCTGAGTTTTCGCGGCACGAGACCGGGAAATGCTGTGGCGCTGCCGGGTGCTTTACGCGTCTGCAACGGACGCAGCCACTAATTCGCGACCATCCAGCTTCAGGGACAGGGTCTGGGATGTGTTATCCGCGCCCATGGAGATGCCGTAGATGGTGTCCGCGGCCTCGATGGTGCCGCGATTATGGGTGATGAGGATGAATTGAGTTTGCGCGCTCAAAGCCTTCAGCGCATCCCGGAAGCGGCCGACGTTGGCCTCGTCCAGCGCAGCATCGACCTCATCCAGCACGCAGAAGGGGGTGGGCCGCGTTTTCAGGATGCTGAAGATCAGCGCGGCCGCGGTCAGGGTGCGCTCGCCGCCGGATAGCAGCGCCAGACCTTGCTCACGTTTGCCGGGCGGCCGCGCGATGATCTCAACCCCGGTCGTGTTGGGATTATCTGGGTCGCTCAGGACCAGCTTGGCTGCACCACCACCGAAGAGCGTCGTGAACTCCTCCCGGAAGTGGGCGGCGATTGATCGGAAGGTCAGCAAAAACTGTCGTTCCATAACGCGCTCGAGCTCGTCGATCACGTCTTGCAGACTGGCCACCGCGTGTTCCAGGTCGGCGGCTTGTGTGGTGAGAAAGTTGTGGCGCGCCTCAACCTCGTTGTACTCTGCCAGGGCATCCAGATTCACGGGGCCGAGCCGGCCGATCTGCGCGCGCAGGTTGCGTACATCCGCGTCCAATCCGTCGGGCAGCATCACCACGATCGGCAGGTGCGTGACCATGCCGTTCAGCGGCAGCGGCGGCTGCGTGTCGCCCATCTCGTCGCTATTGACGTCTTCGGGCGCGACCAACGCGACCAGTCCCAGATCCTTTTCGATTTCCCCGCGGAGGTGGGTCACTTCATCATGGGCCCGCTGCAGCGCCAGGTCCGCCTGGTTTTGGCGCATTTGTGCGTGGCGCATCTGTTCGCGCAGAGTTCGCTCGTTCACGTCCGACTGGCGTTGTTGTGCCTCCAGCGTAGCCAACCGTGATTCCGCAGGTTCGATGAAGGCCGCCAGGCCCTCAATCTCCGCGGTCAGGGCACTGGCCACCGTGTTTTGGCGCTCGCTGGCCTGGCTGGCCTCGGTTTGTTGCGCGGCCAGGGTCCCGATGCGCGCTTCTTTGTTGGCCAGATCGCGTGCGCGTTCGGTCTGTGCATCCCCCAGCTCGCGTGCGCGGGCCTGATAGCTCTGCAACTGCCCGGCGCTCACCGCGGCCTCGGCGCGCAGGCGAGCTACCTCGGCCACCAGATCATCGGACCCCAATTCGGCCAACTGGCGGCGCGCAACTTCGACTTGGGCCTCCTGGACGGTTAGCTGTCCGGCCAGGTCATTTGCCTTGGCGCTGAGGTCCGTCTCGCGATTCGTGAGCGCGGCTGCTTCTTTGGCCAGGCTGCGACGGCGTTCCTCGTGCCAGGCCTGCGCCTGACGTGCGCGTTCGACAGCCAGTTGCAGCCGGTTTTGTTCTGCGCCCAGGCGGCCTTGGGCCACATTCAGCTCTTCGCGACGTGTCCGCAAGGCATCCAGCGCGGCGCGAGCCTGTTGTTGGTCGCGGCGCGCCGCGCCAACCTCTTCCTGGCGGGCCGTTACTTGCGCCGCAGCCGCCTCGATCTGTGCGGGCAGCTCACGCAGCGCACGCGCGCGCGCCAACAGACCGCCGTCGCGGCCTCGGCTTTCGCTGCCGCCGGTGACGCTGCCGCTGGGACGCACGATTTCACCATCCAGCGTGACCAGCGTGGCGCCGCCGGCGCGGCTCAAAAGCCTGCGTGCTGTCGGCAGGTCCTGAACCACCACGGTGTGGTTCAGCGCTAACTCGACCGCGGGACGGATGGCAGGGTCGAAGCTGATGAGTTCGCTGGCCACGCCGATCACGCCGTTTGCGCGCGGGGCTTCGACGGGGTGGCCGGGCCGCAGGGTGTCCAGTGGCAAGAACGTTGCGCGGCCGGCCTGACTTTGCTTCAGGAACGTCACCGCCGCCTCAGCATCTTCCCAGCGCTGCACCACGACATCCTGGACGCGGCCTCCTAAGGCCGCTTCCAGGGCTCGTTCCAACTCGGGCGGCGCCTGGATCAATTCACCCAGAGTGCCCATGACGCCTTGCAGCGCAGCGGCGGCCGGCGACGTCTCGCCGCGCCGGCCCGGACTCTTTGCGGCGCCCAGCACAGCGCGCACCCCAGCGCTCAGTCCTGCGCCTTCATCGCGCAAGCGGGCAAGCATGTCTTGCTGATCTTGCAAGCGGCCCAGGCCGCGCTGCGCCGCAGCGACTTTTTCGGCCGTCTGCCGTTCGGCCTCCTGGGCGGCAGCCAGAGCCTGCCCGTGAGCCTGGCGCTCGCGATCCACCTCAGCCAGCGCGGCGGCCAACTCCTGGCTGCGTTTTGTCGCGACGCGACGCTGGGCCTCCAGTTCTGCCACTTGCGCGACCGCTGCCTGCGCTGCGGTTGCCTCCTGGGCATCGCTGGCAGCGATTTCGGCGCGGCGCTCGGCGAGTTGGCTCAGCAGGGACCGTCGTTCTGCTAGCTGGGTTTTCAGCGCCAGAACCGCATCTTGCGTGCGAGCCAGGGCGGCAGCTTGCGCCCGGCGGCTGAGTTCGCGTGCAGAGAGGTCGCTTTGCGCTGCAGCGACAGCCGCGGCCTGGGTCTCGTGACAGCCGCGGGCGGCGTTCAACTCCGCCTCGGCGCTCTGCAGACGCTGTGCACCGTCCTCAAACAGGGCTTGCAGGTGATCGACCTCGCGCTGCAGCTCGGCCATTTGCTCGCGCCACAGGCGCAACTGTTCCGCGCGCACGGCCAACTCGCGCTGGGCGCTTTCAGCCTGGCGGTGGAGGCCGCTGCTTTGGTTGTGCCATTCCCCTATTTGTTCGCGCAACTGAGTGCGTTCAGCACGTCGAGTCGCGATCTGTTCCACCAGGGCGTTCAGCTCCTCCGCCTGTTCTTCAGTCACACGCGCGGTTTCGACGGCCGCGTCCTTGGCGGCCGCAGCGGCCAGCAGGGCCTGCCGCCAACGGTAACCATACCAGGTCTGGAGTTGCGCTTCAAGGTCTCGCTTAAGCTGTTGGTATTCTTGAGCGCGGCGGGCCTGCCCCTTCAGGTAGCGCAGGCGGGGCGTCAATTCGCTGACGATATCGCGCGCTCGGGTCAGATTGGTCAGGGACTCGGCCAGTTTTTGGGCGGCTTGTTCGCGCTTGGCCTGGTGCACCGTGATCCCCGCGGCTTCTTCGAACAGCCTGCGCCTTTCTTCCGGTCGTTGAGACAACGCCTGGTCCACCAGTCCTTGCCCGATGATGCTGTAGGTGCGCTCGCTCAGGCCCGAAGAGCCGAGGAGCTCGGTGATGTCGCGCAGTCGCACGCGGGTGCCGTTGAGGAAATACTCATTTTCGCCCGATCGATACGCACGGCGGGCGATCTCGACCTCTGCAAAGTCGATGGGCAGCCAAGAGGTGCTATTATCGAGCACGAGCGTGACGTGCGCCATGCCCATGCGCGGCCGCTGGTCGCTGCCGGAAAAGATCATGTCTTCGGTGCGTTTGCCACGCAGCGTGCTGAAGCTTTGCTCGCCCAATACCCAACGCAAGGCATCAGCAACGTTGGACTTGCCGCTGCCATTGGGGCCGACGATCGCGCTGGTGCCCGCGTCGAAGATGAACTCCGTGCGTGCAGCGAAAGTCTTGTAGCCCTGGAGCGTGAGACGCTTGAGGAATCGCACTAGACTACCAACCCATTGTCAAGCCCTACCTGATCCTTCAGCCAGGCTTCGATGAAAAGATCGATCTCGCCATCCAGCACCGCCGTGGTGTTGCCGATCTCCACTTCGGTGCGCAGGTCCTTCACCATCTGGTAGGGCTGCAACACATAGGAGCGGATTTGGTTGCCCCAGCCAGCCTCAACATGTTTGCCCTTGAGCCGGGCCTGCTCCGCCTCAATCTTCTGCTGCTCGAGGTCGAACAGCTTACCGCGCAGCACCCGCATGGCCGATTCGCGGTTCTGCAACTGACTGCGCTCGTTTTGGCATGTTACCACGATGCCGGTGGGAATGTGGGTGATCCGTATGGCGGTGGAGTTCTTCTGCATGTGTTGGCCGCCCGCGCCACCCGACCGGTAGACGTCCGTCTTGATGTCATCCGGCTTGATATCGATCGCGATATCGTCGTCCAGGATCGGCAGCACTTCGACCAGGGCAAAAGATGTATGGCGTCGGGCCGCAGAATCGAACGGGCTGATGCGCACCAACCGGTGGACGCCGCGTTCGGCCCTGAGATAACCGTACGCCCACGGGCCCTCGACCTCGATCGTGATCGTCTTGATCCCGGCCTCTTCACCTTCGAGACGATCGGTGATGGCAGCCGTGTAGTCGTGGCGCTCGATCCAGCGCAGGTACATGCGCGTGAGCATTTCGGCCCAATCCTGTGCCTCAGTGCCACCCACGCCGGCATGCACCGACAAGATGGCGCTGTTGCGGTCGTAAGGGCCGCTCATAGCGAGCAGAAACTCCAGCTTCGCATAGCGTTCCGCTAGCCGTTCTGCTTCGCGGGCAGCTTCGGCAGCGGTGTCATCGTCATCTGCCTCTTCTGCCAGCTCCAAAAGCGTCAGAGCGTCCGCGGTCCCTTGGGCCAGTTTGTCCCAGGTATCGACCTGATCGCGCAGGGCCGCCAACTCCCGCAGCACGATTTTGGCGGCCTGCGGGTCGTTCCAAATGTCGGAGCTCGAGGATATCTCCTCTAACTTAATGATTTCAGCTTTTTTGCCCGGGACGTCAAAGACGCCTCCGCATGGCGTCAATTTGCTCGGTGAGCAGTGCCAATTGGGTACGAGTTTCTTCCATGAGTTAGACTACCTTATGTGACTACTGAGTACTGCGTGTTGCGTGTTGCGTGATTAGCCGATTCGACATTCCACATTCCACATTGTACATCGTACATCGTACATCGTACATCGTACATACCGTCATCCCAATATCCCATCCACAAACGCCTGTGGGTCGAACTCGGCGAAGTCGTCGGCTTTTTCGCCCGTGCCGATGAAGCGGACCGGCAGCCCCAGTTCTTGCTCGATGGCGAAAACGATGCCGCCTTTTGCAGTGCCATCCAGCTTAGCCAGGATGATGCCGGAGACCTTCACGGACTCCTTGAAGTGTTTGGCCTGGCTGATCGCGTTTTGGCCGGTCGTGGCATCCAGCACGAGCAGCGTCTCGTGCGGCGCGTTGTGCACCTGGCGAGCACAGACTGAGTGCACCTTTTCGAGTTCCTTCATCAGATTGAACTTGGTGTGCAGACGGCCTGCGGTGTCGATGATGAGCAGCTCGGCCTTGCGGCTCTCCTGACTGGCGCGAATGGCATCGAAGACGACTGCGCCGGGATCAGCTCCGGGCGCCTGCGCGATCACTTCGACGCCCACGCGTTCGCCCCAGATCTTGAGTTGGTCGATGGCGGCCGCCCGATAAGTGTCTGCCGCAGCCAGGACAACGCGTTTGCCGCGCGCTTTGTAGTACCGGGCCAGTTTTGCGATGCTGGTTGTCTTGCCGGAGCCGTTGACGCCTACGATCAGCACCACCGTGAGCATGCGTGGCTCCTCGATGTTGGTGAGCGGCGGGTGTGCCAGCAGTTTGACCAGTTCATCTTTCAGAGCCGCGCGCACGTCATCGACTCGCTTCAGCTTTTCGGCTTGCACGCGCTTTCGCAGGCCTGCGACCACAGTCTGCGCGGTGTTGATCCCCAGGTCGGCCTGGATCAAGAGCTCTTCCAGCTCGTCCCAAGTGTCGTCGGTGATCTCGTTAGCCTGGAACAGGGCGCCGATGCGGCCAAAGAGCCCCTGGCGCGTTTTGCTCAGGCTGGCCTGGATCTTGGCATCGTCTTCGGCCTGTTGGGCCGGCGTCTTGCGAAATAGCCCGAACACATCATACTCCCACGGTCTCGATACGCTAAAAACCCCAGACCAACGGCGGCTGGGGTCGTAGCAGCGAATTCAAAGCCATTATACATCACCCTGCATAAATGACAAAGCTGTCTCTCACGCAGCCATCCGTCCAGGCAAGCCCACCCTGTTTCGAGCCGGCTCCAACACAAAAAAAGGAGATCACCCCATTGCGAATAACTTTTTTCTCGCCCGTGCGTCTACAATATATCATAACATCGAAATCGCGGGCTTCACCTATTGATACTGTAAGGTGACGAGTGTATAATCGTTCTATCACTCTGATCCACCCAGTAGTGAGGGTCTGGGAGTAAGAGGTAGCTCATGCCAACTGAAATGTCGCTCCAGCGCACCGCCGCACTGCGCCGGCGTGCGGAGGCTCGGGCCAAGGCCGCCGAATATCGCGACCCTGCCGATCTCCCGGTCGAACGCAAAGAGGTGGAGGCCCTGCTGGAAGCTCGCGTGCAGGAGTGCACCCGCGACCTGCAGGCCGAGATTGCCCGGCGGCAAGAGGTTGAGGCCCTGCTGGAGCAGTGCGCAGCGGAACGCGCCGAAGCGCTGCGCACTAGCGAGGACCGCTATCACATGCTGCTGATGTTGTCACCGGACGGCATCAGCGTGGTGGATCAGACCGGTCGGATCTTGGCCTGCAACGAGCAGTTCGCGCACATGCATGGCTTTGCCCACAGCACCGAGGCAATCGGGACAGATTCGCAGGCGCTTGCGCGGCCGGAGGCCTTTGTCGGACTCTATCAGGAAGTCGCCGCGGTGTTGGCGAGGGGCGAAAGCGTGGCCAGGGGCATCGAAGTTGAGGTCTTGCGCCGCGATGGTAGTCCTTTGATGACGGAATACAGTGTTGCGACGGTGCCGTGGCCGGAGGCTCCGTCCGGGGTAGCGTACCTGTCCAACATCCGGGACATCACGAAGCGCAAGGAGCTGGTAGCGGAACTGGAGCAATATCGGGACCGCCTGGAAGAACTGGTGCAGGCGCGCACCCGTGACCTGGAGGTAGAGATTGCCGAGCGGACCGCGGCGCAAGCCGCGCTGCAGCGCAGTGAAACGAACCTGAAAGCTGCCGAACGCATCGCGCATGTGGGCAGTTGGGAACTCGATCCGGCAACCGGCGAAGTGCGATTATCCGACGAACTGCGGCGCCTCTACGGGTTGGGACTCGACGGGCGGCCCCTTACACTTAGCGACATTGATGCTGCCATGCATCCGGACGATCGCGCCGAGGTCGTGGCCGCGCGTCAGCGCGCACTGCAATCGGAGCAGAACTACAGCAACCAATACCGTATCGTACTGCCCGGCGGCGAGACGCGCGTGGTCTACATCAGCGGCGAAATCCGCCGCAATGCGGTAGGTCAGCCCACGCGCGCATTCGGGATGGTGCAGGACATCACCGAGCGCGATCAGGTCATGAGGGAGCTTGACCAGCGCGTCCGGGATTTGACGAACCTGCAGGAGTTGGGTCGCACCGTCAGCTTCGAATTCCCACAGGAAGAGATCATTCGGATCTACCTGGAAAGGCTTCTGAATCTGGCCGGTCTCGACCTGGCCCAGGTGTTCTTGTTGCGCGAAGGTCAGTTGCACCTGGCGGGTATGTCCACGCATGTGGCCGGGATGGCAGCGCTGGTGCGGGCCTTGGACGTGGGCGAATGCCTGTGTGGGCAGGCCGTGCAAACTGGGCAGACAGTGTATACACGGGAGGTCGACTGCGACCCGCGCTGCACGCGCAGCGATTGCCATGTCAACGGCCTGCACTCGATTGCCGCACTGCCTTTGCGCAGCAACGACAGGGTCATCGGCGTGCTGGCCGCGGGCGCGGTGGCGCCGGATGCCTTCGCCGGACGGCTCGCCTTCCTGGAGACGACCGCCGATCTGATTGCCCTCCGGCTGCACAACTCGCTGCTGCACCAGGAGATTCGCCAGCGCGCGGCCGGCCTGGAAGAAACCGTGACCGAGCGCACGCGCGAGCTGCAGATGGAGCGGGATCGCACCCAGGCCATCCTGGAGACGGTGGGCGAATCGGTCGTCGTCACCGATCTCGATGGGCAGGTCCTGTTCATCAATCCCGCCACCACGGCCTTGACCGGTTGCGCCAGGGACAAGGAACTGGGGCAACCGCTCTGGCACGGATGGACGAGACAAGCGCGCACTGACATCTGGCCCGAGGCGCAGGCCGCGCTGCGCGCCGGTCAGGCCTGGCATGGCGAGATCAGCGGACAGCGACAGAACGGTGCGGTGTATACCGCGGCCTTGACCGGGACGCCGTTGTATGAAGCGGAGGCGGCCTCGGGACCGGTGGGGGTGGTGTGGGCGCAGCGCGACATTACCGCGCTGAAGGAAGCCGAGCGGCTCAAGGATCAATTCGCCTCCAACGTCTCGCACGAGCTGCGCACGCCCATCTCGATCATTGCGCTCGCCTGCGACAACCTGGAGGCATTTCATGACCGGCTGGACGATCGCCAGCGCCGGGAAATCGTGAGCGATATTCAAGAGCAGGCCCACCGGCTGGACCGCATCGTCGCCGACACCCTGCAGATAGCCCAGATAGACGCCGGGCGTGTGCCGACCGCGCGCAGGCGGGTGGACCTGGCGCGCCTCGTGCGTGAGGAAGCGGATGGTCTGCGACCGGTCATTGGGCGGCGCAGCCAACGCGTGAGCGTCTCGGCGGCGGCGGCCGTGGAAATCCTGGGCAATGAGACGCAACTGCGCCAGATCGTGCGCAACCTGCTCGACAACGCCAGCAAGTATACGCTGGTCGATGGGCAGATCTCCTGCATTTGCGAGACCCGCGCCGGTGCACAGGGCCTCACCCCTGGCGCCGCTCCGGTGGAAGCAGAAACCTGGGCGGTGGTGGAGGTCACCGATGCGGGGATCGGCATCGCGGCCAGGGATCTGCCGTACCTGTTCGAGCGTTTCTTCCGGGTGAGCAGCGAAGGCGCACCGCCGGGCACGGGCCTGGGCCTGCCGATTGCCCGGGAATTGGTCTCGCTGCACGGCGGCTGGATCACCGTCGCGTCCACCCCCGGACGAGGCAGCACGTTCACGGTGTATCTGCCGTTGGCCGGGCAAGAGACGTGAGATGTGGAATGTGGAATATGTAATGTGGGATGTAAGGCGTATTGCGTATTTCGTATTGCGTGGTGCGTGGTGCGTGAGGCGGCGACCTGCGGGTCGTTGCGTGAAAGCAGATTGCAGACCCGGCTGTCACTGAGGGCTCTGTTGGACTGGATTTTGTCATGCTGAGGCCGAGTCCCTGACCTGCGTCGTAGAGCTAAGTTCATCAGGCCGAAGCATCTCTGGCGGCGCAGACAAGACCCTTCGCTGGACTTGAGCCGTAAAGCAGGCAGACTGCTAGACCCGCTCAGGGTGACAAACTCTAATCCAACAGAGCACTGTGCGAGTCAATGAATCGACTCTCGTTGCGGCGACACACGAGCGAAGAATCCCGTGCGCTGCATCTTACGAGCAATGTCA
>CAZELR010000041.1:0-37599 GCA_964513075.1 uncultured Anaerolineales bacterium
GGCTGCTCGACCACACCGCCCGCCGCGCTGCGGAGCCGATCCTGGGCCTGGCCGGTACGCGGGACAAGGAGCCGGAGATCCCGCTGGCGGAATTGGAGGGGCTAGTCTCCCGCAAAGATTTCGTCGCCTTCTTGAAGGAACAAACTGGCCGCTCCGAGTCCGCCCTGCGCAAAGCCGTAGATACCCTTCAATCTTCAACCTTGAACCTGCCTCGTCTCCGCGCCGCCTGCAACAACGACGCGTCTCTCCTGGGCCGCGTCCTGCCCTTTGCCGGCCTGATCCGCGACGACGACTTCGATCATCCAACAATCGTCCCTGCCGGCAGCGTCTACGTGACGGCGGGGACCGACCGCCGCAGCTCAGGCACGCACTATACCCCGCGCGTGCTCACCGAGCCGATCGTCGAGCACACCCTGGAGCCGCTAGTCTACATCGGCCCCGCGGAGGGCTGGCCCAGGGACCAATGGCAGTTGCGGGCGCCGGCCGAGCTCCTGGACCTCAAGGTGTGCGATATGGCCATGGGTTCCGGAGCGTTCCTGGTGCAGTCTGACCGCTACCTGGCGGAACGACTGGTGGAGGCGTGGGAAGTTGCGGAAAAGGTTCAAGGTCTAAGGTTCAAGGTTGAAGGTGATCGAGCGAAGACAGGAGACCCGCAACCTTCCACCTTCAACCTTCAACCTTCAACTTTAAACCTGATTACTCCCGAAGGCCAGCCGACCGACGATATCGCGGCCGCCATCCCTGCCGATCCTGATGACCGCCTGATCCTGGCGCGGCGGCTGGTGGCGGAGCGGTGCCTGTACGGGGTGGACAAGAACCCGCTGGCCGTGGAGATGGCGAAACTGTCGCTGTGGCTGGTGACCATGGCCAAGGGGCAACCGTTCGACTTCCTCGACCACGCGCTGAAGTGCGGCGACTCGTTGATCGGCGCGGACGAGAAGGAATTCCTGGCGTGGTCGCAGAGCCTAAAGGGGACTATCGGGCCACTCTACTACGAGGAGAACGAGCGGGCGCTGACCATGGCACGGGAGAAACGCCGGCAGTTGCGCGCCTTCCTGGTGAATGACGTACGCGACGCCGAGGCGAAGGCGCGGCTGCTGGCCGAGGCCGACGCCGCGGTCGCCCGCGTCAAGCGCGGGTGCGATCTGCTGGTCGGCGTGCAGTTGATCGAGGGGCTGACCGCCGCCGAACGGGAAGCCTGGCTGGCGGCGCTGCTGATCGAGCATACGGCTAAAGTGACACTCACCAGTGACAAAGCCCAACGCGCCCTGACTGCCGCGCGCAAGCACAACGCCTTCCACTGGTTTCTGGAATTCCCGGAGGTCTTCGAGGGCGGCGACGCCCTGGCAGCACCGCGCTCGGGCTTCCACGGCTTCGTAGGCAACCCGCCCTTCATCGGCGGCCGGCGCATCCGCGAAACGTTGGGCGACGACTACCGCGAAGCGCTCTACCGGCTCTACCCCAGCTCCAGCGGCAACGCCGACTACTGCGCCTTCTTCTTCCTGCGCGCCTTCGCCCACCTGCGGCCCGGCGGCACGCTGGGACTGATCGCCACCAACACCATCGCCCAGGGCGACACCCGCCTGACTGGTCTGGACAAGATTGTGGCCGAGGGTGGGACAATCTACAATGCCACTAACAACATGCCTTGGCCTGGCACGGCTGCCGTAGTTGTGGACATAGTCCACTTGGCTCGCTACCCAATGCGTCCACCCTTCGAACTCGACGGCAAACACGTGCAGCATATTTCCAACCAATTGGATAGCCGTAGGGCCTCAGGGGTACCTATCCGACTGGTAGCTAACCAGGACAAGAGCTTCCAGGGCTCCGTGGTTGTCGGCATGGGCTTCATACTATCACCTAAGGAAGCACGCGACTTGATGGAGCGCGATCTCCGCAATCGAGAGGTCATCTTTCCCTACCTTAACGGTGAAGACCTGAATGGCAATCCAGATCAATCCCCGAGCCGTTGGGTGATCAACTTCTTTGACTGGCCGCTCGAAAAAGCCGAAGCCTACGCCGAGCCGATGGCTATCATTCAGGAGAAGGTCTATCCTGTGCGCCTACATGTCAATCGCGAAGCCCATCGGAAGTACTGGTGGCACTATGGAGATAAGCGTCCCGCGCTGTACAAAACGATCGCGCCTCTCAGGCGAGTGCTGGTGGTCGCCCAGACCAGCAAGACACTGGCCTTTGCGTTCGTGCCCAATGGCTTGGTGTACGCAATGATGACCATCGTCTTCGCATTCGATGAGGCTTGGGCATTTGGGGTGCTTCAGTCGGCATTTCATGAGTCCTGGGCACGGAAATATGCGTCTACCATGAAGCAGGATCTTAGATACACTCCCACCGACGTTTTTGAGAACTTCCCGCTTCCGAAACTCGCGGTCGACCAACACGTTGCCCTAGATACAGTGAGCGAAACCTGCCATGAGCATCGCCGCCAGATCATGCTCGCGCGGCAGGAAGGGCTGACCGCCACCTACAACCGCTTCCACAACCCGGACGAGCGCGCCGCGGACATCGCCCGTCTGCGGGAGCTGCACGTCGAAATGGATCGCGCGGTCGCCGCGGCGTATGGGTGGGCCGATCTCGCATTGGATCATGGCTTCCACGAGACGGCACAGGGCGTGCGATTCACCATCAGCGAGGCCGCGCGGCGCGAGGTATTGGCGCGGCTGCTGGAGCTGAATCATCAGCGGTACGCGGAGGAGGTCGCGGCGGGGATGCATGAGAAGGGAAAGGCCAAGGTTGAGGATAGGGCTAAGGATCCAGCGCCGAAGTCCAGGCAGCGGACGACAGCGAAGGATGATAGCGGAGCCTTGAAGCTATTCTGAAATCCGCCGTTTGGAGCGCCGAGATGAGCGAAGCAGCCAAGGTAAAGGGGAGTCCATGCCCAGACTGAGATCGGCCACTCAAGAAACGTCAATCAGAATCCAGGCCCAGCTGGATGCGATCTCACCTCTCTTCGAGTTTGCAGAGGGTGGTTTGCCATTTCTCTCAATGGCGCGCCACCTCGCATATGAACGCAGCACACTGCTGCTGACTGAAGAAGTCCGTAGGCTGTTGCCCCCCATGGGCAGCGCTCAGGCTGGAGCACTCGTCGACGATGTGATAGGAGACCTTGCGAACCCGGCAGGAATCGATGCCACGGATTTGCTTGCCGAAGTAGGTCGTCGCCTCAGCCCGGAGGGTGATCGGGAGCTGCGCGTCATCGCCTTCCTGAATACGCCGCCAGACCAGTCTCCTGACTCGCTGACAGCGGCCAACACGACATTCGACAAGCTTACCTCCCTGCAGGTCAATGAGATCATCTTGAGTGAGCCGTTCATAGAGAAAGCCAGACATCATAATCGTTTGGCAGCCGAGAACCTCGCCCGCTTCGCGGCCTACACCTACACGGTGCGGGTGCCTGAATACCTGGCAGCACAAGGGTTGGAGTATGTGGGAGATCGGATCACCGAGCCATTTGAGAGATTGAGGAGTCTTCTCAACTTCGCTCGCCATAGGCGAAGCGTCACCGTGCGCTTTGGGATACGTCGCGAGCCTCTGGCAAGATATGCTGTGAGCCCTTTCCACGTGCTGAAGTCGGGTGACAAGATCGAAGATGAGTTCTTTTGGGAAGTCATGCCACCGGACTACAAGTTCCATCCGATCGAAGCCGCAACTATCGAAGCCCTCAACCGAGCCGAGGGGCTGGTCTACGGCCAGTCTCCCAGCGGCCTTGCTCAATACATCGGTGATTTGCTGCTCATCTACCAAGAAGCACTCGACACCCCAGATCCAGAAGCAGCATTCCTGCACTTCTGGCAAGTTCTGGAAGGCATAGCGTCGCCAACCCAGGAAAGGCGAGGAGTCGAATCTGACAAAGTGGTGCAACGGCTGAGAACCTTGGCTCCAGTCGAGCAAGATGAAGAGGATGTTCTGAAAAGGATGGGGATGCTGCGGCATGGACTTGTCCATAGGAGTGTCTTTCCGGGGGAGAATGCGGAACGCTACGTGAGGATCATCAAGCTGGAAGCCGACAAGTTCCTGCTTGCACTGCTCAGGGTTCTGCCGCAACTACCAGAGGTGATCGACCTGATGGAGTACTACAATGTTGCCTCCGATCGAAGTGAGGCGCGACTGCAAGCGTTGGAGCGATCGCTTTGCCTGTTCAAGAAGCCGAGATGAGCACTGCCCCTCATTGCCCAGGCATCGAGCCGTCGGGGGTGACCGGGGCCCTCACCGACTGTGGTGGTAGGCTCGTGTCAGCAGACACGTACGTGACGTTCACTCAGCTGTCAGCTTGCAGGCGAGAGGGCTACGATTATCGGGTCACGATTGTCGGCCGTGATTCGCCGGTCGCGATCATCGCTCCTCACGGCGGGGGTATCGAGCAGGGAACGTCAGAATTGACCGCTGCCATCGCCGGCAAGGATCACTCTGCGTACCTGTTTGAAGGGATCAGGTCGACGAGTAATGTGGACTTACACATCACCAGCACCAATTTCGACGAGCCGCGGTGCCTAAGGCTGATCCAGGACCGGCGGATCGTGTTGGCGATACATGGGTGTGAGGATACTTCCGAGGTCATCTATGTTGGCGGTCGCAACTCAGCTCTATGCTCCAGACTGATTGCATCACTGGCGCAAACCGGCTTTGATGCACGGCCCGATAATACTGTGGAACACGGTGGCAATCACAGAGCCAATATCTGCAATCGAGGAGCAACCGGTCGTGGTTGCCAGATAGAGGTCAGCCAGGGGCTGCGGCTGACGATGTTTGAAGGGTTGAGTCGATCAGCGCGGCGGCGCACAACGATAAGGTTCAGCGAATTCGTTGCGGCCATACGCGGCGCTCTGTTGTGAAGCAGGCATCTCGATGTATGCGGGATTTCACCAGAGTCACGAGTCGGATTTGCCCAGGGCATTCACGCACAGGAGTATTCAATGGCCAAGCTGATCAGTGCGGGCCCATTTGCCACTGAGGGAGAACAACAGGCAGCGAACCTGCTGAGACGGTTACCCGATGACTGGATCGTCATCGCCAATAAGACCGTCGTTGCCAGCAGCGACCGATCATTCGAGGTAGACTTCATTGTCGTCGGCGCCAACTGGATCTATGTGCTTGACGAGAAGTCCTGGTGGGGCAAGATCTCGGGCAACAAACAGAACTGGGTGTTGTCTTCAGGCGAGGTGCGGCCTAATCCCCTGAACAAGGCCGAGATGATAGGCAAGATCCTGGCCGATGAACTGAAAGCCGGCGTGCCTGAACTGAAATGGGCGCCGAAGTTCTGCCGCGGTGCGGTCCTGCTGTCTTTGTCCGATCAATCAACGGAGCTCGATGATCCGCGTGCGCTCGATGGCGTCTTCAATAAGAACACAATCTTGAAGCGCTTGCCTGAGGTGGATGCCAAGAACGGCTCGCCGCTCATCGGCCAGCATTGTGCGGAAATCGAACACATCCTTACGGGCCTGGCTGACCGCTCGATCACGCCGCTGCAGATAGGCGCCTATCAGATCACGGAAACATTGCCCGGACGCCCCGGGTGCCGTGTATTCCGGGCCTGTGTCGAGGGCGAAGAGCGAATGCTAATGGTCTACGATCTCGGCAAGGATCCAATCGCGGCAACCGATCTCCGTGGCTTCTACCTGCGGGAGTTCAGTGCGTTGAACCAGTTGCGGGGTACTGGTATTGTGCCGCAGGTTTTCGATCCATTCCCGTGGTCCGACGACTTCTTGGTTCTGCCTATCGCGTTAGTCCGTGGCCGTCCGCTGCGCGCCTATCTACAGCCTGAAACGCCAGAGAGTTTCCTCAATGAGCTGTTGCTTGCGGCCGCCAGCTTCAAGGCGTTGGCTGAGATTCACAAGGCCAAAATCGTTCACCGGGCGATCGGGCCGGACAGCGTCTATGTAGTGTCAAGCGGGGCTGATCCCAGAGTGATGTTCGGCAGTTTCTACGCTGCACGAATCGATGCTGTGTCTATCGCACCGTCACTGGATGCCTTGGCCATCGAAGATCCCTATGCTGCGCCGGAACTTGCAGGTGGCTATGGCTATGCATCTCCCTCATCGGACTGCTATAGCCTGGCGCTTGTCTATCTGGAGCGATTCGCGCGGGCTCTTGTCACCGATTTGATGTCAGCGCCCAGTCATCAAATCACCTTCCCTGACCTTCCCGTGATCTGGAAGGCATTGCCGATCGATGTCGTCGATGATCTAGCTAAGCTGTTGAGGTCACTGATCGCTCGGCAACTCGACGCCGCATATGCCGCGGCTGCGCTGACCGATCTTGCACAACGGTTGCGCAGCGAGGCCCAGCCTGGGCAGGGCCGCCTGCTTGATCAACGCTACAGAGTGATACGCATGCTTGGACAAGGTTCCACAGCGCGTACTTATCTGGCGCGAGATGAGGAATTCGGTTCCGTTTTCGCCCTCAAGCAATACCTGTGGCCCTCGGCCGTCCGAGTACATGCAGGGAACGAGTTCGATGTGCTACGAAGAATAAGCAGCCCTTACCTGCCGCGCATCTACGACGTTTTTCCGCCCCAGAACGATGTGCATGTCAAGATGGACTACATCCAGGGCCCCACCCTACAGGACGTTAGGCGCGAATTCCCGTGGCCGCTCGAGCAGTGGTGGGAGTTCGTTCAGGATATGCTCAACGCCGTCCAAGTCCTTGAGGAGCACCACCTCTTGCATCGAGACATCAAGCCCTCAAACATCATCCTCCGGGAAGAGGACGGACGCCCTGTTCTGATCGACTTCGGCTTTGCGGTGCGTTTGGGAATCGAGGCCCAAGTCGCCGGTGCACCCCTGTATCTGCCCCCCGAGGCATTGACAAGCACTGAGCCACCACCCTCCACTGACCGTTACGCCCTTGCTACGGTGCTCTTTCAGGTGCTCACCGGTCATTTGCCGTTCGAGCAACCGGCTCAAGGGGCAAGTACCCCTCTCCCGACATCCACGACCACGGACGCTAAGATCCAGCGGCTTGCTGGCCTGCTGCTGCGCGCAGTCTCGCCCGATCCGACACAGCGACCAGCCAGCATCGGCGAGTTCCGCACCTTACTGCAGAATGCAATCGTGGCGGAGCCAGGCCCAGATGGTCCCAGCCTAGTAAACCCTTGGGTGGATCAGCTCCGCGGTCTTTACCGAAACAGCGGCGTCGGCAACGCCAACAACCGTGGCTTGGATACCCCCTTTGTTCGCAGGACCTATGTCCCGACAGCTCTCGACACGAAATTGCTGCCGCAATTGCTTGCAAGGCTGCCCAAGGCCATCTTCCTCTCTGGTAACCCTGGCGATGGCAAGACCGCATTCTTAGAGAAGGTCAGGGGCGAACTGGAACAGCAGGGCGCACAACTCATTTCAGAGGATGAAAGCGGTTGGGAGTGGCGCTACAAGGGACACCTCATACGAAGCTGCTACGATGCATCCGAGGCGTGCGGCCTGCAAAGTGCCGATGAGCAACTGACTGCCAGGTTGGAAGGACTGGAAGGAAACGGCGAACCGCTTGGCAGGTTGACGGTCCTCGTGGCCATAAACGATGGCCGCCTTGCGGACTTCTTCAATAGACATCTGAAGCGATTTGGCTGGCTGGCAGAACAGATCGATTCGGCCCAGAGCTACGATGATGTCCTGGCATCGGACGTGTGGGTCGTTGATTTGAAGCGACGCGCCTTTGTCGAACCCGCCACTGCGGGAGCACCATCCCTATTCGGGAAGATACTCCAAACTTTGGTAGCACCGGAAGCCTGGGGCATGTGTGAAGGCTGTGGCGCGCAAGCGTTGTGCCCCATGCGCAATAATGCGCTTGCGCTTGCGAAGAGCCCGGCCAGCGAGCGTCTGGAGAACCTCTTTCTCCTGAGCCATCTACGCCGACAGCGACACATCACCGTGCGCGACCTTCGCTCTGCACTGGCCTACCTCATCACTGCCAACATCAGTTGCGCTCAGGTACACGCCGCCCGCCACGGAGAGGACTCAGGCATCTCTCTTGTCGATCGGCATTACTGGCAATCTGCGTTTGCGCCGATTGAAACCGGAGACGAAATACTGGCGGACCTCACGGCGCTGGATCCCGCCCGCTTCCCACAGCCCAGGCTCGACCGCTTCCTATACTTCCATCGATCGGCTGTCGATTCGGAAACCCGCAGCAAGCTGTTCTACGATGGGCAGGATCTCTCACCGCAGCGGTTTGCAGATGAGAAATGCTGGGTTGCCGCCGCCAAACGGCGACTCTACTTTGAAGCAAGAGAGTCAGGTGCTTACCTCGACGACATCGCTCCCTTCTCAGGTCAATCCTTCCCGGGATCGCTTCTCCCGTATCAATATGCGTCGGCTTTCGTGGATGCTCTGATGGGACGCGCCGACTTGGCGTCTCTTCGGCAATCAATCGCCGCCGGCATACTTCGTTCGGACGGCGTGATCGGGTTGGAGACATCGAGACAACTCAGCGTCGCGGTCACCACCTCCCACCAGTATCAACTGACGCTGCTAAAGCAGTTCCCGCTTGATGACTTCAGGCTGACGGTTGTTCGGCCGCGAAGCAAAGGATTGATCGAGACCATTCCGGAGCTGATGTTGCTGGAGCATCGTACTGGAACACCGCGGCTCGAGATCACGCTGGAGCTGTTCGAGTTACTGATGCGGATGGCCGAGGGTCTGCAATCCAACGCTCCGGAATTTCAGCCTTTGCTGGAAGACCTGATGCCATTTAAGAGCGCGTTGCTGCTTCAGGAGACCCGTAACCTCGTGCTCGTCGAGAACCAGCGACGACTTCACTACGTAACTCAACTTGACGGCAAGATCGTTCGCATTCCGTCCGCGACAGAGGCAGTATCATGAGAATCAAGCTTCCCAAAGATCTCCGAGGGGTCATATTTCCCAGGGTCTTGCCGATCGAACTCAACGACTTCGACATAGACTTGTTCCTGCCCACGCTCTTCTTCAAGATTCTCGCCAGCGGCCGCGGACGGGCAAGACGCGTCAACGATCCAACGACAATCGCAGCATACATCGACCAATTAGCTCAGCATCCCGCGCTGGTTGGCTTCGATGATCCGGAGGGGCGCCGGGTCCTCGAACGACTGGTTTACACCGCCCTCATCGTTACGGGCCGCGTCGGACGCGCTCATCATAGCGAACAGATTCTCTCCACCGTGCCCTATACCCTGCTTGCTCACAAGCCTGGATTTCCAACAGAAGGCAGCCGCCAACGCAACGCCGACACATTCATTTATCAGGCCCTTAGGGACCGGATCGGCGGCGACCGGTACGGGGCTGACGATTATCTGCGTCAGCACTTCAAGCGTATCTTTGGGCGAGGAGTAAACATCGGAACGCTACCAGTACTCGGGGGGGAGTATGATGGCACTACGGACCTCGACACGCTGGCACGCCTATCGATCGCTTTCATAGATGGCATGCAGCCTACCGCTGCCGGTGCCCCTACTCGCTCCAAGGCCGCATCAAGTGCGTGTCCCATGCTGGCCAATGAGCTGGCCGATGATTTGTTGAGGTTCCTCTTTGCGTACTACGATAGGATGCCATCTCAGGCATTCACTTACAGTCTGCTCGCGCTGATCAACTTCGAGCTGTTCAGCTACACGCTGAAGCTCATCAATGCGGTTAATGCCCTGGTAGCTCAGCCTGAGCAACTGCCGCCGGCAATGAGGGACAGCTTCGTCTCATCGCCACCGCAGCTCTATCTGGACTTCACTGGTATCAGGACCGGCCTAAGCTTCGACATGGCTGCCGCCTGCGTGCGCCGAGACATGGAGGCCTATCAACAATTCCACCTGTCGAATCTGCTCCTGCGCCAGTTGAACAACTATGTCGAGGCATTGAGTCGTGATCCACGACGGAGAGCTGCTCTGGATGCCCGTCTCGACCCCGAACGCTCCGGACCCCATTATCTGCAGGGCCTGCTCCTGCTACAGTCTGACCCGATATTCGGCCCAGAATTGGCTGCGTCCGCGCGAACGGATGAAAACCGTATCCGACAAGAGAACTCGCCCGACAATACTGAGGGCGAACCGGAGGATCTCAGCTGGCTGGACAACATCACTGGCGCAGCCGACACGGACATTGGCCGAGTGGTGGCACTGCTTGCCGAGGGCCAAATCAAGAAGGCCCAGTCCTTCGTGCAGTGGTACCGTGGCGCTGGCGGGCTGACAAAGCCTCACGGCGTCTTGGCCGGAATTCCAGCCAACCGACACTCATGGCGCTACGCACCCAGTAACGACTTGTTGGCGGTGCTGGTCCAACTGGCGGCCACATGCCTCGCCTCCGGCTGCCGGGCTGACAGCCAGCCGACTCGGTTGGCGCCGTTCCGACTGCAGGAGTTCCTTGATTTTCTCGCACGCCGCTTCGGGATACTGATTGACTGTCCCCCTGATTCGTTCCAGGGTGCCGACTACGCAGCAGCGGCTCGTGAAAACCTCCGAGCGATGCAGAGTCGTTTGCGACAGATGGGGATTTTTCGCGATCTGTCTGATGACTTCACTGTGCAACGGCTCAACCCGCCCTATTCCAATTCGCACCTATCCGACTCAGAGGCCCCGCTATGATCGAGCTACAACATGACATTCTAGCCAAGACAATCCTCAGACGGTTGGAGGGAACTAGCCTCGGGCACTGCGTCCGTGTGGACTTTCTGGGAACACATGAGGCACTCGCCCTTTGTGGGCGCTTGTCCACGAGTGGATCAGGACTCAACTTGGCTGCACGCATCCTGGTGCGAGGCACGGACGAAACGGCGGACGGCCAGTTTGCCATAACCACTGACCAAGCCATCGCGCTGCGCAACCGCAAGCAGACCCGTGTCTGCTTGTTCGTGCCGGCCGACATGGTGGATGCAGCATTTAGCTCCTTGGCGAACTCGTTTGAGTTGATGGACGGACGTGAACTGCATACGTGCGCCTTGCGGGAGCTACTGGCACAGCTCCCTGGCGAGGCCCAGCAGATCTGGCGCGCCGTATTACCGCGCCTGCGCCGTCCGCTCAACGTCAGTGTGGATCGGCAACTCGATTTCGTTGGTGCTCTCCACACACCAGACGAAGCAGGGATGATGGCGCGGGCGGGATTGGAACTGTGGCGCGTAGGATTGATCGCCGACGCACGTCCTGATTTCCTGGAGTATCTCAATAAGAACCGCGAGTGTGTTGTCAAGCTGACTCGTCCAGGCAGAATCCACGCCACAACTGCCGAGCGCATTCAAGCCTTGGGCGTGGACTCTGAGACTGCCGCAGCATTGGCGGGCTTCTTTCACAATCGAGCGCTGCACGACCCGATAGCGTGGTCCTGTGATCTCGCTAATGGGCAAGGGCCAACTCTGGAAAGCTGGGTCTTCCCTCTGGAGGAGCGAAGCAATATCCAGTCGGTGACGGTGCGCCCCTTCATCGGCCCTGACGGCGTCGTCGAGCGCTACTGCAATCTGGTACAGCCTGAAGGCGCCGGAGGCAGCTTACGAGCTCGGTGTAACCCCAGGGAGAGAATGACGGTCCGCTGGGTTACCGATCCTCCCACCCCCGCCAATCTTGGCCGCTGGCGCGTCGAGATGACCTCTTCTGGTGGGGAACCGCTTGATGACCTGGACTTCGATCTCCCAGCGATGGAAATCGCTGGGAGCCGCCGAAGCTGCACGGTGAAGCTGGATCTTGAGTTTGAGGAGCCACCTGATTTCGGCCTCTGCATCCGTATCAGCGCCCTTGACTCTGCAAGCAACACCCTCAGGAACGCTGAGACGGACGAGTTGGTGTGTGCGGAAAGCGATGAGTTCTTCTTGGTTAAAGGTGACGAGATTATCGAGACAGACGGGCGGCAGACGCGACGGACCGTACCAGCGATCGCTTTCGGCCGGTTGGAAGCAGCAATAGATGCGCGAAGTGATGCCCTGACAGAAACGCAACCTCAATGGGTGGGCCAAGGTTCTGATTACTTTACTCTGCGTCTGAATGAACGGCGGATCCTCAACATCGGGACAGTCAGTACTCTGGTGGCAATCCAACGTCGAGTCATCGGTGAACCTCGCACCGGCGGAAGCTTCGAGGTCTGTTTGGATGATCTCCGCCCAATTCAGATCGACGATATCAAACCGCGCCCATTCCAGACCACCACTGGCGAGGCCTGGTCATCTTTCTGGCGAGCACGCGAGGCGTATTTTGACCAATTGAGAAAATCCGTTCCTCGGGACATCGTCGAGACAGCAGACTGGGGGCCAGAACTTGCGGGACTGGCGTTACGCTACGCGCAGGGCTATCGTAGGTTGCTGGACGACCTCGTCTCCTCCGGAGCACCGCGGCCGATCCTTCTCGACGCACTCACCGTAGACTCGGTTCTCCTTAAGCTTGCCACCAACGATTCGGTCTCAGAGGATACGCTCCTGCTACTGCCGACACACCCAATGCGATCCGCTTGGTTCGCGGGTTACTCACAGCTCTTGCGCATGTGGGAATACCAAATACTTCAGCAGTCGCCGCGCGAACGCAAGGGCGTGATAGACCTGGATGCCGTACGCCAACTCGCGCCCATCAATGTCCCTGCCTTCAGTTTCCATGCAACGGCTTCCTCTCCGTTTGTCTTCTTCCAGAATCTACGCTTCTTCTACGGTGTCGCTCTACCGCCAGACATCGCGGATGCGCATCGCCGCCTGGCTGATGTCGCGCTGATGCTCAACGTTCAGAGTGATTTCGTCAGGACCGATGACAGGCATCCTGATCGGCTTGCAGACTACCTAAGAAGCTACCTGGCAACACATCCCTATGCGGACGCGTTGACGGCCACTCTGGTGAATGCCGATGATGGTGGCCTGTTCACCGAAGCAGTGAGAAGACTTCTGCAGACTTCGACCAATGATGAAGAGGCTGAGGAGCACGCCAACGCGCCCGTAGTCTTCCAGGTCACCTCATACGTGGAAGATGAACGACATAGCAACGGGCAGGAACTGGAGGGTATCCGTCAAGCCCAACTCGATCTTATACAAACTCGGCAGACAGACCACCTACTGCCTGGTCTGACAAATACCATCCGCGGCTCTGCGTCTCTCCACGACCAGCCCTTGCCGGACGCTCACTTGACCCTTGTCTCAGATCTGTCACGACCACGCGTGCTTGCAGCGCCACTTCGAGGTGATGCCGCTGGAGAAGTCGGTAGCCTGACGTTCTATGGGCTGATTGCTCGGTTGGTTTCGGGGTTCTCGATCGATGAGGGTGAGCTACGCTGGCTTCACCGCTTAGTACTTGGAGGCGCCGGACGACCCGAGCCACATCCCTCCGGCGCAAAATACACCGATGCCCTGGTGGATTTGCATGCAGCATGGCAGCGCGCAGGCAATAGCATTCTGGGGGGGCCACCTAGCGCTCAGCCCGCGCTGGAAGTGACACTGTCGCCTGAACAGCAGCGACTTCTGGAGCTGCTGCATGAACAGAGCGATTGGGTGATTACGCTTGATCGCTTTTTCCCCTTGGACTACTACGATTCGCCAAATGAGCCGTATCTCAGCAAGACCGCCCGCAAGTATGTGCTAGACTACGCACCGGAGTTCGGCGAGGGACTTGGTCACAGAATGATGTTGACCACCGGGTCACGAGACGAAATCGGCTCCTTGTTGGGACGAGCCATGAATGAGCTTGGCTTCGCAGCGGTAGACCAAAGCGTTCGCCAGTTGCTGCAATACCTGAAGACAGTTTCCGGGCGACTCGCCCTGCAGGCGCTGGGGTCGTCCACCAGCGCAGCTGCTGCAGTTGGGCTAGGCGTGGTGACTGCGTGGCTTCAAAATCGCGGTCGGCTAGGACAGGCAGTGCTGATTCCCGTAGACCTGCATCCACAGCTCTTCTCCAACAAGGGGAGCAGGGGCTCTGGCCTTGGTGACCGACGCTGCGATTTGGTCTTGTTCGTCCTGAAGCGCAACATCGTTGAAGCCAGCTTCATAGAAGTCAAGTGGCGACGAGGACTCGTCTCATTGGACAACCTTGCCGAAGATATGTTGTTGCAGATGGAAGCCTCAGCCCAAGCAATCCGTGAACGTTTCTTCAACGAGAAGCGAGTTGATAGTTCACTCCACCGGGCTGCGCTGTCAAACGTTCTACGCTTCTACTTTGATCGGGCGCGCCGCTACCGGCTATTCGATGAAGCTGCCGAGGCGGCATTCCTCGACAACCTCGGACGGCTTGAGCGGACACGCGCTGAATTCAGAACCAGCTATGAAGGTTACATCGTGAGCTTGGAAGACACGCCGCGAAAACCACTCTCGGTTGGCGAAGCAAAGATCACGATTCTGACAGCTCAGGACTTCGAGAGCAGCACTGAGTTTCACGCTGAGCCACAGCGACTAAAGGGACCTGACGTACCCCCCGAGGATGGTGCGGCCGTGGACACATCTGTGTCTCCCCGAAACTCGGTTCACAAAGCTGCCGACGTTGAGAGCGAAGGCAAGTTGGGTGCGCCGGTGGATACCGTGCCTGTTGCCGAGACGGGAGAACAGATCACCGACAACGACACTGGGGGAAGCGCCTCAGAGACTCAAGCCCCTGCTCCCACGCCGCTGACTACTCGGGCAGCCGACGAAATCCGTGTTCCACTGGGTGAGACTGCGGCGGGCTCGCGAGTTGAATGGCTGCCGAGCATCAAGGGAAGCCCTCACATCTTCATCATCGGTATCCCAGGGCAGGGCAAATCCTGGACCACCATGCGGATTCTGGCAGAGCTTGGCGCGCAGCATGTGCCGACCCTGGTTCTGGACTTCCACGGCCAGTTCTCCGATCCGTCCAGTGCGTTCATGCGGACTGCCAATCCAACTGTGCTGGATGCAGCCGCTGGGTTGCCGTTTACGCCCTTTGAATGCTCTCCCGCTGCCGGGATGGACGACTGGAAGGCCAACGCTTATGCTGTCTCAGAGATCTTTGCTTATGTTGCCGGTCTGGGAGACATGCAGCGCGATGTGGTGTACACGACTGTGCGGGACGCTTATAGGAACCACGGCTTTGATCGTGGTCCTGGTGGCAGCCTCACTTACCCAACGATGGAGGAGATTCTGCGCGCCATCGAGGAAGGTGAGCGCGCGCGGCGAGTAGCCAATGTTTCGGCACGTTTGCGCCCGCTTCTCGAGATGGACCTGTTTCGGCCCCCTGAGAATCCCCCCAACCTCCTCACGATGATCCGAGATGGGCTGGTCATTGACGTTCACAACTTGTATGTGGAGACAGTGCAACTGGCCGTGGGGGCGTTCGTGCTTCGCAAGCTCTACAAGGACATGTTCAGATGGGGAGTGGCAAGCGGTCTGAGGCTAGCTGTGGTGCTTGACGAAGCACATCGCCTCGCTAGAGACATCACCTTGCCTAAGGTAATGAAGGAAGGGCGCAAGTTCGGAGTCGCTGTGGTCGTTGCAAGTCAGGGACTTGGAGATTTTCACCAGGATGTGCTCGGCAATGCAGGAACTAAGGTGATCTTTCGGGTCAACTACCCTGAGTCTCGCCGCATTGCCGGATTCATTCGGTCTCGGCAAGGTCAGGACCTCGCGGAACGTATCGAACAATTGCCGGTGGGATCGGCGTACGTCCAGACGCCTGAGATGCCTTTTGGCTCTGTCATCAGAATGTACCCGCCGGAATGAGTGCCGCGGGAGTTCGGCTTGCGGGTCAGTTCTCGATGAACCCGGTTCCAGATGATACTGACGGTAGATGTAGTCAGCAGTGCAAAGCGAGACAACTGTATGTCGGAAACCCTTGGTTCACCAACACATCTTGAACTTCGCGCTGAGCTGGAAGCCATGGTTCGTCGCGACCTGCTCGGCCCGGCCGGCGGGCCGGAGGAAGAAGTGGACGAGCGCGCGGTGCGCGGCCGCTACATCCTCGGCCTGTTGGCTCCTCGTGGGCAGACGATCCTGCCGGACGACCAGGACGACCTGCCGGCCGGCGGCGCGGACACCGAGCAGGATGGCCGCGCCGACCCGGCCGCGATGCAGACAGCGTCCATGCTCCCCTCCTCCATCGGCCTGTCCTTCAACGTTGACCTGGCGACTGAGGTGATCGCCGTCACCGCGCGCTGGGGCCGATATCGCCGCGCCGTGAGCGAGACCCTGACTGACGACAAAGGTGACCCGCGGCCGATCTGGAAGCGCGAGCAGATCGCGGGCACGGCATCCTTCCCGCTCTCGGTCGGCCAGCTCGGTCCCTGGTATCCCGTCCCCGACGGCCCGGAGGTCTACGTCCGCGGCATCTGCCGCCGCCGCGACACCGCCTGGTCCGTGACGCTGTTCCTGGTCAACGCGCAGCACGAGCCCAAAGAGCTCAAGGACGAGGCCTGGATGTTCCAGCCCGAGCTGATCGTGGCTGCGCCAGACGGTGCGCCAATCTTCGTCAAACGCCAACTGCCGGCTGAACTCAATTCCGGCAGCTCGGAGGACCGCGCCATGGAAATGCTCTACCGGCAGCACGTGGAGTTCGCGGTGGGGCATGGGGTGGCGGTGCATGCAGAGATTCTTCGCTGCACTCAGAATGACAATGGGGAGGGCTGGGAGCGGGCCGTGGCGCTGCGCACGGAGGTGATGCCCACGTACGAGGTGGAGCGCATGGAGCCACCCGACCCGGCCGAGGTCCCGCCGCTGGCGCAGGCCGTGCTCGACATGGCGAACCTGGCCGCGCTGCAGATGGGCCACTTCACCGCGGCGCTGGAGCCGCTGGCCGCGGCCTATGAGGGTTGGATTGCCGCTCAAGAAGCGCGCCTCTCGGTCCCATCGCCCGATCTGGCGCCGTTCGCCGGCGAGGCTGCGGGCAACCTGGACGCCTGCCGGGTCGCGCTAACGCGCATCCGGGCCGGCATCGCGCTGCTCGACAGCGATCCGCGGGCCGCCCAAGCCTTCGTCTTCGCCAATCGGGCCATGCAGATGCAGCGCGTGCGCTCCATCTACACGCGGCTCATCCGGCAAGGCAAACCGACAGACCTGGAAAGCCTCGACATCCCCGCCAACCGCACCTGGCGGCCCTTTCAGCTCGCCTTCATCCTGATCAACCTGCCCAGCCTGGCCGACCCGGCGCACAGCGAACGCACCGAGACGGAACACCTCGGCGCCGACCTGCTCTGGTTCCCTACCGGCGGCGGCAAGACAGAAGCCTATCTGGGCCTGGCCGCGTTCGCCATGGGTATCCGCCGGCTGCAAGGGGAGTTGGGTGGCCTCTCCGGAGCGGCCGGGGTAACCGTCCTGATGCGTTACACCCTGCGGCTGCTCACGCTCCAGCAATTCCAGCGCGCGACCGCACTGATCTGCGCCTGCGAGCTGCTGCGCCAGGAGGATCCTGGCCGCTGGGGCGACGAGCCGTTCCGCATCGGCCTGTGGGTGGGCCAACGCAGCACGCCGAACTGGACCAAGGATGCCGCCGAAGCGATCAAGAACGCCCACGACATCGGCTGGGGCGGCGGCGGCACGCCGCATCAACTCACCAACTGCCCGTGGTGCGGCAAGCCGATCCATCCGGGCCAAAACATCCAGGTGGAGACGGTCGAGGCGGGCCGCGGCCGTACCTTCCAGTATTGCAGCGACCCGTTGGGCCAATGCCCGTTTAGCTTCCGCCAATCGCCGGGCGAAGGCATCCCCGCCGTGGTGGTGGACGAGGAGATCTACCGCCGCCTGCCCAGCTTGCTGATCGCCACGGTGGATAAGTTCGCGCAGATGCCCTGGAAGGGTGCCACCGCCATGCTCTTCGGCCGGGTGGACGGCCTCTGCCCGCGTCACGGCTTCCGTTCGCCCGAAATCGAGGACAGCGACAGCCATCCCAAGCGCGGCACGTTCCCCGCGGTCAAGACGCAGGCCATCGATCCCCTGCGGCCGCCCGACCTGATCATCCAGGACGAGCTGCACCTGATCAGCGGGCCGCTCGGCACCCTGGTCGGCCTGTACGAGACCGCAGTGGATGAATTGTGCTCGTGGGACCTCGACGGTCAGCGCGTGCGGCCCAAGATCCTCGCTTCGACCGCCACCATTCGCCGGGCGCGCGAGCAGGTGCACAACGTCTTCCTGCGCCGCGTAGCGGTCTTCCCACCGCCCGGCCTCGATGCCGACGACAGCTTCTTTGCCCGCCGCGCAGCCTCCGCCGATGCGACGCCGGGCAGGCTCTACCTGGGCCTCTGCAGCCCCGGCACGCGGCTCAAGACGATCTTGATTCGCGCCTACGCCGCGTTCATGTCGGCTAGCCAGGTGCTGTATGAACAATACGGCGCGGCCGCCGACCCCTGGATGACGCTGGTGGGCTACTTCAACGCGATGCGCGAGCTGGGCGGCCTGCGCCGCGTGGTCGAAGATGCCATCCGCACCCGCCTGGAACACATGGATCAGCGCGGCCTGGCCCGGCGTTATATCCATCCTTTTTCGGTCGAAGAGTTGACCTCGCGCAAGGACGCCACCGACATCCCGGCCATCCTGGATCGGCTGGAGGTAGTCTTCGATCCCCAGGATACGGCCGAGCGCAAACGCAAGCGAGGGATGGACGCACCCAAGGGCAGTGTGGCCCGCTGGCCGCTGGATGTGGTGCTGGCGACCAACATGATCTCGGTGGGGGTGGATGTAAACCGCTTGGGGCTGATGGTGGTCGCCGGTCAGCCGAAGGCCACCGCCGAATACATCCAGGCTACCAGCCGCGTCGGCCGCGCCTTCCCTGGCATCGTCTGCACCGTGTACAACTGGGCGCGCCCGCGCGATCTCAGCCACTACGAGCGGTTCGAGCACTACCACGCCACGTTCTACCGCCAGGTGGAGGCGCTCTCGGTCACCCCCTTCTCGCCGCGCGCCCTGGATCGCGGGCTCACGGGGGTGTTGGCGTCGCTGATCCGGCTGCCGGGCGACGACTTCAACGACAACCCGGGCGCCGGCCGCATCGTGCGGCAGCATCCCTACGTGCAGCAGGGCCGCGAGGCCATCCGCCGCCGCGCCGGCCTGGTCAAGGGCAGCGTCGCCGATGAAGCGTTGGTGGACGAGATGGTGCAGCAGCGGATCGACGAATGGCTGAGCCGCGCCGGCGCGGTCACCGGCGGCGCGATCCTCGGCTATGAGCCGCGCAAGGATGGCCGCACCCGCGGCCTGTTGCACCAGCCAGCCGACCTCGGCCGCGACCTGTTCACCTGCCTGAACTCCCTGCGCGACGTCGAACCGACCGTCGCGCTGGTGCTGCGCGATCATGGGATGGATTGGGAACCCGGCCGCGGCCCCGGCGGCGAGGAGGCGACAGCGTGAAAACGAACCCCACCCGCGTCGGCGATATCCGGCCGAGCCAGCTTCTCTACACTTACGGCGTCGGCGCCATCCTCGACTTGCCGCATATCTCGGTCATCGTCACCGGGCTAGAAGACTGGCCGACCGATCCGCAATACGCGCCGCCCATCATCGAGGACCGCCTGCTCGCCGCGGTGCGCTGGGAGCTACCCGAAGTCCGCAAACTCCTGACGCCCCCGACCAGCCCGGAAGCCGGCCCACGCCCTGACCCGTTCGATCAGGAAAACCTGATCGGCGTGCCCGTCGCCACCTTCCCGCGCTGGATGGTGTGCCCCGACTGCGATTTGTTGGCGCCGCTGAGCTCAGGGCTGTTCCAGTTGAAGGAAGCGCCCTATCACCCGGACCGCACCGCCTACCGGCACGAAAACTGCAACAAGGGCAAGCACCCGCAGGTCGTACCGGCGCGCATCCTCATCGCTTGCGAGAACGGCCACCTGGACGACTTTCCGTGGGTCGCCTTCGTCCACAACAACCAGCCCTGCTTGGGGCATCCGTTACTGCGCCTCTTTGAGTTCGGCGCGTCGGGCGAAGCGCGCGATCTGGCCGTCCGGTGCGAAACCTGCGGCGCGCAGCGCTACCTGGCCCAGGCCTTCGGTCGCGAGAACGCCGACAAGCTGCCCCGCTGCCGCGGCCGCCGGCCGCATCTGCGCGACTTTGACCCCAACGGCTGCGACCTGCCGACGCGCACCCTGATCCTGGGCGCTTCCAACACCTGGTTCGCAGTCGTCTACAGCACCATCGCCATCCCTGTCGCCACGGAGCGACTGCCCCGCCTGGTCGCCGAGAACTGGGCAATCCTCGGCGCAGTGACCGCGGAGAATATCCTCGGCTTCATGCGGACCCTCGGCCAGTTGGGCGAGCTGGCCCAGTTCGGCGATGCCGAGATCTGGGCCGCCATCCAGGTGAAACGCCGGCAGGACGCCGGCGAGATCCCCGCGCCCAACGCAGAGCCCGACCTCAAGGCGCCCGAATGGGCCGTCTTCACGCACTACAATCCCGCGCTCAACGGCGAGGACTTCCGCCTGCGGCCGGTGACACCCCCGAACCGCTACGCATCCCTGATTTCACAGGTAGTTCTGGCCGAGCGGCTGCGCGAGGCGCGCGCATTGGTGGGCTTCACGCGGCTGGAATCCCTAGGCGAGTTGGGCGACCCCGATCAGCGCGTCGAAAGAGATCCTGCGCCGTTGGCGCGCAGCGCGCCGACCTGGGTCCCGGCTGCCGAGGTGCGCGGCGAGGGCATCTTCATCGCGTTCGATGAGACGCCGCTTGTCAAGTGGCTCGACCGCCCGGCGGTCCACGAACGCGGACTCGACTTCTTTGCCGCGCACCAGCAGTGGCGCCGCGCACGGGGTATCGAACCGCCCGACGAGGGCTTCCCCGGCCTGCGCTATGCGCTGCTCCACACCTTCGCGCATGCGCTTATGCGCACCCTAACCCTGGAATGCGGCTATGCCGCCGCCAGTCTGCGCGAGCGCATCTACTCCCGGCCTGCGGAGGTTGAGGGCGGCCCCATGGCCGGCGTGCTGATCTACACCTCCGCGCCCGACAGCGAAGGCACCCTGGGCGGGTTGGTGAGCCTGGGCGAGACCGCGACGCTTGAACGTCATATCAGCGCGGCCCTGGAAGCCATGCGCCTGTGCGCCAGCGACCCTCTCTGCGCCGAACACGCGCCGACCCAGACCGGCCAAACGCTGCACGCCGCGGCCTGTCACGCCTGCCTGTTCTCGCCGGAGACCTCCTGCGAGCGCGGCAACAAGTACCTGGACCGCTCGCTGTTAGTCTCGACGGTCGAACGCGACGATCTCGCGTTTTTCGAGTAGGGGTAACCCTCGCGGTTGCCGCAGTGAGGGCCGATGACGATACGAGACAACCTGGCACAAGCCATCCAGCGGCTGGTAGCCGACCTTCCCACGGAGCTTGTCGCAGCCCTGGTGACTGCCCTGGACGGGTCGGACCACCTGAGTTGGCCACGGCGGCGGCTGGCCGTCCTGGCCGCGGCCCCACAGCCCGCCATCCGGGAACAGGTCAGCGCATTCCTAGACCTCTGGCAGGCTACGGCGCCCACCCTGAGCGACCAAAGCGTGGCGCTGGCGCTCTCCGCCGCGGCGCAGGCAGTCGAAGCGGAGCGCAGCCAGGAACGCCTGGAGCTGGTCTGGACCGGCCCCGACAGTCGGCTGATCCCGCTGCGCCGCACCGATCAGGCGCTGCTCCAGCTCATTGACAGCGCGCAAGAGACCCTGCATATCGTCAGCTTCGCCGTCTATCGCATCGAGGCCATCGCCCAAGCCCTGGTGCGCGCTGCGAGTCGCGGTGTGGCGATCTCACTCTACCTGGAAACGCCGGATGCCAGCGAAGGCCGGATTGCATACAATACCCTGGCCGCGTTCGGCGCCGAGGTGCAGCAGCGAGCACGTATCTACGTCTGGCCATTGGATAAACGCCCGCGCTCCACGGACGGCCGGCACGGCTCGCTGCACGCCAAGGTTGCCATCGCCGACGGGTGCGTCATGCTCGTGTCCAGTGCGAACTTGACCGAGTACGCCATGACACTGAATATGGAGTTGGGGGTGATGGTCTACGGTGGGGTATCCCCGGAGAGGGTGGCGGAGCATTTGAGACGGTTGGTAGAGCAGGGAACGTTTAGGCGAGTCGAGATGTGACAGGAGTGCGCGTAAGGTGACCTACGGTCGAACGCGGCGGTTGGTGTTGGAGACTCAGGATTGGTCGAGTCTGACGTTCATCTAGCGGGTTGCGGTTTTTGTCGGATTGGAGATGCCCCATGAGCGATGCGGACCAGGTTGAACGGCTAGAAACGTCTCTCATCGCCGAAACCAAACGGCTGAATGAGAGCCTGGCAGCAGCGAGCACTGAGGAAGCTCTGCGCGAGGTGTTGGAGAGCTCCACAGCGTTTGTGCGCAGGCTGCGTGCTGAGCGTGAGCAACAAATGCAGCAGCTTCTCGACGTGTGGGAGCGTTTAGTGAAGGGCGGTAGGCCGAGGCAAGCGGGGGCTTTTCCGATGGAGGCTGAAGCGGAACTGCGGGAAGACTCAAAGCTGCGCCAGGAGGTCATCGCCGCATATGATCGTGAGATTGCAGCAGGTGAGCGGTTAGTCGACCGGGTGTACGGGACGTTGGATCGTTGGTCGTTGACAGGGTCAGGATCAGCACCTGCCGCTGTCGTAGCGGGGGCAGCACAAGCTATTGCGGAGTCTCGCGGGGAGTCGAATCCTGATCCGGTGGCGGTTGGGCAGCGACCGGCATTGGCGAATCGCAGTAAGTGGTCGCGTCTCGGCATCGTTGGTGGGGTGGGATTGGCCGCGCTGGTTGGTTTTGGAGCGTTATTGGCTCGACCTACAAGCGTGCCTGCGCCGACGCCTACGGTTGCTGCAACAGTTGTGAACTTTGCTCCAGCACCTAAGGTCGTTGTAACAGTTGTGGACTCTGCCACGGAGGCCGCTGATCTTTGGACGAAAGTCCCGGAGCCAACGAACACCGCTGAGCCGACGCCGGAGGGATTGCCTCCGACTGCCACAGATACACCGGAGCCCACGGCTACGCACAAGCCAACGGTTACGCCTACACCTCAGCCGGTGGCGGCAAAGAACGCGAATTTGCGAAGCGGTCCCGGGACGAATTACCTCGTTGTCGGTTCGGTTACTGCGGGGCAGAAGCTTGATATTATCGAACGCACTACCAGGAGCGATTGGTATCGACTACGGAGCGGTGCGTGGATCGCGGCGTTTCTGGTGCTGTACCCCGCGATTAATGTGCCTGTAGCGCGTGTTATTCCAACACCGCCTCCGCCCACGGCGACGCGGCGGCCACCTACTGCAACTCCGGCGCCTGTGCTTTTCGGCAATCCTGCGCCTCCGGTATCACCCGGTTGTTGCAAGGTCTGTCGCAACAGTAAGGCATGCGGAAACTCATGTATTTCCTGGAGCAAGACGTGTCATCAGCCGCCAGGGTGCGCATGCCAAGGCTAGAGGGCGGGCGGATCGCATGTTAGATGGGTGTGGCACCGGAGGGGCGCGGGAAGCGGCGCCAACGCGGAGGGGGATGAGGGATGCCAAGTCAGAGCGGAGCCGGAACTGAACAAGCTGGAAAGTTGCGTGAGTTGGAGCAGCTTGAACGCGAGCTTGAGCCCAATCATCACCAGGCGCGTGACGAACAGGTCCGTGCTAAGCAGATCGTGGCGGATCGCCGTCGTGCGCTGGATGATATCGAGCGGCAGATGCGCGGCATGGCACGCGAGGTCCGCCTCAAGGCGAAAGGCATTTACCTGAACGGCGCGGCCCTGGATCATGGGACGATTACGATCGGCAACGAGGCGCTCCAATTTGCGGGGTGGCATGGTCGAGCGGAAATTGCGTTGCGCGACATCGTTGATATTGATATCGGGCACTCTGTGCTCCCAGCGCGCGCCGGTCTCCCATTGATCGGTCGTTATTGGCCCGGGGCGCGCCGAGACGGCGAGTCCCTAGTGATCACGGTTCGTGATAGTGCTTCTAGCACCTTGGCGCAGGCTGTTATCGCAGATATGGCGGATGCTGTGCAGTGGCGGCGGCAGGTTTTGGAAGGGAAGGGCCGCCTGGGGGATGTCGAGGCGCAGCGCGGCGATCTGGTTACTCGGCGCGGACAGGCAGAGACAGGCTTGAAGGAAGCACAGGCGGAATTGGATCGGGCAGGGGTTGCGTTACGGGAGGTGGAAGGGCAGATAGCGGAGCTTCAGCGCCAGCAGCATGACGTGCGCAAGATGCAGCGACAGGCGGAGGCCCAGGGATCTCAGAGCGCAATAAAGGGATCCGGAACGCAGGGCAAAGGGGGCCGCCAGTGAGCAGGAACCGTGATAGCGCGCTGAAACGCTGCGGCCGGTGCGGTTATGCGGGGCCGATACTACCTGCCAGGGGCGATGAGTGCCCGGTGTGTGGCGTATCCCGCGGCAGCGGCACGCCTTTGCCGGTGTTGAGGTTGAAGGGGGCGGGGAGGATGCCGGCCCTGATTGCCGGCAGCATCGGCGGTTTGTTGCTGTTGTGCCTCTGCGTTGTCGTGTGGTTGGGCAGCCTGGCGGGCGGTGGCGTGTCGGGCACGCCCACGGCTGTCGCCGGCCAGCAGCTTGAGTCTGCGACGGAAGAAGCCGATCTGCAGCGGGGCGCCTCCCTTGCCCTGGCAGTCAGCCCGACCGAGACTCGGCCGGCCACTGTTCTGCAGATTCCGAGTGTGACCCCCAACCCGGAGCTGACTGCGACTCCAACTTCCACCGAGACGAGCTTGCCTTTATCTACCGCCACATCTTTGCCGCCCACAGTCACTTCCGCCCCAAGCGCGGCTCCGATGGAAGAAGGTCAAGTCGTCAAGATCACCGATGGAGATACGATCCATGTGCTCATGCAGGGGCAGGATTATCCAGTGCGTTACATCGGGATGGATACGCCAGAGATGGGTAGCTCGGAGGGCGAGACGGCGCAGCAGCAGAACGCGGCGCTGGTGAGCGGGAAGACTGTGCGACTGGAAAAGGATGTCTCGGAGATGGATCGGTATGGGCGGCTGCTGCGGTATGTTTGGGTCGGCGATGTGATGGTGAACGCGGAGTTGGTGCGGTTGGGTTACGCGCGCGCCAAGGCGTATCCGCCGGACACTCGGTATCAGACGCTGCTGGAGACGCAGCAGCAGGGCGCGGAGGCAGCCCATCGCGGGATGTGGGCCACCGCGCCGCGGGCGACCCAGAATGCGAACCTGCGCGCCGGGCCGGGCACGGCGTATGCGCAGATCGGTAGTGTGACGGTCGGCCAGGCGTTGCAGATCGTGGCGCGTGATGGGGGCGGGGCGTGGTATCAACTGGCCGGCGGGGCGTGGATATTTGGACAGTTGGTGACCAATGCGCCGAACGTCGCGGTGGCCAAGGTGATTCCAACGCTGGCGCCTGCGCCGCCGACAGCGGCAACCGTTAGGTCGGTGGCGCCAACTGGGAGCGGCCGGGTGCAGATCACGGGGATGTTGCGCGACGGGATAGCCGGCCAGCAAGAGCCGGACGAGTACGTGGAGATCAAGAACGTGGGGGATACTCCGCAGGTAATGACGGGCTGGCGGCTGGAGAGCGAGCGGCGCGGCAGCGACACTGGGCAGGTGTTTTATTTCCCGCAGGGATTTGTGATGCAGCCCGAGCAAGTGTGCCGGGTGTACACGAACGAAGTGCATACGGAGTGGTGTGGTTTGAGTTTCGGGCACAGCCGAGGGGCGGTGTGGAGCAACAGCGACCCGGATGCGGCGCTTTTGTACGATGCGGCCGGCAACCTGGTGAACCGGTGGGATTAGGAGGCAGATATGGTGGAGCCGGTCAACGCCGGTGAACTGGCCGTTATCGCACAGGAGATCGGCGCGGACGTGTTGCAGGGCGCGCTGCGCTATCCCTCAGAAACCGGCGGCTGGCAGCTTGGCGACCTTGACTTGAGCGAATACCTGGCCCACTACCGTGACCAGCGCCTGGTGCTAATCATCGCGCCGGCGGGCGCGGCTGAGCCAGCGACCTACACCTGCGGCATCTGCGGCTTCGTGATGAACGCGGCCGGTGAATGCCCGCGCTGCAAGCTAGTCGTGCCTCAGCAGGCAGATGGGGTGGTGGACACCGGCGAGCGCCGCAGCGTGCTCGACCAGGTGGCAGACCTGCTGGCTGGGCTGAACATGTGAATTGGGGAACGGCTCGTGAACAATCAACCGGCCGACCGGCTCTTTGCGATCACAAACGTGATTCTCATGGTGGCGATCTTTGTGCTCGCCTGGCAGGCGTTAGGCTACGAGCTTGTGCCGGGGGCCATCGTCCACGACATCGGGCCGTGCGCCCTGGACTGGCACCGGGCGCGGCCAGCGTTGGTGCTGGCGTGTCCGGGACAGGACATGCTCAGGGTCTGGCCGCTGCCGGTCATGTCACCGTGGTTTGAGGATCCGGTTGAGGATGAACGAAGTGCTGCTATCTGAGGTTGGATAGTTTGGCACAGGGGAAGCCGTGCGCTAGAATCGCTGGCAGGCCAGGTTGAAGGGCCGATGCCCTCAAGGAGCAGCGGAGTATGAATGCACACCTCGACACCACCATCCGTCTCGCCGCCTTCCGCTGGCTCAGCGAAGCCACAGCGATCCACGGCGACGTGCTCCCGCGCACGTTACTCCAGCAAGGATTCGAGTTCCAGGACGAACGTGTCCCGTTAGTTGCGCCCCAGGGCATTTTCAAGCCTCGGCTGATGGATCTGCCCCTCAGCATTACCACCACGCCGCAGGGTCCCTACCACGACTCATTTGGCCCTGATGGCTTCCTGTCTTACCGGTACCGGGGAACAGACCCCTTGCACCCGGACAACCAAGGCCTCCGCCGCGCCATGGCGATCCAGCGGCCGCTCGTGTACTTCCATGGGATCGTGCCGGGCAAGTACCTGGCTGTCTGGCCCGTCTACATTGTCGGCGACGATCAGGCCGGCCTGGCCTTTCGCGTGGCGGTCGATGATGAAGCCTACGCGGCCCAACCCATGGAGCGAGCGCTCGACGACGACCGGGTGACGGCCCGGCGCGCCTACGTCACGGCGACCACGCGCGTGCGTCTGCACCAACGCTCGTTCCGCGAGCGGGTGATCGCCGCCTATCGCTCCCAATGTGCGCTCTGTAGACTGCGGCATCAAGAGCTGCTCGACGCGGCGCACATCATTCCGGACAGCGACCCCGCAGGAGAACCGAGCATTACCAACGGCATTGCGCTGTGCAAGCTCCATCACGCCGCGTTCGACAGCTTCATCATTGGGGTCGCGCCGGACTACTCAGTGCACGTGCGCCACGATGTGCTTGAGGAGAGCGACGGGCCGGTCTTGCGCTACGGCTTACAGCAGATGCACGGGACCGTACTGACTCTGCCGCAAGCACAGAACCTGTGGCCGAATCGCGCGGCGCTGCAGTGGCGCTTTGAGCGCTTCAAGGCTGCGGCGTAACACATTCCCAACAGGACCAGTCTTGGCCGTACTCCCACGGCTACCCTGCCATGATGGTACTGATCATCATCGTTCATCGTGTCCTTGCACACCAAATAGAAGGCTCTCATGGACAGATCTTTCCCGCGTAGAAGCTTGTTCGATACCGAAGAACGGACCCTGTTCTGTGCCACCGTTGGCCAGGAATATCACCTGTCCGTTGCGCTGCCGGAGAGTTACGCCACGTCCGATCAGGCGTACCCCGTGATCTACCTCCTGGACGGCGATGTCTATTTCGGCATGGCCGCCGGGTTGACCCACATCGAGCGCCTGTGTCTGGGCACTCCGGAAGTGATTGTCGTGGGTATCGGCTACGATATGGAAAGTTATGCTCAGATGCTTCAGTTGCGGGAACGTGACTTCAAAGTACCCGAGGTTGCCGAGGCGCCGGCGGACGCTCGTGCAAATCTCTTCCTGGACGCTCTCACCCAGGAGATGATCCCCTTCATCGAAGCCAACTACCGGACCATCCCGGCAGATCGCTGTCTGTATGGCTATTCGTCAAGCGGTTTCTTTGTGCTCTATACCCTGTTCCATCGACCGGACGCCTTTCGGCGGTATCTCTGTGGCAGCGGCGACTTCTATATCGCATATCCGTATCTGATCCAGCATGCTGAGCAGTTGGCGGCACGGCAAACACACGACCCAATCCAGCTCTATTTGTCCGTGTGCGAGCTGGAAGACTTCATGCTTCCCTTCTATGACCAGCTCGTCGCTTTCCTGGAACAAGGGAACTATCCCGGCCTAAGCCTGATCACCGAAATCTATCCTGGCGAACATCACAGCGCTGAGGGGATTGCGCTGACGTATTTTCACGGCATTCGCAAAGTGTACCAAGCAGGCCTGCTATCGCCGTCCACCTGACGCCCTTGGCGGCGCGATTCACGACCATCTACGCCAAAGGGCCTGCCCATGCCACCGGCGCAGCCCACCTTCGTGGGCTGTATCGCGAACAGCTGTGGTTTGGGAACGCTGCGCCACCCGAGTTTCGGCCAGCGCCCGCACACGGCCCTGGTCGGCAGGCAGATACAGGGGTAACGCCGTGTTTGGCGCTGCACTTGCACACGGAACTGGCTCAGCCGAATCCAGCACTGACAGGGCCTTCAGCCCTGTGCAGTACGGGTGCGCGACCGGCGCCTTGAGCCGCCCGCTCTCAGTTGTGATGGAGGTTCCGATGAAGCAGTTTCTCCTCGTTTTCCTGATCGCCAGTCTCCTGCTGCTGCCCGGCCTGCCCGTGGCCGGCGAACCCGCAGACGCCAGCTACCAGACCCTGCCCTTCTCAGAGACCTGGACCAACACCAGCCTGATCACCACCACCGACGACTGGTCCGGCGTGCCTGGCGTCCTGGGCTTCCGGGGCGATAACCTGACGTCGAGCACCGGCGTGGACCCGCAGACGGTCCTGGCTGCTGACGCGCCGGGCGTGGTGGATGTCATCGCCAACCAGACCGACCCGGGCCTGACGACCGGCGGCGTGGCCGAGTATGAGCTGGCCGATCCGGCGGTTGCGCTCAACGGCTCGGGCACTGCCGACGCGCCCTATCTGCTGCTCCACCTGAACACCACCGGCTTCCAGGACATCCGGGTGCAGTACAACCTGCGCGATCTGGATGACACAGCGGATAACGCCGTGCAGCAGGTCGCGCTCCACTACCGGATAGGCGCGACTGGCAACTTCAGTAACGTGGCCGCGGCCTACGTGGCCGATGCCACGACCGGGGGGTCCGCCACGCAGGTCACACCGGTGGACGTCGTGCTGCCCACGGCCGCCGACAACCAACCCCAGGTGCAGCTGCGCATCATGACCACGAACGCCGCCGGCAACGACGAGTGGGTCGGGGTGGATGATATCCTCGTGACCGGCACGCCGCGGGTGGCGGAGCCAGTGATCAACGAATTCTCGGCTTCGACCACTGGCACTGATGTGGAGTATGTTGAGCTCTTCGGGACGGCCGGCGCCGACTACAGTGCTTACACTGTGCTGGAGCTCGAAGGCGACGGCGAATCCAATGCAGGGACGGTGGATGAGGTTATCGCGGCCGGCACAGCCGACGCCGCCGGCTTCTGGCTGGCGAACCTGGCCGCGAACACCCTGGAGAACGGCACGCTCACCCTGCTGCTGGTCAAGAACTTCAGCGGCGCGCTGGGCGCCGATCTCGACACGAACGACGACGGCGTGCTGGACAGCGCCCCCTGGGAGACGCTGGTCGACGCGGTGGCGGTCAACGATGGCGGGGCCGGCGACCTGACCTACGGATCGCCGGCCCTCGGCCCGAACTACGACGGGCAGAGCGATTTCGCGCCGGGCGGCGCCTCGCGCATCCCGGACGGCGCCGACACCGGTACGGCCGCCGATTGGGTGCGCAACGATTTCGACCTGGCCGGCATCCCCGGCTACACCGGCACGCCGGTCCCGGGCGAGGCCTACAATACGCCCGGCGCGGCCAACCGGGCGGTGCCGACTGCCGACGTGCCCCCCACCGTCGCCAGCACGTCGCCGACCAACGGGGCCACGGCCGTGCCGGCGACCGCGAACATCACCCTCACCTTCAGCGAGGCCGTGGATGTCACGGTTGACGCGATCAGCATCGCGTGCCCGGCCGGTGTGCCCATCACCTTCAGCGGCCTGCCCGCCGGCGACACGGTCTCTGTGCTGCTGCGCCCCGCCGCCGATCTGCCCTACGACACGACCTGCGTCGTCACAGTGCACGCGGCCGGCGTCACCGACAACGACGGCGCGCCCGATCCGCTGGCCGCCGACTACGTGTTCAGCTTCACGACCGCCGCTCCAGGCCTGACGTGCACGGACCCTGACACCCCCATCGGCCTGATCCAAAGCGCCGGCGCGGTTTTCGACCCGGCTTACGGCGGCACACAGACCGTGCAGGGCGTGGTGGTGGGCGATTACGAGGGGCCGTCGCCGGCCTTGCGCGGCTTCTACGTGCAGAACCCGGACGCGACGGATGACGACAACCCGGCCACGTCGGACGCCATCTTCATCTTCGAGGGCGACAACGCGGATCGGGTTAACGCCGGCCAGGTCGTCCAGGTGACCGGGACGGTGGCCGAGTACCAGGGCCAGACCCAGATCAGCGCGACGCGGGTGGAGCTGTGCGAAGTGACCGGCCCGCAGCCCCTGCCGGTGATTAGTGTCACCCTGCCCTTCCCCAGCGCCGATTATCTCGAACGCTACGAAGGCATGCTGGTCTATCTGCCGCAACCCCTCTACGTCACCGAGCATTTCCAGTTGGGCCGCTTCGGTCAGGTGGTGCTGTCGTCCGGCGCGCGCTTGCAGCAGCCCACGGCCGTGACGGATCCGGGCGCGCCCGCGCTGGCGCTGCAGGCAGCCAACGATCTAAACCGCATCATTGTGGACGACGCGTCCAACAGCCAGAACCCCGATCCGATCACGTTCGGCCGGAACGGCCAGCCGCTCAGCGCCACGAACACCTTGCGCGGGGGCGACACGGTGACGGGCTAGCAAGGCGTGCTGACCTACACCTGGTCGGGCAACGCGGCCAGCGGCAACGCCTATCGGGTGCGGCCGCCGGACGCTACGCCCAACAAGTCGCCCAACTTCCAGCCGGCCAACGCGCGGCCCGCGGCCGTGACCGATCCCAGCGGAACGTTGAAGGTTGCAGGTATGAACCTGCTCAACTTCTTCAACACGTTTGGCGCGGGCTGCACCAACGGCGTGGGCGGTGCAGCCACCGACTGCCGGGGGGCTGACTCGCAGGCGGAGTTCGACCGCCAGTGGCCCAAGACGGTGGCGGCCATCATCCAGACCGAAGCCGACATCATCGCTTTCAGCGAGATCGAGAACGACGGCTACAGCCCGGACAGCGCCATCCAAACCCTGGTCGCCAAGCTCAACGCGGCGACCGCGCCTGGCACGTACGCCTTCATCGACGCCGACGCGGGCGCCGGTCAGGTCAACGCGCTGGGCACGGACGCGATCAAGGTCGGGCTGCTCTACCAGCCGGCTCGCGTCACGCCGGTGGGCACAACCGCGGCGCTCAACTCGGCCGCCTTCGTGAACGGCGGGGATAGCGCGCCTCGCAACCGGCCCGCGCTGGCGCAGGCTTTTGCGCAGACGAACGGCGAGCGCCTCATCGTGCTCGCCAACCATTTCAAGAGCAAGGGCAGCGCCTGCGATATTCCTGACGCCGGCGACGGTCAGGGCAACTGCAGCGTCGTGCGCACGAACGCCGCGGCTGCGCTGCTGGCCTGGCTGGCGACCGACCCGACCGGCACCGGCGAGACTGAGGTCCTGATCATGGGCGACCTTAACTCGTATGCCCGGGAAGACCCGATTCGGACCATAGAAACGGGGGGGTACACGAATCTGGTGCACAAGTACGGCGGCGAGGACGCCTACGGCTACGTCTTCGACGGCCAGTGGGGCTACCTGGATTACGCGCTGGCGTCGGCTAGACTGGTGGGGCAGGTCAAGGGCGCAGTCGAGTATCACATCAACGCCGACGAGCCGAGCGTGCTCGACTACAACACCGACTACAAGACGGCCGGCCAGCAGGCCAGCCTGTATGCCGCCGACGAGTTCCGGGCGTCGGATCACGATCCGGTGGTCGTCGGCCTGGCGCTGGGGGGGAAGCAGGTCTACCTGCCGCTGGTCGCGCGGCAATCTTCACCGACGACGGCGCTCAGCATCATGGTGGATGACTTTAGCCCGCAGCGGTACCAGGGAGAGACGTATTACGCCTTCAACCGCCTGGATGGCGATCGTGGGACCGTCAATAACAGCGTCCTGACCTGGGGCCGAGGCCAGGTCACCACTACTGTCGCGGCCGGAACCACCTGGGGCGGCGGGTGGTTGAGCCTCAACCATCCGCGGCGCGAGGAACTGCCCATCAACTTCTTGGCGGTCCTGCCTGCGCAGATTCAGCCATTCTACCAGAGCCGAATCACCGGCATCACCGCTCGGCTTGCGGCCGGTACGCCAGGCCGGGCTTTCCGGCTGGAGCTCAAGGACCAGGGCGCCTTGCGCTGGACCAACGAAGTCGTCTTGACCGGCGACGCGCAGGTTGTGCGCGTCGCTCTAGCGGACCTGAACGCCATCAACGAACTGGTGTGGGTGTTGGATCGCGCGGCGCCGGGTGACTTCGTGGTCCTCGACAGCCTCGCCTTCACTGCCACCACCCGGATCGCCGACACGGCCACGGCTGCCTTCGTCTGGAGCTACGGCCAGTTCCTGCACAACTGGAACCCAGAGACAGGACTGGTGCGCGACAAGGCGAGGGATGCCAGCGGCGAATTCGACGCGGTGCAGGCCGCCGGCAGCCTGGCGGCTGCGACCGCTCAGGCTGAACAGCTCGGCATCGTCGCGCACGCCGACGCGATCGAAATCGTGAACACCATCAGCAACACGTTGTTACTCGACCTGCCGCGCTTCCACGGCCTGTGGCCGCACTGGACCAGGACGTCTACGGCAGGTGCGCCTGAGATCGTCTGGGGCACCGAGTGGTCCTCGATAGACACGGTGATCGCTGCCATCGGGCTGCTGATCGCGCAGGAGGCCTTGGGGCTGGATACGTCTGGCACGGAAGCGATGCTGGAAGCCATCGAATGGGATGCTCTTCGGCTGCCGGGAGGGGTCTCACATGGCTACACCTACGACGGAGCGTTGCTGCCCTATGCATGGGATAATTTCGGCGGAGAAAGCTGGCTGGTGGAATTAGCCTATGCCAGCGCTAAACATGAGGTCGCGTCCATGACCTACCCAACACCGCCCACAGCCAACGGCTCAGGCTTCATTGACGAGCTGGCCTGGCTCTTCGTGCCCCCATCGTCGGGGCTAGATTATTGGGGCACCGATTGGCCGGCGTACCGAACAGCGGCCGCAGACCGCCAGATCCGCTATTACCCGACTCAATATCCAGCCTCCTGCTTGGCCCAACTCGGTCTGTTTGGACTGTCAGCCGCCGAGGTGCCGGACCCATCGTTGGTAGCCCCGGCGAGCATCTATCAGGCGTTCGGCCTAGGCGGACGTTTTGCAACAGCCAATGATGGTTCAGCACTGTTGGGGACGCCGGTGACAATTCCGCATTCCGCAGCGCTGATTGCCTCCCTCCAGCCGGACGCGGCACTCCGGATGTGGGCCTGGCTCAGCGAGAGTAGCCTCGTCACGCCGCTGAACAACGTGGAAAGTGCGCAGTTTGCAGCTGGGACGACTTGTGATCCAACCGGAGTTGTGTGGAACCAGTTAAAAGGCTCGTGGAACCTGGCACTACAGACCTTGGGCTGGGGGCGCTACCTGGCCGAGCGCCGCGGGCTGGTTCCTGTATTGTGGCAGGCGGCGACGGCAAACACGTTCCTGCGACACGGCTATGACCTGTTAGCACCCGGAGGCCCGACACAGCCCTAGCTCGGCGACCGCGCCAGGGCTGATAGCGACCATATGCATCACTCATGCCAGACCGTGCTGGCGTATCTGTTTGCCGTTCCTGGCCGCGCGGCGCACACGGTTCCTGGTGATTTCTGGGAGACACCTACCGGTCAAAGCATAGCATCAGCCTCATCTGGCTGGGGGCGACGAGCTGATCACCATCGTCGAGACCGCTCGCATCAGCGGCAAGTCGCTCTCCACGATTTCCAGCCGGATGCAGCGCGGAACGCTGCGCCGCTATTTCGTCCAGCGCGCCGCCAACCCGCGGCGCGCTGGACGGTTGGTGTGGCGGAGTGATGTAGCGGTGCAGAATTAAAGGTTCAAGACTGAAGGTTGAAGGGGGAGCCGATGCAGATTGAGTTTTCGCTGAGCGGCGCTGCCGCACAGTTGGAGGTGATGTCCACCGAGGATCGGCCGCTGGCGCTGGCCGATATTACACGCGCGGTGTGCTCCGGTGGCATGACGTGGGACAGATTGCCATTCGATGGTCAAGGGCCATTCAGCAGCCTGCCGAGAAACATGTTGATGGTGGATCCGGTTGGCCTTTTTGGCTTGTACGAGGATGTGTTTGTACGATTGGTGTATGGTCATCTTTTGCTGGATGAAGCCACTCCAGATGTGCTGCGCGCATCTGAGAAGCCAGTAACGCCTCGGCTGGCGTTAAGTACCCTCGATCAGACGCAACTCGCCCGGGTCCCGGCGTTGGCCGGCGCGGCGTTGACGGCGGCTACCTCAGTTGTCTACCCTGCGGTCAGCGGACCGTACGCGCTCGCCAGATTGTGCGAGCGTGCGCCGTTGTTGCCGGCCAGTCGCCCCGTGCCGGAGAACGTGCTGCAGCGGGCGCTGCACTTCCTGGAGTACGGTCAGCGGTTGTGGCAGCCGGCCGCGCGGCGCGCATTGCCGCATCTGCGGGCTGACAATCCGGTGTATCTCGATCTGATCCTGCTGGCGGCCGGCTGCGCGGAACATGACGGCCTGAGCGAGGCGGAGACGTGCGGGGTTGCGCTCAAGTTTGACCGTGAGCACCTCGATAGCGCCTGGCCGACTTTGCTGGTGTACGAGGCCAACGGCATGACGGCTGAGCAGGCGCGCTATCTGTTCAATGGTCGGTTGCCGCCGGTGCTGCTTGATGCAGCTGCGTTGGCCGATGCTCCGCTGCCGGCCGAAGTGCTGGATCTGCAGCGGGGCATTGTGACGGCGCTGTTGCGCGAGGCGGCTGAGGCTGCGGTGTACGCCCCGCATGGCGGGTTTACGCTGGCGCTGCCGGACGGGTATCCGCTGCGGGAGTACGGCATCGAGGCGTGGCGGGTGTGGGCGGAGCCGGAGGGGTTGTGGTTTCTGCCGATCTGTCGGGGCCAGGTGAGCGCGGGCTATTGGTGGACGCCGGAGATGCACCGCACGACGCTGGTGGCCGGTCAGGCGACGCGATTGAGTGCGCTGCTGGAGGTGACCGCGGCGGCGCTGTGGCGCGATTTGTGTGTGGCCGGTGAGACGGTGATCAGGCCGCGCAACGGGAGTGGGCGCGGGCTGCCGCGGCCGCCCGCCGCGTTGACCGCGCCGGTGCAGCCCGGCCGACCAGCGGTGCGGGTGCTGCCTGCGCGGCGAATCGTGCTGACCGGTCCGCGGGAGTGGGGCGCTGCGGCGGAGCGGGAGGTGATTGCTCGGCAGGCGCATGGGGTGCGCGGGCATCTGCGGACACTGCACGCGGGTTGGTCTGCTTCAGCGGACGCGCGCCGGATCGCGGAGGAGTTCAGCATCCCGGTGCCGGACGGGTACACGTTCGTGCGGCCGCATACGCGCGGGGAGGGTGAGTCGGCGGGACAGCCTAACGTGGTGGTGCAGGCGCGCGGTCTGGCGACGGTGATGACATTGGTGCGCTAGGGCTCGCAGTGAGCCGCGCACAGAGAGATGCGGTCGATTTGTGCGCGCAAGCGACGGTCGCCAGCTGTTTGTGTTTGGGGCCGTGTCCGCCGTTAGAAGGCAGTGGCAGGCGCTGCGTGTTGGGGCTTACGGGGTGGGCCGGGCACCGGGTTACACACCGATCCCGGCATGGTAACCCTCTGGATGGGCGGCCTGGTTGGCGGCCGGCCGCCAATCACTTTGGTTTGAGGGTAGTGGCTTGGCCTGGCGGGAGACTCCCGGCAAAAGCTGAGCGTGGGTGAGGGGCCTGTCAGAGGTGTTCGCATGCGGCGAGAAAACAGACTCAACATAGTCGTCCTGGTTCTCAGCATGATCTTGCCAGCGGTAATCGTTTCCGCCGACTCAGACCCAGCAAATACCACATCCGCAAACACCCTCTCACCTGGGGCTCTGACGACTGCAACCGACGATTGTCTCGGCACCTGCTGGCGCTATGATGTCGGCGCCCGAACCATGACCTGGATCGGACCTGTCGATGGTCGAGAGGATATCTGGGAGGGTGACGCGGTGTCGCTCGACCGTGTGCGCCAGGGCTGGACGGCGCTGTTCGGCCCCGTGGCTGTCCCGGGCGAGTTTGAAGCATGCATCCTCACCCTGAACGGACAAGTCATCAAGCAAACGTGTGATGGCGTCAAGGTGCCCGTGCCGCCAGGCCAGCCGTTTGCAGTGACCTCGGCGCACCCCACCGTGGGGGGCTTTCGCTGGAGTCCAGCCAGTGGTTATGGGTATCGTAACCTCTATGACCTGCAGGTGACGCCGCCGCCTGACCTGGCTTACTTTGAGCTGCCCTTTTGGGTGGTGCCGGGCGGCAGCCGACAGATCAACGTGACACTCCGCTCGCCCTGAAGGGCGGCGGCTTCTTTTGTCGCCGCACCGATAGGTACGCCGACAAAAGCCACTTGCGCCGTGTCCTGGCGACTACGCTTGCCCGTTGCATCAAACGGGTGACGATACTTTGTACCTGCTGGCGGCAGCACCCGCCCCACTGCACCGCACTTGAAGCGAGACAGGATGTTCGCCGCGCCGACGCAATCCCGGTGTCCACAGAACCCGCAGGCAGGGCAGCGATACACGCGCCCCTGGGGTTTGTGCCTGTGGCCGCATTGCGGGCAGGTCTGCGACGTGTGGTGCTCGTCCACTAGCTCGACTGCGATGCCGGCTGCTGCGGCCTTGTACTCGACGTAGCCGCGCAGTTTGCCGTGGGACCAGTTGCCAATCTTCTGCTGAACTTTGCGGTTCAGCCGCTTGCCATCGGCCACGGCGCGCACGTCGCCTACGGCCAGCGTGCCGACTTGCCGCTCAACGGCCCAATCCACCACGGCGCGCGCGACTTTGTGCTCGATGTCTCTGGTGCGCCGTTGCTGTTGTGCCAGGAAACGGCTCTTGCGTTGCTGTAGTTTGCGCCAGCGACGGGAGCCCTTGGCAAGCCGGTCCTGCTTGGACCGTAGTGCGGCCATTCGCTTGTTGCCGTACTGGCGTACGCTGCGTAGCTGGCGGGCCGTGAATACAACCGCCTCTATGCCATCGGTAGCCGCGGCCGGGTGAATCTCGCCCAGGTCTATCCCGGCAAGACCGGCCCCAGGCGGCTCCGCGGGCAGCGCACCGTTCTCGATAACGGCGTGCCACTGGTAGCGCCGCCCCGCCCGGTCGTAGACGAGCCGCATTTCCAAGAAAGCGGCAGCGGGCAGACCGGCAAGGTTGGTAGGCAGGACCACGGCAACGGGTTCCAGCCCACGCGCCCTGGCGAGTAGTAGCTTACCGTCCCGCAAACGGATGCCAGTGTTCTTCCAAATCGTCGTGCGGTAGCGTTTCAGCCGGTGCGGGTAATGCCCCCCAGCGCCCCGGTTGGCCCTGGCGGTCTTGCAGGCTTTATAGAACGCCTGCTGTGCGGCGTCGCGCGAATGCGCGTGCAGGGTCGTGCCGGAGAAATAGTCGCCCAACTTCTCCGCGGCGCCCTGGCTCAGCCAATGGCCGGCGTGCCGGTAGACCCGGTAGTGCCAGACGACGGTTTCCGTGTAGACCC